>NZ_JBQFSP010000005.1:0-201944 GCF_056538065.1 Ruegeria sp. BH8 | reverse complement strand
GGGTTGACGACGCGAGTGTTACCGATCCGCTGCTCTCGATGTTGGTTGTGACGTGGCCGGTGTGGCCGTCATTGTTCAGATCAACACCATAAAAGGCCTCGACATCCACGACATTGGCGATGCCGGTCCCGCTAACATATTGCCCCGAGGCATCCGTGGTCCATTCAGCATATGACCCGTTCGCATTTTGCCACAGCACCTTGTAGCCACCGCCCGAAGCTTCGGCCTGAAGCGCCTGCCAGCCCGGCAGGCTGTCTGGCCCAATTGTATTGCCATTATACGTCAGGTTGATGGTACCGTTGATCAGGTACTCACCGCGGGTTGAAGACGCGAGTGTTATCGACCCGCTGGTCTCGATATTGGTTATGGCGTGGCCGGTGTGGCCGTCATTGTTCAGATCAACACCATAGAAAACTTCGACATCGACAACATTGGCGATGGTAACGCCGCTTTGGTATTGCCCCGAAGCATCCGTGGTCCATTCGGCATATGACCCGTTGGTGTTCAGCCACAACACCTTGTAGCCACCGCCCGACGCTTCGGCCTGAAGTGCCTGCCAGCCTGCAAGCGAGTTTTGCCCAATAGACTGGCCACCGTAAATCAAAGCAATGTTCGCACTGCCGCCATCCAGCACATAAAGCCCTTGGCTGGCATGTTGTAGCGTTGTTCCCTGAGTATCGATATCTGAAAGCTGCATTGCAGACTTGATATTCGACCGGGTATACTGCTGTAACCCGTCAAGAAACTGGACCAACTCTACGTCGTCTGCAATGGTGAAAGTTGTGCGCGTGACGACGTCCAAAAACTCGTACAAAACGCCGTTTTCAAAGAATAAATAGTTACTTATCGCGCTGACAAATCTGACAGTGTCTGTGCCGGTTCCACCCGAAAACGTGCCTGCGTTGCTCTGCACAACAGCCAGATCATTGCCCTGGTCCCCAAAGACCTGGTCAGCGCCGGTACCTTGGGCCACAAAAATGATATCGTTGCCTTGGCCGCCATAGATGGTGTTGTTATTGCTTCCGTTGGACAGCGAGTGAATGGTGTCGTTTCCGTCGTTCCCGCGCAAGACGTTCTGAGCGGTATTGCCGACAATAGTATCAGCACCCGATCCGCCAGACGCGTTTTCAATCACAACACCATGCGCGATTGTGAAACCACCTTTTATTCCAGCCGCATGCGAAATCAGCCCACCTCCGGTGACGGAATAGTCCAATGTGGCGGCCCGGAGATCTATGTGTGCGTTCGAACTGCCAACATGTTGTATTGTGTCAATCCCGCCAGTATCCCAAATGGCCTGATAACCAGTTCCTGCGACGTTTGCAGAGGGAAGTGTGTAGGTATTGCCCCCGGAATTATATGAAGTATTCGCCCCATACATGGCCTGCAACGCGGCAATATCCAAAGCCCCAAGCCCCGTTGAACCACCGTACGTTGCGTTAAAGTGTAGCCCCCCGTTTTGTGAAGTCCATCCATCGTTATACGACATCACAGTGTAGACACCCTGATTGAGGCCCGCCGCCCCAAACGAGTCGAATGGCGACGTTACACCGCTCAACACGGTTGTACCCAATCCGGTGTCATGAGGATGCCCCAACCCAAGGGCGTGACCTAATTCATGGACCAAAGTAGTAAAGAAATACCCGCCCGGATCACCGTTTCCGTTGAAAGAAGCAGTCCAGTATGACGTGTTGAACGCGCCATAGGATGTCCCGCTCGATGGCGAATAATGAAATCCGAGAGTTCGCGGGTTTTCAAAGAATGAGGAAGGCGCGAGAACCTCAACCAAGTCAGCGGAACCGGAGGTGACTTCGACAAAAGTAATGTTTGCAACGGCTTCTATTGCGGCCAGCGCCGCACGGAACTCCGCCTTATGCTCTGATGACCAAGCCTGCGTATCAGAGAAATGCCCGAAACTGTAGGAAATCACCGTCGTGGTCGACGGATTCCCGTCACCATATGCATAGGTGCCCTGGATAGAACTGAGCGGAGAACTTACGGACGGTCTCGGGATTGTTGTAACGGTGGCCATTATTCTGTCTTAGAAATTAGGTGTTATTGATTGCGCTGAAGCTGCTCGAACAAAG
Source organism: Ruegeria sp. BH8 (assembly GCF_056538065.1). Classification (NCBI taxonomy): domain Bacteria; kingdom Pseudomonadati; phylum Pseudomonadota; class Alphaproteobacteria; order Rhodobacterales; family Roseobacteraceae; genus Ruegeria; species Ruegeria sp. BH8. The sequence goes on along the minus strand of NZ_JBQFSP010000005.1, from coordinate 199,857 downwards.
TGTTCTTTTTGGGGCAAACGCGTACTGGAGTGTCTCCTGCAAACTACATTATCAACGGCTATTCAAGAGTTACATTCTAGAGGAACAGACCCATTTTTATTAAGCGCATACATGAATAAGAATATTTCCAAAAAACCGGTCGGATAGCGTGCATGGGCCGACTTGATACACGCAAAATTGATTTTCATGGCGGTCCATACCTACGACAGTTTTGAGCACCTGTAGTGACAGAAGCAAAGGCGTCCGGATCTTTTCTTTAGTCCCGAGTCGTAATTCTTCTCAGATCCCAAAAGTTTGGTTCGAACAAGGTGCCTTTCGTTCGGGGCTTCGAACCCAAACGCGCGTCTGCACAAAGGGCCCAAATACCCTGAGGGTAAGGCCCAAGCTGTGACGTCCAACACCGCCGCTCATGTGCGAAGCAAAGCCTTGCCATGGGTCAGACCATTCACCTTCTCCAGGATAGCGTCCGCGTCAATGCAATGGTGCCGATAGAGGTCGCCGATTGTCCCTGTCTGACCAAAATGTTCGACCCCCAAAGGGATGGTCTGATGTCCCTGTACGGCACCCAGCCAAGACAATGTCGCGGGGTGTCCGTCAATCACGGTAACCAGCTTGCAGTGGCGCGGCAGACCGGACATCAAAGTTTCGATGTGGGACCGAGCCGCCTGATTGCCGCGCGAACGCGCCCGTTGCGCTGCCGTCCACCCAGCGTTTAGCCGGTCTGCCGAAGTCACCGCCAGCACTCCAATGTCTTTGCGTCCTTCGCCCATCACGCCAGCGGCTTTGATCGCTTCGGGTGCAACGGCCCCCTGATAGGCGATTACGACCTCGCAATTCGGCCCCGGTTTTCGCAACCAGTATGCGCCATCAATAGCACCTTGACGGAACTCATCGTCCACGCGTTTGCCAGGCTGTTCAATCGGGTTTGTCGTCAAGCGCAGATAAACCGAACCGCCTGTTTCGTCACGCAGCCAGGTGCGTTCGTCCGGTTGTCCTTCGCCGTCACGCTGAAGGTAATCAAAGGCCCATTCCATGATCACTGCCAGTTCATCGGCAAAGGCTGGCTCAAAGGCTGCCAGACCGTCCTGACTCATCCCGATCAACGGTGTGCCAATGGATTGATGCGCGCCGCCTTCCGGGGCCAGAGTTATGCCCGAAGGCGTGCCGACCAGCATAAAGCGCGCATCCTGATAACAAGCATAATTGAGCGCATCGAGGCCACGGCTGACAAAGGGGTCATACACAGTACCGATCGGGATAAGCCGCTTGCCGAACAGGGAATGCGAAAGGCCCGCAGCGCCCAATAGCAACATGAGATTCATCTCGGCGATACCAAGTTCGATATGTTGCCCTTCGGGAGTAAATTCCCATTTTGCCGTCGAAGGGATACGGTGTTCAATGAAAGCGTCGGCTTGCTCGGATCGGGCAAACAGTTTGCGCCGGTTTACCCAAGGGCCAAGGTTTGTTGTGCCTGTGACATCAGGGGACGTCGTCAGGATACGCTCGGCCAATTGGCTGTCGCCCTTCGACAAGTCATCCAAAATCTTGCCGAAAGCCATTTGGGTCGAGATTTCGCGGCTTGTGTCGATGTCAATTGATGGAACACCCAGCTTGCCATCGAAATAGCGTCGCGGACCTTTTGCAAAGAAGGGAACTTTCGACAGAAAATCTTTCAACGCCTCTGGGTCCGGCACTGCCGAGAGAGGTTCCCATTCCTTGCCGGCAGGCACGCCCATATGTTCTTGCCACGCGACGAACTGGCTGTTGTTCATCAGTCCGCCGTGGTTGTCCTTGTGGCCCGCAATTGGCGTGCCCCATCCCTTGACAGTGTAGGCCAGGAAACAGGTAGGGCGGTCATGTTCGATTGCATCAAAGGTTTGGGCCATGGTCTCGACGCAGTTGCCGCCGAGGTTTTCCATCAATGCAGCGAGTTCGGCATCTGTGCGCCGTTCGATCAGCGCCGTCACATCCCCCTGATCCCCAAGATCGTCCATGAGGCGCTTTCGCCAAACCTCGCCACCCATGAACGTCAGGGCCGAGTATTCCTGGTTCGAGCAGGCATCAATCCAGTCTCGCAGCCGATCACCGCCAGGTTCCTTGAAGGCCGCGCGCTGCAGGACACCATGCTTCACGCGCACAACATCCCATCCAAAGGCATCAAAGATTTTTTCGATCCGTTCGAACAATCCTTCACGAACGATGCCGTCAAGCGACTGCCGATTGTAGTCGATAATCCACCACGTGTTGCGCAGGCCGTTTTTCCAGCCTTCCTGCAATGCTTCGTATACGTTGCCTTCATCCAGTTCAGCGTCGCCTACAAGCGCCACCATGCGCCCCATCGGGGCATCTGCCCCCCAGTTTTTGGCCTTGACATAGTCCTGAATGATCGAAGCAAACGAGGTGATCGCGACACCCAAACCTACCGAACCTGTCGAGAAGTCGACATCATCGATATCCTTTGTCCGGCTGGGATAACTTTGCACGCCGCCAAACCCGCGAAAGTTTACCATCTTTTCGCGGGTCTGGTTGCCCATGAGGTACTGCATCGCGTGGAAAACCGGTGACGCATGCGGTTTGACCGCAACCCGATCTTCCGGACGCAAAGCCGAAAAGTATAGCGCAGTCATGATCGAAACCATCGACGCGGACGACGCTTGGTGACCACCGACCTTGATCCCATCCACCTTGGGACGGATATGGTTGGCATGGTGGATCATCCAATGCGACAACCACAGCAAACGCTGTTCGACGATTTTCAACAGCTTGGGATCATTCGGCATGGTGGTCTCCGGGTTCATGCGGCACTGCGGGCAGGGTAGGGCAGAGCTTGCTCCAAATCCGCAAGGATGTCATCAACGTCTTCCAGCCCGACGGAAAGACGGATCAGACCGTCGCTGATCCCATGTTCTGCCCGTTCTTCCGCAGTATAAGTCGAATGAGTCATGGATGCCGGGTGCTGGATCAGGGTTTCTGCATCCCCCAAGGACACGGCGCGTTGGATCATGTTCAGGCGGTTCATGAACTCGATGCCACCGGACAGGCCAGACTTGATTTCAAAGGCGATCATGGCCCCCGGCTGCGACATCTGGCGTTGTGCGACATCGTGCTGGGCAAAACTCTCAAGCCCCGGGAAATAAACCTCACTGACGGTAGGGTGTGCCTGAAGGTAATCGGCAACCACCTTGGCGGACGCACAGTGACGATCCAATCGCAGGTTCAGTGTCTTCAACCCACGCAGGATCAGCATTGCGTTAAAAGGTGCCATCACTGCGCCTGTCATGTCTTTCATGCCGACCAGCCGGATCTCAGAAATCTGCTCGGCGGTTCCGACCACAAGACCCGCGACCACATCGCCATGCCCGCCCAGATACTTGGTGGCGGAGTGCAGGACGATATCCGCGCCGTGCTCGATCGGGCGGGTCAGATAGGGGCTGGCATATGTATTGTCGACCACAACATGCGCACCAACAGAATGCGCAATTTCTGAACTGGCAGCGATATCCACCAAGCGCATGTTTGGATTGGCTGGGGTTTCAAAATAGACGACGCGGGTTTTTTCGGAAACAGCGGCTTTCAGATTCGCAGGGTCCGTCATGTCGACATGGGTAATAGTGACACCCCATTTTGCCAGCCCGTGGCGCATGAAAGCGAAAGTGCATCCGTAGAGCGTTTTGTCGACAATGACTTCGTCACCTGGCGACAGCAGGGTCCAAAGTACGGCGGTAATTGCGCCCATCCCGCTGGAGAGAGCGAGCCCGGCCTCGGCACCTTCCAGCACGGCAATGCGCTTTTCAAGAAGGTCACATGTCGGGTTCGATATCCGGCTATAGATATGACCTGCGCGCTCACCGGCAAACATTTCCCCACCAGCCTCTGCGGTTTCGAAGGAGAAAGTTGAGGTCAAGTGGAGGGGCGGGGTCAGCGCACCATCGTTTTCAAACGGGTTGTAGGCATGATGAATGGCGCGAGTGGCAAATCCGGTTGTGCGGGTCACGGTGGGCTCCTGATCTAAGTTGTTATCACTTTGCGCCTTTACTTTGAGCAATAGGTTGCGAATAATGCCAAGGTAAGGATCAATATTGGCATATTATGCTAATAATGGAGAGAAGATGGACGCCAAAGACAGGCAAATCATTCGAGCGTTGCAGCGGGACGGGCGTATGACGAACCAGGATCTTGCTGATGAGGTCAACCTGTCTCCTTCACCGTGTCTGCGGCGGGTCAAAAACCTTGAGGCCAGCGGTGTCATCAAAGGATACAGCGCCGATGTGGACGCTGCCGCATACGGGATGGCGATTACCGTCTTTGTCCGCATCCGGCTTGAGCGGCACAATGAAACAGATGTGCAGAAATTCGAAAAACGCGTTCGGATGATCGATGAAGTTCTAGAATGCCACGTGCTTACCGGCGCAATGGATTACCAGTTGCGGGTATTGGTATCAAACCTCGACGCATACGAGGACTTTATTCGAAACCGAATTCACCCGATCGGCGGAATAGCTTCGATCGACACCAGTTTTGTCTATGGAACAGTCAAGAAAACAGCGGTGTTTCCAGCCTGAGATGGCTTGAGTTCTCGAAAGTGACCCTTAACATTGAGTTCCAGATTGTTAGGATGCAGAAGAACCAGTATCGAGTTTCCGAGACTATGGGTATTTGCCGTTAGAAAATTCGCCTACTGGATACACCTCCACAAAAGCAACATAATCATCATTACACGCATCTTCTGCAAGTCAACCTGCCCGTACACTCTTCTTAAAATACGCCTTAGTTCGAAATCTCAGGGTCGGGTCACGACAAAATCCGGCACGATCGCTGCTTGTTTGATAGCTTCCTCAACATCATGCCCGGCGAAGAATCCAAAATCCGAGACAAGTGCCGAAGCCACTCCGGCATGACGCGCGCCCAGAATGTCAGTATGCAGACTATCACCCACCATCAGAACGCGGGATTTGTCGACAGGCCCAAGTCGCTTAAAAGCAAGATCATAGATATTGCCGAAAGGCTTTCCATAAAACTGCGGGGTTACGCCCGTCCGGTCGGCCAAACGGTGCGCGAAAAGACCGGGTTCTTTGGAAAAGCCGTACTCACGTGGGGCAACGATGTCCGGGTTACCCACCAATACCGGGCGGGGTCGGCTTAGCAATGCCGCCTCCAACATCGCCTGCCGGGTTTCGGTCCAGGCGGCTGACCCGATCATCAGAAAACCATCAACAGTTTCGTAGGGTTGCGGGTCATCCTCCAGATAGGTTAGTTTCAAATCTTCCAAATCGCGAAGCCCGGCGCTGGGTGTCGCCATCAAACCCCAATGCAGCCCATGTTGACCATTCAGCCCGGACAGCAACGTAGCCCGACTGGTAATCACATCCTGCGGCGCGAAGTCATATCCCAGCCTGGTGTATTTCTCCAACAGCGTGGCATGAGGAAACCCTGCGGCATTCGAAACCACCAGGACACGTTTGCCCGCATCCGTCAGTGACTTGATCCGTTCAGGCGTTTCGGGGATTGCTGTTTCTCCGATATTGAGAACCCCGAACGCATCCAGAAGAAATACGTCAAACTCATCCATAATTTCGGAAAGGGTCTCGATACGACGATAGCTCACGTCGTTCGGTTCAATATCTGGAAGGCGGTGCCGGACGGCTTCGTATGCCTTAAAAGCCTCCTGCGCTGAGAATCCGGTCAAATGATCGCTCCTCGTACTTTTGCCGAAACCCATTCGCTGATCATGACCGCAAAAAGAATTACAATCAGGATGAGGCTGACTTGCGGCCACGCCAGAACATTAAGCGAGGCCGAGAGCTGCAACCCGATGCCACCGGCACCAACCAGACCAAGCACTGTAGACTCGCGAATATTGATATCCCAACGAAAGACCGCAATTCCGGCAAAAGCTGGCAGGATTTGCGGAACGATCCCATATGCCATGACTTGCCACCGCGAAGCACCGGTGGCTGTGATCGCCTCGACCTGACCGTGATCAATCTCTTCAATCGCTTCATAAAGAAGTTTAGCGCAGAACCCGATTGAACGGATGGCGATTGCTATGACACCGGCGAACACACCCGGTCCGATGATAGCGATCAATAGCAGCGCCCATATCAGCGAGTTGATTGAGCGGGTCGAGACAATGACCAACAAGGCAATGGGGCGGATGAACAACGCCGACGGGGTAGTATTGCGGGCCGCCAAAAAGGCAACCGGCACGGCCATGCACAGAGCGATGATCGTCCCCAGTGTAGCGATGTTCAGTGTATCCCAGATCGGGCGACCCAGCTGGGTAATATAATCCCATTTCGGAGGTGTTGCGCGGGTCCAGATATCGTTGGCGATACGGGGTGCGTCCCAGACGAAAAACCAGGTTGTCGATTCCGAAATGAGCTGCCAACAGTAGACAAAAACCGCTACTCCCAGAAGCCATCCAAACCAGCGAACCAGGCTTTGGCCGGTCGTCCGCCTGCGCCAGATTCGTGTATCGTCGCGTTCAAGAACCGGCATTACTGAACCCTCGCTCGGATTATTCCGGAAAGGTATTCAAGGGCCATGACGATCCCGATGATAAGGATCAGAATGGCGGCTGCCGTATCATATTCATATCGATCAAACGCGGTGTTGAGTGTCGCGCCAATGCCGCCTGCCCCCACCAGCCCGAGAATAGCGCTTTCCCGGAAATTGATGTCGATCCGGTACATGGAAAGACCCACAAGCCTAGGCATGATCTGAGGCTGAACCCCGTAGTTGATCCATTGCAGCCATCGTGCACCAGAGGCCTGAATCGCCTCAGCCTGAACTTTGTCCATCGCCTCGATATCTTCGGCCAAAAGCTTGGAAAGAAACCCAATGGTTGCGAAAGACAGCGTCAAAAATCCTGCCAGCGGGCCAAAGCCAAAGATGGCCACAAGCAAAATGGCAACGATAATTTCCTGCAATGCCCGGCTTAACGCGACAATGCCGCGGCACATTATGTAGATTGGCAACGGGGCGATATTACGTGCAGCCCCCAATCCAATCGGGATCGAAATCAGGATACCGACAACCGAAGCGGCCACGGTCATTACAATGCTTTCCAGAAGACCGGCCCAGATATCCGACCACCGTGAAATGAAATCCGGGCTGGTAAAGGCAAGGACGAACGCCCATCCCCTGTCCAGTCCCTCATAGACCCTGCCCCAATCAACATCGATGGTCATGAAAGCCGCAATCAGGTAGGCGAAGAACCCAAGTATCAATGCCCTGCGCAGCAACGTGTTTTTGATAAAGGCCGGTTTGCGCCAGCCTTTTCCCAGCATGTCGTCAAGTTCTCGATGGCTCATTCTGCGGCCTCGACATCTTCATCCTCATCCACTTTTTCGATGGTCGCTTCCCAGTCTTCCTCGCCGTAAATCTCGGTCAGCTTTTCCGGGGTGAGCCCTGTTGGAAGACCATCAAACACGATTTCGCCAAAGCGGAGGCCCACGACACGCGGAACGAACATCTGGGCTAGAGCCACGTCATGGATGTTGATGATGGCCGCCAGCCCGCGCTCCTGACACAGCTCGGTGATCAGCCGCATGATCTGTCGACTGGTCTTCGGATCCAGCGACGCGGTCGGTTCATCGACCAGCAACAACTTTGGGTCCTGGATCAGAGCGCGGCAGATACCGACCCTTTGGCGTTGACCACCCGACAACTCGTCCGCGCGTTTGTCAGCCATATGCAACAGCCCCACCCGGTCCAGCAGGCGGAAAGCCTCGTCCACATCCGACTGCGGATACCGCCGCAGAAAGCTGCGCCAGAATCCCACATACCCCAACCTACCGGACAATACGTTTTCCATCACGGTGAGGCGTTCGACCAGGGCATATTCCTGAAAGATCATACCCATTTCGCGGCGTGCTTTCCGCAACGCACCCGACCCGAGTTTGGTCAGGTCCATGTCATCCAGAAGAACACCGCCGCTTGTGGGTTCAACCAAGCGGTTGATGCAACGGATCATGGTCGATTTTCCCGCGCCCGAGGGTCCAATCAGTGCAAGCACCTGCCCTTTGGGTACCTCAAGATCGATGGCCTTCAGTGCCTGATCTCCGGTCTTGTAGGTTTTCGTCAGCTTTTGAAGACGCAGCATAAATTGCCCCCGATTAGGGTGATTAGCGGGCCTTTTCAGGCCCGCTGGATTAAGCAAGACTTATTGGCAGGCGTAGGAGACGCCGTTTGCCGCGTCAATTTTGCGAATGACGTCCCAGAATTCCTGGTAAGTCATCTCAAGAAATTGGCCTTCGTTCGACTTGGAAAACTCCGCTTCAAGCGTCGTCCCTTCCCACTCGAAGTTGAAGAAAGCATTGCGGATTTTCTCCTGCAATTCGGGCGTCAGGTTGTAGACAGTGCCAAATCCGGTGGTTGGGAAGGTCTGCGATTTGTAAATCGTAACAACATCTTCCTCCTTGATCACATCCCGCAAAATCATCCGTGCCTTTACCGAATTTGCAATCGATGCCGCTGGATAGTCCTTGTTCGCCACACCAAGGATCGAGTTGTCGTGCTTTCCCGAATAGACGGGTTCGAAGTCGCGATCGGGCAGAAGATCAAAGTCACTTTTCAGGATCGCCGACGGTGCTTTGAAGCCCGAGTTGGACGTGGGTGACGTGAACGCAAGTTGCTTACCTTTGATATCTTCAACCTTTTCGATGCCCGAGCCTGGGTAGGTGATGATCTCCATTTCATAACCGAAGTTACCGTCTTTTGAGGCCATAATCGTAAACGGTCGGAACCCGGCACAGTTTACTGCCAGTGGGTTGGACCCGGTGTTGAAGCCCGCAATATGCAGACGTCCCGACCGCATCGCCTCAATCTGGGCGGCATTGTTTTGGACCGGAAAAAAGACCACGTCCTTGCCTGTCTCAGCCTTCAGATGCTCTAGAAAGTCTGACCACGCGGTTTTGTATACGGCCGGGTCTTCGACCGGTGTATAGGCAAAAATCAGGGTGTCAGGATCAATTAGCTGGGAAGAATCTGTGGGGATATCCGCAATCAAATCCCCATCGACGTCGCAAAACCGCTCGTCCAGATCACCCCTCGGGCAATCTTGCGCCGAAGCTGTCCCGGAAAGCGACATGAGCGCAATTGCCGATGCCCCAACCAATAATCTGATGTCTATCTTCATGTTTTCCTCCCAGTCATGCGCGGTCATTTTGCAGTCCGCTGTTCGTCATTCATATCAGTGTTTACGGGGCGACGAGAACATCAACCTCGGCACCGTTGATCGCGTTAAGCAACTCTCCTGTTGGTTTCGTGTCGGAAACTATGGAATCCAGTTTGGTCAGGTCTCCGACCTGAGACAGGCCTTTACGACCAAATTTCCCTGAATCGATTAAAAGATGTCGATTTGCTGCGCGCGTCAGCATCATTCTTTTGACAGCCGCAAAGCCGCGCACGGTTTCTGAAGGGCCTTCGACCGAAAAACCTGACGAGCCGATCATGCATCTGTCGACATTGAACCGAGACAGGAATTCCAGCGTTTCGGTTCCAATCGTCGCAGATTCGGTTGCCAGATATTCTCCTGGACAAAGCAGAACCTCGGCAGCCCCATGGCCGAGGGTCATTGCCACCGGGATTGAATTCGTAATCACTGTGCAAGGAGTGCCGAGATAGGCCAATGCACGGGCCATTTCGATTGTGGTCGAACCGGAATCGATCATGACCGTTTCACCATCACGAACCAGTCCCGCCGCGCTGATACCTATGCGTTCGCGCTCCTCAATCCGCGCGTTGGCTCGCTCGTCCAGACCTGGATAATGCCCTTGTGCCGGGGCAGATGCCCCTCCGTGCGCGCGTGCGATCAGGCCGTCATTCGACAGGGCGTCAAAATCCCTGCGCACCGTCTCGTTGGAGACGTTGAAACGCTGGGCCAATTCATTGATGCGAACGTGCGGGCGAAGCTTCAACTCCAGCAGTATTTGCTGGCGCCGGTCGGATTTCTTTACCCTACCCCGTCCCTTTTCAATCGTTTTGGCACGTATTTTCGTTTTGGACATCCAACAACCCAATCAGGTTTCAAACCCCACTTTTGTGGGATTTCGGGCATAATGCAATAATTTTTGTTGCATAACCCTCAGTAGGTTGTGACAATTCGGAAGAGTCCAAAGCGCAAGGCAAGAATGTGTGAATTGAACCGTTTCATAGTGAAAACCCAAGAACCACCGTTAACGACTGAAGGTTATTCTGGGTGCGCTATTGATACCGTGTCATTGAGGGCAGCATGAGCGACGGCAACATAACAGACCAGATTGCAGCACTTCCGATGCGCTGGGACAGGGATGGAAAACTACGCGTTCTGATGGTGACTTCGCGCGATACTGGGCGGTGGGTCATCCCAAAAGGTTGGTTGATGGAAGGAAAGAAACCTTGGCATGCCGCCGAAATTGAAGCTCTGGAAGAAGCAGGTGCAGTCGGGGCAATCTCGAAACAGCCGATTGGCCAATTTTTCTACGACAAGCGCTTTGAGGGCGCGAATAGCGTTCGCTGCCGCGTTACCCTCTATCCCATGGTCGTTGAAAAACTGAAGCGGCGTTGGAAAGAACGGGAAGAACGGAAGCGTCACTGGTTTTCACCGGGGAAAGCGGCAAAGCTGGTGGAAGAAAGAGATCTGTCAAGTTTTCTGAGAAATCTGACGGGCAATCAGAACGCCCAGTCTGTCATTAACAAGCTACGAAAAGCTGGATGAGAAAGCGCCTGACAAAACAAAAGATACTGGTGCACGATAACCAAAGGGAGGAATGATAATGAAAAAACTTACATCCACGGCCGTCGGGTCGCTGATTGCAATAGCCGCATCTGTGTCGGCAGCGCAGGCAGACAAGCTGACACTCTATTGCTCGGCGCAGGAAGACTGGTGCCAACTCATGGCGCGCAGTTTCGAAGATGCAACGGGCATCGACGTCAACATGACGCGTAAGTCGTCAGGCGAAACCTTTGCCCAGATTCGTGCCGAAAGCTCGAACCCGAAAGGAGACGTTTGGTGGGGCGGCACGGGTGATCCGCATTTGCAGGCCGCCGAAGAGGGCCTGACAATGGAATACATGTCGCAAATGCGCGACCAGCTTCATGATTGGGCAATTTCCCAAGCCGAAAGTGCCGGAAACAGAACGATCGGCATTTATTCCGGCGCACTTGGGTATGGCTATAACGCAGACCTGCTGGCGGCCAATAACCTACCCGAACCCGCCTGTTGGAAAGACCTGCTAAAGCCTGAATACAAGGGTCACGTTCAGATGGCCAACCCGAACTCGTCTGGTACGGCCTACACAACGCTGGCCTCGATGGTGCAGATCTTTGGCGAGGATGAAGGTTTTGAGTTCATGAAAGGCCTGCATTCGAATATCAACCAGTATACAAAATCCGGATCTGCACCAATCAAAGCAGCCGGTCGAGGCGAGAACACGATTGGCATCGTCTTCATGCATGATGCGGTAAAGCAGGCTGTATCGGGTTTCCCGATCAAGGTAGTCGCGCCATGCGAGGGTACCGGATACGAAATTGGGTCGATGTCCATTATTGAAGGCGCCCGCAACGAGGAAGAGGCGAAGAAATTCTATGACTGGGCGCTGTCGCCCGAGGCGCAGAACCTTGCTCTTCAGGTCAGCGCGTTTCAGGTGCCATCAAATAAGAGCGCAGAAACGTCGGAAAGCGCGCCTGACATGAGTCAGATCAAGCTGATCGACTATGACTTCAAAAAGTATGGTTCCTCAGACGAACGAAAGCGTCTGTTGCAGAAATGGGACGAAGAGGTTTCGGTTCTGCCGCAGTAAATGGCCAACCATATTACAAAAAAGACCCGTCCGGTTCTGATCTTTTGGGTCATCGCCGGGTGGGTCGGGTTTTGCCTGCTGCCGTGGTATATGGTCGACGGCGGCCTGTGGTCATTCGAATGGCTTTTTGACGGTTACCCGTTTGACGAAGATTATGCCCCCGCTGCATTCCTGATCGCACAGGGTGAGAAGCTTTGGCTTGCCCCACTATTGATCGCTCTGACCTTACCCCTTCTGGTGCTGAAGCGAGCCAAGTCTGACCCGCTCTATGCCCGGGTTCTGATCCTTTCCGGTGCGCTCGGCTTCGGCTGGTTGATCGCACAGGGATTCGGGATTGGCATCAGGGGTTTCAATTTCAATTGGTTGGAAGCCTATTTTGGCGAACTTGGTGATCGCCAATTCGGTATGGGCTATGGCGCAATGATTTGCGCTTCAAGCTTTCTGTTCCTGTTGACCCAAGGCATTGCGGCAAGAGGTGCCATCAACGGTGACGTCTTTGTTGTTAGTGCGATTGGCGGTGTGATTACCATCGTCACCGTCTTTGTTTTTTATCCGATCGCCAAGATGCTGTTCGCTGCCTTCGTCACTGAAGATGGCGCATATTCCATTGCTGTCTTCTTTTCAAAGTTCTTTGATGCCCGGCTTTGGGGGTTGGGGTGTTTTTTTGGTGCCAGGTGTGGCGCGGCATGGAACTCGCTGTTTCTTGCCATCCTGGTTGGCTTCGTCACGACTGCCCTGGGTTTGTGCTTTGCACTGGTCGTGACTCGCTCGGGCTTTCGCTACAAACGCGTGCTGCGGGCTTTGACTGTTCTTCCGATCATTACCCCGCCATTTGTGATTGGCCTCGCGCTGATCCTGCTTTTTGGTCTGTCAGGCTCGGTCACACGGTTCGTCGCCGAGCTGTTCGGCACGCAGCCAACGCGCTGGCTGTACGGAATGCCAGGCATATTCATCGCACAGGCCCTTGCATTCACGCCCATTGCATTCCTCGTTCTTATCGGCGTGGTGGAAGGCGTCTCGCCATCTATGGAGGAAGCGGCCCAGACTCTCCGCGCCAGCAGATGGCAAACGTTCAGGACAGTGTCCCTGCCCCTGATGCGCCCCGGTCTTGCCAATGCATTTCTTTTGGGCTTCATCGAAAGCATGGCCGACTTCGGAAACCCGCTTGTTCTGGGTGGGAATTTCGACGTTCTATCGACCGAGATTTTCTTTGCCATCGTCGGGGCGCAATATGACCAAGGACGGGCCGCCGTTCTGGCCATGGTATTGCTGTTTTTTACTCTTTCGGCCTTTTACGCACAGCGTGTTTGGCTGGGCAAGAAAAGCTATACCACCGTAACAGGCAAAGGCGACGCAGGCGTGCACCCTTTGATGCCTACGGGTCTTTCTGTTCCAGTGCTGGTAATCGCTCTTGGCTGGGCGGTGTTCACGATCATTGTCTATGCAATGATCATCTACGGCAGTGTGGTCGAGCTTTGGGGGGTCAATAACTCCCTGACCCTAAAGCACTACGTCACGGCATTCTCTGTTCGATTTGAAGAAGAGGGCATTCGTTGGACCGGCGCCGCGTGGGACAGCTTCTGGACTACCATAACCATTGCGGCGATTGCTGCGCCTCTGACGGCAGCGGTTGGGTTGGTCACGGCTTACCTATTGACCCGGCAAAGCTTTGCGGGAAAGAACGCTTTCGAGTTTGGGACCATGCTGTCCTTTGCAATCCCCGGTACGGTGATTGGTGTCAGCTATATTCTTGCCTTCAACGTTCCGCCCATCGAGATAACCGGCACAGGCGTTATCCTTGTTATCAGCTTCATATTCCGCAACATGCCGGTTGGGGTCCGTGCGGGCATCGCCAGCATGTCGCAACTTGACCGCAGTCTCGATGAATCCTCGCTGACCCTTGGTGCAAACTCGTGGCAGACATTTCGTCGTGTCATTCTGCCGCTGCTACGTCCCGCGATACTTGCCGCGCTTGTTTACAGTTTTGTCCGCGCGATGACGGCGATCTCGGCTGTGATTTTTCTGGTCAGTGCCGAATACGACATGGCAACCAGCTATATCATCGGGCGGGTCGAGAATAACGACTATGGTCTCGCCATTGCGTATTCGACGACGCTGATCTTCGTGATGTTGGCAGTTGTTGCGTTGATGCAGCTGATCGTTGGCCGCACTCAGATAGGGCGTCGAATGACGCAGTCCCGCACCAATGTTTAGGAGATTTTGACATGAGCCTGCAATCCAAGGCCGCGCCGGTTCGGTTCGAGAACGTGTCGAAAGTGTTCGGCAAAAACGTTGTGGCTGTTGATAACATTAACCTTCATGTCGAAGCGGGAAAACTGGTTACGCTGCTTGGTCCGTCAGGCTGTGGGAAAACAACGACGTTGCGCATGATTGCCGGTTTAGAGATGGCAAGCTCTGGCAAGATTATGATTGGCGACCGTGACGTCACCAATCTGCCCGCAACAGACCGCGACGTATCAATGGTGTTTCAATCATACGCGCTGTTTCCCCACATGAGCGTGCTGGAGAACGTAATGTACGGCCTCACATTCTCGGGCTTTGCCAAGGATGAGGCTCGCAGCCGCGCCTTGCATGGCTTGCAATTGGTAGGGCTCAAGGGGTTCGACAATCGCCTTCCCTCCGAACTCTCGGGTGGTCAGCAACAACGTGTCGCCGTCGCGCGAGCGCTGGTTCTTGAACCACAGGTTCTGCTGTTTGACGAGCCGCTATCCAACCTTGATGCCAAGCTGCGACGCCAGGTGCGCGAGGATATCCGGGCCATTCAGCAAGACCTTGGATTGACGGTTGTCTATGTCACCCACGATCAGGAAGAGGCCCTGGCCGTCTCGGACGAGATTGTTGTGATGCGGAACGCCGCGATCGCTCAGATGGGTACACCTCGCGAGCTTTATGATGCCCCGAATGACCGGTTTGTTGCCGATTTCATAGGCGAGGCAAACCTGCTCAACTGTCAAATCATTGCAACTGACGGTGATACTGCAACGATCGAGATCGAAGGATACCGTCACACTCTGCCGCGTCGGGGTTTGACCAATGGGCCCGCAACCATCGCTGTACGACCCTCGCGCCTTGTGATTGGTTCTGATGACGGCATCGCCGCTACAGTGGCGAAGGCAACCTATGTTGGCGTGCGGATGGAATACACGCTGACCGGCGCATTTGGTCAGGTTTTTGCGGTCCACGATGATGTTGATGCACCGCTTGCACCGGGTACCGAAATCAGGATGGGGTTTGCGGGCAAAGGGCCGGTACTTCTGCCTGACTAGATGCCGAATTTACTGATCATCACTCACCCCGAGGTCGATATTGATCCGGATACCCCCATTACGGAATGGGGTCTGAGCACGACAGGTCGCCGGCGCGCCGCATCCTTTGCCGCCGGTGAAGCTATGGCCAATGTCAGCCATATCTGGGCCAGCAGCGAACGAAAGGCTCGCGACACTGGTGAGATTATGGCCGCGCCCTTGGGGTTGCCTCTAAATATCCACCCGGAACTTGGCGAGAATGATCGGAGTACCACTGGTTTCCTGCCACGGGAAAGGTTCGAGGCGGCCGCCGACGCATTCTTTGCCCAGCCGGACATTAGCTTTCGCGGTTGGGAAACTGCGGCCGACGCGCAGAGGCGCATTCACCGGGCAGTCTTGGAAATCACTCGTGCCCATGGCACCGGAGACCTCGCCATCGTTACACATGGCGCGGTCGGGACATTGTTGTGGTGTGAGCTTTCCGGAAATCCGATTGACCGCCAGTACGATCAACCGTCACAAGGCCATTATTGGCAGGCAAGCCTGACAACTTTGCAACCTAATTCCACTTGGTTGCCAATGGCCTAGGCGTTAAGCCCCCCAAGCGTTCTCTGCGATTTCCAACAAACTTTCAAATACATCTGGTGTGCCGACGATCACGCGCCCACCGTCGCGGATCATCGCGTCGGCGTCTTGATCTTCGACAACACCGCCCGCTTCTGCAACCAACAATTGCCCAGCCAGACAATCCCAGGCGTTCATGTGTTCTTCCACATAACCCAGAAGTCGCCCGGCTGCGACATAGGCCAATGACAATGCACCGCTGGCGTTTCTGTGAAACATGGAACCGCGCTCGATCAGTTCTGCAACCACCGGCACGACGTGGCGAGTTTCGATCCGGTTCGAATACCCCACAGAAACCGTCCCATCCCGAAGAGCAACCCCAGAGGCCACGTGTATCGGTGAACCGTTCAGTGTCGCGCCCTCTCCGCGTGTTGCCACAAAGGTCTCGTCCATATTCGGATCCCGGATCACACCGACCACAGTACGCCCTTCGGTGACACCGGCCAGAACAATCGTCCAAACGGGTATGCCATTGACGAAATTCGTAGTTCCATCAATTGGATCAATCACCCAGTCAAAACCGCTCTTGCCTGTGGCAGCGCCGTGTTCTTCGCCAAATATCCCATCCTGCGGCCAAGCATCCATGATCTTTTGGCGAATGAAGGCTTCGACGTTTTTGTCCGCCTCGCTCACCCAGTCCTGAGCACCTTTTTGATCGATAACCAGATTACTCCTGTCCAAGAAGTATTTCTCGGCCATCACCCCAGCTTCTTCACAGACCGCGATGGCAAAATCTCTGCGTTCCGAAAGACGATTCATGGCCTGTCCTTTTGTGTTTGTGTATCTAAGGCCAACATTGCGGTCCAAGCGGAAGCCTTGCAATGACTGAATTGCAGCACCGTTCATTTCAATTCATGCCGCCTCGAGGTTGCCGAGCAAAATGGACGTCATATCGGCGGTTATCACCCCGTCTATGGCAACAACATCCATTCCAGTCTGATAATCAACGTTGCTTTTTGTAACTCCCGACAAGTCCGCATCTGAATCCAAGAAGACCCATTGAGGTTCATGCGCAGTGGTTTGCCCAACAGCCACCTGCAAAATCGCCAGTGCATCCAGGGCATTGATGGTTCCATCTTGATTGATATCCGCTGCGATCAGGTTTTCCGCATCGGCGGGCCCCCATGTCGGATCGAGGCCAACCGAAATGCGCAACACTTGTAAAGCGTCCATTGCGTCGATCTCTTTGCTTGCCGTCGAATAGTGCTTGATGATGTCCAGTCTTCCGGGGAACGTGCCATCCGGAAGGTCCAAGTCAAATTGTCCCTGATCGTCAGCCGTGACAGATACCGTGCCACCGCCGATCGGAGTGAATCTAATCTCCGCATCCGACAATCCGGGATTTACAGATCGGCTGTCCACTGTGATTGGCCCAAGCACGCCATCCGAACTGTCCGGCTTCAAACCGCCGAAATCACCGAATTCAACCGGAATGTGATCGGGGCCTTCAAACCCGGCCCCGAAAATATCGGTACTGGTCAGCGTTCCGCCCGAAGCGGACTGAACCTGCACCACCTCGCCCCGATACTCTATCCGCGCCCCTTGGGTGGTGCTGGTGAATGTCAGTTGCTGAGGGGACCGCAACAGCAGGTAGTCGAACATGTCCAGACGGTCCACACCCGGTTGAAAATCCGTGATCGTGGTCAGACCGCTGCCCGACTGCATCACGAAAATGTCGGCCCCTGCCCCACCTGACATGGTCGTAGCACCTGTTCCTGCTATCAGTATGTCATCGCCATCGCCACCCATCAGGGTGGTATCCAGAATACTGCCACTCAGCATGTCGTCAAAGGCCGTCCCCGATACTGTTCCAAACCCTTTGTTCACGACCCCAAGATCATCGACAGGAACCGAAATGACAGTGACTCCAGCGTCTTGTTGCGACGTAACCAGAATCTGCAACTCATTGCCGACGTGAGCAAGGCTCAGCGATTCGACATTCTGCAATCCACTACTCAAAGTGTCGGCGAAACTGTCCAGATAGACCAACTGGCCTTCCGGTGTCAGCGTGAACAATGTAAGCCCATCGTCGCCGCCACCCGCCACGACGAATACGCGCCCGTTGATGTCCACGACTTCAAGGTCCTGCACGGATTCAAAGCGGGTCGTGTGCGAATCCAGAATATGGTCTGTGGCGCTCAGGCTGCCGTCAGCTTTCAATTGAAGCACACTGAGCGAGTCGCTGCCTGCGCCCGCCACGATCACCCAGGGCTTGCCGTAGGCATCGATCGTTTCGACGGCTGTCGGAGTCGAGATTCCAAGGGTTCCCATGGCTGAACTGTTGTCAATCTCGGTCAACTGACCGGAAATGCTGTCGATCCGATAAGTTGAGACTGTATTGCTGGCCGCATCACTTGAGATCAGGAAATGGTCTGTTCCTGCGCGCAGCGTCTGCATCGCGTCTCCAGAGCCAGCAACAAGACCAGCAAGGCTCAGCGTTCCATCTGGATTAACAAGATATGTCCCGATTTGACCCGTTTCTTCATGAGCCATTGCCAGAACATCCATGGGTCCGATCGACACTTGAACAATCGCCGAGATATCTCCTCCTCCTGCCAGAGATCCGGTTTCCGTAAGGCTGTCCAGGGTGCCATCCACGTTCAGGTCATATCCGACCAACCCGACCGCCATATTCACATCCAGTACAAGTTGTTCGGATCCCGCCAGCGTTATCGGTGTGCCACTGCGACCAACGTGAAACGTGATTGTGCCGCTGTAATATTCCGTGTCGACCAGTTGCGGTAACGCGCCCTCGACCAGCCTCCAGACCGCGACGCCGCCACCCGGTCCGGTGACGGTATAAAGATACGTGGTTCCGTTAAACGTTTTTAAAGCCGTATCGCCGATACCTGAATCGAGCGCCGCGCTCCCCGTTGCCACCACACCTTCGAATTGAAGCATCACAGCCACACCTCCATCGCCACCCCTGGCCTTGACCAAAAGATGACCTGATGCACGGACCGAAACAAAAGCGGAATTGTGGTGAAAACGAGAAGTTCGGTTTCAGATTAACTCAATTTTTCACTTTCGATCGCAACAGTAACCAGTGGGAAAGACAGATGAGCCAGCCGTTATCAGCGCGATCTGTCTTCCATTTCGGTGATCGCGGAAACCACATGTGAGGGTAAGATGACCAAAGCACCAGAGTTCAACAACCGTCCGGCGGCTGAACCTTCGGAAACGGACCGCAAGCAACACATTCGCCAGTGGATCGATGGAAAACTTGGCCGCTGGGCAGGGCGCGGCGCGGCCGGCGGGTTGATTTCAACTTTGATGGCCTTGCCCGCGTTATCACAAGCCACAATCGAAGAACTGTATGCTTTCCAGTTCGCGGAAACCATTCCAGGCGTTCGCTCGGTCAAGTTGATGAAGAATGGCGATGTTCTTCTAAAAATGGCCGATGGCCGGACAATGATCGTGGCAGCTGAAAACGTCCAGATCCTGGACAGCGGTGCCATCATGATCGCTGAGAACGCGGTTCAGGAGATTGCCCAGTTCAGCGCCGTGGAAGCAGGTGTTTCCGCGGGTGCGTCCGCAGGCGGCATCAGTGGTGCCGGCGCGGCGTTGGGCGGATTGGGCCTGGCAGGGGCGGCTGCGGCCGCAGGAGGTGGCGGCGGTGGCGGTGAAGACAGCCCCGTCGTATCCGAACCCA
The DNA here is from genome assembly GCF_056538065.1 of Ruegeria sp. BH8. Taxonomy (NCBI): domain Bacteria; kingdom Pseudomonadati; phylum Pseudomonadota; class Alphaproteobacteria; order Rhodobacterales; family Roseobacteraceae; genus Ruegeria; species Ruegeria sp. BH8. The sequence goes on along the minus strand of NZ_JBQFSP010000005.1, from coordinate 180,532 downwards.
CCCCGACTTACACAAGCCTCAACCTCGCCGAGCTGCAATCCACAGCACTGAACAACGTCAGCACCAACGCCATCGCTCCCGAAGGGACTGCGACCATCGAAGTCACAATAGGGTCACTGGTGAAAACCGTGACACCCAACCCCGATGGCAGCTGGAGCATCTCTCTGACAGCAGCCGAAGCCAGCGGGCTTCCACAGGGTGTGTCGACGGTGACCATCAGGAACCTGGATGGGTCGGGGGCCGAGCTGTCGACACAATCCGTTCAGTTTGACATCGATACGGTCCCGCCAAGCCTGTCGATCACCGGGTTTTCTGACGGGCCGGTACTCAACCTGACAGAGCAGGCCACCGATCTGACGGTCACCGGTGTAACTGATACTGAAGACGGGCAAATCGTAACGGTTTCACTGAACGGGCAAAGCTATTCCGGTACGGTTTCCGGAGGACAGTGGAGCGTAACCGTCCCGGCGGCTGACCTTAGCGCCTTGCCTGACGGCGCAATCGTAAATGTCACCGCAGACGTGACTGACGCGGCTGGAAACCCGGCCGCACAGGCCAGCGGAAGCTTTGATACGGATTTCACCGCGCCAAGTGTTTCTCTGGATCCTGTTGCGGGTGGATCAATTGACCTGATTGATGTGGCTGGTGACTTAACCTTAACGGGTTCCACCACGGCCGAGGACGGGCAAACCATCATCGTCACGTTCGACGGGCAGGTGTACACCGGCACTGCGACAGGCGGAAACTGGACTGTCACGATCCCCAATTCTGACCTCAGCGGTCTGTCCACCGGAACACCTGCTGCAATTGTTGTGGCGGTCGAGGATATCGCAGGCAACCCGGCCGTGCCGATTCTTGTTACTGTACCAGTAGACCTGACCGGCCCCTCAATTTCGATATCTCCGCTTTCCGTCGGCGCAGTTCTCAACGCCGCTGAAGCTGCGGCAAGCTTGGCTATAAGCGGGACAACCGCCAATGTCGAAGATGGCCAGCAAGTCACCATCACACTGGATGGTCAAACATATACCTCGACAGTGACGGGCGGAACATGGACTGTAACTGTCCCAGCCGGTGATCTGGCATCTTTGGCCGACGGAGGCAGCTTTCAGATCACCGCAGATGTCAGCGACGCAAACGGGCTGACAGCCCCTCAGGCTGATGTGACACTTTCGAAAGATGTCACAGGACCGACCCTCAGCATCGACACGTTCTCGACCGGCGCATTCATGAATGCTGCCGAACAAGCGGTGGACCTGACAATATCGGGCGCAACGTCGGCCGAAGATGGCCAAGTTGTGACCGTCACTTTGAGCGGTCAAATTTACACTGCTACAGCCACCGGAGGGTCTTGGAGCACAGTTGTCCCCGCTGCCGACCTTGCGGCCCTCTCTGATGCTGCCACCGTGGCGGTAACGGCGGATGTCTCCGACGCCGCAGGAAATCCGGCGTCACAGGCCAGCAACAGTTTCACGACCGATTTCACACCCCCTACCCTGGGAATAACCAGTATTTCTGACGGCACTGTCATGAACGCTGCTGAGCAAGGTACCGACCTGATTGTCTCGGGAACCTCTGACGCTCAGGATGGAACGGTCATTACTGTGGAGATCGCGCGCGCAGACGGAACTGTAGATGTAAGCGGTACAGCAACGGTAACCGGTGGTGTCTGGACCTATACCGCAACAGTTGCCGAACTTTCAGGCCTCCAGGACGCAAGTACCTATAATGTCACGGCTTCTGTTTCAGACACTGCTGGGAATGGCAACCAAATCTCGACGAGTTTCACAACCGATTTTACAGCGCCAGCAATCACGATCGACAGTTTGCCGGTTGGCTCCGTATTGGATGTAATGGAACAAGCTACAGACCTGACAATTTCAGGCACGACGACCTCGGAAGATGGTCAAATAGTCTCTGTCACGTTTGGCGGGCAAACCTATACAGGTGTTGCATCGGGTGGAACCTGGGCGATAACTGTGCCAGCCAGCGACCTGGGTGCGCTTTCCGATGGAACAAACTACACCATCACCGCAACAGTTGACGATATCGCTGGCAACAGCGCAGTAGCGGCAAGCAGTTCGGTAACAACGGACTTTCGGCCAGTTCTGATGCTGGACGATGTCGGCGTGAACAACGCAGTGGCCCTTGCTGATGCCAAGGCGTCAGGCATTACTGTCAGCGGTTCCTCTGCCGGGCTTTCAAACGGCCAGATTGTAGATGTTTTGCTGAACGGCAGTTCCGTCGGCAGCGCGACAGTAACCGCGGACGGATCCTGGACACTGGCTGTTGCGTCGTCAGATTTCGCCGCCATAGAAGCTGGGGATGCCCTGACTATATCAGCCCAGGCAACCGTTGCAGGGGGACCAGATCCCTTACCTGTATCGGATCAGGCGGTTGCTCATGAGCCAGCTGCCTACGTGCTCTCAGAGGTCGGGCGCAGTGGATCAACCGTTACATTTGCCATTTATGCTGATGCTAATCGTGACATCTCTGGTGGCTTGGCTTTTACAGCGGAGCTTGAGTTTGACTCATCTGTCGCCACTTTCGACATCGGATCAGACACGGAACACAGCGCGTTTGATTTGTTCCTGGCAAACCCAGGCACAGGTGACATCATCAACTTCGCTGGGGCGGCGACTGTTTTTTCCGATTTGTCTCAGCCTCTTGTCACCTTCACGATGACGGTACAGGACGCTGCTCAACCCATTGAGTTAACGATCAAAACACCTGAAGGTGGCCCTGTTGCAGTTCAGTTTGGCACCAATGGCAATGACATCCTCACCGCGGCAAACACGGATACAATCATTCGTGGCGGTGGTGGCGATGACAGCATTGACATCACCGAAGCCGGGCGGGACGTCGTTGTCTTTGAAGCCGACCCGAACAACAATGGCGTAGACAGCATAACCGGTTTCACAATTGGGCCCGCAGCAGATGTAACCGACGCTCTGATGTTCAGCGGACTGAATGTCGCTACGCTCCGAGGTGATGGCACGGGTTTTGAGCTTCTTACTGTCGGTGACACATTAGGCACAGACACTGGATTTGTAGGCCTCGATACCGTTCTTGCAGACCTCAATGCCGTTACACTCGAAACGGCTGTAGAGAGCCTTGCCGGAGCAATTGCAGGTGACGCGCTCTATGTGATGGCAACGGACGGAACGGACAGTGTCCTGATCAAAGTTGATTTCGTGACACCTGGCGATGCCAACGTCGAGACCCTCGCCACTTTCCATGGCCTCGCCGATCTCAGCGGCTTGACAGCCGACAACATCATACACACCGACCCAACCGGTGCGACGGCCTGAGCCAGCTCAGGAACAAATTGGCGTTCATCAGAAACACGAGGCAGTTATGGCACAGAATGGCTTAACCCCGGTCACACGAGTACGACATGGTCATCGGTTCTGGAAACGTTACACGTCGTTCGAATTCGCGCGCGATATGGTCGACTGCCCGGTGGCTGAGGCAGAGATCCTACAGGCAGCGGCCAATTTTCCGATCGCGTTCCGGAAATCCAAACGGGGATTTTACCCCGTGGCAATCTTATCGATGACACCAGACAAACCGACGCCATACGTGTCAGCAAAAGGGGAATGGCGCGCAAGCTATGTTCCCTCGGCACTACGGTGTGTGCCCTTTCAATCCCGACCACCTGAGCTTCAGGACGAAACCGGAGAGGGGGAATTTGACTTGCTTGTCAACGAAAGCCTGGAGCTGGTTACCGACAACCCCGACGATGAACCATTCTTTGACCGAACCGGAGCGCTGGGGGCTGAACTGCGAAATGTCCAGGCGTTCTTTCGCACTCTTACAGCATCACTGGAGAACACATATCAGTTGTGCCGTACGATAGGCGATATGGGGCTTTTTTCCCCACTCGCCTGCGCACAAATGGACGAATGCCTCGACGGTTACTTTGGTGTCAAGCTGGTTGCCTTGCGGCAAGTTCCTTCAGCGCATCTGTCATTGCTCGCCATGAACGGAGGCCTGCGCCTCATACATGCCCACCAAGTTTCCTTGACCCATTGCGCGTGGCTCTTGCCAGCTCAAATGCGCGTCGAGCAATTGGAGAAAAAGTCGTCGACCGGCGTTAGGTCGGGTGCTTCAGAATTTATGGAGGCGCTGGCAGCCGCCCAACGAAAGGAAAGCTTGCTCGACCATCGGTGGCAGGAGGGTCAGTATGCCATTTAGTAAGTATTCGCAGTATTTTGTCGCGCTCAGTCTGCTTCTGGTTTCGGTTTCCGCCTGCACGCGTCCACCCGATTTGACGCCTGTGACGATGTCCTTCGCAGCCCAAACAGCCGGTGCTGGGGCAACTAAACCATCAAAAACACTCAGTCACAGCGCCTTCGGGCAGCGGGTAAAAAAGGCGGTTGAGAACAGCCCAAACCTGGCGCAAGTCAAATCCAGAATGGGCATCGCGAAGGCCAAACAAGACGCGGCTGAAGGCGCTTTTCTCCCGGAGATTTCGCTGGGGCTAAACGCGCGATCTGAAAGGATTGCATCAGATATTGCGGATGTATCGCCGTATCTGAGGGTCTCACAATTGGTCTATGACGGCGGGGCGGCTTCAGGGGATCTGACCGCTGCGCGGGCACGTGTCTTGGAAAGCAGAGGCGATCAAATTCAAACGGCCTCATCCACTGCGCTCGCAGCTATCGAGACCTATGTACTTGTCCTCGATCAACGAAAGATTCAAAGCATCGCAGCACAGAATGTTTTGACCCATGAAGAGCTTGTTCGCCAGATAACCGACCGAACAGAAAACGGCGTCGGTTCAAGTGCCGACGTCCTGGCAGCCCGGTCACGCATGTCCGATGCACGCACAAAACTGGCTGATGCGTATGCGCGCACAGACCGTGCCGAAGCGCGGTTCCGCGAAGTATTTGGGGATGAACCTGGCACTCTTTCTGCACCAGTTCCGGCACCTGGGCTGGAAAGAAGTGACATGCAGATCATAATGAACAGTCCTCAGGTTCGGCGGTCCGATGCAAGCCTTCTGGCCGCCAAGGCGGAATGGTCCGCAGCGCAAGCGCGCCGCAGCCCTGATGTCAGGGTCGCCGCATTCGCAAACCAGGATAACAATCGTGACGCGAATTTTGGAGTGGATCTTTCTTTCAATTACGAGTTGGACAGCACCGGCCAACGCCGCGCCGCAATAGCAGCGGCGGAATCGTTGGTCAAAGAGACAGAGTTTGCGCGCGAGCAGCTTATCCGAGAAATTACGCGAGAATTGGGTTTTATCCGTTCGGATCAAAAAGCGGGTGCCGATCGGTTACGCGAAGCCCGAATTGCCGTAGAGGCTAACGCGGAAAGTGTCGCTGCATCCCGTGAACAATTTTCAATCGGCCGCCGTAGCCTCATTGAAATTCTGGATGCTCAGCGCGACTACGTAAATGCTCAGGAACGTTTGATCCTTGCGGAACAGAGCTACTTTCTAACCAATTATGCAGCCCTAAGCCTGACCGGAGACATACTCGACCTGCTTGGGGTTTCATTGGGCGACTGGGGCACTACACAATGAACGCATCCCACCCTGCCACCGATGCCTCGTTACTTACACCGTTTGAAGCCTGTCTGTTGAATATCTCGTCGGCACTTGAACGGCCATTGAGTCTCGCGGTGCTGCACGCGGCGCAAACTGGCGCAGATGGGGATTTGACAGTACGGGACATTCTCGCCCTCGCGCCAAAGGCGGGCATGCAGGCGGGATATGGAGCAATGCGCCTTTCCGACTTGGATGACAATCTGACACCCACCCTGTTGCTGTTGGCAGAGGGTAAAGCCGTTGTCTTTCACGGACGAACGCAAGCTGGCGCCTTTTTGGTCTTCGACCCAGAGCTTGGCGAAGGTATCGGTGAAGTTTCCGAAGACATGCTGGCAGCCTGTCATACCGGTTACGCAATCCTGTTCCGTCGCCATCACGACGGCGAAACATTGGACGGGCCCGGTTCACATGGCGGTCACTGGTTCTGGAACGCCCTGTCCGCCAGCCGGTGGTCATACGTTCAAGTCGCACTCGCTGCGGCGCTGGCAAACCTCCTTGGTTTGTCTACGTCCGTTTTCATCATGGTGGTCTATGACCGGGTATTGCCCAACGAAGCAACAGAGTCTCTGATCGCTTTGACCCTGGGTGTGGCGTTGGCACTGTGTTTTGACTTTGCCCTCAAGTTGCTGCGGGCGGGATTTATCGACAAGGCTGGGCAGAAAGCCGACTTGTTGATGGGCCGGCGCATTTTCGACCAGTTGCTGAACATCCAGATGAAATCGCGCACTGGGTCTACCGGTGCCATGACCAGCACCATTCGCGAGTTTGAAACTCTGCGAGAATTCTTTACATCCGCGACGCTGGTGGCCGTTGTTGACCTGCCTTTCATCGGGTTGTTCATCCTGGTGATCTATCTGGTTGGGGGACAACTGGCTTTGATCCCTGCACTGGCCGTACCGGTGGTGCTCCTGACAGGTTTGGCGGTGCAGCCAGTTTTATCAAGGATGGCGGAACGAAGCTTGTCCGATGGACAGTCCAAGCAATCAGTTCTGGTTGAGGCTGTCTCGGGACTTGAAACCATTAAAACAACGGCAGCAGGCAGAAAAATGCGCGCACGATGGGAACAGGCCATCGAACAGCAGTCAGCGCATGGTGCACGAAGCCGAACTGTCACGCAATTTGCCCTGAACCTGACCGGATTCACCCAACAGGCCGCACAAGTGCTTGTCGTATTTCTTGGTGTTTTTCTGATTACAAACGGGCAAGCCAGCATGGGTGCGCTGGTGGCTTCGGTAATGTTGACTGGTCGGGCGTTGGCCCCTCTGGGTCAACTGGCGCAGACTTTGACCCGCGTAAATCAGGCCAGGTGCGCCTATCGCAACCTCAATGCGCTAATGCATGCAGAAAGCGAACGCCCGGAAGGGCGCACATGGCTGACCCGATCTGATTTCAAAGGGGCAATTGCCTTCAATAACGTGCATTTCTCGTATTCTGACCAAAGCGAAGATACCCTGCATGGTGTCTCATTCACAATCAAGCCTGGCGAGAAAGTCGCAATTCTCGGTCAAATCGGGTGCGGGAAAAGCACGATTGCGCGCCTGCTATTGGGGCTTTACACGCCGCGAGTGGGCTCGGTCATGATTGATGGATTAGACATACGTCAGATCGACCCGGGTGACTTGCGACGCAATATCGGATCCGTTCTGCAGGATGTCTGGCTTTTTTCGGGGTCTGTCAGGGACAATATCGCAAGTGGCGCAGTCCGGCCCAGAGATTGCGACATCGTCGAAGCCGGCCGTATTGCCGGTGTCGAAGAATTCGTGAACAGCCATCCTTCGGGCTATGACCTTCAACTCGCTGAACGCGGTGAGGGGCTTTCCGGTGGGCAACGGCAGGCAATCGCCCTGGCACGGGCACTTATCGGGCGACCTCCGGTTTTGCTTTTTGATGAACCAACCAGTGCGATGGACGTCAAAACCGAAGCCCAACTGGTTCAACGCCTGAGTGCGTCAACCTCCGGGTCAACCCTGGTCATTGTAACGCACAGAACCAGTCTGCTGGAGCTTGTGGACAGGGTTATCGTTCTGGAAAACGGAAAAATCGCAGCTGATGGACCCAAGAGCCTGCTGACGCAGCACATGCGTCAGAAAGGGAGGCACCTGAATGTCGCAGCATCCTGATCTGGCGAAGTTGGCGCGCGAAATGCAGGGGCGGTCCCCCGTTCGTGGTTCATTGCTCTTGCTGTTGATCCTGTCGTGTATTGTCTCGGCCGGGTTGTGGGCGCATTTGACCGAATTGGATGACGTAACGCGGGTCGATGGGCGGATCGTGCCTTCGGGAGACATACAGGTGATCGACGCCGCCGAGCCTGGCGTGCTGCGGTCGCTTCATGTGCGCGAAGGCCAGTTGGTCGACAAAGGGGCATTGTTGATGGAATTGGACGCCACACAAATCGACAGCCAACTTAGCCAGGAACAACAGCGCGCTTTCGGGCTGCAAGCCCGTGCACAGCGACTGCAGGCAGAAATTGATGGAACACAATTGAATTTCGGTGCTCAGCTGATCGAAGGTGCGCCCAGTGTCGTGCGTTCGGAAACTGCATTGTATCAGGGTCGGCAAGCAGAGCTGGCAGCAGAAATCGCCATATTGGAACGTCAGCGTGAGCAAAAGCAGCGAGAACACGAAGAAGGTTTAGTGGATCAGGTAACAGCAGAAGAAACTTTAAAGGTGCTTGGGGAGGAGCGTGCAATCATAGCTCCGCTTGTTGAGCGGCAAATGGAACCGGCAACGACATTGCTGGCGTTACGGCGCAGCGAGGCTGAGTGGCGCGGCCGCAAAGTCCGTGCCGAAGCCGTGACCAGCAGGTTGCAAACCGGTTTAAATGAAATAGATGATCGGATTCAAGCTGCTCACAGCCGATTTCGAAGTGCGGCGCTTACTGAATTGGCCATTGCAACTGCGGAACTGGCGACCTTGCAACCCGCCTTGCCTGCCCTACGCGACCGCGCTGCACGAGCGCAGGTTCGCTCTCCGGTTCGCGGTATCGTCAACCGCATCCACCGAACCACCATTGGAGGTTTGGCGCGGAGTGGCGAAGATCTTGTCGAGATTGTTCCCCTGGACGACACACTATTGGTCGAAGCTTACGTAAAGCCCGAAGATATTGCATTCTTGCGTGCTGGACAGCCCGTAAAGGTAAAGATCACGGCTTACGATTTTGCGCGATACGGGGCGCTGGATGGTGAAATCGTACGGATTGGCGCCGATACCGTCACACGATCAGAGCGGAACGACGAAGAGGTGTTCGTTGTGGAAATTCGCACGAGCAACACCATGCTCGATGGAAATGGTGTCGCAGTGGAAATCATACCCGGCATGATCGCAGAGGTTGACATTTTGTCAGGTCGAAAATCCGTATTGGAGTATCTGCTGGAACCTGTCGTGAAGATAAAAGATCAAGCTTTGCGTGAGTGAACGCAAAGACCAAAATATTCGTTCTTGCGACGCTTACTGTGTTTTCTATCTACACTGCCTGACGCAGAGGGGATCGAAAGAAATTCAGGTTCACATTCTGGCCAACATAGCGTCGCTATTTCCAGTCGACATCCCCTAAAAAAATATACCCGGCACCGTAAATCGTTTTGATCAGGCGCGGATTCTTTGGGTCTTCACCAAGTTTCGTACGCAATCTGGAGATTCTGACATCCATAGCACGATCAAAGCTGTCGCCCGCTGCACCGCCCAAGGATTCCTGCATCTGCCCCCTGCTGATCAGCCGCTTGGGGCTTTCCAGAAACAGACGCAAAACCTCGCCTTCTGCATGGCTGAAAGGTGTTTCAGCCCCTGACCCGTCTTCCAGAACATACCGATCAAAATGCGCAATCCAGCCGTTGAATTCCGCCCTGTCCGATTGTGATGTCCGACCGCGCGGCGCGCGCAACCTGGCCCGTACCCGGGCTACGACCTCGGTGGGGTCAAACGGCTTGGTAATATAGTCATCTGCGCCAAGCTCCAGCCCTGTCACACGGTCCTGAACCTGCGCCCGGCCGGAAATAATGATCACTGCTGCACCCTGTTCCAGCGCCAAGCGATGAACAAGCGCCAGCCCGTCGGTATCTGGTAAGGACAGGTCCACAAGGCAGACATCAGGGGTTACTCGATTAAGGGATGCTTCAAACTCTCTGGCACGGGAAAAACTCTGCGTTCTGAAACCGGCATCCTCCAGCGCATCCGTCAGAATGCGCCGAATTTCGGGTTCGTCGTCGAGAATGGTCACCATTGGTTGCGACATCAGGCGGCCTCGGCTTGGATGAGAGCGGACAATTGGGCCTGTGAGAACGGTTTACGCAAAACAGGTGCCAAAGCAAGGGCCCGTTGATGCAGCGGATCTGAATTTGGCAGAGATGTCATAAGGATAAGCGGCAACCCCGGTTTCAACTGTTCAAGGATATCCAAGCCTGTACCGTGTCCTTCCAAACGGATATCGGACAAGACCAGCGAAATGTCCTTCACACTTGATATCAAGGCTAGTGCTTCATCAACTGAATTTGCTTCAATGACGGTAAAGCCCAAATCCACCAGCATGTCCCGAAACTGCCCGCGCAGGTCTTCGCTGTCTTCAACCAACAGTACCAATCCGTCCTGCGCCGGAGGAGCGGGCCGAAAAGGCAAACGCATGACAACTGAGGCCCCAGATGGCGTATTTCTTAGATTCAGATCGCCACCAGCAAGCTTGACCGTATCATAAACCATCGGCAGCCCCAGACCCGAACCGTCGCTCCCTTTTGTTGTGAAAAACGGGTTCAGCGCTTTTTCAAGCGCCTCGGGTGAAAACCCCGGCCCAGTGTCGGAAACCGTGACTTCGATCCAGATCTCACCAATGGCATGTGCACTGATTGTGATCTGGCCCGTGCTCCCGCAGGCATCCCTGGCATTCAGAACCAAATTCAAAAGCGCATCCTGAACCATACCCGGATCAAGCATCAATGTCTGTTTTGGCAAGGTGTTTACGACGGACAGGCCCACACCGCGAGGCAGCGAGGGCGTCGCCAGAATCCTCAGGTCTTCCAACAATCCCCCGATGTCAGTGGCCTGCGGTTGCGGCGTTCGGTTTCCAGTCATGTCGGCGATCCGGTTCAACAGCTGCCCGCCCCGGCGCGCCGTTTGTTGAGTTGCGGCCACAAGTTCCTGCGCGCCATCCGGCAAATCCATCTTGTCGAGGCGGGACTGCATCCCAAGGATGATAGTGAGCAGATTGGAGAAGTCATGGGCAAGCCCGCTGGTCATCTGGGCAGCCATCGCCCGGCGGCGGGTTTGCTGTAATGCAACGCGTGCCTGTGTCTCTTCGGTGATGTCCACCGACATCACGTACACACCCCCTGCCCCATCTGGCGTAAACGAAACCCGAATACGGCGGGAATCCTGATCTTCAGTGAACTCAAAGACCGACGGCTCTCCGCTATAGGCCTTAAGCAAATGGGCCTGAACCCGTTCAAAGGCGGCCGTGCCTAACGCTTCAGAAATATGAAGTCCCAGAATATCGGACGGACGCCCGGGCATGACGGCGCTCAGGCGGCGGTTCGAGTAATCGTAACGGCCGTCGCTGTCCAAATGCGCGATATGAGCCGGCATCATCTCGGTCACCATACGAGTACGCGCTTCGATTTCGGTCAGTTCCCGCTTGGCCTCTTCAAGCGCCGCGATCGTGGCCGCAAGTTTGCGGTTGGTTGCGGACAGTTCTTCCGCGTGGCTCAGCAACTGTTCCGACAGTTCCTCTGACCGCGCCCGCAACAGGTTTTCCGCCCGCCGCGTGCCGGTAATATCCGTGTAGACCGCGACCCACCCGCCTTGGGGCAGCGGCGCGCCTTCAATTGAAACAACCTGCCCATTGGGGCGCACGCGCTCCATGTAGTGGGGCTCAAACGCCAAGGCTTGCTGGACACGCAGATTGACCATTTCCTCGACACTTTCATCGTCGCCATACTCACCGCGGCTGGCAAGAAAGTGGATCGTGTCGCGAAACAGAGCGCCCCTTTGAACCAGCTCATCCGGCAAACCGAACATTTCCTGGAAGCGGCGATTGCTGAGCACCAGTTGCAACTTGCTGTCATAAATGGAAAGCGCCTGACCGATCAGGTTCAGCCCGGCGGTCGTCATCGCCTTGATACGCTTTTCGGTTATGTTCAAGTTGGTCTTCTCCACGGCTCATGCGTAGCATCAGAAATCACGCGCGGGTAGTGGAATTGAGAGGAGGCGTTTCGGACTCTGCCTTCGTTCAAGTGCTTTTGCCAATCCGCGAATGCGCAAAGAGAAATACGTCGACACACCTGCCCGTGACCGAGTGCCCGGTATAGTTAGAATAGATGAACGTTGACAAAAAACCGCGTTCTAAGATGTGTATCTGGGGCGGGATTTTGCACCCTCAGATGTGATCGAATGCAAGGACAATGTGTGGTCCATATTTTTCATCCGGTGGCGCAACATCTGTCGGCTTAACCGTGCGAGGTCCGTTGCAAAATCTGGATTCTCCGCGACGTTCTCGAATTCGCCCTTACCTTGGTGGTCGAACAGGATCGGGGGCAGATCGGCAGCGAACTCGACCAGTGTGAACCGTTCATCCCGCAATATTCCCAAACACGAGTCGCTGTTACCGGTCCCCAAGTCTTGCTGCCACAGCGTAGGGTTTTCAGGTTCTGAAAAATCAAGTTCACTGAAAGAATAGTCGCGCCAATCGTCTGGGATATTACCCCGCAACAATGGCAGCAAGGACCGACCATCCATAGCGTTCGGAACAGCCTGACCAATCCAGTCCAGTATGGTCGGAGTGACATCCACGGACTCGGTTGGAACGGTGATCTTGCTTCCTGCCATAGCTTCATTCCCGGGCAAACGGATCATCAGCGGTGTGTGATACGCTGCGTCGTAGACCGTCATTTTGCCCCAGCTGTGTCGATCCCCCAGCATTTCACCATGATCGGCGGTGATAACCAGCAATGTATCGTCGTATTGCCCGCTGTCCTTCAGGTACTGGACAACACGACCGATGTGGTGATCAACCTCGGTCGCCAGACCCAGATATATAGCACGCAAGGTGCGAATGTTTTCGTCCGTAGGTTCAACGTCATCGAAACCGTGAACGAATTTTTTCGCGCTAAAGGTATCCAGCTTTGGTCCAAAGAACGGGTGCACTGCTTTTTCTGCTGCTGCGCTTGGCAAGCAGTGCGGCAGAGGGATATCCGCCGGGTCATACATGTCATTGTACGGGGCCGGTGCGACCAAGGGCGGATGCGGGCGGATATAGGTCAAATGGGCGAACCAACCCTTTCCACGATGCGGCGCGATCCCATCAAGAAAGGCATCTGTCAGAAAAGCTGTATCGCTGTCTTCCGCCCGATACAGCGCGGGATCATTCAGCCGCGGGTGTCCACCGTCGGGCGAAACGGGCTTGTAGACATCCCAGTACTTTTCGAACTGGTACCCCTTTTTCATCAGATGCGCTTGCCAAGGATATGATTCTTCAAGGCGCATTTCGACAACTTCAACAAACCCGGTCATCGACTGTTCGTAAGACTTGAGGTCAGGGTCATTGGGATCATGGACGCGCGGGTCGGCGGAGGTATCTGTGTACCCAAACAACATTGGCAAGTAACCAGCTTTGCGCATCTCCGTGGCGATGTTTGGGGTATCGTGCCGTAACGGCGTTCCGTTTCTTACCGACCGATGATTCATCGCATATTGACCGGTCAGAATCGATGCGCGCGAGGGACCACAGGGATTGGTGACCGAAAAATGGCGGGTAAAGGTCACGGCCTCATCCATAAAAGCCCGCAAATTCGGAAGGTTCACATGGTCTGCCAAGGCCCCGGACAGGCAATCCGCTCTAAGTTGGTCGATGATGACAAACAAGACGTTCTTGGTCTGATGCATACCGACTTCTCCGATTCCGCGCCGTAACAAACAACGCGGAATGTGTATTGCTTCCCGCCATAGCGCAACCGATTTGTCGGTCAGGCAAAGGCGTGCTATCCCGACAAAGTTGTTGTGCGACAACCTCTGGCATGCACCTGTTCAGCATAGCTCCAATGCGACGGTCGGCGTGACGTCAAGGCCATCCAGCGCGGCAAAAAGAAGTCCAATGGCACAAAGCCATTGCGGTCACTGAATGTTTCACTTCACATGACCTCATGACGCAGCCTTCGATAATCTCAGAACACGATTCCAGCGGTACTCGTGTACGCATATCCGGAGAGCTGCTCACGCAATCGCTGCAAACCGTTGAACAAGGTTTTGCCTCTGTCCGCCCAACCGGAGACAGGCTTGTTCTCGATCTGTCCGAGGTCGAAGCCCTGGATACCGGCGGTGCCTGGCTGATCGCGGACCTTGGCAAACGCTTCACGTCACAAGGTGCAACACTTGAATTTCAAGGTGTGAAACCGGCACATGCCACTCTGATAGATACTGTAACCCGCAGCATACCCGACGAACCCGGTGAACTTGATAAACCGCGAAGTCTGTTGGATTTGATCGCACAGATGGGTCACATCACCGTAGGTGCCTGGCGGGATACGCTTTCCATCCTCGAATTTCTGGGTCTGACACTGCATCGGCTGTTTCGTACCATTGTCATGCCATGGCGACTTCGCAAGGCAGCGCTGGTCACACACATGGAAGAGACCGGGTTCAAGGCACTGCCAATCGTGGCCCTTATGGGGTTTCTGATCGGTGTCGTACTAGCATTTCAGGGCGCGACCCAACTGAAGCAATTTGGAGCTGAGATATTCGTGGTCGAGCTGATCTCGATCTCGGTTCTGCGTGAATTGGGCATATTGCTGACGGCTATAATCGTTGCCGGGCGCTCGGGTTCTGCATTCACTGCGTCAATCGGCTCGATGAAAGTGCAGGAAGAAATCGACGCAATGCGAACGCTGGGTCTGGACCCGATCGAAGTTCTGGTCATTCCGCGCGTTTTGGCCTTGTTGATCATGCTACCCATATTGGGTTTTGTCGCCGATATGGCAGGCCTGTTTGGCGGTGCCTTGATGAGCTGGATCGACCTGGGTGTAAGCCCCGGAATGTTTCTTACCCGTTTGAAGGAAAACACCGACGTCTGGCAATTGGCAGTCGGTCTTATCAAAGCTCCGTTCTTTGCGCTCGTCATCGGCGTTATCGCCTGCTGGCAGGCAATGCAGGTCAAGGGGTCCGCCCAAAGTGTCGGTCAACGTACGACAGCATCAGTTGTTCAATCCATTTTCATGGTGATCGCAATCGACGCTTTGTTTTCGATCTTCTTCTCAGAGATCGGGATATGACATGACCGGGGATACACCACAGCCATCAGCTGCCGCGACTAAAGGTCGTGAGGCTGTCATTCGTGTACGCGGGCTCCGAACTCAGTTCGGTACCCAGGTGGTACACGAAAACCTGAATCTTGATGTCTGGAAGGGAGAAGTTCTGGGAATCGTTGGCGGGTCGGGCACCGGTAAATCCGTATTACTCAGAACTATCGTAGGGCTGAACAAACCCGCCGCCGGAGAAATCGAGGTGCTGGGCGTCGATGTTCTGAATGGTCCGGAAGATGATCGTCGCAGAATCGAACGCCACTGGGGCGTTGCTTTTCAGGACGGGGCACTGTTTTCGTCACTGACCGTGCTCCAAAATGTGATGGCTCCTTTGCGGGAACACACAGGTCTCAGCGAAAAACTGATGGAGTCTCTGGGTGCATTGAAGATCAGCCTCGTGGGTCTGCCGCAGCTGAGTTGCGGCAAGTTTCCGTCAGAACTGTCGGGTGGCATGCGCAAACGCGCCGCGCTAGCACGAGCGCTTGCCCTTGACCCCGAGATCGTTTTTCTGGACGAACCGACCGCAGGATTGGACCCGATTGGCGCAGCCGCGTATGATGAGCTGATCGGCGAGTTGCAGCAGGCACTTGGGTTGACTGTTTTCATGGTCACCCATGATCTGGACAGTCTATACGCGATCTGCGACCGCGTTGCAGTGCTTGCAGAAAAGCGTGTGCTGGTTGAAGGTCCGATTGAGGATATAACCAAGGTCGACCATCCTTGGGTACAGGAATACTTCACAGGCCCCCGCGCCCGCGCGGCGCAACAGAAGGGGCAAAACAGGTAAAGGCAATGGAAACCCGGGCGAACTATATTCTGATCGGCGCGTTTACCCTTGCGGGGTTGTTGGGCGCATTCGGCTTTTTCCTGTGGCTCGCCAAGTTTGAGATCACGCGCCAATACGCTTATTACGATGTACTATTTGACAATGTCGCAGGTCTGTCGGCAGCCGGCGGCGTGAACTTCAACGGCCTGCCGGTCGGGCAGGTCGTTTCCTTGCAACTGGATGAAAATGATCCGTCAAAGGTTCGGGTGCGGATCGAAGTGGACGCAGACATTCCGATAACCAATGAGACAATCGCGCAGCTTCAGTCACTTGGCGTGACCGGTGTTGGCTATGTTGAACTGACCGGCGGATCGGCTAACGCTGAACGATTGCCACAAAAGAGTGTTATCAAGAGCAAACGCAGCGCAATTCAATCCCTGTTCGAAGGCGCGCCAAAAGTTCTGGATGAAGCCGTGACACTTTTGGAAAACCTGAACAAAGTCGTCGATGATAAAAACCGGGAAGCTGTGAGCGGTATTCTGGACAATCTTGCTTCGGCTACGGGTAAACTGGACAAGACACTGACAAGTTTTGAATCCGTCGCAAATGACATCGGCAGCGCTGCGCAGGATATTGGCGCGTTTTCAAAGCGGCTGGACCCACTGATCGAAACTGCGCAAACAACGCTCAAGACCGGCACGGAAACATTGGAAGCCGTCAAAACGGCATCCGGGTCCGCCAAAACGGCGCTGGACGAAGCTAAAACAACCCTTCAGACGGCGGACCGCATTTTGCAGCAGGACGTGAAGCCTTTCATCGAGCGAGGCTCGCAACTGGCTGAACGATTGACCGTTCTGTCTGATGAAGGCAGCATCACCCTTGGAATTGTAAACGAAACCGTGATGAACGCCAATACGACGCTTGGTTCGATTACTACGGCCATGGAGTCCGCCAAGGGGGCGCTGGCTTCGGCAGAATCCGCTTTTGACTCTGCAAATCGTGTCATGGAGGAAGACGTGGCACCTGTTGCGGAAGATGTCCGGAAGGCGGCCAATCAGGTGACTGAAACTGTCGCGGGCATAACGGAAAAGATTGACCAGATCTCGGACGACGTCCTGAGCGCGTCAAATTCCGCGTCCGAATTGCTGGGAACCATCGACGGCATTGTTCAGAGCAACCGCCGACAAGTGTCAGACTTCCTGCGGGTCGGGTTGCCTCAGTTTGTTCGTTTCATCGAAGAATCCCAGCGTCTTGTTATCAGTCTGGATCGCCTCGTAGACAAAGTTGAACGCGATCCGGCACGTTTCCTTCTGGGCACCCAAGCATCGGAGTTCCGTCAATGATCAAGCCTGCACTTGCAATGTTGATGGTCGCGTTGTTTGGCGGCTGCGCTGGTCTGGGCACGTTGCAACAAGCGGCGAAACCAAATGATTTGTATCTGCTGACCCCAAAAAGCACTTTTTCCTCCGCACTGCCCAGGATTGAAAAGCAGATCGTCGTTCAGGAACCCACGGCAACTGCCGCAGTGAACACGGACCAGATTGCCATTCAGCCCACCTCGTTGCAGGTTCAATATTTGCCCCGCGCCCGCTGGGTGGATCGCGCGCCCTTGATCGTTCAAACCTTGTTGGTTGAAAGCTTTGAGAACTCGGGCAAAGTCGCAGCTGTTGGACGCTCAACCGTTGGCCTGCGGGCCGATTATGTAATAGCCCCGGACCTTCGAGAGTTTCAGGGGGTCGTGATCGAAAATACCGAGAACGGAGCCAATATTCGCGTCGAAGTTCGTATTAACATCAAGGTGATCGACGAATACGAAGATAAAATCGTTGCATCCAGCTCGTTCCAGGAAAACGTCGTGGCGGCAAGCGATCAGACGCCGGATCTGATCAACGCGTTTGACCTGGCGTTGGGGCGCGCGATGAGAGACTCTGTTGAATGGAGCATTCGCAAGATCAATACCCACGTGGCAAACAACCCGCGATCCATTCCCAGATAACGAAAGTTGCATAAGACGGCGGAAAAAGCGGGCAACTACGGCCGCGCTTTCACATGACCAATCATCGCGCTACCCAATGTGGTTTTCAGAATTGTGCGGCCGAAGCTCGGTTCCAATCATCTGCAAATTCTTCGGGAATGTCGTCCTTTAACAAGGCACCGTCCTCCAGATAAATATAAAGCTCGGCATAGGTACGCTCATGCTCGTCCGCAGTTCGGCGCAGGATATCACGGGGATGTAACTCGGACGCTTTTTCCTTGCCCATCGCGCCCAAAAGCTCGCGGAAACTTTCCAGTGTGGCATCGTGATAGCGATGAACACGGCGGCGTTTCTGCGGCACGTTCACAGCGCGCCCGCGGATGGGATCTTGTGTAGCCACCCCTGACGGACAACGGTTTGTGTTGCAATGCAATGCCTGGATGCAACCCACCGCAAACATCATCGCGCGCGCCGAGTTGCACATGTCGGCACCAAGCGCCAACTTCTCGACCATGTCATAACCGGTCGCCACTTTTCCGGAACAGATGATCCGGATCTTGTCACGCACTCCGACACCGCGCAAACAGTTGCTGACAAAGATCAAGGCTTCGTTCAGGGGCATACCCAACCGGTTGGTAAATTCCACCGGGGCTGCGCCCGTGCCCCCTTCGGCCCCGTCAATTGTGATGAAATCCGGCAAGATACCCGTTTCAAGCATTGCTTTACAGATCGCCATGAATTCGGACGGCCTGCCGATGCACAGCTTGAACCCGACAGGTTTGCCGCCTGACATTTCTCGCAGGTGCTGGACAAAATGCATCAAACCTGTGGGCCCATCGAAGGCACTGTGGGTGGGCGGAGAAATCACATCCTGATGTTCGGGCACTCCCCGTATCTCGGCAATCTCGGCATCGACTTTGGCAGCAGGCAGAACACCGCCATGGGCGGGCTTTGCACCTTGAGACAGCTTGATCTCAATAGCCTTGACCACGTCCCTTCCTGCCTTTTCGGCAAACTTGTCCTTGTCAAATCCACCAGCAGGGGTCCGGCACCCGAAGTAACCCGTCCCGATTTGCCAGATGATGTCCCCGCCTTCGGCCAGATGATGCGGTGACAGCCCACCCTCTCCGGTGTTATGCGCGAACCCCCCATCCTTGGCTCCTCCGTTCAGCGCGCGGATGGCATTGGCGCTGAGCGCGCCAAAGCTCATGGCAGACACATTAAGGCGTGAGGCGCTGTAGGGTTGCGTACATTGCGGACCCCCCAGCACTATGCGTTCTTCACTTTTGTCTACATGTTTGGGGGCTAGTGAGTGGTTGGCGCGATGATACCCGGTTTCGGTAATGTCGTATTGCGTGCCGAACGCCTGTGTGTCCACCTGCCCCTTGGCCCGAGAATAAACCAGCCCTCGGACAATCCTGTTGAAAGGCCGTCCGCTTTCGTTGGTTTCCACAAAATATTGGCGAATTTCCGGGCTTACAAATTCCAGCATGTACCGGAAATGCCCAAGAACCGGGTAATTGTTCAGGACGTTATGCCTGGTCGTCAGAACATCATAAAGACCGATGATCGCGTACGGCACCAAAATGATCAGAAGCCAAAGCGCATGAGACCAGAAGAACCCAAGGATCAGAACCACCGG
Source organism: Ruegeria sp. BH8 (assembly GCF_056538065.1). Classification (NCBI taxonomy): domain Bacteria; kingdom Pseudomonadati; phylum Pseudomonadota; class Alphaproteobacteria; order Rhodobacterales; family Roseobacteraceae; genus Ruegeria; species Ruegeria sp. BH8. The sequence continues at coordinate 161,320 of NZ_JBQFSP010000005.1, read as the reverse complement.
CAGACAGACACAGCTCAGAAAAAAGAAAATTCTGCGTACAATCATGTTCCATACTCCTTGTGTTATTATCGGGCTGATGAGCCATGCTGTCAGAACTCAACGTGAAACAGATTGAAATTTTATTTCAAGTGCCCGCGGAAAAATGTCTGCTGAGGGACGCAAACGTGAAATCATGTTACGAACCGCCCAACTGTTGAACCCGGTGCAACCGGCGGATAAATCACGCTTAACGGACGACAAAGGGCCGATCCTTGGCAAACACACAATCCCACCTCTGGCATGACCGAAAAAGCGTGATGTTTCTATCCGTCTTCGCAGGCGGTGCACTTGGGTCGTTGTTGCGTGAGGCGTTTACACTAGAGATCCCAGGTCTAAGCTTTCTCACCTCGACTTTTGGCATCAACGTAGTCGCCTGTTTTGTTCTGGGCTGGCTATATTCCGTGCGCCATAAGGTGCACGCGCATGTTCTGCATCTTGGCGCCGTCGGGTTTTGCGGTGGATTGTCGACCTTTTCGTCTTTTGTCGCAGATCTTGAACGAATAGCCGACGGCGGCCTATGGGTAACGTCCCTGGCAATCGGGCTGGAAGTTTCATTTGGCCTTGCTGCCGCGCTGTTTGGTGAAAGACTTGGACGGCATTTTCATTCCGAAAAGACGCCGTCATGAGCGAAGTGTATCTTCATTCCATGTTCGCGTTGGGCGGAGGTCTGGGGGCCGTGATGCGGCATTGGCTGGCGCTGAGGATTCGGCACGACTTGCCACTAGCAACCTTGCTCGTAAATGTGTTGGGTAGCTTGCTGCTGGGGATCTGGGTTGGGTTTTTAGGAGGTCCAGTAGACATTCCCGAGGACCAAAAACGCCTTGTTTTCGGGTTTTGCGGTGGTTTTACAACCTTCTCCAGCTTTGCCTACCAATCGCTCGAACTTCACCGCGAGCGCACATTGCTTTTGGCAGCAGGCAATATTCTGATCAGCCTTGCTCTGTGCTGGTTTTCTTTCTGGCTTGGCCTGTTGCTAACGAGCTAAAGTGCATCTAGCTGGGCAACAAGTTTGAACGCTGACCTGCTTTTCTTTCCGGCCAATGCTGGGTCCCAAGCCACACCAATAGTTCGACAAATAAAGAGTTTGAAAAGACTTATCGCAGTAAGCTGAACTGCATCGAGTGTTCTGGTGTGTGAGCAATGGCCTGTGTCCCTGATCCGGATATGGGCCATTTCTTTCTTGGATCAGACCCCATACCGGGCAAGAAACATGTCCACGGCTTGTGTCGCTACTTCAGCGATTTCTTCTTTGCTGAATGAATTCTGAATTCCAAATGCAGCCCGGGTCCAGATCCGTACTTTGCAAAGCTCGGAAAACTGCTCAGCCGCTATTTGGACATTTTCAACTGCTAACTCACCTTTAGCCACGGCTTTTTCAAGGTATTCTGCCATTTGACGCTGGCCGTTTTGCGGCCCCGCTTCGTAAAATGCGCGGCCAAGTTCCGGAAACCGGTCTCGTTCGGCAACACAAATGCGGAAAACCTGCTGCGCGAAATCTGAAACCAGAAACGCCGTCAACTGTGTGGCCGCGATCATCAAAACTTCTCGTGCTGGTTTGGTCTCGTCGATCATCGCAACGACCCGTTCGGCCATAAGACAGCATTCCGTTTGTGCAACTTCCATGAACAAAAGGCGCTTGTCCGGAAAATAGCTGTACAAGGTTGCTTTTGACACTCCAGCCGCGCGGGCAATGTCATCCACGCTTGCGCCCTCGAATCCGTCCGCCATGAAAACCTCTCGGGCCCCGCGCAAAACCTGATCAAACTTTCGGCCTGTGCGCAGGATGGTGGCGGTCTGGGTCATGTCATCTCCTCGATCAATACCTGTCACAGTTTATAAACCGTTCGGTTCAGATACAAGGATTCTCGTATTCCCCTTAACTCTGACCTCGCCCAATTTGGGGCGTTGAACTCTTGCGACGGTTCTAAACCGTGCTAGGACTTGGCCCATGGCCGATATCTTTTTGCGTACACTTCCCTTTTTTGCGATCATCGGCCTTGGCTTTTGGGCTGGGCGCACACGGTTCTTTACGGCCGAAGCAACCGCATATCTGACCAAGTTCGTATTCTTCTTCGCACTGTCGGCAATGCTTTTTCGATTTGCGGCGACCCTGCCCTTTGCAGAGATTTTCAACGCAAGACTGATCTTCGGTTACCTCATAGGCACCGCCGCTGTTTATGGCGTAGCCACTTGCGTAGCGTGGATTCGCGGCCTTGATGTGCCAACTTCGGCGGTTGAAGCACAATGCGCTGCCATTGGAAACGTTGGCTTTCTTGGCCTGCCAATGCTCGCGCTGCTGTTCACCGAAGCAGCTATTGGCCCGGTCATGCTGGTTCTGACCGTAGATCTGGTTGTATTCTCGTCTCTGATCGTGATCCTGATCAACGGTGGGCGTGACGGAAGGCTGACGCCAGCCACTTTCAAACTGATTGGAATGGGTCTGCTCAAGAACCCGATGATTGTCTCGATCTCTGCCGGGCTCGTCTGGTCATCCCTGCAAATCCCGGTTCCCGATCCGCTGAACAACTTTCTGACCATCCTCGGTGGTGCCGCAACCCCCGGAGCGCTTTTTGCAATCGGTGCGTCCCTTGCTGGCAAATCCGCGGAAAGATTTCAGATCGCAGCCTGGTTGAGTTTCTGCAAACTAGTGCTCCACCCGCTTTTCGTAGCAATCGCCCTGATCTGGCTGATCCCGATCGAAACATTCCCGGCAAGCGTTGCAATTGCAGCAGCAGCTCTGCCCGTAGCAGGAAATGTCTATATGCTGGCCGCGCATTACGGCATTGCCCCACAGCGCGCCTCGGCTGCTATTTTACTGTCGACGCTCGTCAGCATTGTCACCATACCACTTGTTATTGCGGCTCTAGGTACCCCCTGACCTTCACCCTTTCAAAAATACTCACTCCAAAGGCACTCGGACTTTACGCCGGGTCCGTGGATCGTTAGCCATGTTGCGACTCTAGAATAAGGACGATGCCTAATGGAAACCCTTTCGGAAAATGCCTGTTTCGGCGGAGTGCAAGGCGTGTATCGCCATGCTTCGTCGACATGCCAATGCGACATGACGTTTGGCCTTTTTCTTCCGGCCGAGGCGAAAGATGGCCCGGTTCCGATCTTGTGGTATCTGTCTGGTCTGACCTGCACCCATGAAAACGCGATGACAAAAGCCGGCGCACAAGCTTGGGCTGCGGAACAAGGCATTGCAGTGGTATTTCCCGACACTTCGCCACGCGGTAAAAGTGTTGCGGATCATGACGACTACGATTTGGGTCAGGGCGCTGGGTTCTACGTGAACGCCACGCAGGAGCCCTGGGCACCGCATTTCCGGATGTGGGACTACATTGCCGACGAATTGCCTACCCTGCTGTTCGAAAGCTTTGCCATCGATAGCGAACGTCAGGCCATTACGGGTCATTCCATGGGCGGGCATGGTGCATTGACGTTGGCCATGAACCTTCCAGGACGGTACCGCTCGGTTTCGGCCTTCGCACCCATCGCGAACCCGACGGGCGCTGACTGGGGGCGCAAACAGCTGGGCGCGTATCTGGGGGATGATGAATCCCTTTGGGCCAAACACGATGCTTCCCTGTTGATGAAAGAAACCGGTTTCGACGGCCCCATCCTGATCGATACGGGCACCAATGATCAGTTCATGGACCTGCTGCGCCCAGAAGCGCTTGCCCAAGCCATCGCTGAGCGTCGCCAGCAAGCAACCTTCCGCCTCCAGCCGGGGTATGACCATTCGTATTTCTTCGTATCTACCTTCATGGAAGATCACATCGTTTTCCACGCCGAAGCGCTGTACGGAGACTGAGATATGAGCAAATACGACTATGATCTGGTCATCATCGGGTCCGGGCCTTCGGGGCGTTCTGCGGCCATTCAGGCTGGCAAGCTCAAGCGACGGGTTCTGGTGATTGACCGAAAAGACCGTTTTGGTGGGGTGTCCGTTCACACCGGAACTATCCCATCCAAGACATTGCGCGAAACGGTTCTGAACCTGTCGGGCTGGCGCGAGCGCAGCTTTTATGGCCGTTCCTATCGGGTCAAGGACCAGATCCGCGCCGAAGATCTGAAAGCCCGCCTGCACATGACCCTCGATCACGAGGTCGATGTGTTGGAACATCAGTTCAACCGGAACCACGTCGATACTCTGGACGGTTTAGCCAAGTTCGTCGGGCCACATGAAGTGGAAGTCGCCACCGATGCCGGAGAGACCACACGTGTAACGGCCGCCAAGTTTTTGATTGCGACAGGAACCAAGACCTACCGCCCCGATTATGTTCCGTTTAACGGCAAGACCGTGGTCGATGGCGACGAGTTTCTGGAAATGGCGGAAATCCCGCGTTCACTGGTTGTTATCGGTGCCGGGGTCATTGGGGTCGAATACGCCACGATGTTCTCGGCACTGGACGTTCGGGTGACGCTGATCGAGCCGCGGGATACGTTTCTGGACTTCATCGATAGCCGCTTGATTCATGATTTCACCCATCAGATCCGCGAAAACGGTGTTGATCTGAGGTTGGGATCGGCTGTCGAAAAGATTGAAGATGCGGGCGAGCATGTGGAAGTGACCCTTGAAAACGGGCGCCACGTGCGGGCGGAAATGCTGCTGTTTGCAGCCGGGCGCATGGGCGCAACATCGAAACTCAATCTGGATTCAGTTGGACTGGAAACCGATCACCGCAATCGGATCAAGGTAGACCGCAAGACATATCAGACCGCGGTTCCGCATATCTATGCGACCGGGGATGTGATCGGTCACCCTTCGCTGGCCTCGACTTCATTACAGCAAGGGCGTGTGGCTGCCTGCCATGCGCTCGAGACACCTACACTGCCGGAAAGCCCGTGGTACCCCTATGGCATCTACTCGGTTCCCGAAATTTCCACCTGCGGCATGTCCGAGGAAGAACTTCAGGAGCGTGGCATTCCCTATGAGGTTGGCGTGGCCCGATTCCGCGAAACCTCGCGCGGGCATATCATGGGTCTGGAACACGGTATGCTGAAGATGCTGTTTTCGCTTAAAACCCGCCGTGTCTTGGGCGTGCAGATTGTGGGCGAAGGTGCGACCGAACTGATCCACATCGCTCAGGCGGTGCTGAACCTGAAGGGCACTGTCGATTACTTCGTTCAAAACACGTTCAACTATCCAACTCTGGCCGAGGCTTACAAGATCGCCGGGCTGGATGCTTTCAACCGGATGCCGATCCCGGACGAATTCAAGGTGCGGAAGAAACCTGCTCAACCAGAGAAAAAAGAGGCCAAAAAGGCGTGACAACGCTGTATGTCGATGGCGATGCCTGCCCTGTAAAGGCCGAGGCCGAACGGGTTGCAACACGACACAAGGTGCCTATGGCACTGGTGTCGAATGGCGGTCTTCGACCGTCAGCAAACCCGCTTGTACAGGTCATCGTGGTTTCGGAAGGTGCTGATGAAGCGGACAAATGGATTGCAGAACGCTGCGGCGCAGGGGATGTAGTTGTGACCTCCGATATCCCTCTGGCCGCAAAATGCGTCGAAGCGGGTGCCCGAGTTTTGCGCCCCAACGGCGAGGCCTTTACGGCAGCCAACATTGGCCAGCAATTGGCGATACGTGATTTGATGGCTGACCTGCGGGCCGCCAATCCATTGGGGGCCGGAGGCGGCGGCCGACCGTTCAGCAAAGCAGATCGTTCGAGGTTTCTGGATGCGTTAGAGCGGGAACTTCGCGCAGCGACCCGAGGGTAAGTGCAGTCACCGGCAAGCTAAAATGCCAGACGGTAACCAGAAACGCCCGTTTACAAGCCCGCCGAAAGAACGCAGGCTGCGAAAGACTTCTGATCAGGCTATTCGCAAACGGAGACCGAATTATGAAAGTACAGGGTGCTCATTACCGGTCGATTTGGTGGGACAAATCGGCAGGTGAGGTTCGGATTATCGACCAGCGTTGGCTGCCCCATGACTTTCGGGTGGTTGCCCTGAAAACGCTGGATGAATTTGCGACAGCGATCCGCGACATGTGGGTCAGGGGTGCGCCACTGATTGGTGCAACAGCCGCGTTTGGAATTGCCGAACAGATGTCCCGTGACAGCTCTAACGCTTCGTTCGACGCCGCGTATGACGTATTGCACGCGACCCGCCCAACGGCAATAAACCTGCGATGGGCCTTGGACAGATGCCGCGACTCGCTGATGCCACTTGCCCCAAGTGATCGTGCTGAACGGGCCTGGGCACTCGCACAGGAGGTTGCAGACGAAGATGTTGAGATCAATGCCTCGATAGGTCGCCATGGGCTGCAACTGATCAAAGAAATTGCAGCCCGAAAGCCCGCAGGTGAACCGGTGCGGCTATTGACGCATTGCAATGCCGGTTGGCTGGCAACGGTGGATTGGGGAACGGCGACAAGCCCGATGTATCACGCGCATGACGCGGGCATTCCGCTTCATGTCTGGGTGGATGAGACCCGACCACGAAATCAGGGGGCGCTGACATCCTGGGAACTTGGCGAACACGGCATTCCCCATCGTTACATCGTGGACAATGCAGGCGGTCACCTGATGCAACATGGTTTGGTTGACGCCGTCATCACCGGTACAGACCGGACCACGGCACAAGGCGACGTCTGCAATAAAATCGGCACCTACCTGAAGGCCTTGGCGGCGCGGGACAACGGGGTTCCGTTTTATGTCGCCCTGCCCTCGCCCACGATTGACTGGACGGTTCGGGATGGAGTGTCGGAAATCCCAATCGAAGAACGCGATAAAAAAGAAGTGACCCATGTCATGGGCGTGGATGGACAGGGGGATATTGCCGATGTTCGCGTCACCCCGAACGGGACGAAAGGTGGCAATCCTGCCTTTGATGTCACACCCAACCGGCTGGTGACGGGGCTTATCACCGAACGCGGCGTCTGTGCCGCCTCGGCCGAAGGCCTTGCAGGATTGTTTCCGGATCGAGTCGGCTAGATTAACACCCCACACGGCGTTACCGCTGGCACGCGCACGTAGGTCGAGCGCGAAACGTCACGTCAGGCGGGGACTGCCAGACGGTTCTCTCGGATAGGTAGATGAACGATGGCGCTGAAGGCCCCTATTGCCACACCGATCCACCAGACCAGGGCATAGTCACCATACTGGTCATACATACGCCCCCCCAGCCAGACGCCCAGGAAGCTGCCAACCTGATGGCTGAAGAAGATTATGCCATAGAGTGTTCCCATGTAACGCAAACCATAGAGGTGCGCGACAAGACCCGACGTGAGCGGAACGGTGGCCAACCAAAGCGATCCCATCACCAGCGAGAATGTAATGACGGACAGCGGCGTTATCGGGAAAACGATGAACAATGCCGCAGCAAGTGTCCGACCGGCATAGACCGAGGCCAGCAGGTATTTCTTAGGGAATTGATTACCTGCCCAACCCGCCAATAGAGTCCCGGCGATATTGGCCAAACCAATCAGTGAAATCGATACCGCGCCAAGTGCGGACGTGGATGTGATGCCGATGGAATACAGCACGCTGCCGGGTTCGATCGGGCCGCACATTTCGGTTACGAATGCCGGAAAATGAGCGGTGATAAATCCAAGCTGGTAACCGCAGCTGAAAAACCCAATAAATATCAAAGCATAAGAAGGATCTCGGAACGCCTTCCCCAGAATTTCTCCCATGCTTTCTTGCAACTCTGCCTTTGAAGCTGGTTGAGGCGCCCGCATGAAAGGCAAGGTCAATACAAGCGCAAGAATGGCAGCGGCAAACACGACGAAGACTTGTTGCCAGGGCAAGAATGACAGCAACCACTCAGCCGTCGGCGCGCCCAGAACCTGCCCGAAACTGCCCGCAGCAGTAACGATGGCCAGCGACATGGACCGGTTTTTATCAGAGGACGCGCGACCGACCACAGCCAAAACCACACCGAACCCGGTGCCAGCAATGCCAAACCCAACCAGCCACGCATAAACCTGATGCTCGAGCGGTGTGACGGACCAAGCCGACAGAACCAGACCAGCAGCATAGGTCAAGGCGCCGAGGATAATGGCCTTTCGGTCTCCTACTTTCTCAGCGATAGCTGCAAAGATCGGTTGACCGATGCCCCAAGCCAGATTCTGGATTGCAATCGCCAATGAGAAATCCGTGCGCAGCCAGCCAAATTCACTGGCGATCGGAATCTGAAACACGCCGAAAGACGCGCGCACGGCAAAGCTGACTGTGATGATGATGCATCCAACGATCAGGATCGGGTTCAACATGCGGGTGGATTGCGGCATAGAGACCTCGGGTAGCTTGGTCCGACGGACCGTACTGGATTTACGGGTTGCGTCAATTCAACAGATTTGCGGTCACGGATAATCAAATTTGATACGTCAGGGAAAAGGCTTCTTTTCAACGGGCTGGGTCATGGGTAAGGCTCTGGGTCATGACGGATCTGATTTCGCACTACGAAGCCCGCGTCGAGGATGGAACTCTGACGCGTGACGACGCTCAAGAAGCCGTGTTGCCCCAGTTTGAGCGCATCCGTGCGGCACTGGCCGAGCCGGTTAAACGAGGGTTTTTCCGCAAGGCTCCGCCTCCGCCTAAAGGCCTATACCTGTGGGGTGGCGTCGGACGTGGAAAATCGATGCTGATGGACATGTTCGTCGACACGCTGGGTGAAGTCCCCGCACGGCGCGTTCACTTTCATGCCTTCATGCAGGAAATCCATGCCGGAATGCACAAGGCCCGGAAAGAGAACGTCGAAGATGCTCTGGCACCCGTGGCAAAGGAGGTGGTGAAATCCGTCCGCCTGCTGGCCTTCGACGAGATGCAGATCACTGACATTACGGATGCGATGATCGTCGGCCGTTTGTTTGACCTGCTGCATGAAGGTGGCGTTGTTGTCGTGACCACGTCGAACAGGCATCCGGACGCGCTGTATAAGGATGGGTTGAACCGGCAATTGTTCCTGCCTTTTATTGCCCATATCAAAGACCAGTTGCAGGTATGGGAACTGGTATCGCCCACGGATTACCGTCAGAACAGATTAGAGGGGGCTCCGGTCTATTTTGCACCCATCGGACCAGAAGCGCGGCAGAAATTACGGGATGTCTGGAAAAATCTTGCAGGCGGACCTGCCGATCCGTTGATATTGCAGGTCAAAGGACGCGCCGTCGAACTGCCCGCATTTCGCAACGGGGTTGCACGGGCTTCGTTTTATGACCTGTGTGGCCGGATGCTGGGACCGGCGGACTATCTGGCTATTGCAGAAGCAATTAAAGTGTTGGTGCTTGAGGATATCCCCCGTTTGTCGAGAAATAACTTCAATGAAGCCAAGCGCTTTGTCATCCTGATAGATGCGCTCTACGAGGCAAAAGTTCGGTTGATCTGCTCGGCTGCGGCGGAACCCGAGATGTTGTATGTCGAAGGAGAAGGCACCTTTGAGTTTGAGCGTACTGCATCGCGCCTGCGGGAAATGCAGGACCAGAACTGGGGGAAGTAGGGGCTCTGCCCCCGTCGCGCTGCGCGCGCCTCCCCCGGAGTATTTGCGAAAAGATGAAGCTTAACCGTTTTCGCGCAGGATGTTTCCGGCAAGATAAAGGGAGCCGCAGATCAGGACACGCGCCTGTGGGTCTTTGTCCGTGATTGTCTTCAACGCTTCCGAAACACTTGCAGCGACTGAAGAAGGCAGGCCAACTTTGGTGGCAGCGGCGGCGGTTTCTTCGGCGCTGAGCGTGGCCGCCTCGCCCGGTATGGAGACGGCGGTCAGGCTTGCAACCTGTCTTGACAGTGGCGCGAGGTACCCAGTCACGTCTTTCGTGTTGAGCATACCGCAGATTATGTGCGTAGGGCGTTGCGGCATCTTTGCCAGCACATCGGCAAGCGCGATGCCTGCGGCCGCGTTATGCCCTCCATCCAGCCACAGTTCGACCTGGGGGGCTTGCTCGGTCAGCGGGCCGGTTTTGAGACGTTGCATACGCGCGGGCCAATTGGCATTGGACACGGCAGCCTCGTAGGCAGTGTCACCCATTGAAAGATGACGCAGAACCGCCAAGGCAGCACCGGCATTCTGGAACTGATGTGCACCCAGCAGGTTGGGGAGCGGCAGATCACGCAACCCGGTTTCGTCCTGATAGATCAAGCGCCCGTTTTCTTCATGAACGTGCCAATGCTGGCCATGTACAAGTAGCGGTGCGCCCAACCGGGCGGCTGTGTACTCGATCACCTCCAGTGCCTCGTCTTCCTGCGGGCCGACGATGCATGGCACACCGGGTTTGATAATGCCCGCCTTTTCGGCGGCAATCTTTCCCAGGGTGTCGCCCAGATACTGTTCATGATCGATTGAAACAGGCGTAATGACTGTCACCGCCGGTTCATCAATCACATTTGTTGCATCCAGCCGTCCGCCCAAACCGACCTCGAGCAGAGTGTAATCCGCTTTGCAGCGAGAGAAGGCCAGCAAGGCAGCGCAGGTTGTGATCTCGAAATACGTGATGTTTTCGCCGCCATTCGCCGCGTAGCACTCATCCAGAACCGCGGTCAGGCCGGGTTCCGAAATCAGTTCGCCCGCCAACCGGATACGTTCGTGAAATCGCGCCAGATGGGGCGAAGTGTAGGCATGAACGGAACGCCCTGCCCCTTCCAAGCCCGCCCGGATCATGGCCTGGGTCGAGCCTTTACCGTTGGTTCCGGCAATATGGATAACCGGAGGCAGCTTGAGCTGCGGATTGTCCAAAGCGGCCAGCAATCGCCAGACGCGATCCAAGGTCAAATCAATGATCTTGGGGTGCAGCGCCATCATCCGGTCGAGGATGGCGTCAGATGTCTTGGTGTTCATTTTTTCTCGGTCTCTTCGGCCTGAGCGACCTTGGCCGTTTCATCCGGTGCCGGTGCTGGCAGATCACCTTTGATCGCCGGTGGTTGGTTCATCAGCATCCGGGTGATGGTGATCAGTTCGTCACGCATCTCGGTGCGTTTGGTGACACGGTCCAGCATCCCGTGATCCAGCAGGTACTCGGCGCGCTGGAAGCCGTCGGGCAGCTTTTCGCGAATCGTCTGCTCGATAACTCGGGGACCGGCAAAGCAGATCAACGCGTTCGGTTCCGAGATGTGGACATCGCCCAACATCGCATATGACGCCGTCACACCACCGGTGGTGGGATGGGTCAGCACAACGATATAGGGCAAATTCGCTTCTTTCAGCATTTCGACGGCTACAGTTGTGCGCGGCATTTGCATCAGGCTGAGAATGCCTTCCTGCATCCGCGCACCACCAGCTGCCGAGAACAGGATCAGTGGGCGCTTTAGCTTAACCGCTTCTTGAGCGGCCGCGATGATTGCGTTGCCCACATACATGCCCATTGATCCGCCCATGAAGGAGAAGTCTTGCGCTGCTGCAACGATAGGCGTGCGCCCGATTTCGCCTTTGGCAACCAGCATCGCCTCTTTTTCGCCGGTCTTTTTCTGCGCCGCTCGCATACGCTCGGGATATTTCTTCTGGTCGCGGAAATGCAAGGGATCGTCTTTGGGTGCTGGCACTGCAACCTCAGTGAAAATACCGCCGTCGAACAGGTGATTGAATCGCTCGCGTGGGGTAATCGCCATGTGATGGTCACATTGGGTACAGACGTTCTGGTTTTCCGCAAGTTCACGATGAAACAGCATCGTTCCGCACTCGTCACATTTCTGCCAGAGGTTTTCGGGCACTTCGCGGCGAGAGAAGATCGAGTTGATCCGGGGGCGGACGTAGTTTGTGATCCAGTTCATGTCGGAACCTTGGCTTGTGCGGTGTTGACGTCAAATAAGACGCCACGGGAAGAATTGCAATCAACGCCTGAGCGCAAGCCGCGCTGCCAGCCAGCATACGAACATCACAGCCAAATCCACCAACAGCCAGGGACGAAGCTGTTCGGCGTCAGATGCATCGAAGGGAAGCGAGAAAAGCGCCAGCCCACTCAAGTTATCTGGCAAAGAAATGAACAATAATGCGATGATGTTATTGAAGAAATGCAAGGCGATAGCTGGCCCCAATGTGCCTGATCGCGCTGTGAGATCGGATGCAAGCATCCCAAAAACAAATGCCCACAGCACAAACAGAATTGCATTCTCTCCTGCCATCTCCGGTGTGTAATGGCCAGCGGCAAACAAAACAGACGGTATCCCCATCCAAATGACCGGCGACTGAAACCTGGCGGCAAGGGCTTGCTGAATGTACCCTCGAAACAGAACTTCTTCGGCGCTGGTCTGAATCAGGACGACCAATACCGAGACCGGAAGCAACAAGAGCCATGTTAAAAATGGCAGATTCTTTGACAGAGATCCCCCCAAACCGTAGGGCGGTAGCAAGACACCGACAGCGCCCAAGATGAGTAGGGCTTTCAGCACTTTCAGAAATTGGGCCGCAACCAGACCCCGCTGGCCGAAAATTGATCCTAAGGATCGGTGCTGCAGCTGACGTGCGGCCACTGCCACGCCAAGAATGATAAACCCGAAACTGGCCAGCAACAAAAGCAGCGCCAAAGGTGTGCTGCCTTGCAAAAGTTCCTGAGCCCACTTCGCTGAGCCCAACCCCGCGACCACGGTAAAAAACACCAGGTTCAAAACGCTGACCAACACGGCGATCAATGCCAGCCCCAGCAATAGACGCCAGAGTTCGGGTTTGGCGCGGGCTGTTTCGATCAAACGCGCATGAGCTGAATACGCACTAGGCATCCTTACCAATACCTTCCTGCACCGTTTCATCTGTCACGGGTGGAAACATGTCTTCGGCGTTCTGGGCCACGCTGATTCTGTTCGAAAGCGTCGTCAGATACCCTGCAACCGTCTGTAGCAACTGCATAGCGACCGAAGAATCGCTTTCAACAACGGCACGCAGCTCTTCCGCGCCAATACGCAAAAAGCTGCTATCTTCCGTCGCGACCAGATCCAGCTGCCTAAGTTCCCCTGTAATAATAGACAGGTCTCCGATAAGCCGACCGGGTTCTATGATCGAGATTGTACGTTTCGTTTCATCCTCGTTGGACCAATCCAGTTTGGCCTGTCCTGAAATGCACAAATAGGCCGCATCCGGCGCCTGACCGCGGGAAAAGATGACTTGCCCGGCGCTGGCTTCGTACCATTGCGCCGAAAACGCCAGCAGCCTCTGGTTTCTGCCATCCAGGCCTGAAAACAACTGCGTTGCTGACAGGATCTCGAGTTTCCGGCTCAGATCGTCCGACGTGCTGTCCTCATGCGCTGGTCTGCTTCGCGAGACGCCGTCGATCCGTCCATCCTTGATTTCCACAAACAAGTCATAGGCTTCGGGATGTGCAAAATGATCCTCCATGAATATCATGATGGAATCGGGCAGCAGTTCCCGCAGTTTCAGGCGCGTGCGCAACCGGCTTTCCGAGTCGTGGCTGGCTAGGGCTTTGTCCAGGATCAGGATGTCGGGGCGTTTGATGCCTGCGCGCGAAAAAGCGGCACGCTCCTGAAACACAGTTGGAAGGTTGTTGCCGCCCAGCCCGGACGGAAGGTCATAAATAATGGCCGCTGCCCGACGGCGCAGACCGGCTTCGTTCATGGCCTCTGCAACGATGTCTTCGATATCTTCGGCATGGGCACCCGCCATCAACGATATCCGGCCATAGATCGCGTTCTCCATCACGGTCAAGCGCGGCACATAGATGTCAGGCGCCACAGACATGAACAAACCGTCCATGGCACCACGCAACCGTTCAGCCTGGGTCTTGCGGATAGCTAGGATTTTTTCCTTGTATTCCTCTGGGAAATCCGGGCCGATCTGTTCTGCGGTCAGAAGGAAAGGCACTGTCAATAGCAAGGCGCGCTCCTGATCGCTCAGCGCGGCATTCCCTTTGGCTTTGCGCCGGTCCTGGATGTCGAGCAGCCGATGATACATGTCCTTTGACATGCCAAGCCGCAGAAACAGAGGATGGTCGGCCCCGTCCCGCCCAAATGTCTTGCCAAGAGTATCCATGACAGCATTCGATATGCTGATCGCGTCATCTGCCAGATCATGGGTGCTGAGCAATTGCACGAACCGCGCGTCTCCGGCCAGAATGTCTGGAGATATGTCTCGCGACGGTGCCGCGAACAACAGGTTGCCCCCAAGCGGGACGGCCGGGTTAAACTGGTTTGGATCGAACCTATAGACATACCGATCCAATCCTTTTTCTTTCAGCCGTTCTGCAATGGTTTCTCTCAGCCTGACTATTTCCTGTGCCAGTACAGGGTGTATTTCTGGATCAAACTGGGAGCGCAGAGTGCGCCGGAACATGAACTCGTCTATCCCCATAGCTTCCACCAGCTGGAACCACCAGTCACGTATTCCATCAATATCGTCCAGACCGGCAAGCCCCGGATCGATCCACTCATCTTCCAGCGAATCCGGTGGGTTACCCGCCCGAACAGACTCGATCTGACGACGGGACGGGGTTCTTATGGCATCTGCCTCGTGCTGCGGATGTGTGCGCAACGGCATCATGAGGTTATCGCCCAAAGTCCCATCAAACAGATAGGGGCGTGAATAGGCATACCCGATCCGGGCCGCGATAACTGATTGGTGCAATTCGTCCAGCTTGTGGCCAGCTATGACCACATCCCCCTGAACAGGTAGCACCTCGCGGGTCAGCAACTGGCCCAACGCACTACGTTCCGACGCATGGGTGGATTGAATTGCCACACGCGCGCCCTGCGGGATGGTCAGATCAATGTCTTCCAGAATGGTTTTGCCGTCGCCATCGCGAACGGTCACATTGCGCAATTCGATATCACCGGTCAGATGTGGGATGGTTTCCGGCTCTCCGATGAACAGCTCTTCGGGGATCATGTTGTCCGGGGCAAATCTTTCGGTGACCACCTCCCACCGCAGGGACATGTCCTGTACCTGGTTGTAGTAGGTCAGAAGGTCTTTCCAGGGCCCGCTTAGGTCTTTGTACGCGCCCAACGCGGCAACCAGTGCACCTACTGTCACCTCGCCCGTGATCGCCAGGTATCCGCCCACCGAATAAAACAGGAATGGCGTCATCTGAGTGATCAAATTGTTCAGGAACTTCATAAAGAATTTCTTGTTGTAGATCTTGAACCGGATCTCGAACAAGGTCCCCAGCCTGTGACTGAACTGGGCCAGACGATAGCGCCAGCCGCCATTCGTGCGCAGGTCACTGATGCCCGCCGCGCTTTCCCCGATTTCCGAGCTCAGACGCCGAACCTCCTGAATACGATCCTTGTTCAGCAAGTTGATCTGGCGTTGCAGCTTCGGAATTAACCAGGCTTGGAGCGGAATCAGCGCGACGCTTGCCAGACCGAACCAGATGCTTTGCATGAACAGAAAGGTGACGATTGTCATCATCTGGCCAAACTGAAACACCGGTTGCGCGACCGCATCCCCCATAAGGCCGCCCATCGGCTCGGCCTCGGATGTGATCATCGAGACCAGCTCTCCTTGGCTGGTGGTCGCGAAATAGGACTTTGGGAACCGCATCGTGCGTTGAATCAGGGTATAGCGCAGACGGCGCAGCATGCGTTCGGACAAGATGCCTTTCATCGTATTGATGCGCATCTTCATCAACCCACTGGCAACCACAGTAGCCAGAAATGCAAAGCATAATATCATCAGATACTGAACCTGAGACACTGTGATGCCCAAGATTGTCACCGTATCGCCTGGCGCACCGATGGCATCGTTGATGATTTGCTTAGGCAGCTCCAGCGACGCATATAGAAACGGGAAAGACAGGACCGTTAACAGCAGCAGGACAAGTTGCTGTTTTTTTGAATGCTTCCAAATAAAAGAAAATAATGTGGGCTCCATAGCCTGGCCTTATCGATAGCTGAACTGATGTTTGGCTGTTCAGGGGTAACCCATTTTTAGGAAACAGACGGTAAGCATTGACCCGACGTATTGCAAGAATTGACGGGGTCAGGCTCCAAATCCGGCACCTATCTTTTTTACGCTTAGCCACCAACCGGAAAACGTAGCGCTCAAGTAGTGTTTTTGTGATTGCGGGTTTATTCCTACTCATTTCTTTGACTAAAGAAGGACATTGTCGGACGAAGAGACCATGCGCAAGATTCTGGATCGCTATATTCATCGCCGGACGCTCGGCCGCTGGCGCCGGGCCGTGCGGCAGGCGCCAGATTCGGCGCAGGCCGAGTTGCGGGTGAAACGCGATCAGGCGCGCAGTCTGCGTGGACAACTGGATCGCCTGATCCAACTGGCGGATGCGCGCTTGCTCCGCCCGAAAATAGGATCAACTCAGTTTCACCGGCCTGTCGGCACCGACTGGAGCTGGCGACCCGACCTGTGGCGCGCGCCGTTGTTGCAATCCGGCATGGCCTCTGTTCCCCGTAAAACGGTAATGGACGATCAGGTCAGCTTATTTCACGACTGCCCATTGACCGAAATCGCTGTGCGGCAAATCCGCAACCGGGGGGCAAGTGATCTGGCCCCGTTCAGTCTGGAGGTCGAGGTTTTTGGCTTCGAGGGGTCGTTCCTGTCGGTATCTATCGATTTGCCGCGTGAGGTTGCCCGCGACCTGACACGCGAGCATCTGATCCGGTTGGAAACCCTGATTGACTGCGAGAAACCGTCTGGCGTGTTTGCACGTCTCAATGTTCAGCACGGGCCCAACATGGAGCAGGTTTTGCGGCAGCTAGACCCTTCTGACACCGTGAACGCAGTTGATTTCGACCTGGCTCACCTGCCTCTGAATGAACGTCGGATCGAAAAGATCTGGCTGGATCTTATTTTTGAGAAACCGCAGATGAACCGTATGAGTGTGCGAGACCTTACGTTTTGCCGCTTCCATCGCGCGGACTTGTGAGACGATCAAAGATGACACAACCATCCCTGACTTTCATTCGGTTCGAAAACGGTATTTGGCACGGCCATGTTGAGGCCGAACGGCAACCAGAGTTGGAGGTTCGATATCTGGGCAAAGCTCTGGAGGGTGTTGAGCTTTCACCTACAGACAACGGATGGAATCTGTATGTTCCGGTACCCGTCACAGCCCTGTCCGAAGGCGTGCACAGCTTCGTCATAGTCGACGCAGGCAGTGTCGATAAACTTGGGAGTTTCTCCATAATAGCAGGAGAGCCCGCCGCCGATGATCTCAGGGCGGAAGTGGACCTTTTGCGCGCGGAGTTGGATATGCTGAAACGCGCTTTCCGACGGGTAAGCCGCGGAGACGGCTGAAACGCTTGCGAAATCGGATCATCCATTCGGTTATGCGCTCTCTGCGCGACGCCTTCGGATTGCGCTGCTGGATGATGAAATGAAATCTCGCGAGACAGAAAGAAAAGGGCCGCGTGGTACGCGACCCATTGGTTTGGTTATTGGGACGGCCCGTGCGGGGTGAACGCTGACAAGCCTTTGAGGATGTCTATGGCATATGCCAGTTGATAATCCTCTTTCCTCAGCTCAGCGGTTGCTTCGGCCCTTGCACGATCTTCCTCGATCTGGCGGATTTCATCCTCGCTCAGGCTGTCATTGTTCAGACTGCCGCGCAAGTCAGCTTCGGACCGGGTACGCCCGTTGCTCTCTTCCTCTTCTTCTGCAGGTGCAGGGCGAGGCTGTTCAACAATGATGTCCGGGCTGACGCCAAGAGCCTGGATTGATCGTCCTGATGGCGTGTAATAGCGCGATGTGGTCAGGCGCATAGCGCCGTCGCCGCGCAGCGGCATGACCGTCTGCACGGATCCTTTGCCAAAGCTCTTGGTGCCCACAACGATAGCGCGGCGATGATCCTGCAATGCACCGGCCACAATCTCGGATGCCGAGGCCGAGCCGCCATTGATCAGCACCACAATTGGCTTGCCTTCAGCCAGATCCCCGGGGGTGGCGTTGAACCGCTCACCCTCATTCGGGTCGCGGCCGCGCGTGGAAACAATTTCGCCTTCGTTCAGGAACGCATCCGAGACTTTGATCGCCTGAGTCAACAGGCCGCCTGGGTTGTTGCGCAGGTCCAGAACAAAACCGTTCACCTTGTCGATGCCACCCGCTTCGGCAATCTGTTCCTGCAATCCTTCCTGCAGGTTCGGGAAGGTCTGGTCGTTGAACGTGGTTACACGCAGCACGACACTGGTGCCTTCGGTCCGTGCGCGCACAGCGGTCAACTTGATTGTATCACGGATAATAGTGACATCGAAGGGATCAGGCTCACCCTCGCGTACGACGGTGATGATAATTTCGGATCCGACCGGGCCGCGCATCAGGTCAACCGCTTTGTCCAGCGTCAGGCCCAGAATACTTTCGCCGTCCACATGGGTAATGAAATCCCCGGCTTCGATTCCGGCTGCGTCGGCGGGGGTATCGTCAATAGGTGAGACGACTTTGACAAAGCCTTCTTCCTGCGTGACTTCGATACCCAACCCACCAAACTCACCCCGGGTCTGCACGCGCATCTGTTCGGCGTCGTCAGGAGAAAGATAACTCGAATGCGGATCAAGCGATGTCAACATGCCGTCAATGGCCGCCTCGATCAGTTCTTCGGGCTCAACCTCTTCGACATACTGGGCGCGAATACGTTCGAAAATGTCGCCGAACAAATCCAGCTGTTCATAGACGCTTGCCTTGTTCTCGGCCTCCTGCGCCAGCAGGGGTCCTGCGATCTGAGTTGTTGCAAGAATTCCTGCCACAGTTCCAGCCAGACCGGCCACCACAAATTTCTTCATACGCGTTTATCCATCCTTGTCGGTCCGAAACCACGATTCCGGGTCCACGGGGCGATTGTCTTCTCTTACCTCTATATAGAGCGTTTCTGAGCGGTCAGTTCCAGTGCCATCACTGCTTGTTGACAAAATTGCGCCGATTTCCGGCATTTCACCGGGCATCAGACCAACTGGTGTGCCCTCTGGGATCACCTGACCGGTCCGGCCATAGACCTCCTGCAAACCGGAAAATACGAACAAAAGTCCCGATTGAGGTTCAAGTATTATCAGGTTCCCCAGGTCCAGCAGCGGCCCGCGATAGCGAATTGTCGCAGCGGTTGGCGATGTGACCAAGGCGCGCGGGCGTGTCCCCACGATCAGGCCGGGGCGCGTGACACCAGCGGCGTCCGTTTCACCCGCCTTGTGCAGCAAGATGCCCTGTACCGGCATTGATATCCGGCCTTTCCTGTCCAAGACGCTGGCATTGCTGTCGAGGATCTCTCCCTCCGAGATCTCGGACAGACCACTTGCAAAACCATCCAGTGTTTCGGTCGACGAGATCAGAATGGCCGTACGTACCGGGTCTTCCACGAAACGGCGGGGCAAATCCGTGCGGTCGGCGATTGCCTCGCTCAGACGGGTGCGGGCCGCCTGAACGCCCGTCAGACCCTCTGTCAAAGTTTCCGAGGCCTTTTGCTGCAAGACACGCAATGTCTGCACTTCATTTAGGTCCTGCGCCAGTTCCTGCGCGCTGGCGTTCAGGCCGGGGGTGACCTCGGACAACATAATACCCGCGCGGGCAGCCCCCAACGGGCCGGCGGGATGTAACATCAAAACGGGTGGTTCAGTCGTTTCAATGGTTTGCAGAACACCGAGCAATCGCCGGATTTCCTTTTCGCGCGTCCGCAAGTCGGCACTCAGTTGCGCCTCGCGCGTAGCCGCTTGGCGCAATCCCACCCGCATCGCACCCAACCCGGCCTCATAGGCATGGATCGTCTCCGTAAGAGCATTGACCCGGTCCCGGGCACTTTCGGCTTCGGATAACGCGATGGACGCCTGTTCGAGCATCTGCGCTGCATCCAAAGCAGCCTTGGAAGCGTCTGGCTGGGCCAGCGCCGGCAAGGCCAAAAACAGACACACTGCCAGAGCAGCCGGTTTCATGACAGCAGGCTTTCCCCGGTCATTTCCATGGGTTTAGGCAAACCCATCAGTTCAAGCAGGGTCGGGGCGAGATCGGACAAACGTCCTTGGCGCAATACAGCACCTTCTGGCCCGCCAACCAGCGCTATGGGAACAGGATTAAGCGTATGGGCCGTATGCGGACCACCGGTCACAGGATCAACCATGACTTCGCAATTGCCGTGATCGGCCGTGATAATCATCGCCCCCTTGACCTTTTCAAGAGCCGTAATGACTTGAGCCAACCCATGATCGACGGCTTCACATGCTTTGATTGCGGCATTCAGATCACCTGTATGACCAACCATATCGGGGTTGGCATAATTTGTAACAATCAGGTCATACCCGCCTTCGATGGCTTCGATAAACTTCGCCGTAACCTCTGCGGATGACATTTCGGGCTGTAGATCGTAGGTTGCCACTTTCGGCGAGCTCGGCATAAAGCGGTCCTCACCTCGTTCGGGCGTCTCCTTACCGCCATTCAAAAAGAACGTAACATGCGGGTACTTCTCGGTTTCCGCCAGTCGAAACTGACGGAGCCCTTGCTTGGCGACCCACTCGCCCAACGTATTTACAAGCGCGCGCTTTGGAAAAACCGTGGTCATGTAAGCATTATGCCCGTCAGAGTACTCGACCATGCCCAGCAGTGCTGAAAGCTTCGGGCGCGGTCCTGTCGCGAACTCGGAAAATCCGGGCTCTCCGATGGCGCGCAGGATTTCACGTGCACGGTCAGCGCGGAAGTTCAGGCAAAAGAAACCGTCGCCATCGTGAATACCGTCATATCCCGTCAATACGGTTGGTGTGACAAACTCGTCAGATTCGGACTGGTTATAGGCGTGATCAACCGCGCCATGGGCGCTGCTGGCTGTTCGGCCCTGCCCGTTGACCATTGCACCATATGCTTCACTGACACGCTCCCAGCGATTGTCGCGATCCATGGCAAAGTACCGCCCGCTCACGGTGACGATGCGTACGTTTTCGGGCAGGCGTTCTTCCAGCTCAGCGATGTAAGTCAGAGCTGACCTTGGCGCGACATCACGCCCGTCCGTCACTGCGTGCAGTGCAACCGGGACACCGGCATCCGTTATGGCAGTGGCTGCGGCAAGGATATGGTTCAGATGACCATGCACGCCTCCATCCGAGATCAACCCCATCAGATGCGCAGTACCGCCAACGGACTTAACACTGGCGATGAAAGCTTGCAGAGCTTCGTTTTCAAAGAATGTCCCGTCTTCAATGGAAAGGTCGATCTGGCCCAGATCCATGGCGACCACACGCCCTGCACCGATATTGGTGTGCCCGACCTCTGAGTTGCCCATCTGCCCGCTAGGCAGACCCACATCGGGGCCGTGGGTGATCAGGGTTGAATGCGGGCACTCAGACATGATCGCGTCAAACGTCGGCGTGTTTGCCAGATAGGGTGCGTTGGCTTTTGTGTCCTCGGACAGGCCCCAACCATCAAGAATGCACAGGACTACAGGTTTGGGGGTGGCCATTGATGTACTCCATTTGCTGCTCTTGGGTCACCTTCTATCCTTTGGACTTCGACGGGTGAACCGCCTTTTGCAATGATGTACAATTATAACCAACACAGAGGTGTTAGTCCTTCAGATAGCTTTGGAAAGGGCGCACCTTGCGATTGCGGTATTTGACTGTCAGATCCAGTGGTGCATCGTTTTCATCATAAACGCCCAGAACAACACCCCTGCCCCGGCTTTTGGTGCGCATTTCAATCAATTGCTGCTCGGACCGGGTCGTGCGCTGTGACGCCCGCCGCGTCCAGGCGAACAGGTGCTCGTACATTTCGGCGATTACACCGGCATGTTCGGCGCTGTCACCCAGATCGTTCAACTCATCAGGGTCATTCTCCAAATCGAACAGGATTGGCCGGTACCCACCTTCACAATGGATCAGTTTCCATTTCTTGCTTGCGACCATGAACATCACCGCATCGCGGACGGACATGTCCAAAACATTTGCGATTGGCGAAGCCGAGTAGTCATATTCGCAGATCACCACATCGCGTTGCAACGTGTCCACCTCCCCATAAAGGATGGGCAGCAGGGAGTGACCTTCCAGAATATGCGTCGCCACTTCCCCACCAGCCGCATCGACAAAGGTCGGTGCAAGGTCGATGGATTCTACAAGCGCATCGCTGACTGTGCCACGTGTCGCGTCCGCCTCGGGCGACGGGTCATAAATGATCAACGGCACTCTGGTTGAGGCGTCGTGGAAAAAGGTCTTCTCCCCCATCCAGTGATCGCCCAGAAAATCACCGTGGTCTGATGTCAACACGATCATCGTGTTTTCCATCCGCCCGGCTCTCTCCAACCAATCCAACAGGCGGCCCATCTGGTCATCGGCTTGCTTGATCAGCCCCATATAGGCTGGGATAACCGCCTCACGCACATCCTGCCGCGAAAAGGTCTGGCCGATCTTTGTGTCCATGAAGGCTTTGAGCACGGGATGCGCATTCTGACGTTCCGCCTCGGATCGCACCACAGGCAACACATGTTCCGGCCCATACATCGAGGCGTATGGGTCCGGTACGATGTACGGCCAATGCGGCTTGATAAAGCTCAGATGGCAGCACCACGGGCCATCATGCGTTTCCATGAACTCGATCCCGCGCCCGGTCAGATAGGGCGTTTCGCTGTCTTCCTCGGCAATATTCGCGGCTTCGGGTGAATTCTTCAGAAACCAGCCAGACAGAACGTTGCCATCCGCATCCAGTCCGGAATTGGCAAAGTCATGCCAGGGATTGTCACTCTCATACCCCTTTGCTTTCAGGAACTTGTTGTATTCCTTTGCCCCGTCCGGGTCATAATACCCATCCGGACCTTCGGGCAGCATACCGTCATCCCTTTCATATACGTCAAACCCACATTCGGCGACGCGCGCACCTATCAAGCTGTCAGGTTCCAGACCAAGCCGCGCCATCCCTTCGGCGTCTGCACGCATATGGGTTTTGCCGACCAGCCAGCAATCCATCCCCGCCTTCCGCAGGTGATCACCCATCGTTATCTCGCCGACTTTCAACGGAATTCCGTTCCACGACGCGCCGTGAGAATGCACATAGCGCCCTGTGTAGGTGGACATGCGAGAGCTGCCGCAGATCGGTGATTGGATATAGGCGCGGTTGAAGCGCACGCCTTTGGCAGCCAGACGATCGATATTTGGAGTATGCAGATGTGGATGGCCGTAACAGCTCAGATAATCCCAGCGCAGCTGGTCGAACATGATGAACAGGATGTTGTTTGCCTTGGCCAAGTTGACGCCCTTCCCCAAAAGTCACGAGGGCCTAGTTAGCCCCTTCTATCCGCAGAACGAAGCAAAACCTGCGTCAGGCCTGACGGTCCATTTGTTCCAGCATCTTCTTGGCGCGTTTACATTGCAGCTTGTCGCGCAGTGGGCTGTCGGGGTCGATGTCTTTTTGGCAGACAACGCATTTGTCAGCGCCCGAGATCGCGTTTAGACCACCGCAGCTGCCTTTGATGGTCTTTCCCATCAGCATGACACCCAATGACATGCCCACCATGACGAGAGCGAGAAGAATGAAGGCCAGAATAAAGGTACTCATCTCAGCTCCAACAGTCAGTTCAATCCCAGCGCGTCTTTGAACGCCGCACTATGGGCAGTGATATAGGCATCTTCGCCGCCTGTCACATCCCGCGAGATGAAATACACGGCAAGTTTATGCTCCTCCGCCAAAGCAAGACCCTTTTCCTGACCCAAAGCCAGCATGGCTGTTGCCCAGGCATCGGCCATCATCGCGTTTTCGGCCAGCACGGTAACCGAGGTGGTGCGATGCGTGATCGGGTGGCCTGTTGTCGGATCGATGATATGCGAATAGCGCACTCCATCCTGTTCAAAGAAATTCCTGTAATCGCCCGAGCTGGCCATGCCCCGATCATCCAGTGAAACAACCAGTTGGATGGTTTGCGAACCCGTTTCAGGTTTCTCGATACCAATGAGCCACGCTTCGCCCTCGTCATTCTTACCTTTGGCCACAAGATCGCCGCCAATTTCGACCAGATAGTTTTCGATGCCAGCGGCCTGCAAGGTTTCCGCAACAGCGTCAATTCCATAGCCTTTTGCAATCGCGGACAGGTTAATGCCCACACTGGCGTTTGACTTGGCAAGCGTACCAGCATCGGTATCGAGCGCTAGCAGGCGTTCTTGACCTACACCGTTCAGCGCTGCGTTGATATCAGCATCAGATGGCACCGGGTCCTCGGGTTTGCGTGGGCCAAAACCCCAAAGCTCGATCAGAGGGCCGAGGGTTACGTCGAAGATGCCACCGGATTTCGCGTGCACTTCGTTCGCCGCCGAAAGAACCAGCGCAAATTCGTCGGAAACAGGCATTGGATCTGTGCTGGACGACGCGGAAAAAACGGAAACCTCGGAGTTCGGATCCCAATTGGACATCTTGGCATTCACAGCTGCCAACTTATCACTGACGGCCGCAGTCAGTGCGTCTTCGTCAAGGTCTTCGCCAATTGCGGTGATATTGTAGGTCGTGCCCATTGTCTCACCGGACAGACGGACCACTTCGGGTTCCTTGTCAAAAAGACAGCCTGAAAGAAGGGTGAAAAAGGCCAGTATGGGCAAAAGACGCATTGGGCGTTCTCCGGGACATTCTGTGCCCGGCATATGACAGCGGTCCTTGCCAGAGTCAAATTGGCATTACAGTTTCAGCGGAAGGAAACCCAACAGCAAAAGACCAGTTCCGGCCGGAATACCAAACAACCACGCGCGTTTGCGCCACCCGGGCTGCTGTTGCTTCCACGCCATACGAAAGTTGTGACCGCACACAACAGCCGCAAAGAAGATCAGCGCGGCAACGGGGGGCGTAAGATAGAGTTCATTCAAAGGCTTAAGCTCCCTTTGCTGACCTGCGTTTGGCCAACTCGTGCAATTGTACCCTATACAGGTCGTTTAGCTGCGCTAAGGTGAAAGGGAAAGACTTTGCAAGAACCAAAAGGAGATTGCCCATGGCTCCAACCTCTTACCAGTCGCCGTCGCGCGGTGACAAGGCTGACAAGACAACCTACAGCCAATCAGCGGAATCAAACCTGTCGCATTCGCAGACGACCGTGGCCAAACTGCTTGAGGGTAAAGGGGATGCGGTGTTTTCGGTGCGGCCTAATGATACCATCCATTCGGTGGTGAACACGCTCAAGGAAAAGCGGATTGGCGCTGTTCTGGTGACAGATCAGAACGGGGCATTGCAAGGGATCTTGTCGGAACGCGACATCGTGCGTCGCATGGCCGATACGCCCGGACAGACCCTGCCACAGTCGGTCGAAGACCTGATGACTAGGGATGTAAAGGCCTGTATGCCCGAGGATACGCTGAATGACGTGCTGAAAACCATGACCGAAGGGCGTTTCCGCCATATGCCGGTTCTGCGTGATGGCAATTTGTGCGGTGTCATCACTATCGGTGACGTGGTGCATTTCCGTCTGAGGGAATTGGAGTATGAAGCGCTTCGCATGAAGCAGATGATCGTAGGATAGTTTCAACCGGTTGAAAAAAACCTGACACTGCCGCCGTTTATTTCAGCGGCAGTTAATCTGCCTGAGGCAAAGGCACCTGTATCGATCGACACAACCCGGTTTCTAATCTGGGGGTGGCTTACAATAGTATGACCGTGAACAACCCATTGCGCGTCGCTGCGTGCAAGCCGTGGAAACATCGGATGACCCCAAAGACAGATCTGGCGATCCTGGGATTGAATGGATTGCCGCGGATCAAGTGCCGCGTGGACAAAGGTGACGTTGCCGCTGGTCCAGGTCAGCGGCAGATTTGCAAGCCAGTCCAGCAAGCTGTCGCCCATCTTGTGCCGCAGACGCTCTGCCAGTTCAGGCAGATGCTTGCCACCGTCCAACTCGTCGGGACATTCGAGACCGAAAGATGCCAAAGTTTCCGCTCCGCCGTTATGAAACCAAAGCCTGGCGTATCGTTCCGGGTCGTTTACAAATTGCAGCAGCATCTCTTCGTGATTGCCAAGCAGGCATTGCACCCGCCCGTCTGACGCCTCACTCAGGTGATGCAAATGCCGCAGTACCTGCGCGCTGTATGCCCCCCGATCGATGTAATCGCCCAGAAAGACCAGCGGGCTTTGATCGTCGAGTCGTGGCAAAACCGCCTGAAGCAAATCAAGACGGCCGTGAATATCACCGACAGCTGTCACCTTTTCCGCGGGTGCCACGTCGCATGGCATCGCATTGGTGCTTTCCTTCGCCGCGGATTGGAACCGCCGTCTGATCCAGTCTTTCATCATGGCATTTGATCCCTACCCGCCCTGCGTAGTGGTCGCAATCAACAACTGTTTGAGTAGGCAAAGTGTTGACCACGAGCCTTAGATTGTCCGATATGGCCCGCAGGATGTTCGCAAGCAGTTGATCTGATGATAGGATCAACGCCTTTCGATCAGCGATGAATTTGCAGTGAGTTCTGAGGGTTTATGAAACGAGTTTTGATTACAGGTTCTGCCGGGTTCATCGGATTCCATCTGGCCAAATTGCTTCTGGCAGAAGGGTTTCAGGTACATGGCTATGACGGGATTACCGACTATTATGATGTGACCCTGAAACAGCGTCGACATCAGATACTGCTTCAAACCCCGGGATTTACGGCAACTGAAGACCGTTTGGAAAACTTTGACCGTCTTGTGCAGGTCGCTGAGGAGTTTCAGCCCGATGTCATCGTCCATCTGGCCGCGCAGGCAGGCGTGCGGCACAGCCTTGAATATCCTCGCAGCTATATCGAGTCGAACGTTGTGGGCACGTTCAATGTGATGGAAATCGCGCGTCAGCACAAAGTGGAACACCTTTTGATGGCGTCGACCTCATCAATCTACGGTGCAAACGAGGACATGCCGTTCATCGAAACAGAAAAAGCCGACACCCAACTGACGATCTACTCCGCCACCAAAAAGGCAAATGAGGCGATGGGGCATTCCTATGCCCATCTGTGGGATTTGCCGACCACCATGTTTCGATTTTTTACCGTTTACGGCACTTGGGGGCGCCCCGATCTGGCCTATTTCAAATTCGTCGCTGCGATACTGGATGGCAGACCAATCGACATCTACAATCATGGCGACATGTATCGCGACTTCACGCATGTAGAAGACCTTGTGCGTGGGATCAGGTTGCTGATCGATGTTCCGCCGGTCCGCCCAACCAGCCGCGCGGATATCGAAGATGGTGACAGCTTGTCGCCCGTTGCACCGTACCGCATCGTCAACATTGGCAACGGAGACAAGGTGCGTCTGATGGATTTCATAGAAGCCATCGAAGAGGCTGTTGGCCAGAAAGCGGTCAAAAACTTTATGCCAATGCAGATGGGCGATGTTCATGCCACCTGGGCTGACAATCAGCTGTTGCAGCGGCTGACGAATTATCGCCCGCAGACCGACCTGAAGGACGGTATCGCACAGTTCGTCGCCTGGTATCGGGACTATTACGGAAAATAGGTCGATCTGGCGCCGGAATGAAAAAACCGGCGCACTCAGCGCCGGTTACTTTAGTTACCCGCCAAAATCGTCGAGCATGATGTCTTCGCGATCCACGCCCAGATCCAGCAGCATGTTGATAACCGACTGGTTCATGATTGGCGGCCCACACATGTAGTATTCACAATCCTCGGGTGCCGGGTGGTTCTTGAGGTATTCGTCGAACAGAACGTTGTGGATGAAGCCGGTATAGCCTTTCCACTCATCCTCGGGCTGGGCATCCGACAGAGCGACATGCCATTCAAAATTGTCGAACTCTTCCGCCAGTTGGTCGAAATCCTCGACAAAGAACATCTCTTTCTTGGACCGCGCACCGTACCAGAAACTGATCTTGCGGTCGCGGTTCTCAAGGCGTTTGAGCTGGTCAAAGATGTGGCTGCGCATCGGTGCCATACCGGCGCCACCACCGATGAAGACCATTTCCTTCTTGGTTTCACGTGCGAAAAACTCGCCAAATGGACCCGAGATTGTGACTTTGTCGCCCGGCTTCAGGTTAAAGATGTAGGACGACATCTGTCCCGCCGGAATTCCTTCTGAGCCCGGAGGCGGTGAAGCAACCCGGACGTTAAGCATGATCATGCCCTTTTCATCCGGATAGTTGGCCATCGAATAGGCGCGCTCGATAGGTTCGTTCACAACCGACTCGTATTGCCACAGATTGAAGCGATCCCAATCCTCGCGATATTCTTCCTGCACGTCGAAATCAGTGTATTTCAACTGATGAGCAGGCGCTTCGATCTGGATGTAGCCACCGGCGCGGAAATTCACGTCCTCACCTTCGGGCAGGTCTAGGGTAAGGGCCTTGATAAAGGTCGCGACATTCTCGTTCGAGCGAACGGTGCATTCCCATTTCTTGACGCCGAAGACCTCTTCTGGAACTTCGATTTCCATGTCCTGCTTGACCGCCACCTGACAGGACAGACGGTCGCCACAGGAGGCTTCGCGCTTTGTGATATGGCTTTCTTCGGTCGGCAGGATCGAACCGCCACCCGAATGCACTTTCACGCGGCACTGGGCACAGGTACCACCACCACCGCAGGCTGACGGAACAAACAGTTTTTCGGCCGCCAATGTTTGCAGCAGTTTGCCACCAGCCGGAACCGAGATAGTCTTTTCACCGTTGATGGTGATGTTGACGTTGCCGGTCGACACCAGCTTGGAACGTGCAGCCATAATGATGGCCACCAGCGCCAGAACGATCAGGGTGAACAGGACAACGCCGAGCGAAAAGGTTTCCATTCTCACGCCCCCCTTACAGTTTCACGCCCGAGAAGGACATAAAGGCCATCGCCATCAGCCCGGCAGTGATAAAGGTGATGCCCAGCCCCTGAAGCCCGTCCGGCACATCCGAGTATTTCAGCTTTTCGCGCACGCCTGCCATCGCGGTGATCGCCAGCGCCCAGCCGAAACCGGATGAGATGCCATAGGTGGTCGCCTCGGCAAAATTATAGTCGCGTTCGACCATGAACAGCGAACCACCCAGAATGGCACAGTTCACAGTGATCAAAGGCAGGAAGATCCCCAGCGCGTTGTAGAGGGGTGGAAAATACTTATCGAGGATCATCTCGAGGATCTGAACCATCGCTGCAATCACACCGATGTAGGAAATCAGCCCGAGAAAGGTCAGATCCACGTCCGGGAACCCGGCCCATGCCAATGCGCCCGGTTTCAGCAGGAAGGACAGCAACAGGTTGTTGGCGGGCACGGTGATGGCCTGCACCACCATGACTGATATTCCCAGCCCGATGGCAGTCGAAATCTTTTTCGACACGGCGATGAAGGTACACATGCCAAGGAAAAAGCTGAGCGCGAGGTTTTCGATAAATACGGCCTTCACGGCCAGAGAGATAAGCCCTTCCATCAGTGCGCCTCTACCTGCTGGATTTTGTATTCACGTTCTTCGACCTGGTTCGGCTTCCACGTGCGGAAAGCCCAGATTAGCAGGCCGATCACAAAGAACGCCGACGGCGGCAGCAGCAACAGGCCGTTGGGCACGTACCACCCGCCATTGTTGACCGTTTGCAGGATTGTCACCCCGAACAGGCTGCCCGATCCAAACAGTTCGCGGATGATGCCCACCAGCATCAGGATCAGGCCATAGCCCATGCCGTTGCCCAAACCGTCGATGAACGATGCTACCGGCGGATTTTTCATAGCGAATGCCTCGGCTCGGCCCATAACGATACAGTTGGTGATGATCAGGCCGACGAACACAGACAAAGTCTTGGAAATCTGAAAGGCATACGCCTTGAGGATCTGATCCACCAAAATCACAAGCGAAGCGATGATCACCATCTGCACGATGATTCGGATCGAACCAGGAATCTGGTTTCGCAAAATCGAAATGAACATCGACGAAAACGCGGTCACAAAGGTCACCGCCAGCGCCATCACAAAGGCCACCTGCAACGACGAAGTCACCGCCAGAGCCGAACAGATGCCCAGCACTTGCAGGGTGATTGGGTTGTTGTCGACAAGGGGGTCGACCAACAGCTCTTTCTTGGTCTGAGACATCAGATCTCTCCTGCTTGCAGCTTGGCCAGGAACGGAGCGTAACCCGCATCGCCCATCCAGAACCTCACCAGGTTGTCGACACCGACAGTGGTCAGGGTCGCACCTGCCAGGGCGTCGATGTAATAGTCGGGCCCGGCCGCAGGCTGCGACTTGGCGACGGTGATCTGCAACACTCCCGCGTCGTCGCGCAGCTTCTTGCCGTTCCACAACGTCTTCCAGCGCGGATTGTCCACCTCAGCACCCAAACCCGGTGTCTCACCATGCTGATAGAATTGCAGGCCGAAAATGTCGTTGCCGTTCTTTTCCAGCGCGATGAAGCCGTAGAGCGTAGACCACAACCCATAGCCATGCAGCGGCAGGATCACCTTGTCCAACGCTCCGCTGTCGTCGCGCAGCAGATAGATGACCCGATACTTTGCCTTGCGACCAATGCCTGCGGGATCGTCGTCAAGCGCGACGCTCAGGTCCGGATCGCCGGCAGCGGCCAAATCGTCAAAGGTGGCCGGCTCGAACTGATCGTCCACAAAATCGCCCGTTGCCAGGTCCAGCACATGCGGCTCGAATGCGGTAAATGCTTCGGTGACATTGACGCCGGGTTCATACACCCCCGCCACCTGCAGGATATTGACCTGCTTGTCCTTCAGCTTGTTGGCCTCCTGCACCGGGCGCAGGCTGACCGCGGCGGCCGACACGATCATCGAGGCAACGAGACAGACCGCAACAGCAATAAAGATCGTTTTGCCAACTGAATCTGGTGAGGCCGCCAGAAACCGGGCAATCGCGCCCTTGCGTTCAGGGGATTGCGTATCAGACATGGCGACGCGCCCTCCGTTTGATGTTGGCCTGAACGACAAAATAATCGATCAGCGGTGCAAAGACGTTGCCGAACAGTATGGCCAGCATCATACCTTCGGGAAAGGCTGGGTTGATCACACGTATTAACACAACCATGACACCAATCAGGGCGCCATAGACATAGCGACCGGCATTGGTGTGGCTGGCCGAGACCGGCTCGGTCACCATGAAAGCCAGACCAAAGGCGTAACCACCCAATACGACATGCCAGTACCAGGGCATAGCGAACATCGGGTTCGTCTCGGACCCGATCAGGTTCAGCAGCCAGGTGAACGCAATTGTGCCTGCCAGACATCCCACAATCAGCCGATAGTTGGCGATCTTGGTGATCAGCAGGAAGGCCAGACCGATGATGCAGGCCAGCGTCGAGGTTTCCCCTATACTGCCTTGGATGGTGCCATAAAACGCGCTCCACCAGGTGATACCGTCAGCGGCCAGCGCCTGATAGCCTTCGGCAGCCGACACAGCCAGAGCCGTCGCACCGGAAAACCCGTCGACCGGGGTCCACACGGCATCGCCCGACATCTGCGCAGGATAGGCAAAATACAAAAACGCCCGCCCCACCAAGGCAGGGTTGAGGAAGTTCTTACCAGTGCCACCGAAAACCTCTTTGCCGATCACGACACCAAAAATAATTCCCAGGGCAACCTGCCACAGAGGCGTAGTTGCTGGCATGATCAGGGCGTAAAGCATCGAAGTGACAAGAAAGCCTTCATTCACCTCATGCCCGCGGACCGTTGCGAAAATGACCTCAAAAATACCGCCTGCCACCAGCGTGACGACATAGATCGGCAGGAAGTACATGAGCCCGTGCATGACATTGGCAAAGATGCTGTCCGGACTAAGCGAAATGCCAAAAACCTGAAGAATTGCAATTCGCCAGCCGGTTGCCGACTCTGGGCCAAGCGCGGCAATGGCCGAATTTGCCTGATAACCGGTGTTCCACATTCCCCACAGGATGCAAGGAATAGTGGCAATCACGACATATGTCATGATCCGCTTCATATCTACATAAGACCGCGCATGAGGAGCAACGGTGGTTACGGTTTTCGGAGTGTAGATGAAGCTTTCCACCATCTCGTAGATCGGAAAAAGCTTCTCGTACTTGCCGCCCTTGGTAAAGTTCGGCTCGATCCGGTCAAAGAAGTTACGCAATCCCATTCGGATCAGCCCTCCTTTTCAATCTTGTTCAGGCAGTCGCGCAGTGCCAGCCCGTATTCGTATTTCGCCGGACAGGCAAAGCCCACAAGGCCCAGATCCTCTTCGTCCAGTTCAAGCGCACCCAGTGCCTGAGCCGTATCCGTATCCATCACCAGCAAGGCCCGAAGCAATTGTGTGGGCAGGTAATCCTGCGGCATCAACTCTTCGAACACGCCTGTTGGCACCATTGCACGGCGGCCACCGTTCAGGTTGGACGTAAAAGCATAGAGTTTTCTGGAAAAGGCCGAGCCCAATACTGGCTGGACGGAATACTTGGAAGGCATTGGCCGGATCCAACCCATCGGAATCTGATCGTGATCCTCTCGGATGATACAGATTTGACGGGCAAACCGGCCCAGATATGCGGTCGGTCCGTCGGCATGTTGACCCGACAGGATCGAACCCGAGATAATGCGGGGCGTTCCGTCCACACTTACCTCACCTCGTGTCAAGTCGTCCGTGGACGCGCCCATCACGGTGCGGATCAAACGCGGCTGACGCGCACCGGGCCCGGTCAAGGCGATCACAACACTCGGATCCAGACGCCCGGTCTGCATCAGGCGGCCAATCGCGATGGTGTCCTGATAACCGATAGTCCAGACTTGCTTTTCCCCCGCAATCGGTTCGAGGAAGTGAATATGCGTTCCTGCCAGGCCCGATGGATGTGGACCGGAAAACGCCACGGCCTCGACACCGGCAACATCCGCGCCGGGGATCGTGTCGCCTTGTTTCTGGCAAAGATAGGTTTTGCCCTCTGTCAGCTTGCTGATTGCTACCAACCCAGCGGCAAAGGCCTCGGGTGCCTCGGCAATGATCGTGGCGGCATCAGCCGCCAATGGGTCACTGTCCATGGCTGTCACGAAAATCGCGTTCGGTTTGGCACCGGGTTCCGGCATTTTCGAATAAGGCCGCGTGCGGAATGAAGTCCATAGACCCGCGGTGCACAGTTTTGCAGTCACGCCTTCGGCGCTATGCGCATCGCCCACGCTCGAAAAATCCAAGCCCGTGTCATTGGTGTCGGACACTTCGATGACGACGCTCTGCAACACCCTGCGGGCACCCCGGTTGATGGCAACAATCTTGCCAGTCACCGGTGCGACCATCATCGCGTCAGGCGCATCTTTGTGACAAAAGAGCGGCGTACCCCGCTCGACACTATCACCTTCCTGCACCAGCATCTTTGGCTTCAGGCCAATGTAGTCCCCACCCAGAACACCAACGGTCGAGTATTCCGGACCCGGATGAATGGTTTGGTCGGGAGCGCCTTCCACTGGCAGGTCCAACCCTTTTTTAAGTTTGAAAGTTTGCATACCGCTACGTTCTTCCAAGCCTCTTTCCTGCGCCAGCCCTGCCGACACCCTTTAGGGGTCATGCAATAACGCGGTTTTTTCCGGTGCCCATCGCAAAAGCGTCGAAACGGGTCCAAATTCCGCAGGCGTATTTCTGATCACGGACCCTTTACGCGCGGATGCCCGCAAACGCAAACCTGTTACCGCCGAAAGTTAAGATCAAACTGCAAAATCTTGGAGTTTTCCCTCAAGATGGCCAAAAATTCGGGTCAAAATTGCGTGTCGCGCCCGCTGAACTTCCAGTGTAAGCAACCGGAATGAAAAAAGACACAGACTTCGAAATCTTTCTGATTGCCACCCCGGGCCTTGAAGCCCCCCTCTGTGCCGAGGCGCAGTCCAACGGGTTCGCTCAGGTCAAGACGATTCCAGGGGGTGTCATTTGCCGTGGTTCGTGGTCCGAGGTCTGGCGCGCCAACCTGACCTTACGCGGTGCAAACAAGGTTCTGGTTCGTCTGGGCAGTTTTCCTGCCGTGCATTTAGCCCAATTGGACAAACGTGCGCGCAAATTCCCGTGGGGCGAGTTCCTGCGCTCCGGTGTTCCGGTCAAAGTCGAGGCCACCAGCCGCAAATCCAGAATATATCATGCCGGTGCCGCACGGCAGAGAGTTGAACAAGCGATATCCGAAACTCTGGGCGCTCCGATATCTTCCGACGCCGATGTCAGGATCTTGCTGAGAATCGAAAAGGACATCTGTACATTTTCCGTCGACAGTTCTGGAGAGCTTTTGCACAAGCGTGGTCATAAAGAAGCAATTGCCAAAGCGCCAATTCGCGAAACGATGGCAGCCATGTTTCTGCGTGACTGCGGATTTAGCGGCAATGAACCGGTGTTGGACCCGATGTGCGGTTCGGGTACTTTCGTGATCGAAGCCGCCGAGATTGCCCTGGGGCTGCGCCCTGGTCGGTCCCGCAGTTTTGCGTTTGAAAACCTTGCGGGCTTCGACCCTGACCGCTGGCAAGACATGCGCAGCGAGTCAGAGGTCGCTGAGTGTTTTCTCACCTTCTGTGGCTCTGACCGCAACGCCGGAGCTATCGAAGCCGCAACAGCCAACGCCCATAGAGCGCAGGTTAACGCCAACACGCGTTTTCAACAGCTTTCCGTCAGTGACATCAAACCCCCTGCGGGACCCGCCGGGCTGGTCATTGTGAACCCTCCCTACGGGGCGCGAATTGGAGATGAAAAGCGTCTGCGCTCTGTCTACGGAGCCTTGGGTAAATCTTTGATGAGCCGGTTTCGAGGATGGCGTGTTGGGATTGTGACCAGCGCTCCGGCTTTGGCTCGGGCGACCCGCCTGCCTTTGCTGGCGCCCGGTCCGGTCGTGGACCACGGAGGCACCAAGATCCGTCTGTACAAAACGGATCCGCTGCCATGAGAGTCTCGTGACCTGTTTAGCCCGTCCGTTACCGATCCAAAGACGGAAGATTAGGATGATCGCTTCTCAAAATCCTCTTGCGCATCGGCAAAGCCGCGTATAGATCACCCGCCACGGTCGGAGTGTAGCTCAGTCTGGTAGAGCACTGTCTTCGGGAGGCAGGGGCCGGAGGTTCGAATCCTCTCACTCCGACCAATAATTCCAGATACTTAGCCCGTTTAGCTATGACCCTTGTTGAGGGTCGGTCCGGATTATGCGGCTTTTGAGGCGGTTTTTGGTGAGTTCAGCCTCCTCAGAAACCGAAAGGCCGCTGACTGGGCTGGCACCCACGTCAACGGCCAAATCGAAAAGATTGCTCAGACTGGATACCAGATTGCGCCCGTGATCGCAATCGCGGGAGGGGCCGATGTCTGAGCTTCTGCCCTTCTGCAAGATCA
The DNA here is from genome assembly GCF_056538065.1 of Ruegeria sp. BH8. Classification (NCBI taxonomy): domain Bacteria; kingdom Pseudomonadati; phylum Pseudomonadota; class Alphaproteobacteria; order Rhodobacterales; family Roseobacteraceae; genus Ruegeria; species Ruegeria sp. BH8. The sequence continues at coordinate 126,256 of NZ_JBQFSP010000005.1, read as the reverse complement.
AGCTGCAATTCCTGCTCGAGATGGTCACCGACCACGAGTTGGACGACAACGCCCTGCGCGTCGCCCTCTACTTGGCGTTGGCCCATGCGGACCACGAGACCGGCGAGAGCCGCCCATCTTTTGAGACCATCGGCGCGGCCATCGGCAAGCACGCCAAGTCGGTCAAGCGGGCGCTGAACAAGGTCGAGGCGGCGGGCTACATGACCATTGAGCGCGGGACCAACAAAGGGAACTCGTCGCGCTATCGTCCGACCGAAGCGGCCCTGAAACGGGCAACGGATCGTCGCCAGGAGGGGGACAAGAACGCGCCCTGCTTCGGTCAAAAGAGGTTCCGGGTCTGCAACATGGGTAAGCACTGTGTGCATTATCACGTTATCAACTGAGCCATCATCCAGGGGCAGCGACGCTCCACCAGCGACCTCAAACTCCACATTGTCGTGGCCCCCAACCCGCGCTCTTGCTTCGGTCACAAGCCTACAGACGGCTCGAAACCAATGACCCGCGCGGGTTTGGCCTTCTCCGCAATGCGGCGCGTGACAGCTCCCGCACCGCACCCGACTTCAACCGTCAGGCTATCTTTGGCAAACTCAAGTTTGGTCAGATAGTTTTAAACGATCTTTTCCATTGTGGGATCGGCCTGACGCGCGTCCATCGAGTCGGCAAATGCGGAAATGAACTCCGCACCCGCAGCATCTACATCTTGAAACGGATCAGCCATCCCAACCACCCTCCATTAATGCTCAGTATTTTCTACCAAAAAACCCTAGCATCACCTGAACCAAGAACAAGCCGTGCCAAAATGGGTATACTTGGGACAAACAGGAGGTTCATGCCATGCGTCAGCTAGTTTCAAATGGAAATCCGATGGAAGAAATCGTTGGGTTCAGCCGAGCAGTTCGGGTTGGTCCCCACATATCTGTTGGCGGCACCGCACCTGTCGATGCTGAAGGCAAGACCGTAGGGGTCGGAGATGTATTTGCCCAAACAACCCAGTGCTTTGAAATCATCAAGGCGGCTCTCGAACAGGCAGGTTCCGGAATTCAAGACATTGTTCGGACGCGAGTCATACTGACAGATATCGACAATTGGAAAGAAGCCATCGAGGCAAGGAAGAAGTATTGCGTCGATGCACGACCCGTCGACACAATTATGGCGATCAATCGGTTTGTGAACCCTGAATGGTTGGTCGAGATCGAAGTCGATGCAATCATAGCCGACGACGCATAGCTGAGAAGGCCACTACGCGGTTACGTAGCTGTCACTTACAGCTCGCAACTGCCTTGGATGTGATCTCGTTGCCTTATTTGGCCGATTGTCACCAAGTGTCGTCAGAACCTTCCTGGATACAGACTCATCATGTTCTGCACGTCCAGTTCACTCGAAAACGCAGCGGGATTACTCCAGATCACGTCATTAATATAGTCGCGTTCCGCGTGAAGATCGTTGGCTGTAGGCTGCGGCTTACGGGTTTCGGGGCAGGCTCTTTTGGTCCAACCGAACAGTCCACCAAATACGGTCCAGATGCTGGGTGACATTGTATGGGAAGCCATCTCATGTTCCTTTCCGAGTTACTTGCGCTGTCGCAACAAAGGTAACTGTTCACCTGTTTTTCTGGTATCCGGCACAAGATTGTGCTGTTCTACAAAAATGAAGAATGGGTTCCGAAATTGGTCGGATATTCGTGTGTTCCTCTCCGTCTTCAGAGAAGGGTCGACGCTTGCGGCCTCTAGAAAGCTAAAGGTCTCCCAACCAACGGTTGCCCGACGCATTGATGTTCTCGAAAGAGAAACAGGCTTAACGCTTTTTGAGCGCGGTACGCACGGGTTCAAACCAACCCCAGAAGCCCTTCGCCTCGTTCCTCTCGCCGAAGCAATCGAGGCTTCAGTTCGCGAATTTGCCGATTGCGCGAAGGAATTGACGTCGACACAGCCCATCCGGATTACAGCTTATTCAGCAAACTTCTCTGCACGCATGATTGAGATCGTAAACGAGTTCTCTGCCGACAATCAGGATGTCGCATTCGAGTTCTTGTCCAGCGTTCGGGCGCTGGACCTGATGGCCGGTGAGGCTGATATCGCGTTGCGCCTGGCTCGAACCGATCCCGATCCTGACCTGATCTGTCGTAAGATCAGCACGGCCCGCTGGTCTTTGTTCGGCAGCAGAAATTACGCGGACAAATTTGGCTTGCCGGAGTCAACCGATGATCTGGCCGGGCATCGGTTTGTTACCTTTCAGCGGGACGATGTTCCGAATGTATTCCACGAATGGTTGACCAATCATGTGGCACCGGACCAGATCTCTATGTCTTTCACTGAACTCGAGCTGATGCATGCAGCGATCAGATCAGGCCAAGGCCTTGGGATCAGCAATGTGAAACTGGTTGAAACAGACGACTCCTTTATCCGGTGCTTCGACGAAATCCCCGAACTTGCGGTGCCGCACCTGATGCTCATTTCGCCGGAAGCTTATCGCCGGCCCGAGGTCAGAGCCTTCGTCAAGTTCTTCGCACCTCGCTATGCGGCAATCTACAAGTGATGGTTATCCCCGCATTGGACCGCGAACTGACGCTGATGCCAAGGGCGGAGAGCATCAGTAAAGAGCCCCGAGCGAACCTCGCATTCAGGCAGTTGGAGTAGAGGGCCGCATCATCTATCGTCGAACGCATGTCGAACAAGGGACAACAGTTGCAACGAAGGTTGGCGGCAATTCTAGCCGCGGATGTCGTTGGGTATTCGGCGCTTATGCACAAAGATGAGCAAGCCACAATTCTAATGCTTGATCACCTGGAAAGCGACATCGTCACCCCAACGATAGCCGGCCAATCAGGTCGTGTCGTGAAGAGCATGGGCGATGGTTGGCTGGTGCAATTTGACAGCGCGGCGCAAGCTGTAACCGCAGCAATGCAGCTACAAGAGCAGTTGGCTGAATACTCGTTAATAAACATGCGGATCGGTGTTCATGTGGGTGACATCACAGAAAAAGGTGATGACATCCTGGGTGACGGTGTGAACATTGCCGCACGGCTTGAGAGCATTGCGCCAACCGGTGGTATCGCAATTTCTGAACCCGTACATCTGAACCTTGAACACAATCTGGCGACGCTTTCAAAGCAGTTGGGAAGAAGAGGCTCAAGAACATCCAACGCAGCCTGGATGTGTGGATTCACGATGGACCACAACTGAGTGCACCGCAAAGTTCGCCTTCTTTTACAGAGACGAGCTTGCCAAAGCTATCCATCCATCCTGTCACGTGCAGCGACCAACGCGCTGAGCTCAAGGAAATGGCCGCAGCTCTCACTTCAGATTTCGGTTCTTATTTTCGGACGATCAACTGGTTAAACGCGGCAATAACCTCCACGGAAGCATCAGAGGGATATGCACTTCGCGGCGTGCTGCGTGGACACGGCGACCGATTGCGTCTGGAAGCACGCTTAAATGACTCTTCTGGTTCTGAAATCTGGACTCAGAAGTTCGACGGTTCGGTCGAAGCTATCTTTGATTGGCAAGACGAGGTTGTAGAAAAGCTGTTGGATGCCGTTAGCGGGATCTTGATCCAGTCGCTGACCGCAAAGCTCTCTGCTTTACCTGAAGACGAGCTGACTGCCGAACAGTGCGTCTTGATGGGCATGATCACATGGTCGGAGGCCAGCATCGACAGCTATAAAGAGACGTTGTCGTACCACGCCAGGGCCATCGAGGCCAAACCAACCCTCGCCGCCGCTTATGCCGAAGCTATTTGGACAATGAATGGTGCGAGAACCTATGATCTTCGACGCGATCTGTCATCCAACTACGAGAAGCTGCCACACTGGATCGAGGCCGGACGACACATGGCGGGTCAAAGCCCAACGCTTGATCTGAGTGTTGCAGTGGCTGACTACAATGTCGACGGGGACGCGGATCGACTTTCCGTGGCGCTGGAGCAAATCCGGCAACGAGCGCCACTAGATGCCCGCCTGCATTTGTTCATGGGTTGGGGATACAACTGGGCCGGGTTTCCTAAAATGGCACTAAGCTGCTTTCAGACGGCGCTCCGGTTGGGCCGATATGGGGCCGTTTTCGTGGGTGCTTCCGGAGGGGCCGCCACCTCTTGCGTAATGCTTGGTCGAGACCATGATGCTATCGCCTATGCTGAGGCAGGTTTGCGCTTTTCAAAGAACTATGCCGCACTTCACAGCACGAGAGCCGCTGCTCACGCTATGCTTGGGGAACCTGAAAAGGCGTCTGCGGCGTTGGCGCAAATGCTGCAAATGGAACCTGATGAAACGATCTCGAAATGGCGTAGCAACGTGGACTATGGCGGTTCAGAAGGCGCTGAACGTTACTTTGAAGCGCTTCGCCGGGCAGGGTTGCCAGATTAGCGGTGCCGGAACCAAGTTGCGCTGGGAAAACCGGCAGCTTGATCGCGCATTTCAGTAACTGCAAAGCTCGGATTTGAAGGGCCGCTTAGGGCTGCGAGCGGTCAATCATGCTCATCGCAGAAAATGGCAGCGCTGAGCCCAAAGCGGACTGAAATGTGCTCACCAAAAATGAAGTGCGGCGATAGACATTCTCTTGAGCGGTCTAACCCATCACTAAATGCATTCACCGCCATCGATAACCAAGGCTTGCCCCGTCATAAAAGCGGATTCATCTGAAGCTAAATAGACGATCCCATGGCCAATCTCTTCAACTGTCGCCCACCGACTCATAGGGATCGCCTGCTCGATGTAGCTTTCCAGTTTGGCACGGCCACCCATCTGCTTTTCGAAGCCTGCATTGAAGGGGGTGTCTACAAATCCTGGACAAAGGGCATTGAAACGGATTGCATGGACGGCGTAGTCGGCTGCCATCTGCCGGACCATCGCAACAGCTGCGTGCTTTGTAGTCGCATAGGCGATCATGCCCCGGTCGTATTGAACCCCAGAATTGGAGGCCGTGACGATCACGCTGCCTCCACCTTGTGATTTCATATGGGGGACGGCTGCGCGCGCGGCAATGAAGTGAGCGCGGACATTCAATGCCCAAGAAGCATCCATTCCATCTGGTTCCACTTCTTCCAGCGTTCCTTCGATCTGCAACCCAGCATGAGAGTGCAACACGTCAAGCCGACCGAAGTTTTTTACTGCTTCGTCTATGGCTTTGGTAAGGGCATCGTCATCGGTCACATCAAGCTGTATGGCAGATGCTTGATTCCCCTGCGCAACGATCGCGGCCACAGTGGCTTCAGCAAGTGTTGCATCGCGATCCGTTACCACAACATGCGCACCCTCTTGTGCCATTGCCATTGAACCCGCCCGACCAATTCCTGATCCCGCGCCCGTCACGAGCGCGACTTTACCTGCAAGCCGCATTTCACTTGGCTCCTTTATTTAACTATTCGATTTTGAGGCGCCTCGGCGCAAAAGCAGTTGCGCTGCAACGAGCAACAAGAGCGACGCGCCCATAACCATAGTGCCGATGGCATTGATCTCGGGCGTTACGCCGCGCCGGATGGATGAGAATATGTAGATAGGCAGGGTTGTTTCTGAGCCAGCTACGAAGAACGCTATGATGAAATCATCAAATGAGAAAGTGAAGCTGAGCAGGAAGCCCGCCAAAATTGCCGGTGCTATCAACGGCAGGGTCACCTGCCGAAAGGTGCCCCAGGGCGTCGCAAAGAGGTCAGCCGATGCTTCCATGAGGGCACGGTCCATACCCGATAGCCTTGCACGTACGATGATTATGACCAGCGCCATTGTGAACATGGTGTGTGCGGCGACAAGCGTGGGCATCCCCATGGAAAGTTGCGGGGGATTTGCTCCATCGGGCCATAGGCTCGCAAGAAGCGGGTTTAGCCAGCCAAATACGGTGACCAGGGCAATGAGTGTCGCGATACCGATGACGATACCTGGTATCATTATCGCAATATAAATCATCGCATCGAATAAAGTTCGGAGCCATCCCTTAACCCCTTGTAAAGCGATGGCCGCCATGGTTCCGAGTGTGGATGCGAGGCAAGCAGTTATGAATGCCGCAAGCAGACTGGTCTCGAGCGCGTCCATAACAAATGGGTTGTTGAGCGCTTTGCCATACCATCGGGTCGAGAACCCCATGAACTGGCTTGCGTGTCGTCCGGCATTAAAGCTGAAAAGCGCGATGATGCCGATTGGAATATAGAGAAAAAGGTAGACGCAAATCGCGTACAAGCGCATCGGACCCTCACATCAGCGAGACATCTTCGCGCTGGCCACCCAGGCGCGAGATGAATTTCATGTAAATTGAGACAGTGACAAGCATTACGACAACCAGCGTCATTGCGACCGCCGATCCGTACGCCCAGTTTCGAGACTGCAGGAACAGGTCCACCAGCGCATTTCCGACGAAAAACACTTTTCCGCCACCTAAGATCGCTGGGATCAGAAATTCGCCCATGAGTAGGATGAAGACCAGCATGCAGCCAGTTGCGATACCTGGTATTGACAGAGGAAGTGTTACCTGACGGAACGTACGCCACGGAGTAGAGCCGAGATCCGCTGAGGCTTCCAGAAGGCGTTTATCCAGTTTGTCCAAGCTTACAAAAATTGGGAAAACCATCAACGGTAGATACCCATAGACAATCCCCACAAGCACAGAGAACGGCGTATTTATCAGGCGGACATCATCGATGCCGATCGACTCTAGTAAAGCGGGCAAGCCACGCCCCCCAAGGATGAAAATCCATGCGTATGATCGGATCAGGATCGATGTCCAGAACGGCACGATCACCAGGATCAACAGCGAAGTTCTCCACTTTGGTGAACAACGCACCGCAAGAAAGTAGGCGAGCGGGTAGGCAATTACCAACGCAGCGATAGTCCCCAGAGGTGCAAGGATCAAGGTGTTCTTAAACGCCGTCCATCGCGCAGGAAGGTTGGCATATTGTTCCAAAGTGAACGCTGGAACATAGCCTCCGGCGGCACCCCGTTCGCCAAAGGAAAAGACGAAGACGACCAGTAGTGGAAGGGCAAGCATTACCAAAAGCCATATTCCTGCCGGTGCCAGCAACAGTGCTTTTCTGCCTCGTTCGGTCATATTGTCCTCGTCTTTTCCGATATTGCGGCCTTGCCGCTTAGGCCGACTTGAAGCGGGCGAGCAACTCGGCACGGTTTGGATCGGTTAGCGTAGCCGCCGCGCCAAACTCGAGCGCATTCAGAAGGTCAGCTGCCGGATAAAGGATCGGATCTTCCAGCAATTCCTTCGGCAGCAACGCATTGGTGCGAGCATCAGCCGATGGATAGCCATGAGCGAGGACTTCTTTCGCATTAACTTCCGGGTTCAGCAGGAAGTCGATCAAGGCATAAGCGGCATCCATATGGGGTGCGCCCTTAGGAATAGCGTAGTAGTCGGACCAGAGTTCACCGCCCTCGGCTCCCAGAACGTAGGCGATTTCCGGCATGTCGACATTCATCTGCTTGCCGTCACCTGTCCAGCACATCGTCATCCACGCGTCACCGTTACGCATCGGTGGCTGATAATCCGACGAGATTGCAAACAGATGCGGTTTAGCATCCAGCAACAATTTCTCGGCATCCGCCAGTTCCTTCTCATCGACCGAGTTGAAGGAGTAGCCGAAGTATTTCAGGGCATTACCGATGGTGGTGAGTTGGTAATCATGCACCATTGTCCGACCTGAGTAACCTTCCATAGTAAGGTACCAGAACTCTTTCCAAGTGGTTGGAGTCGGAGCGCCGTCAAGCTTACTAGTATTCACTGCAAAGCCGGTCGTGCCCCAGTTTTTCGGCACCGCGTAAAGCTGGCCATCGACAGAGCCGGCATCTGAAAAGCGCTGTTCGAATGAACCTGCGTCGTAGTTTGGCAGTTTGGACGTATCGAGCGGGATGATCAGATCTTCGCCCACATACGTAGTGATCGTGTAATTGGTTGGAACGAACACGTCCCAGCCAGACCCTCCGGCTTGCAGTTTTGCCAACATCTCTTCGTTCGAGCCAAAAACATTGACCTGAACGTGGGCGCCAGTGGCTTCCGTGAAGGCTTCGAAGTTCATCTCGTCATGGTAGTTCGGCCACGTGGCGAGGATCACTCGGTCGCCAATGTCTCCGGCAGCAAATGCCGGGCGTGGACGCAACCCAGGCATAGCCGTGCCCAGAACGGCCGTTGCCATCCCAAGACCTGTCACGCCCAAAAAATGTCGCCGTGTGACCGAACCCTTTTGGTACCGGCGAAGCTCTTCCATGAACTTTTGCTTGGAAATAGTCCCATTATCCTTAGTCATTGTGAACCTCTCTGTTGTTGGATTGCGGGATCTGTTAATTTTCCAGGATCAGCAGTGCGCCTTCGCCCCATGAAACAAAGGCCTGTTCTCCTGCATTGAACGTCCCCTCGTTCAATTCCGCTTGCCTTGGCACAAGTACGTGGAAATCACCCAGTGCTTCGTTGCGCGCAAGGTATTCTGTGTGCTCCCCAAGGAAGATCCGATTTTGAATGGTAACTGGCAAAGCAATTTCAGCTGCGGGCAGCGCGCGGGTCAGCGTGATCTGTTCAGGACGGATACTGACGCAAACTTCCTGCCCTGCATCTATTGGAATCTCCGGAGTTCCGTGCACCTTTTGGCCACTCGCTAAACGCACAGTGATTTGGTCGGCTACTGCGTCAGTTACAGTTGCATCAAAGAAATTTGAGGTGCCTACAAATCCAGCCACGTAGCGGCTGCGGGGCATGTCATAGAGTTCGCGTGGGCTGCCAACCTGCACAATACTGCCGCCTTCCATCACACAAATTCGGTCGGACATTGAAAGCGCTTCTTCTTGGTCGTGCGTGACGAGGACAAAAGTTATTCCCAGTTGTCGTTGCAGGTTCTGCAGTTCAAACTGCATTTCTTTTCGAAGCTTTCGATCCAGAGCAGCCATTGGTTCATCAAGCAGCAAAAGCTTGGGCTCGTTTACGATCGCACGCGCCAAAGCGACGCGTTGCTGCTGACCACCAGACATCTCCCAGATGCGACGTGGGCCAAACCCACCAAGACGGACAGTTTCCAGCGCTTGCTCAACCTTTGTCGCGATTGTTTGTTTGTCTACGCGTGGTCGTCGTTGGCGCAGGCCGTACGCGATGTTGTCGAACACGCTTAGGTGAGGAAAAAGAGCGTAGTGCTGAAACACCATGTTGACTGGGCGATGGTGCGCATCCAAGTCGTTGACGACTTCGCCATCGAGCAACACCTGACCTTCGGTTGGTTTCTCGAAACCCGCCAGCATCCTAAGTGCAGTGGTTTTGCCGCAACCAGATGGGCCTAAGAACGACAGGAACTCTCCTTTCCCAATGGAAAGATTCAGGTCTTTGGCGGCGACCACATTCCCGAAGGTCTTGGTCACTCCTCTGAGTTCCGCAATCGTCTGCATGGTGACGCTCATGTCAAAGCTCATATACTGCTGTTTTCCTTTTGCTTGATTTTTTGGCATTTGCTGGCATACCACTCAAACAAGGAAAAAGTAACAATAACTCGGATTAACTGTATATACCACAATTGGGGTATAGAGGTGCTTTTCGAAAATCTGGAGCGGCGTGTGTACGATTGGATGGAAGAGGCCGGCAGGGTCGTAGAGAAGATCGGAACCCCAGAATTTCCATGTGCTTTGGCAGATGGCTTACGGCAGGTCGCACCATTTGATTTTACGGTGGTGTTTGGCCATGTCGGAACCGAAGCACCAATAGACCTTCACGACGATTTTCCCAAAAGCAAACGGCGTATTTTTGTTGAGGATTACCAAGCAGGGCCCTACGTACTTGATCCATTTTTTTTGGCCGCGACAAAACCGATAACACCGGGTCTGTACCGCATGCGCGATATCGCACCGGACAGGTTCTATCAGGGCGAATACTATCGCAGCTATTACAAAAGGACTGGGTTAGCAGAGGAGATTGGCTACTTTATCGATATCCCAAGCACTGGGATGGTTGTGGTCTCGCTCATGCGATCAGCGAAGCCTTTTTCAGCCAAGGAAATTCGTCATTTGCACGCTCTATGGCCGCTCGTTCGGGCAGCCTGTTGCAAACATTGGAGTGACTTTCCAACGATGGCCCGCGGCGCCGCAGCGAATGGCGTTAGTCGTCGCGTTGATCTAGCATTCCAGGCATTTGGCGATGGCGTTCTGACGCCACGAGAACGAGAAGTCGTTGAGTTCACATTGAAGGGCCATTCGGCAGAAGCTGTTGGCACAATTCTCGGCATCTCTCCAGGCACAGTCCGCATCCACAGACGCAACATTTACGCGAAACTTAGGATCAACTCGCAGGGTGAGCTTTTTTCAAAGTTCATTGAAAAGGCTCTTTAAAAGGTTCCTTGAACACCCACTTTATCCGTTTTGCCGACCTTGCTACCTTGTGACCCGGAAAGCACCAAACATTTGGACGGCACTGTCTGATAGCCAAGGAACCCAAAGTGAGAGGATTGGGACGCCCGGGACCCGTGTCGGGCTAAATTAATACCCGGGAACGCTTTCGGGCCATTGTCTATCTAACCGGATCAGCCGTTTTAAAAATGGCGTCAAGATTCGAAAGGCAAAATTTCATGGACGCACCAGTTATCCAGTTGATTTTTATGTTCATCTTGCTGGTTGTCGTGATCTGGCTTTATATCCTGCCGATCACGATGGCGGGACGGCGCAACCGATCTAGTTTTATCTGGTTCCTGATCGGTTTGGTTGGATCACCCCTTTTGGCTATCCTTTTGCTGCTGGCTCTGGGTGACGCACCCGAGCAACCAACAACCTAATTTTGCGGACGATACCGTCTGACACCCAAAAGGGCTTAACCGGAGGGTATCTAGACGCTCGTGAGCCATAAAGGACTGCTCAGCATGCAATGAGGGTGCCAATTGAGACCCTATACTTCCGAAAGTGAAGACTACTAGTCCTTCTCACTCTCCACAACCGTGTACTGTAAACCCAAGGATGGCCGATTTGTTTGGAGAACCATAGACCGCTTTGCCCGTATTGCTGCCGCTCGCGACATTTCAGCGAGCGTCTGTCTCGAGCCCAAACCGACACTTTAGGTTCAGTGATTTAGAGGTCATTGCGATGCACCCTTCCATCCTTCATGACAAAACGGATGACCGACGGGAATAACCTAGATTCGGTTAGGATTTACACAATCCAGAATTTTCTGAGCAGCTAACTGAACCGACTTTCTCAACTGCATGATCTCTGAGTTCGCAGCCAGCCGGGCCTTCATCTCTGCGTCCCCAAGGAGTTGGTTAATCGAATTATCCAACTGCTCCGGTGTCCAATCCCATCGATTTACCCTGAGTCCGACACTGGTCTCAACTGCCCGCTGGGCGTTATCGTGTCCGTCCCAGCAATAGGGAAGGATCAGCGACGGGACCCCGAAATACAGCGCTTCGCAAAAGCTGTTGTTGCCGCCGTGGTGAATAAACAGATCGCATTGTTCAACCACGGAAGGCTGCGGAAACCATTCCTGCAGATGAACATTGTCTGGGACTCTGGAATAGGCGTCGATTTGGGCCCCGACATTGACCAGAAACCTCATGTCCATTGTCTTGAATACGTCGAACAGGCTCTCAAAGAATGGGACATCCATGGCACCCAGACTGCCAAAACTCACGTACACCAGAGGCCCGTCGTTACGGGGCATTTGAGGTACACGGTAAGGACCTTCCTGGCGAACGCAGCCTTCGAGAAAGGTGAATTGTCCAGAGTCCAGTACCTGATCACGATCATGGCGAATGATAGATGGCGCTAAAAGAAGGTTTTGATGCGGTGATGTTTCTAGGAACTCACCTTCAGGCAATAGCTCAAGCCCCTTATCCAGGCGAAATTTGTTGTAGCGAGCATGAATTGGGCCAAGGGTCTCCAGGTACTGGTCTCGGAATGCCGCACACCCGGCGGCGTCAGATGCCGGCAGACCGGACAGGTACGGCGGTAGGCAGTTGTCTGGCAACTCGGTTTCCGCGCAAGAAATAACCCTGACCCATGGGCGCTCGGATCGTACGATGGCCGGGAACATGATGACGTTGTCGAGGACGACGACATCTGGGTTGGTCCGCTCTAGCGCCGTTTCCAACCCCTGTTCGACCGATTCCGCTGTCTCGACGATTGCGTTCCAAACGGGCTCTACATAGGTGGTCAGTTGGTCAGTTGGATGCATGTTAAAATGCGGCAGATGATGGCTCAGGAATTCCTGCCAGTAGGTCTGGGTTTCCTCTTCTGTCAACTCTGATTGAACAGGGACGGCGAACTCGTCAAAACCGTAATCTGCGAATACGCCACCAAAGCCACCGTGGGTCAGGAAAACGGGGTGTGCACCCATTGCGCGAAGTTCCTGAGCGATCCCCACACAATTCAGTGCAGCCCCAAAACTAGCTTCGGGGAAAAACGCGATTACGGGTGCTTCCTTGCGGTTCATCATTCACTCACCGGATTGACCCGCAGGTTGCTTGGACTAGCGCCGGAGCACCACGATTGGCGACGCTGGGCCTTTGGTGCATTGAAAGCCGCAAGTGCACCCTCATCTGATCCGCCGCAAGATCGAAATGATCTTGTTCGATGAAATCAAGTATACGCAGATGTTCATCGAGCGCCTGCCTCATCCGAAAGTCGATCATACCGAATGATCCGCCCGGCAGGTGGCGCAACCCATGATGGGCCATGAGAGCAGAAGCTAGATACTGGTTTCCGGACGATCGAGCGATGAGCTTGTGAAAGGCAAGATCCGCGTCTTGAAAATCCTGGCTATTGAAAGAGTTTTCCGACTGCGCCAGAAGCGCTTCGGTCTGGCTGCGGACCAGATCGGCGCGCTTGGTGTCCAACTTGAAACCGTCGGACAGAATGGCCTGCGGTTCCAGTATCAGACGAAATTCGTAGCTCTCTATTCGTCCGGAGCGGTCTCCCGGCATGCGCGTGAAAACCCAGGATTGACCTTCGGCTTTCTGAATCACGCCTTGGGCCAGGAGGGCTTCGAGCGCACGCTGTGCAGCGCTGCGGGAAACCGAATATCTGCGGATCAGGTCTGTGACATTGATGGCACCGTCCAGGCGTCGGGCGCCGCGATCTCGTAGGATGGCACCAGCGAGATCCACACCTGCTCCGACCGCATGCTGGTTGAGTATCGAATGCCCCTTTTCGGGTTCGCATTCTAGGACAAACCCGCCTTCTGCCGCTTTGCGTGCCATCCCCTCCTTTTCCAGCAGCCTCAATGCGGATCTAACCGGAGTGCGAGAGACGCTGCACGAATCAGCAAGGGTTTTTTCCACCAGTCTGTCGCCCTGATGCAAATCGAGATCCATCGCAACATCCAGTATTTTTTGAGCAAGTTTCAAGTATTTGCTTGGTGGCATAAGAAGACGGCTTTCGTCATACCTAGTTAATATACAATAAAAACGGTATCTTAAATGGCTTCTCCGGGCCATACAAAAATGATTCAAAAAAATGTTGAGTTTTATTTCATCAAAAAATACCGTGATTGCATCATATATCTCGCCCCAGAAGCGAGCGCGGATGTCAAGGGAGGAAGACATGACCAACAAGTTCACCAATTCGTTCCGTTTGCCATTTGCTTGGCTCACCACCGGGGCGGCCTGCGCACTCAGCTTATTCGCCGGAGCGGCCCAAGCAGAAAAAATCGTGATCTCGAACTGGGACGGCTACATGCCGCCGGACCTGCTGGAGAATTTCACCAATGAAACAGGTATCGAGGCCGAGCTCTCGGTGCATGGCACTAACGAAGAAATCATGGGCAAGGTCGTAGCCGGTGGAGGCAAGGGCTACGACGTTCTTTTCGTCTCGTCGCCTTTTGCCGAGGCGTTAAACAACCTGGGGCTGGTGGCTGCAATCGACCACGACAAGGTTCCGAATGCCTCTAACCTGTATGACGAAGCTAAAGAACTAGCCCATGATCCGGGCAACAACTATTCAATGCCATACGCTTGGGGCACGACGGGCTTATGCTACCGGTCTGACCTGATGGCAGAGCCAACTTCGTGGAACGATCTGCTCAAACCCTCTGAAGACCTTAAAGGCAAAGTGACAATGCTCTCGACGGATCGCTGGCTGATGGGGGCTGCTGCGCTAGCCCTCGGAAAGTCGCTTAACGATACGTCGGATGAGACGTTGGCGGCTGCAAAGGACCTGCTGGTTGCGGCGAAGCAGGATCTGCTGGCCTACGATGACGCAACTTTTTATCTGAAGTTGGTATCGGGCGAGGCAACGATGGTTCACGCCTGGGATGGCTGGTGCAACTACGGCATCGGTGAAAACGCGGACATCAAGTACACGATACCATCAGAAGGATCGGATCTGTGGGTAGATGCGCTAGTCATCGCGGATGCATCTGAAAACAAAGATGCGGCGCATGCCTTTGTGAACTATGTCTTGGGCGCGGACGTCGGTGTCTGGGTTGCCAGCAATATCCTTTACAAAACGCCGAACAAGGCTGCGATGGAGGCGCTGGACCCGTCCTTGATCGAAACCTTCCCGAACATGGGAATGTCGCCTGCAGACCTTACCAAGTACGAGCAGTTGCGCGATCTCGGCAATGGCCAGAAACCCTTTGCACGGACCGTGACCGAAATCATGGCCGCACAGTAAGTGATCAAACCCTGAGCAAAACCCGACCCGAACAAAGGGTCGGGCCTGTACGACATCACTCCACAGATTGCCAAGTATATGACCAATCGACTGAAATCGGTGATCTTGCTGGGGCCGGGCCTGGGCTGGCTTGCGCTTCTTATGGTGGTGCCGTGTGGCCTTATTTTTACCTATGCGTTCTTTGAACGCGGTATCTATGGCGGCATCGACCACGTCTTTACGTTTGAAAATTTTGTGCGGGCCGCCGATCCTCTTTACCTCGGGATCTTCTTACGCTCGGCCAAGATCGCGTTTCTGGCCACGATAATCGCGATCCTGATCGCCTATCCGGCGGCCTATGCCATCACGCTGGCGCCGCGCCGTTGGCAGACCGGTTTGCTGATCTTGGTGATCTTGCCGTTCTGGTCCAACTACCTAATCCGCACTTACGCCTGGATCGTGATGCTTAACCGCGAGGGCTTGATCAATAATACTCTCCAGGGGGCAGGCTTGATCGATGAGCCGCTGTCTCTGCTTTATAACAATTTCGCGGTGATCGTTGGGCTTGTCTACAACTACACCCCCTTTGTGGTTCTGGCGATCTATTCGTCGCTGAACCGCATAAATGTCGAAACCATAGAAGCCTCGGAAGATCTTGGAGCGCCCGCTTGGACCACTTTCTACCGGGTGATACTGCCACAGACCGTTCCCGGGATTGCGGCAGGTGGTGTCTTTGTTTTTGTATTGTCGATCGGCAATTTCATTACGCCCGATTTGCTTGGCGGCGGGCGACTTCAGATGGTTGGAAACCTGATCTATGACCAGTTCCTGAGCGCCCGCGACTGGCCGTTCGGAGCAACGCTGTCGATGTTCCTGATTGCGATTATGATGGGGCTTTTGTTCGCACAGGCGGTATTGGCCAATCGCGCAGCGGGACAGAGAGGGCAGGACTGATGCGGGACCGATCCAACATGGGCCTGAAGCTGCACCTGGTTTTGTTTTACACCTTTCTCTATGTGCCGATCCTTGTGCTCATGGCGTTAAGCTTTAACCGGGCCGGACTTCCAACTGTATGGACCGGGTTTTCGTTGGAATGGTACGGCAAGTTGTTTACCGCGGATCCAATACTGTCGGCGGCGCGCAACACGCTAATCGTGGCCTTAATCTCGACCGTTCTGGCGACAATAATCGGCACGCTTTTGGCGGTCGGTGTCGAGACACGGCGTAATTCTTCAGTTCTAGACGCGGTTCTGTTCGCACCGATGATCATCCCCGACATAGTTCTGGCCATCGCGCTCTTGTCCTTTTTCACCCTACTCAACATGACGTTGGGGCTTCATTCGATCATCCTCAGCCATGTCGTATTTAACATAGCCTTTGTTGTCGCCGTGGTGCGTACGCGGATGCGCAATTTCGACCATTCGATACTTGAGGCCAGTGCCGATCTTGGGGCCAGCGAATTCACCACCTTTCGCCGCATCCTGCTGCCCGCCATCGCGCCGGGGGTTATCGCCGGGGCGCTGTTGTCTTTCACCCTGTCTGTGGACGAATTCATTATTGCCTTCTTTACCGCCGGTGCTGGGCAATCCTCGACCACGTTGCCGATGCAGATTTACGCAATGATCCGATTTGGCGTCACGCCGGAAATCAATGCGATGGCTACCATCGTCATGTTCGTTTCATTCACGCTGGTCTTCTTCGCACAGCGTACCGACAAAGAGGTTTTCAGCCGATGAACCAAGGGGTTCAACTCAGGAATATAACCAAGCGATACGGTTTGGTGACCGCGATCGACAATGTTTCACTGGATATTCGCGATAACGAGTTCTTTGCACTTTTGGGCCCATCGGGCTGCGGCAAGACCACACTATTGCGGACGCTGGCGGGATTCGAAACGCCACAGGAAGGACAGGTAATCGTTGCCGGGCAGAACGTGACAAACATACGTCCCAGCAGGCGGCCCCTGAACCTGATGTTCCAATCCTATGCCTTGTTTCCGCACATGAGCGTCGAAAAAAACATCGCCTATGGGTTAGAAATGGAGAAATTGCCTAAGGACGAAATTGCCACGAGAGTGGCCGAGGTTCTGGAAAGTGCGAAACTTTCGGGATTTGCCGGGCGCAAGCCGGATCAGCTTTCTGGTGGGCAGCGACAGCGGGTTGCTTTGGCGCGCGCGCTGGTCAAAAGGCCAAAAGTCCTGTTGCTGGATGAGCCCCTTTCAGCTCTGGACAAGAAACTACGAGAAGAGATGCAGCTGGAGCTCAAACGGTTGCAACACGAGGTGGGGATTACATTTCTAATTGTGACCCATGACCAGGAAGAGGCCTTGGTCATGGCCGACCGGATCGCGGTCTTGCATGATGGTAAGCTGGCGCAGGTCGGTACTCCTCACGAGCTCTACGAACACCCCGGATCGCGCTTTGTTGCAGATTTTATAGGCGTGATGAACTTTCTGGATGGTAACGCCGTCGACGGCGGTGTCGATGTCCACGGGGCGGGAATGCTGAGGGGCGTTTCCGAGCTGCGCGGTGCTGCCACGATTGCTGTGCGCCCGGAACGGGTCAGCCTGATGCAGACCGCCCCTCGAGATGGGCGCAACTGCCTTCCAGGCACTGTCGAAGAAGTCGCCTATCACGGATCAGACCTGGGTGTGCATGTGCGCGTTCGCGGTGGGAGGAGCACCCTTTCCGCCCGCGTTCCCGCCAGCCAAGCCGACCGTGAAAATATCCAGCCGGGTCAGGATGTCCACTGCGTATGGGACGCGAAACATTCCCGCATCCTTCCCAACTGCTAAGCCAAATCTAACCGGAGACCTACAATGTCACAGAAAACCATCGCCTTCTTCCCCGAAGCTGCCTTTGGCCCTGCGCTGAATTCGGTTGGCATCGCGCAGGCCTGCGAGAAACTGGGCCATAAGGCTGTATTTCTAAGCGATCCCGGCTTTGTCGAGGTATATGAAGGTTATGGGTTTGAGGCGCATCCTGTTGCCCTGTCCGAGCCGATGGAACCCGAGGCGATGGCAAAGTTCTGGGAGGATTTCATCAACGGTCACATCCCAAATTTTCGCAAAGCCCCGATTGACCAAATCGATAACTACGTCAAGGATTGCTGGGAGGCGATCGTCGACAGCGCAAAATGGGCGCAAAAAGATCTGCCCGAGGTATTGGCAAAAATCAAACCAGATATGATCTGCGTGGATAATGTCATTATGTTCCCAGCCATCAAGCAGTTCGGCGTACCGTGGGTGCGGATCATCTCATGTTCCGAAAACGAAATCCCGGACCCGATTGTGCCGCCGCACTTATCGGGCTGTCGGGTGGATGACCGCGAGGGCATGGAGGCCTATGAGGCGAAGTTCCACGATGTGATCAAGCCGATCCACGACGACTACAATGCGTTCCTAGCCAGATGCAACGAAGACGCCTATCCGATTGGAGAGTTTTTCGAAGCGTCGCCCACAATGAACCTTCTGCTTTATCCCGAGCCGGCAAAGTACGAACGGCAGAACCCACTGGACCCAAACCGGTTTCAGTATCTTGAAGGTTGCGTGCGCGAAGAAGAACCCTTTGAGGTGCCAACGTTTAAGTCCAACAATGACAAACCACTTCTCTATGTATCTTTCGGGTCGCTTGGCGCAGGCGACACCGACCTGCTAAAGAGGATCATTTCGACCATTTCCAGGTTGCCCTACCGGGCGCTCGTAAATGTCGGGGATTACATTGACGAATACACAGACATTCCCGACAACGTGCACATACAGAGCTGGTATCCCCAGCCTTCGGTAATTCCGCAGGTTGACGCGGTGATACATCATGGCGGTAACAACTCGTTCACAGAGTGCCTATATTTCGGCAAAACAGCAATCATTATGCCCTATGTCTGGGACGGCCACGATAACGCCACCCGTGTTCAGGAAACCGGCCACGGGTTCGGGTTTCACCGATACGACTGGACCGATGATGAATTGGCTATTGCCCTCGACAAATGTATCAACGATCCAGGAATGCAGGCGAAGATGGCGGCAACCTCTGCTCACATGCAGTCACGGCATGGCCCGACCAAGGCAGCTGGCATTCTCGACGAAATCCTGAAAGCCGCGGAATGAGCAGCGCCCCGCATCTTTCGGAAATCTCGACCCGCACCGACCTCACGGACTGGGGGCTACAGCCGGACATGATTGAAGGCCAGTCGCATTCATCGGGTATGCTGGTTCACAAGGGTCCTGACAACCGGCCGGAGATCGGCGCATGGGTCTGCACTCCAGGCCGCTGGCGCCTAACGATACCGCGTGACGAGTTCTGCTATTTTGTGCAGGGCCGCGCGGTCTATCGGTCGGATGCAGGCGAAAGCATCGAAGTTACGCCCGGAACGGCCGTACTATTCCTCGCCGGTTGGGTAGGGGAATGCACGGTCGAGGAAACATTGCGCAACACCTACTACCTAACGGATCGCGAACCTGAAACATGACCACGCCACGTATGCAAAACCCGCTCCAGCAGACTGATCTTGTCGATTGGGGGGTAATCCCGACGATGATTGAAGGGCAATCCCGCACCTCGGGAAAGCTGATCCACAAGGGGCCTGACGGCCAGTCCGAATGCGGCCTTTGGGTCTGCACTCCCGGTAAGTGGGAATGTCACGTCACCAAGGACGAGTTCTGCCACTTTCTGGAAGGCCGCTGTACCTATATCCATGAAAGCGGCGAGGTAATTGAGATTACGCCCGATACGGCGGCCTTTTTTCCGCAGGACTGGAAAGGCGTTTGCACTGTCCACGAGACGGTCAAGAAAGTGTACATGATCCGCTAACGGCGCAATGCCTGTCAAACAAGGGGGCTGCCCAATGCGTGACCCGTTCAAATCTACCTACTACCTCAACCCCAAGCATGTGCCATTGGAGGGTGGTGGGACCACTCTGGTCAACCCGTCTACCTTGCAGCCCGTCGGGGTTTTTGGTGAGCCGTCGCCGCAGATCGTGAACCAGGTCCTGGACCGGGTAAATGCGGCGCAAAGGAGGTGGTCCGCGATGGACTGCAAATCTCGCGCGCGGGTATTGCACCAGATCGCCAACGACATCGAAAGCGGCGACATGACTGAGATCGCCCGCTTGATGACATTGGAAACGGGCAAACCTTACCCTGAATCGATCGGCGAGATTGCGAACATCCCGCCGGTTTTCCGCTACTATGCCGAGATGGCGCGCAATGACGCGGGCAAGATTGCCGGCACGATGCAAACTGGATCTTTTCAGTATCAGACATACGAGCCCTACGGCGTGTCCGTGCATGTGGTTCCGCACAATTTCCCCCTCATTCTTGGCTGCTGGTCGATGGCCGCATCACTTGCGGCAGGTAACGGTGTAGTGTTGAAAGCCTCACCTGCAGGAACTTTGTGCACGATGGCGTTCATGGAGTTTTTTCGGGCGTTGCCCCAAGACCTGATTGCTTGCCTGCCGGGTGGTGCAGACGTGGGCAAACAGCTGATTGCCAGCCCCAAAACCCATGTGGTCGCTTTTACAGGGTCCGTGCCGACAGGTCGTGCAGTCGCAGTGGCCGCAGCGGAGAACCTGAAACCCGCAGTGATCGAGGCTGGGGGAAGCGATCCACTGATCGTCAGTAAACACGCCGACATCGCGGTCGCTGCTGCCGGGGCGGTTACCGCTGCATTTTTGCAGTCGGGCCAGGTTTGCACATCGTCTGAACGGATTTTTGTAGTGGATGACGTGTACGACGATTTTGTCGATGAATTCGTGACCCGAACCCGGAAACTGCGCATCGGCGACGGAATGGGGGTGGCGGAAATCGGACCTTTGGCCTCCAAGGAGGCACGCGACAAGGTCGAGCGTCTGGTGCGCGATGCAACTGAGAAAGGCGCGGTGGTTGAGGTAGGAGGCGGTACCCCGGATCACGTCGGGCCGGGTTGGTTTTTCGAACCAACGATCCTGACCGGCGTGACGACGGACATGGCGCTAACTCAGGAAGAGGTTTTTGGGCCAGTCGCCTCGGTCATTCGGGTGAGCGACTTTGACCAAGCGCTTGAACTGGCAAACGCGTCACAATTCGGTCTTGGCGGATGCCTGTTTACCGGCGACTTGGACGAGGCATTTCAAGGGGTGAACAAGCTACAGGTGGGGATGGTCTGGGTCAACAACCCGCTCGTGGACAACGATGCCTTGCCTTTTGGCGGCGTCAAGAATTCTGGGCTTGGGCGTACGCTAGGCCTTCAAGGCCTCGAGGCTTTCAGACGACCCAAGATGGTCGTGATTGATCCGAAGGCGAAGGAGGCGGACTGGTGGTATCCATATCCCGACGACTGGTTCTATTCAGATGACGTACAGGGCGGGAGAAAGCACACCGGCTAGGGTGATGATCGGTGCGACCTGATCGACTCTACAACTGAAGATGAGCTAACGGCAGGATTGTCCGCGTCTTACCCATTTGCGGGCAATGACGCGGATGGTAGTGTTTCCCGATAGCATACATTCGTGCATCGAGCGGCGAAGGTGCAAGGAGAGCCCTGAGCGGCCCTCTCAAATTTACGCTGCGTGTGCATAGTGTAGCGAATTTTCTGCGCAGGCGAAAAAGTCCGCGCCGCCACGCGGCGGCGATCTCGGCCATTCGCGCATCGCGCAGCATTTATTGAGGTGGGAATTTACAAGTCGCGGACTTAGCAGCCAATAGCGTTCACCGACGCAGTGTCCGCACCCAGACAATTAGGGAACATTCAAGTTCGCGACCCAGGGCTGTGTATGTCTATCTCAGCAAGTGCAGTACTTGTACGCCTAAAAATAGGAAAGCGGACGTTAAGAGTTGAACTTTAGGAAAGTGTCCGCGTCCGCTTATGCATGCTTCGCGAGGTTGGTGTGGTGTTAAGTCCCTGCGCTAGATGCTCCACAGATCATTGACCAATGGTCGCTCCCAGATCACTGTCAGTCATGACTCATGAGTCATGAGTTAGGCAAAGCGCAAGTTGCGACCAGACTCCACCGACTAAACAGCTTGAGCTTGCGCGAATGGCGCACTGATCCATCGGTTGCGAGTGTTTTGGGCATTTTGCATGGCATGCGGACAAGACGGAGGGACTGTCAGGCATCTGCACTTATCAAGTCGCTTGCCTTTTCGCCTATCATAATTGCTGGCGCATTAGTGTTGCCACTGACGATATCCGGCATAATGGAGCAATCAGCTACCCTTAGGTTCTTTATTCCATGCACATTTAGTTTTGCGTCGACAACGGACATGCCATTGCTTCCCATCGCGCAAGTTCCGGTTGGGTGATAGATTGATGCGGTGTTGGATCTGGCCCAATCTAGCGTGCCTTCGTAATCGTCGCAACTCAGCTCTGCCGTCGGTCGAAATTCCTCGGAAATTTTTGAAGCCAGAGGGGCCAGTTTGGCAATCCCACGTGCGATATTCACGCCATCGACGATCGTTTTGCAATCCGTTTCCGTGGACAGGTAGTTAGGGACGATTTTGACGTGTTTAGACGGATCGGGACCGTTCAACCGCAATTCTCCGCGGCTTTCCGGGCGCAGTTGGCACACCGACATCGTGAACGCTGAAAACGGATGCACTCCCTCGCCAGGACTGTCAGCGGACCAGGGTTGGACGTGAAACTGAATGTCGGGGGTTTCAACCTCGGGGCGGGTTTTCATGAAACCGGTGGCAAGGCTGGCGGCCATGGTCATCGGGCCTGCGCGGAACAGCGCGTATTTCAGGGCAATTCGCGCCTGATTGAACAGGCTGCGGACTTCGTCATTCAAAGTCGGCTCGTTACATTTAAACACAAGCCGCGCCTGTAAGTGATCCTGCAAACCCTTGCCGACACCCGGCAGGGCGTGCAGCGGTTCGATACCGTTTTCCTTTAGATGATCTGGGTCTCCGATTCCCGACAACATCAGAATTTGGGGGGAATTGATCGCCCCACCGGACAGAATGATCTCGCGCCGGACTTTTAGAGTTTGTTCAGCACCCGAACGATCCCGATAAACCAGTCCGGTTGCCTTTTTCCCTTCTAAAACCACCCGCGCTACCAAGGCATTGGTAATGATGTTGAGGTTCTGACGACCCCGGATAGGTTTTAGATACGCCACGGCTGCGCTGCAGCGTCGACCATTGCGGGTGGTCAACTGAAAGTACCCGACGCCCTCTTGTTCGGCCCCGTTGTAGTCTGGATTGAACGGATAACCTGCGGCCTGCGCTGCAGCGACCCATGCGTCGCAGATGGGACGTTGGATGCGCATGTTGGACACAGACAAAGGTCCACCGACACCGTGGAATTCATCCTCGCCGCGCTCTTGATCCTCGCAGCGTTTGAACAGTGGCAACACGTCCTCCCAGCCCCAACCTTCGTTGCCCATCTGACGCCAACGGTCGTAATCCTCTTTCTGGCCGCGCACATATAGCAACCCATTCAAAGAGGATGACCCACCCAGCACCTTACCGCGTGGCCAATCGATGGATCGACCGTTCAGGCCGGGATCGGGTTCGGTCCGATAACACCAGTCGACCGATGGATTGTGCATTGTTTTGAAATAGCCAACAGGGATGTGAATCCACGGGTTCGTATCGCGGCCACCAGCCTCAAGCAGCGCAACCGTCGTATTGGGATCAGCGCTTAGCCGATTGGCAATGACACAGCCCGAAGACCCCGCGCCAACAACCGCATAATCCACCTCCATGACTGCCTCCTCCGAAAGTTGCTGAAAAAAACTCTATGCAAGTTGATCGAATTATACTAGCCTTTTTTGATACAAAACGTCTCAATAATTGTGATCAGGGAGGTAAGCAATGGAGATTGGTCGGAAACTAAGTGGTATTTCGCGTCGGAATTTCTTCCGAGTTGCGGGCCGTTACGGCATGAGCTCGACCTTATTGGCAGCAGGCGGGTTCGGTGGCGCAATGAGCCTGGCGAATCTGGCACAGGCTGCCGAATCAACTTACGAGAAACGCTTTTCGAAAGAACCGAAGCACACGCTGAAATTCGGCGCGTCGGGCTTCAACACCCGCAACCTGCTGATTGAACGCGCAGGCGCAATCGAGTTCGCACGGGATCTGGAAGAGCGAACGGATGGCGAGATTCGGATTGAATTCATCGGTGACAATCAGATCTGCGGACAGTTGAGCTGTGTTGAGAAGACACAGCAGGGTATCGTCGACATCTATGCGGCATCGACCCAGAACTCTGCCGGCGGTGCGCCCTATCTGAACGTGCTGGATTACGCGTATATGTTCCCCAGTCGCGCGGCACAGTATCATTTCTTCTACAGCCCGGCGAGCCAGCGCATCCTGCGTGATCCGCTGGAGAAACGGCATGGGCTGAAGTTCCTGTTCACTCATTGCGAATTGCGCGGTCTGCAAATGGGATCGACCTTTTCAGACAAACCGACCGTCACCAAACTGGAAGAACTGTTTGGCACCAAAAACCGCGTGACCGGCACGCAGTTGGGCCGGATTGCGATGCAGTTATTGAACCTGAACCCGGTGCCGGTGGCATGGGAAGAGACTCTGGACGCGCTCAAGACTGGTCTGATCGACGGGGCCGAAACATGGGCCTCGGCCGTTGCCTATGCCAACATGGCGCCGGTGGTCTCGCAGTCAGTGAACCTGAAATTCTTCTGCGGAACCGAACATACCTCAATGTCAGCAAAGGTGTTTGATGGGCTGAGCGGCGAGTTACAGGATGCTGTGATGGAATCTTCGTACTTTACGCAGGCGCTGATTCAGGGCGCGAATGAGGCGGCGCTGTTGAACACCGTGGGCTTCTCGGACCCGCAACTGCCTGACACGATCTTTGCCGAAAACGGCGTGCGCCCGGCATTTCTGGCGGATGATCAGATCAAACTGGCCGAGGAAATGTGCGCCCCAAACTACAACCCCGAGCCCTGGGCGCAATGGCGTGAACGCCTGAACAAATGGGCAGGTGGCATCGATACCTATCAGGAAATCTATGACATCGCGCGTGAGATTCCAGCCGATACACTACCGGAAAATGTCGAGCCGCGCCGTTGGTGGAAGGGCGAAGCCTGATAAACTTACACGAACCGGCCCCAGGCGGGCCGGTTCATCCAATTACCGACTGGGAGGACGGGGTACATGTCGTTTTGGGCAGACATAGGCGCAATTTTCAGCGCCTTTCTCAGCCAGGATTCGTTCGAGATTCAATCCGCACTGGAATCCGACGCGACCTGGGTGTTGGGCGCGATTGTCTCGGCTCTGGGCGGGTTCGTGATCATGCTGATCTATCGGGCCGTGCCCTTCATTGAACGGCATCTGGAACGATCGGTAATGGTGTATTCCTACCTTGCCATTGCCTTGATCATCTTTTGGGGCGTGATCGACCGGTTCGTGTTCAACGATCAAGAGCCCTGGTCGACCACTATTCCGCCGCTGCTGTTCATGGTGATGGCGTGGTTCGGGGCCTCGTATAACGTCCGCCTACGTACACATCTGAGCTTTAGCGAATTCCGCTCTGCCATGCCGCGCAGTGGTCAATTGGCCTGCCTGATCCTTGACGCCTTGCTGTGGTTCATATTCGCAGTGATCGTCATCGTGACCACGTCCCGGCTAGTCGCCCTTTCGGCATCGAACTTTCAGATCGTTCTGGGGACTGACAATATCATGCAGTGGTGGTTCCTTCTGGCCGCACCACTGTCGTTCTTTCTGATGGTCGGTCGGGTGTTTCAAAACCTCGCCGACGATCTGCACAACTGGAAAACAGGTGAGCCGCTGATCAAGCAGGCCGTGATCGGAGCAGACTGATGACAGATGGAACCATGGTCACACTGATCTCGCTTGGGGTCACTTTTCTGTTCATGTTGGGCGTGCCGGTCCTGTTGGTCATCGGTTATTGGGTCATAGGCTGTTCATTTGTCCTTGGCCTGACGCTGGACAACATGGGTGCCGAATTGCTGAACGTGTTCAACAAGGGTTTTGCCCTGTTGGCGATGCCACTGTTCATCCTGACCGGAGACCTGATCAACAAATCGGGTATTGCGCGGCGTCTCAGCGATTTCGCCTATGCCTGTCTGGGCTGGATACGCGGCGGGCTGGCGATGGCCTCGCTTGGCGCCTGTGGGTTGTTCGCAGCAATCTCAGGATCCAACTCGGCGACGACAGCAACCATTGGCTCAATGCTGCATCCCGAGATGGTGAAAGGCGGCTATGACGAACGTTTCAGCGCGGCCACAGCGGCGGCGGGTGGTACGGTGGGCATCATCATTCCTCCGTCGATTATCTTTATCGTCTACGGATTTCTTATGAACCTGCCGATTTCCGAACTGTTCGTTGCAGGCATCCTTCCGGGGGCACTGATGGTCTTTGGCATGCAATTCGCGTGCTGGATCATTTGCCGCATAAACGGTTGGGGGTATCTGATCCCGTTACAGCTGAACCGAGTGTTGAAAACCGCCTTTGGTGCATGGCTTGGGTTCTTCGCAATTGGACTGGTGCTTTGGGGCATCTATACGGGCAAATTCTCTCCGACCGAAGCAGCGGGCGTGACGGTTGGATTCTGTGTGATCGCAGGATTGGTCAGCTATCCGATCAACCGGATCATGGGCGCGCGGAATGATATTTCGCCGACCGAGAAGAGCTATGCCGAGATGTTCGTAGTCGAAGGGTTTACTATCCCCGAGATCCCATCGATCGTGATCCGTTCGGCCCAGATCACCGGAATTCTTGCACCGCTGATCGCGATTTCGGTGGTGATGCAGCAGATCCTGTCCTTGCTTGGCGCACAGCAGACCATTGGGGATTTCGTAACCTCAATGGGTGGGTACCATGCGGTTCTGTTCACCTCGATGGTGGTCGTCTTCTTCTCGGGCATGGTGCTGGAAAGCCTGCCTGTGACGATCATTCTGGCCCCGATCCTTGCCCCGATTGCGGCGTCAGTTGGAATTGATCCGATCCATTTCTCAGTGATCTTCCTCGTGGGGGCGTCTATCGGGTTCATCACTCCGCCATATGGCTTAAACCTGTATGTGGCCTCTGGCGTGACCGGAGTGCCCTATTTCCGGCTGCTGCGGTACACAGTACCTTATCTGGTCGCATTGCTGTCGGTGTGGATTTTGGTGTCACTTGTGCCCGATCTGGCCTTGATCCTGCTGCCAAATAACTAGACTGTTAAGGAATGGCCGCAACGGAAACACAAGATAAAGAGACACAGATACCGACCAACTTGCGCCTTCTTCTCATCCTTGAGGAGGTTGCGCGACGCGGGGTCGCCGTCAAACCGTCAGACCTGATCGAGTCACTGGGCCTGGCCAAGCCAACCATCCACCGCCTGTTGCAAACCGCAGAAGCCGAGGGCTTCCTGCAGCGCGATCTGGATGGGCGTTCATACGGCCCTGGACACCGGCTGCGATTGCTTTCGGTCAATACGATGTCTTCCGAGCACCTGCGTACGGCGCGTCTGGCGATCTTGCGCAGCGTCGCCGAGCAGGTTGGTGAAACCTGCAATCTCGCCATTCCAGACCGAGAGGGGATGATCTATCTGGACCGGGTGGAAACGAAGTGGCCACTGCGGATTCAACTTCCGGTTGGTACTCAGGTACCCTTCCATTGTACGGCCAGCGGCAAGATGTACCTGTCCACACTTCGGCAAAAAACGCTGGGCGGTTTTCTTTCAGCGGGAAATCTACAACCTCAGACGGAGCGCTCACTGACTGATCCCAAGT
Organism: Ruegeria sp. BH8; assembly: GCF_056538065.1. Classification (NCBI taxonomy): domain Bacteria; kingdom Pseudomonadati; phylum Pseudomonadota; class Alphaproteobacteria; order Rhodobacterales; family Roseobacteraceae; genus Ruegeria; species Ruegeria sp. BH8. The sequence goes on along the minus strand of NZ_JBQFSP010000005.1, from coordinate 99,045 downwards.
CGCTGCGAGCGGAGATCCAACGTATCACTGAGAATAGTTATTCCACCGATGACGAGGAATTCATGACCGGAATGACTGCCCTAGCTGTACCCGTTCAGGATGGGCAAGGCCGATTGGTAGGCACGCTTTCGGTTCACGCGCCGACACAACGTCATGACGTCAACAGTCTGATGTCGTTTCTGGGAATACTGCAAAAAGGGGCGGATGAGCTTTCGGCTCTTTTGACCGAGTGACTAGTACCGGAGATGACAGTCAAAACGTAAACTTTTTTACCAACTGCGAATTCGGTAATCGACCGGTTTGGAGAATTCTGCACCTCAGTGAGTGAGAGTGTGATCAAAGTCCAGTGTGCGCCGTTCGTTCAGCGTTGTAGAGTCAACATTTGCGCACTGCTGCCATTCCTGGCTGGTGCAGCATCTGCCGCTCTGGGCTCCGAACGGCCCAATGCATCCGCAGCGTTTCCCAAAGAACGCGCAACCGACAACGGCCATTCAAATCACAAGTAAATTGAGGCGTCAGCACGGTGCTGATGTCTGGGTTTGGCGGGAGGATTGGAGGGCGCACTATGCCAAGAGTCCAACTTCCTGCTGTCACCCCGAAACGAAGAGTCTGGAACAAGGGCCGGATCATCGGCCAGAAACGACCACTGTTGCCGAAACAGGTCTGGGCGATCCGCGCGCGGCTCGAACTGTCGGGCAACCTGCGCGATCTTGCGCTTTTCAACGTGGCTATCGACAGCAAACTACGAGGATGCGATCTGGTGAAACTGGCGGTTGCTGATCTGGTCAAGGATGACCGCGTGCGGGAGCGAGTTTCTGTGATCCAGAGTAAAACCAAGCGGCCCGTTCAATTCGAACTGACGGGAAACACGCGCGAAACTGTCCTGGCTTGGGTCAAGTCGCCCGAGATGTTTGCGTGCCGGTGCATGTTCCCGAGTCGGTTCCATGACCGCCCGCACATCTCGACGCGCCAGTACGGTCGGCTCGTCCGCGACTGGGTGACGGCGATTGGTTTAGAACCGAGCGGGTACGGCACCCATTCGCTTCGCAGGACAAAGGCGGCCGAAATTTACCGAAAGACCGGCAATCTTCGCGCAGTTCAGCTGCTACTTGGTCACACCAAAGTGGACAGCACCGTGCGCTACCTTGGCGTTGAGCTGGAAGATGCGTTGAGCATCGCCGAGCAAATCGACATTTGAACCACGTTGGCGGGCGGCACTTGCCGTTCGCCAATCCGAACCGGACCTGCGTTCGCGCCGCAGCAGCGGTTCGGATCGAGCCCCTGTCTACCATTTGATTGACGCGTGATCTAGCCGACGATAGGCAGAGTTCTATGGAAAACACTACGATAATCGCAACGACTTGGTGGCTGGCCTCCTAACAAGGTGGCCGGATGACCAAACGTATTCCGAGGCCGCCGCATGGGCGGCCTTTTGTTTTCCGAGCTTCCCGATGCGCTGCCTCTCTCGTTTCATGGGAAGACGCAAATGAACAGACCAACCATTCTGACAGGCGACCGCACGACGGGGCCGCTTCACATCGGGCACTATGCAGGCTCGCTTGCAAACCGGCTGCGCTATCAGGACAGCCATGAACAATTCCTGCTGCTGGCGGATACCCAAGCCCTGACCGACAACGCCCATGACCCGGAGAAGGTGCGGCGCAGCGTGATGGAGGTCGCGCTGGACTATTTGGCCGTGGGCATTGATCCCTGTCGCACCACCATCTGCCTGCAATCGCATCTTCCGGCGTTGGCCGAGTTGTCGATGCTCTACCTGAACTTCGTCACGGTCGCGCGGCTGGAACGGAACCCGACGATCAAGGACGAAATTCGCGTGCGCGGGTTCGGACGGGATATTCCCGCCGGATTTCTGTGTTATCCGGCGGCACAGGCGGCGGACATCACAGCCTTCAAGGCGACGGTCGTGCCGGTCGGCGAGGATCAGGCCCCGCTGATCGAACAAACGAATGAGATCGTGCGGCGCATCAACGCAACCTCAGGCCGCGCCGTGTTGCCCGAGGCGCGGGCGATCATCCCCAGGGCGGGCCGGTTGCCCGGTATCGACGGCAAGACCAAGATGTCGAAATCCGGTGGCAACGCCATTGCGCTGTCCGCGTCGTCCGAGGAGATCCGAAATGCTGTCAAGGCGATGTTCACCGATCCGAACCACCTGCGTCTCGAAGACCCGGGCTGCATCGAGGGCAATGTTGTCTTTACCTATCTCGACGCCTTCGATCAGGACCAGGACGGGCTTGCCGAGCTCAAGGCACAATATCAGCGCGGCGGGCTTGGCGATGGCAAGATCAAGGCGCGTCTGGAAGCTATCCTTCAGGACCTCGTTGCACCAATTCGCGAGCGCAGGGCACAGCTCTCTGAGGACCGGAGATACGTTATTGACGTGATCAAAGAGGGCACGGAACGGGCGCGAGAGCGCACCGAGGCGACAAAGCGCGATGTGGTTAGTGCCTTGGGTCTGTTCCAGTTGTAGGCGGGCAGTGGCGGGCGATCCGGATGAAGGTCCGTTTCGTCCGCTCCTCGTGTGTCGACCAAAGCTGCGGCGAAAGAGAGATTTGGATTAGGCCGAATTTTGCGCCGATGAATGACCGCAAACGAGAAATCCTCTGCGATGCAACAAATGGCGTGTCGCGCCTGCGAGGGGTTTCTGCGTCAGCAAAAGCGGCGTGAGCAAAAGTCGGCTCCATCCCGCAACTCGGAGTTTGCAAAGCACGATTTTGAAGGTCCGGTTTGGGTTGCCCTTGATCACTGATGGGATGGCAAGCGTTTCTTGCGGTATGCTGAAGCCGGCATACCCACATATCTTCGAAAGGCATTTCGGAAGCTTGATGGCTCGGTATATCCAACTTCAGTAGCTATTTCGTCGATGGGCAAATCGGTCGTCTCAAGCATTTGCTTGGCTTCCTCTACCCTGAGAGTCTGAATGTACTCGACTGGCGTCTGCCCCGTGGCTTTGCGAAACCGCCGCAACAGACTACGCTCCGTCAAACCGCTTCGGGCGGCCATGGCGGTAACCGGGGTTGGCAGGGCATAGTTATCCGCGGCCCAAACCTGAGCATCTGCAACCAGAGCATCCTCGTGCTGTGCTCCCGCAGTCAAAGAAGCGTAGTGCAACTGTCCTTCAGTGTGAGGCTGGAGCAGATAAATCTTGGCGAGGCGTCGGGCCTCATCCTGGCCAGCAACTCGGCCGACCAGATACAGAACCAGATCACCCCACGCAGACGCTCCGCCTGCCGTCACGATCCGGTGCCCGTCACCCGCAGGTATCAGAATCCGTTCACGGCGCACGCGGACATCCGGGAATTTCCGGGCAATGACATCACAGAAACTCCAATGGCTGGTGGCATCAAGCCCATCCAGCAATCCTGCCGCCGCGAGTAAGAGCGCACCAGAACAAACAGAAGTTATGATCGCGCCGTCAGCATGCGCCTTGATAAGCCACGGGACCACAACCGCGAATTCATCTGGCAACGGTGCGTCAGGCGCAAGATGCAGGTCAGGAACGATTACCAAGTCAGGCTGACCAAATTCGGCCAGTGATCCGTCCGGCGTGATACGTCGTCCGTTGATGTCGACATAGGGTGCTCCATCTACCGACAACATTTTGGCGTCAAAGATCTTCGCCTTGGGACGGGCCCCATGCAGCATTTCCCAATCCCGGCCGACCGAAGCGAGCGCATCGAGAATACTGTAAGCCGTCGAGGTTCCGACGCAGGGCAAAGTCACAACCACTGAACGGCAGGGAGCTTTGAATGCTGGCATCGATATGTCCGATATTCACCGATTTGGTCATTTGCAGGCATATCACGACTCGCAAACCTGCGGCAATACCGACGCAGAAACAGGCGAGATGAACCCCAAAAGTATCGGAGAAACCACATGAACGAACAAACAGCAGTCACTTTTGATGAGGCCAAGGCAGAGCTCTTTGGTGAGCAGATGGTCGGCACATTAAATAGTGCCGCGCTCGCGTTGATGATATCGATTGGCCACCGCACCAAACTATTTGACACGCTCGCCGAACTACCCAACGCGACGTCCTCAACTCTAGCCAAGAAGGCTGGCCTGGCCGAGCGCTACGTACGCGAATGGTTGGCCGTGATGGTGACTTCGGGCGTGGTCGATTACGCCCCCGGAGCCGAAACCTACACTCTTCCCCCTGAACACGCAGCGCTGCTCACCCGCGCGGCAAAACCGGACAACATGGCTGTAACCTGCCAGTTCATTGGTGTCATGGCTTCGGTCGAGGAAGACATGGTCGCGCGGTTTCGAGATGGAGCGGGCACTCATTACCATGACTACTGCCGCTTTCACGAAGTGATGGCAGAAGACAGCGCCCAGCTGGTGGTATCAGCCCTGATCGAGCACATCCTTCCTGTAGAACGTGGTCTGATTGAACGTCTTGAACACGGGATTGATGTTCTGGACGTGGGCTGTGGCGCAGGCCGCGCGATGATGGAACTGGCCCAGGCCTTTCCCGCAAGCCGCTTTGTCGGGATCGATCTGTGTGAAGACGCCTTTACTGAAACGCAAGTCTCAGCAGCACGCATGGGTCTGAAGAACCTGACATTTCGAGTGCAGGACCTCTCCAAAATCAAATCTCTGGGAAGCTTCGACCTGATCACAGCGTTTGATGCGGTCCACGATCAGAAAGACCCGCAGGGACTATTGGACCTTGTCTACCGCTCACTCGCCGGGGACGGATTGTTCCTGATGCAAGATATAGGCGGGTCCCGAAATCTGGAAACCAACATCCAGAACCCATTTGCACCCCTGCTTTATTCCCTGTCGCTGATGCACTGCACGCCAGTGTCGATTGGACAAGGCGGGCCAGGTCTCGGGGCAATGTGGGGCATTGAGACAGCACAGGAATATCTCGCCAATGCAGGCTTCGGTCAGGTCAAGACCCATCACCTGCCTCATGATCAACTCAACGCATACTTTTTCGCGCGCCGTTAAGCGCACTGTTTTTGGAGTTCTCAAATGAAAGTTCCTCATTCAACAACCGCCATCATTATCGGAGCCGGTCTTTCCGGGCTGGCTGCGGCCTTTGAGCTGCGCGCCCGGAATATCCCGTTCACCATTCTGGAAGCGTCCGACAGGGTGGCCGACCCGTGGCGCGCACGGCATCCGAAGTTGCGACTGAACATTCATCGCCATTTCGCCAGCCTCCCCGGACATCACGCACCTCGTAAAGCGGACACCTTTTTGCCCCGAGATGCTGTTGTCGACTACCTGAGCGAGTATGCGCGTCAGTTTGCTTCCGATATCCATTTCGAGACCCGTGTCCTGTCAATCCGCCGTGAAGACGACATCTGGCAGATCGAAACCAACAGGGGCACCTATTTCAGCGCCCACCTGATTGTCGCAACGGGGCGGGAGAAAGTGCCTGATATGCCCGTTTGGCCGGGCATGGAGGAGTTTGGCGGTCAAATCGTTCACGCCGCCGACTTTGGTGACCCCAGTGAATACGACGGGAAGAAAGTCCTTGTCATCGGGGCCGGCAACTCAGGCACAGATGTGTTGAATCATTTGTCGCGCAGCAATCCGGCCCAGGTCTGGGTATCGGTCAGGCATGGGCCATCGATCCTGCCATCGCGCGTCTTCGGCTTTTCGTTACAGCGGCTGGCCAACCTGTTCACGCTATTCCCCAAATGGTCACTCGATCCGATCTTTTCGATCATGCAGCGCGCCTTCTTTGGAAACTTGCGCCGCTATGGCCTGCGCCGCCATGTCATGGGCGGTGGTTCCCGGATGCTGAAAGACGGAGTTACCTTCGCTCTGGATGATGGATTCGTTTCTGCGCTGAAATCTGGTCAGTTTACGGCCGTCAGCGAAACCGTCGGCTTTTCGCCCCACGCCGTTGAACTGGCCAGCGGTCGAAAGTTCCACCCCGACGTGGTGATCTGCGCCACTGGATATGGAGCAGATCTGGATGAACTCTTCGGGCACATGGGTGCGTTGGACAACAAGGGTTATCCACTACATCCAATGGGTCAGGAAGATCCTCAAAATCCCGGTCTTTGGTTCACTGGGTACGGATTGTTGTTTCAGGGATTTTTCCACGCAGCAGGCATAAGCGCAAGTCGTATTGCAAACCAAATCGAAGCGTGTGCCAATGCGTCGTCCCAAGCTCAATCATCAGGGTATCTGTCACAAGGAGCAAATCAAGGCGTTCAGTCTTTGGAAGGAGCGGTGCGATGAACTTTTCAAACTCCGCACTGATGTTGTCGCCGCCAAGGGGTTGGCGGCTGCATATCACGAACGCTTACCGACTCTTCAGACACTTACTGCGCCGGAAACGGAAGTATTGCCGCATGGATGAATTGCCTAGCCATCTGTTGCGGGACGTAGGTCTTGAGCGCCTCATTGATGTGAAACCTGATACTAGGTTCCAGCACCGTCTGATGTAGCACCGTTCGAGTGCCCGCTTTGGGCTGCCTTCAGTCGTAGACACGGGAGGTAGCGGAGGTCGACTACGAGCCCAGAGTGCAAATTGCTGCGGTCGGCCCAAATACGTGCGAAGCGTGCGTCGCTGCCGTTGGCCCTACAATGGACGGCCCATTCCGGACGTTGACCGCCACTCGAAGTGCCGCAACGCAGAGTTCTTCACAATCATATTTGATCCTATTGCATGTTCTTTCTGCTCACTCAGACGCGACGGGCTGTTAACGGACCATGGACGCATCTCTTTTTCGTTGTGCGTCTCGGACCAGCGCCGCAAGCCGATAGAAGCCGTGTGCCATTTTTGTGTAGGGCGTCAGCAGGAAGAAGGTCAGGACCGATCCGAGGTGGATGGCCAGCAGTGCGGGCATCAGAGGTGTTGAACCGAGGGCGTAAAGAACCAGCCCGCTGAGCCCCACAAACCCGAGCAACAGGATGAAGCCGATATCCCCGCCCCAGGCCGACGGATCGCCGAGGTCTCGGTCTGACTTTAGCTTGAGCAGCGCCATCGCACCGCACCCCACCGTCAGCAGAAGCCCCCCGGAAATCCCGAACAGTTTCGGCAACGACCAGAACCCGTAAGGCGCGTACATTCCGAAGACATAGTGCATGATCGTCGCCACCGAGGTCGACGCAAAGCACAGCAGAAAACCATACATAACAGCGTGGTGGATGTGACGTCGGCCCTGACTGAACCGGTCTTCGTCCTCGAAGTTACAACCCTCGCCATGGCCTGCGGCCAGATCCTGCATCTTGCCCGCGCGTTTGAGCGCAACCGTCAGATCAGACATCTGGATCGGTTTGCCACCAACCTCTGCCCAATAGCGCCTCAGGCTGAAGGCGATACTGAACAGAGGAAGCAGGAATGCAGGCGCAAAGATCGCGACCATCGCGTTGTGGGACAGGACGGCATAAAACCCTTCGCCTCCACTGGAACCGATGGCGCGGGTCGCCCAGAACAACAGGGCAAATCCGACCACCAACGCCAGGGCGATGGCTCCGCCATGGGTGTGGAACCGGCGTGCCAGCGGCTGCGGCCAGGCGAAGCTTTCCCAACTGTCTCGCCGCACTTCAGCCAGCGCCTTGGGCAGGTTCAGGTCAAACGCGTGCGGGGCGGTGTACTGACAGGCGTAGTAACAGCCCCGGCAGTTGTGGCACAGGTTGGCCAATTGCGTGATGTCCCCATCCGAGAACGCGCGCTCTGCGTGCAGCGACGGGAAGACCGAGCAATAACCCTCGCAATAGCGGCAGGCGTTGCAGATCTCGGCCTGGCGGCGGGCTTCCTGAATAAGATCAGTTTGCATAAGCGGCGGCCTCTCGTCCTGCGATGCGTCCAAAGACAGTTCCGATGGTCATGCCAAAGCCCGCCAGATAGCCTTGCCCAAGGATGGACCCGGCCATCGTTTCCCCGGCCGCCCAAAGGTTTTTGATCTTGCCGCTTGGGGTCGAGCACTGGGCTGTCTCGTCAACCTTCAACCCAAGATAGGTAAAGGTCACGCCGGTCCGCATCGAGCAGCCGTAAAACGGCGGTTCGGTAATTGGGCGCGCCCAGTTGGTCTTGGGCGGGATCAGGCCCGAGGTCGCCACCCCGTCCAGTTCGGTCGGATGAAACCCGCTGGTGTCACCGCAGGCGGCGTTGAATGCGCTGACGGTTGCTTTCAGTTTCTCCGCGGGCAGGCCCATCATCCCGGCCAATTCGTCCAACGTGTCCGCCTTTAGCGGAGGGAACACGGACGGCATGAACAGGTTCAGCGATTTGGCGTCGATGATGGCATATCCCACCTGATCCGGCTGCGCCGCCACCAAACGGCCCCAGATCGCGTAGCGTTTGGGCCAGACGTCTTCGCCCTCGTCATAGAACCGCTCGGCATGTTTGTTCACGACGATGGAAAACGGAACGCAGTCCAGACGGGTGACGATGCCGCCGTCGAATTTCGGCGCGCGCCCGTCGATGGCAACGGCGTGGCATTGGGTCGGGTCGCCAACGCTTTCTACTCCTTGGTCCAGTAGATCAGACAGGACAACGCCTCGGTTGTAAGGCGTTCCCCGGATCAGGAAGTTCTTGGCAGGTTCACCCCAGGCTCGGGTGAGCCAATCCGTGTCGGCCTGAAAGCCGCCGGAGGCAACGATGACCGCCTTGGGCGCGATGCGATGAGACTGGCCTTCATAGCTATAGTCGACCCACTCGATCCGATCACCATTCAGTTCCAAATGCGTGACGGCGGCTTCGTACAGCACATCTACACCCAAACCTGCCGCCGTGCGGTAATAGGCATTCACCAGAGATTTGCCGCCCCCCATGAAAAACGCATTGGTCTGTGCCAATGACAATGTGCCGGAAAGCGACGGCTGAAACCGGACCCCGTGTTCTTGCATCCAGGGAAGGCATTCTTCCGACGTGCGGATCGCCAACCGGGCAAGATGTTCATCGGTTTTTCCACCGGTGACTTTCAGCAGATCCGAGAGGTATTCGTCTTCGCTATACGCCTCGACGAGCGGACCCAACGGGCCCGAATGCATGCAGCGAAAATTGCGCGTATGGCGTGAGTTTCCGCCGCGATAAGGTTTTGGCGCCGTTTCAAGGATCAGAACACGGGCGCCTGCCTCGGCTGCAGTCATCGCAGCGCAGAGAGCCGCATTGCCGCCACCGATCACAGCGATATCGTAAGCTTCCTTTGGGGTGGCCATATCCTGTCTACCTACTGGCTTTCGTCGATTGAGCGGTCGCGGTCCTGCAACGCGCGGATGCGCATCCGCTGCGCAGCCTGAATATGCGCGCGCATCTCTGTCTCGGCCGCTGCGCCATCGCGGGCCTTCAAAGCCGCCATGATGCGCCGATGCTCGGCCACTGCGGCCTCGGCGCGGTCGCTATCCAGCAATTGCGAAGGCCCCAGGATCAACAGCGCCTTTTGCAAGGAGAGCATGGATTTTGCCAGAAACCGGTTCTTGGCCGCATCCAGAAGTGTTTCGTGAAAGATCTTGTTGATTTGGGCCGCATCGGGGCCAGTACCCGCCTCGGCCAGCCGGTCGTTCAGAACTTCAAGCTCGTCCAGTTCGACATCAGACGCCGCGCGGGCTGCCAGACGGGCCGCTGTCCCTTCAAGCACGGCGCGCATCTCATAGAGTTCCATGACCTCGGCGTAATCCAGACTGCGCACGGTGGCACCTTGCCGTGGCACATGCGTGACCAGCCCGTCGGCCTCCAACTGCCTTATCGCCTCGCGTACCGGGGTACGGCTGACGCCCAACCGTTCAGACAGCTCAATCTCACGCAGCCGGTCGCCGGGCAAAAGAGTGCCCTCGCGAATCTCGCCCAGCAGGCGCTGATACGCAGAATTGCCTTGTGGGCCAGGTTGTAACGGGTCGTCCTGAAGGGTCATCGCAGGCTCTCTTGTCATCTTGCGTCCAGTTGTATACACATGGATACATTATAAGTCAATGAAGCTGGAACGCTTACCTTGCACAGCCAAACTGATACCCCCTCTCTTCTGACGAAACGGGCCGTCACGCTCGGCCTGGCGGTGTTGGGCACAGGGGTATTTTGGGCGCTAAACCTGCCGCTACCTTTTCTGTTCGGGCCAATGAGCGCATGTTTGATTGCAGCTCTTGCGCACGCACCGATGGAAGGCTTTGGACAGGTCTCGGTTGCCGCCCGCACTATACTGGGCGTGGCGGTAGGGGCATCGATTACGCCGGCTCTGTTTGCTGAATTGCCAAAAATGGCCGCGTCAATTGCGCTGATCCCGTTCTTCATCCTGCTAATCGCGCTGGTAGGTGTGCCATTCTTTCGCAAATTCTGGGGCTTTGACTCCACAACGGCTTTCTACGCAGCCATGCCGGGCGGTTTGCAAGACATGATCATCTTTGGCACTGAGGCGGGGGCCAATCCGCGTACCTTGTCCTTGATCCACGGTACGCGCGTGCTGATCATCGTGACGTTGGCCCCCTTGTTCCTCACCGTGTTCTATGATGCCCAACTCACCAATCCGATTGGCGAGCCCGCGCACAACCTGCCAATACATGAATTGGCGCTGATGGTTCTGGCCGCCATTATCGGCTGGAAAGGCGGGGAGCGGATCGGCCTGTTCGGGGCGTCAATCCTGGGGCCAATGATCCTTACGGCCGCCTTGTCACTGGGCGACTTAATTCATACCCGACCGCCTCGCGAGGCCATCCTTGCAGCGCAGTTTTTCATTGGCTGCGGAATTGGTGTGAAATTCGTAGGTGTCACATGGGTCGAACTACGCCGGGTAGTGGCAGCGGGCTTCGCCTATGTCATTGTCCTTGCCGTCCTGGCAGCCACTTTCACCGCCGTTGTCACCACCTTGGGACTGGGCCAACCTGTCGAGGCGTTTCTGGCCTTCGCGCCCGGTGGGCAGGCAGAGATGACGGTGCTGGCCATCGTCTCGGGCGCGGATTTGGGCTTTGTGATCACCCACCATCTGACAAGGATCGTGCTGGTGATCATTGGTGCGCCCATCGCCGCGAATCTTATTCTGCGTTGGTCCAAACCTCGGGGTTGATCATGTGGACCGGAGCGCCTTCGGCATAGGCGTTCACCTGATCGAAAATATCCGCGAATTGCAGGTCGAACTCGTCTTCAGTGACAAAGCCGATATGTGGGGTCGCGATCAGGTTGGGATGTGACAAAAGCGGGTCGGTCGAATCAATCAGTGGCTCGGAATCAAACACATCAATCGCCGCTTTGCCGGGGCGACCGACTTTCAGCGCCTCAAGCAAAGCACCAGGTGCGATCAGCCCGGCTCGCGAGGTGTTCACAAACAGCGCCTTCGGCTGCATCTGTGCGAAATCCGATGCGGTGATGATCCCGCGCGTATCCGGTTTCAAGCGCACATGGACCGAGACAACATCGCTGCTGCCAAAGAACGCTTCACGGCTGGGCGCGACCTGTGCGCCATCCGCCTGCGCACGCGCCCGGCCTTCTACGGATGACCACCAGACCACATTCATCCCAAAGGCCTCGGCATAACTTGCAATGGCGCGAGCAATGCGGCCATAGCCATAGAGCCCCAACTGACGCCCCCGCAGCGTCTTGCCCACGCCCGCCTGCCAGTGCCCTGCTTTGACCGAGGCCATTTGTGCGGGCAAATCCCGCATCCCGACCATGATTAGCGCCCAAGTAAGTTCAGCTGCAGCATAAGACGGCGTTCCGCCGTGCATGTTTGAGCACAGCAGCACGTCTTGATCTGTACAGGCTTCGACATCGACATGCGGATAAACGCTGCGCTGGCTGATAAGTTTCAGGTTTGGTAATTTCTCCAGCAAGGCGCGGGTGACTTTGGTACGTTCGCGGAACAGGACAAGCACCTCCGCGTCATGCAGTCGTTCGGCCAGAGTGTCAGTTTCTTCGACATGATCCGTCCATAACGTCACCTCATGACCGGTGAGTTTCTCAAAACAAGGCAGGCCACGCAGCGTGTCAAACCAGTCATCAAGAATGTGGACCTTCATCGGCTTTCTATACCCTGCTCGGTGTTCAGTTTTCTTGGCGTCGGCACAAAATGACATGTGTTGAGAGCGGAAAGTGCATTGCGGACTCGTTCGCTTTGATCCAGCAGATGGTTGAACTGCTCATCGCAGCCAGCAATCGGTGTCGGGTAGTCCGCGATGTCCCGCCGTAGGGCCGACTGCGCCAACATGAGTTCCTGACGCGCGATATCGAGGCATTCCGAGTAGTTGTCCATCGTGTCACTCCCACTATGTATACAATAGTATACTATTTGGGTTGCACTTGATCAACTCCCGTTCCAAACAGACTCAGGCACATAAACATGCCCGTCCGCCAACTTGCGCGCGGTCCGCACCAAACCCGCCGCGTTCACTGTGAACCCGTCGGTGGTGGAAAAATCCACCAACACGTCGATATTGCCCGAGGCGTGTTCCAGAACGACTTCAGCCGGGCTTGTCGTGGGGCGATCCAGCAAACCGTCGGCGACGGTTCCGGGAGTCAAAGCGCAAGACGCCATGCATTGCGCGCCGGTGACCGCCATGGTCGGGTGGGTTTTCCACGGCATGAAATACCGCACTGCGAGCGTTCCGCCTTCTTTGGCCGGAGCAACAAGGCCGAACTTAGGGGTGACCGATTTGGACACATCCCCCATACCCATCCGCTGCCCTGCTTCGATCCTAACGGCCTCCATCCGGTCAAAGAACGCGCGGTTTGCGTCCAGCTCATTGGCGCTCTCATAGCCCGTCAATCCGAAGTCTGTGGCGCGGGCGATAGCCATCGGCATAGCGACATCCATGCAGGTCAGTTCGACGCCCTGAACTGCATCGCGCAGGTTGCCCGTAGGCAGGAACGCTCCGGTGGCCGAGCCCACCACGCCCATGAAACTCAACTGCACCGGCGCTGAATGACCGGGAACGCCGGCGATCTCCGCATCACCCTCATAGGTCAATTCGCCCCCGGGTGTATTCACCTTGGCCACGATCCGAGCCCCAGTGTTGACGGCCCGAATGCGAACTTCAGTTTCATCACCCTGCGGTTTGAACAAGCCCATCTCGATGGCAGCAGGGGCAACGCCAGACAGGATATTGCCGCAAGTGGGTTTGAAATCGACCAGCTTGTCCTCGACCGAGACCTGCGCGAAGAAATAGTCGATATCGGCCCAGTCATCCTCGCCGACCGACAGCATCGCGACCTTTGTGGTCACCGCCGCGCCGCCGCCGATGCCGTCGATGTTCAGCGACTGCCCGGACCCAAGAGCGGCGATCAACACCTCGGCCAGCGCGTCCAGATCCTCAGGCAAATCCGAGCGGCGGAAATACGGGCCTTTCGACGTGCCGCCACGCATCAAGATATAAGGGATTGCGGTTTGAGTCATTTTGAACCCCTCACTTCAACGGCCAGGGCAGGCTGACCATGTCCTGCAACAGACCTGGCGGGAAATCGCGGTTCAGAGCGCCCGCCATCAGGCACATGAACCCGATGCCGCAGGCGGTCAGGATCAGAGTCATCTGCCAGCTGGACCCGGCGCGGATACGGAGAAAGGCGATCAGGAACCCTATCAGGGCGAGGATGAAGCCCACCACCCACGTGGCCGCGATCAAACTGGCGAACCACGCCAGAGTGGACCACAGACCGTGGGGTGCGCTGGCGTCTTCACCGGCGATTTCCTTGTCGGCAAAGATCACGTCGCCTTCGGGACGTCGCATCATCTGGATCAGAAGGATCACGCAACAGAATAGCGAGACGCTGCCGATAACCAGCGGGATGATCTTGTCGGTCATATTGTAGTCGGGGATCATGTTGGCGTTGACCAATGCGACGATCAGATAGGCCATGATCACCAGCAGAAAGATAAGCGGCGCGCGTTTGGTACCGGCCTGAACATCACCCTCGGCCATGATCATCTTGGCCTGCCGGATACCCAGAATGACCGAAACAACCGTGACCACGATCAGCACGATGACGATAGGGCTGAAGACATATTCCATCCCCTCGCCAAAGCTTTTGCGGAACCGGAATGAGGCGATCTGGAACGCCTGATTGGTGAACTTCTCAACCGGGTTCGACAGAACGAAACCGATCAGGAAGGCCGGGCGCGACCAGTCGAAACGGCGTAAAAAGATGCCGATCAGGCCGATCACGAACAGGGCCAGCAAGTCTTCGAAGTTTTGGCCGGATTGGAACGCCGCAAAGCTGATCAACATGAACAGGAACGGCGCCAGATAGGTGAAGCGGATCGTGGTCAGCTTGGCGATCCCGCCCGATGCCGCGATGCACAGGATGGTCCCGACGACGTTGGCCAACGCCAGCAGCCAGACGATCGAATAGGTGATGTCGAGATTGTCCTTGAGCATGCTCGGACCGACCTCGATATCGCCTGACCCCAGCAAAGCCACCGCGCCGATGAAGATCGCCATCGAGCCTGAACCAGGGATGCCAAACAGCAGAGTTGGCACCAGCCCTCCACCCTCTTTGGCGTTGTTCGAGCTTTCCGGGCCGATGACGCCGCGCACTTCGCCTTTGCCGAAATTGCTCTTGTCCTTGGTGGATTGCACCGAGTGACCGTAGGCGATCCAGTCGACAACCGAGCCGCCGAGGCCGGGAATGACTCCAACAATCACGCCAATGATCGAACAACGCACCGACAGCCATATATTTGCGAACCAGTCTTTGACGCCGTCCAGCCAACCGGCGCCCAGTGAGGCCCCCTTGGCAATCGACCGATCTTGACGCAGCAGCGATACGATCTCGGGCACCGCAAAGATACCCAGGCCAACGATGACCAGCTTCAAACCGTCCGTCAGATAAGGAATGTCGTAAGTTGCCATGCGCAGCGAACCGCCTGCATCCGCCTCACCAATCGTGCCAACCATCAGGCCCAGACCGGCGGCGGCGACTCCTTTCAGCGGGATCCGCCCGGCCAAAATGGCGACCATCGACAGGCCGAGAATTGTGATCATCAACATCTCGGGCAGGCCGAAGGCCAGAACGATGGGTCGCGCGATAAGTATGAACATGGTCAGGAAGGTCGCGCCGACGAGCCCTCCGAATAGGGACGAGGAAAAGGCTGCTGACAAGGCCCGTGCAGCCTCGCCCTTTTTCGCCATCGGAAAGCCGTCCAGCACGGTGGCCTGCGAAGCAGAACTGCCGGGGATGCCCATCAAGACGGACGCAAACGTGTCCGAGGTCGGCACCACCGCAACCATCCCGATCATCAGCGCCAGACCAAGGATCGGGTCCATTCCGAACATGAAAGGCAACAGCAGGGACAGACCGGCAATACCGCCAAGCCCCGGAAAGACGCCCACAGCCAGCCCCATGACGACGCCGAGAATGAGATACCCCAGAACGATGGGTTGCAGGATCAAACCCCACGCGTCACCAAGCGCAGGTAGAGCGGTGGCGAAAACCTCCATAGCGGCCGCCTTTCATAAACTGTTTTGTATCTAGAGAAACGCACGCCCTTCGTTGGGCGCGACGACGTGTCAGCTTAGTTCAGCTCGACGCCGTAGGCCTCTTTCAGCCAGTTCAGGACGTATTGCTTGGCATTGTCATCCACATTGGTCGCCGTCTGCAGAGCAGATTTCGAGCCGTCGCCGACGAACACCGGATACTTGCCGACGTGCTTCGAGGAGATATCAGCAAAATCACCCCGCTCGGTCACTGCTTGGAACGCTACGGTATAGGCGTCGACGACCTCTTGCGGCGTGTCACCGGGCAGGAAGGCCAGCTTCTGAACCGGGAAACCTGCCACGAAGAAGGCTTTCCATGCGTCCCATGCCTCACCACTGGTTTCGCAGCCATCGGTGGCCTCGCAGACCTCCTTGAAAGTCGGAATGTCCGGGAAGGTCGGGTCACGAACGATATTGCCATCAGCATCCAATGCGCCCCAAGTCATCATGGGAACGGCCTGACCGGCTTCGACCAACGGAGCCGAGCCGCCCAGAAAACCGGACGAGGTCTGGTAGTCGATATTGGCTTCGCCACGTTCGAACATCAGGCGACCATCACCACGGCCTTTGATGCCAAAGACCGGCTCCACATTCATACCCAACATCTGCCACGCCAGCAGCGGGACCAGATCCAGCCGGGTCGCGCCCTGCGAGCCGTAGATGAAATTGGTGTCTTTCAGCGCATTGGCAGAGCCATCGAATTTGGCTCCGTCCTCTGCGTTCAGATAGGCGACACCGCCGGTGCCCGACGCCATGACAGGAATCCAGTCATTGTATTCATAGCGGACGCGCGGGTCACTCAGCAGATAGGGGAACTGTGTCGAGCCAGAGGTGCCGAACAGCAGCGTGCCGTCGTCATGGCTCTGCTCCTGAAACCAGTTCGCACCCTTGGTCGATCCTGCACCGGGCATGAATTTAACCACAACGGTTGGCTGACCCGGCAGAGCCTCGGACAGAAGCGGCGCAAAGAAGTTGGCCCATTTAGCCGACCCGCCCGTTTCCGAGAACGGAATGACCCATTCGATGGTCTTGCCCGAGAAAT
Organism: Ruegeria sp. BH8; assembly: GCF_056538065.1. NCBI lineage: Bacteria > Pseudomonadati > Pseudomonadota > Alphaproteobacteria > Rhodobacterales > Roseobacteraceae > Ruegeria > Ruegeria sp. BH8. The sequence continues at coordinate 82,622 of NZ_JBQFSP010000005.1, read as the reverse complement.
CGACCTCGGCGGCGGCAGGTGCAGCGAATCCGGCAGCGGCGATCAGCCCCACGACGGCACGACGAGTGAAGTTGGAAATGGCCATTAGTTCCTCCCTGTTGACCAGACAACCACGTCAGCGTCCTTCGCACCACCGTGATTGCAAATAGAACTGCGGGGTTGATTCCCCCTCCCATCTGGCGATCATGGAACGCCAACCTTGCGCGAAACTTGCGGGAGACCTGATGCGGATCGTCATCGTCGAGGATAACGAAACCCTCGCCAACGCAATTGCTTACCGCCTGCGGGATCGAGGCCATGCCGCGGATGTGCTGACTGATGGCGACGCCGCCGATTTGTATCTGGAGCAAGAAGGCGCAGATCTGATCGTTCTGGACATCAACCTGCCGGGTCGGTCTGGGCTTGAGATTTTGCGGTCCCTTCGCAACCGGGGTGACAGCGCGCCCGTCATCCTGCTAACCGCGCGCACCGAGACCAGCGACCGCGTTTCGGGTCTGGATATGGGCGCCGACGATTACTTAGTGAAACCCTTCGAGATGGATGAACTCGAGGCCCGCATCCGTGCCCTGTCCCGCCGCAAACAACTGGATTACGGTGCGCGCGAAACGATCGGAGACCTGGAATTCGACCGCACCGCCCGGCAGGTGAGCGCAAAGGGCCAAGTCCTCGATGTGCCGCGTCGGGAAATGGCTGTGCTTGAATGCCTGCTGGAACGTCGCGGCAGGATCGTCCCCAAAAGTCAGTTGATCGACTACGTCTACGGCGTGGGAGCCGATGTCGACGATTCGGCCGTCGAGCCGCATGTGTCACGACTGCGCAAGCGCCTTCAGAACCTTGGCATCCGGATCAAGACCGCCCGTGGCCTTGGATATCTGCTTGAGGTGCAGAAGTGATCCGGCACGGCTCACTCAGGCTCAGGCTTTTCATTCTGATTCTGACGCCCTTGGTGCTGCTTGCAATCCTGCTTGGATACTGGCGCTACACGGTGGCTCAGCAAACGGCGCAGGAGCTTTTTGACGACAGCCTGTTGTCCGCCGGTCTGGCTATATCGCGCGATGTGGCGGTTTCAGAAGGCGATGCCCTGTCGCCCACCACACGCAGCTTGATCCGCGACGCATCGGGCGGAGAGATTTTTTATCACGTGACCGGACCCGGTGGCATCTACGTCACAGGGTATGCATACCCTCCGACCGCTGCAAACCCGTCTGAGCAAGACGCGTACCAGCCGAGGTTTTTCGAGGCGATCTATCGGGATGAGCCGGTGCGCGTACTGAAAATGACCGAGCGCGTCACACTTGATAACCTGGTGGGCGATGCGACAGTAACAGCTTGGCAACGCGTTGCGGATCGCAACGCCTTTGCCAACGAACTGTCGATCCGCGCCGCGATCCTGATGGGTATCCTGCTGGCCACCCTTGCTGTTGTCGTGTGGTTCGGCGTCGCGCGAGGGCTGCGGCCCTTGCTGGATTTGCAGGATGCGATCGACCTACGCTCACCTGACGACCTGAGCGAAATCAAACGCCCGGTCCCGGTCGAGGTTCATGGCATTGTTCAGACCTTGAACCGGCTGTTTGGACAGGTCGAGCACAGCATCAACGCCCATCAGGTGTTTATCTCAGAGGCCGCGCATCAGCTGCGAAATCCGGCGGCAGCGGTCCAGTCCATGGCCGAGGCGTTGCGGGACGCAAAAACGGATGAGGACAAGGACAAACGGATAATCGAGCTGGTGGCAGCGGCAAAGAATTCGGCTACAGTGGCGGAACAACTATTGTCGCTGGAACGACTGCGGCAACCTACGCATCAGGATCAGATGGACAAGATTGATTTCCGTGCGGTTGTGGAAGAGGCCTGCGCTGATATGGGCGTTCATATCCTCGCAAAAGGGATCGATTTTGAAGTCACATTGCCAGAACCAACAATCTTGGTCTCGGGAGATCGGATCTTTTTGGCAGAGGCTATCAAAAACCTGCTGGACAATGCGCTTAAGCACGGCGGCGCTAAACTGAGTCAAATATCAGTTGTACTGCGTTGTGACGCGGGGAACGTCAAACTAACCGTATCTGATGACGGAACCGGCCTTTCACCCGACCAAAGCGAAGCCGTTTTCAGTCGATTTTCGCAGCTGGAATATTCCGAAGGTAGCGGTTTAGGGTTGTCGATTGTCTCAGCTGTCGCGAAGCGTCACGGAGGAGTGGTCGCAATCAACCAAGCCGAAAAAGGAGCAAGCGTTACGCTCGAGCTTCCCATAGCCCTGTAGTTTGTTTCAATTTCTGCTCGGAACCCGAAACCTGTCACAATCAAAGAGAGTTTTTCGATTACAGCGAATGACCGGTTTCCACCCCAGGTGCCGGGCACGGTGGTCTTGATACGTCTTCACCGGACTTTGAAGCCTTTTGCAGCGAAATGGCGCTTGGTCCGCATTGTGTGAATTCAGCCAGCCGATGAATTTGCGCTTGCAGCGAACGGCAGGTTCGGCGGGCCGCGTCACAGCACCAGTTGCCGACGGTTAATGGCCGGTTAGGGCCATTGGAACTTCCGGATGAATACAAGGTTGGAAAAAACGCACCGGTTTCAGTAGCAATCAGTGATCGTTAAAACCGAAAGGATTTGAGTTTTTGTAATGAAATCAATGTGCGGTTTCTACGAACGCGAAGCGAACGTACTTCCATCAAGACATAGACAAAGAACAAGAAAAAGAAATTGATAAAGAGCACTCCATCCGCTTGTGTTACGCAAATCACGGTCGCTGTGTTTGCTGCACGAAGGACGCTTAATCAGAAAGCGGCAACCAGATTGTTTTGCCGGTCCTTCTGTCTCGACCAGCTTCGCGTTCCTTTTGTCCGTCACGGATCCGGGTGCGGGGATTTTCAATCGGGTCTAGGCTGTTCAGATAGGGTGTCAGGCAATAGAAATCTTTCGGATGCTCACGCGATGGTTTCCAGGTGATCATCGCCCACATCCGCTTTAACATTTTAGCACCTGAACGTTTGTATTAGCTGGGTTTTTCACCTGAATAGCATTGCATGGATTGGGTTGTAGCGACCAGCGATTTCTCTGGGAATTGGGTATTCACCGAAAAACCTCATCTCCTTATTGTGACCTTTAGCTGTAATGTGCCAGCTGCCTACTTTTTTGCTGCAGCCAACGCTCCTTATGCCCGCAACCCGACCCCTTTGTTGTGCAACTCGATCACTGTAGCGACTCAAGTGATTAATCGGTGTGGGAGAAATTGTAGCGGTTAAAGTAAAGCTCTGATTTTGGATGCTCAATATAGCACCACCTACATTTTTTCAGAATGCTTAGGTTTCGGACGAAAGTGAGAATTAAAGGAAAGTCCTTTAGCTTGAGGTATCGAACCCCGTGAATCAGATTACTTTTCAGTCAGTTAAGGCCTGCCAATTCTGAGGTGGAAGTGTCGCAAGGCTTCGAGAAAACCAATTTCGTATACCACAGTTGGCACTCGCGCCGATTTTTCGGATAGCAAACAAGGAAGTTGAGAATGGTATTTTCAAAAGGTGGGCCAAGGGGTGGGCTGTAAATAGAATCAAAAACACAACGCATTGATAATTAGATGAATTTTTTGGGGATATGGTGCGGGTGGAGGGACTTGAACCCCCACGCCTTGCGGCGCCAGAACCTAAATCTGGTGCGTCTACCAATTTCGCCACACCCGCAACTCAGCGCCGCAGCGCTGGATTGAAGCGGTCAATAACAAAGCTTGCTTCCGAGCGCGAGGGGTAAAATACATGTATCGCCAAGTTTGTAGATCCTCTGATGAGATATGGGGCAACCACGCTATCTTATGAAAATGTATAGCCCCAAGAGGCTCGTCAGTGGAAAGTTGATGGGAACATCAGTGGCCGTGAAACCCGATATCCTGCGGGACAATGTCCACGCTATTTAGGAAGAGCTCTTCATTCGTGCCGAAGTTAAAAATTGACCCAGCTAGCCTGCGAAATATCGCTCTTACGTTGACCAAAGTCCTAGAAAAAGCCGACAGCTTGTTGTCAGATCACCAATGGCGAACATGGAAATCCTACTTCATTGCCCTTGCGCGTTCATAGTTGAATCCATGGGAGGAGGCGCGGGATTACTCGCCACGACACCCCAGAAAACGCATCTGCGACCCTTTCCAACTCAGAGAGCAACTTCAGGTTTCTGAAACAACAAGAATAACTTATCCGACTAAAGTGCCCTTCAGGGCCACACAGATTATTGAATAACCCGCACCGTCAGGTTCAGGCAATTGTGTTCCGCCGGTCTCCGCTCGGTTTCATACAGTAGGTGCGGAATGGCTCTTGCGTCATAGGCATTCCCGCGCAGGTTGAGGCATTCTCAAGAGAACTCCACCACAAAGCTGCCACATTTCAAACGCCAAAAAATCTTATTCACGTCAAAATAAGACCGCCTTGAAGGGTCTTGTTGTTTAGCAGGAGTTAATGAGTCTTTTTTGCCACTTTGGCGCCGGTACGAGTTTCCTGCTCAACTCCAGTACAAGGTTTACTGCTGTGACCGATCTGAATCCCTCCGCTACTGCCGAGCAAGAGGCTGTCTTCTTTGCTCGCGAAAGCTTTCTTGGCGAACTCAAGATCCTGAACCGGGACCACCCGAACACGGGCTTTGGGATATCGCTCCGAACCCATTCCGGAGACCACTACCTGCTGGCCAATGCGCGTATGCCATTGCCCGCGGTCAAATCCGAGGGTTTCCCGACCGGACGCCGCGTTGCGTGCCTTGAAAACGGCGATCGCTTCAGCTCGATCGAAGTGCTGGCTGACGCCAAGGCTTACGAAACCATCAGCCCGCGCGCCGAGGCTGACATTCTGGGCAACGCTTTGGACCTGATCGCACGTATCGACACGCTGACAGGAATTCCAACGGGCCGTCCTTCGCATGAACCCCGCATCGCAGCTACGGGAACCGGAGGTTAAGCATGGCGCGCAATGATCACCTGTTGTCTGTAGGCAACGAAGCTCTGGCGCCAATGACTTCGGCAATGTCATCACTGACGGCGCAGATTGATCAATTGACTGAGGTGGCTGATGCGCGCTCCTCGGCACGTCTGGCAACACTCAAGACCCGGATGGAAAACTTCACCGCCAGCATCACTATGGTCGGTCAGGTAAAAGCGGGCAAATCATCGATTGTAAACATTCTTGCGGGGCGCCCATCTTTGCTTCCGTCGGATGTGAACCCGTGGACGTCGGTCGTCACAACCCTGAATATCAACACGCGTCCACCGGGCGATACCAAGGCCAAGTTCACCTTCTTTGAGCAGGAAGAATGGGACAATCTGATGGTCGGGGGCGGCCGGTTGGGCGAACTGGCCAACCGAGCCGGTGCAGATGACGAGATGGAGGACATTCGCCGTCAGATCGGCGAGATGAAAGCAAAGTCGGAAGAGCGTCTTGGAAAGCACTTCGATCTGATACTTGGCCAAAGCCACCAATACGATCACTTCGATGAAGAACTGATCCAAAGATATGTCTGCCTGGGCGATGAGGACGACCCGGATATCAATCCAAAAACAGGCCGGTTCGCAGATGTGACCAAGTCGGCCGAGTTGTACATGGATATCCCTCAGTACCCGATTGCGCTGAAGCTTTGTGATACGCCGGGTGTCAACGATACCTTCATGGTGCGTGAACAGATTACCCTGCGCAGCCTGCGCGGGTCCGAAGTCTGTGTTGTGGTGCTTGCCGCAAGCCAAGCCCTGACCACCATGGACATGGCCTTGATGCGGATCATCGCCCAATTTGAGAACCGCCAGATTGTCCTGTTTGTGAACCGGATTGACGAGTTGTCAGACCCGGTCAATCAAGTCCCCGAAATCCGCGACCGGATTCTGGATACTCTGAAACAGAACAACATCGACGCAAAGACAAGTGTCGTGTTCGGCAGTGCCTTGTGGGCCGAGGCAGCGCTGACCGGGAACCCCGAAATTCTGAACGAGGAATCCCGCGAAGCACTCAATACATTTTACCTCGCTGCCGGGTTCGGTGATCAGGCCCCCTCGCTGGATAAAATCTGGGCATTGTCCGGTTTGCCTGACCTGCTGCTGGCGATAAACGAGCGTATTGCAGAAGGTGCCGGAACAAGGCTGATGGATCGGGTTCGCCATCGTGCCCGCAACATCGCCAGCCAGATTCGTGCCACCGCCGTGGCAAAGACTCTGTCAGAGGGTGAAGGCGTTGCGCGTGATCTTGACGGTGTTTCTCCGGAAGATGCAATTGCGAAAGTTTCTGCGGAATATGAAAAGAAAGCAGCCGAACTGACCAATGCATTACGCGACAAAGTATTGGAGCGCCTGAACTCAGCCGAGGCGAATTTTGTGAAGCGCGCCACGGATTCTCTGATCGCGCACCTTGAGAAGAATGGCGAGCAAGGCACGTGGCAATACGACCCTGCTGGATTGAGGACTTTGCAAAAAGCCGCTTATTTCAGTTTTGCCCGCGCAATGCGTAAGGATGCTGGCGCGCTCTACTCAACTGCGGCTGCGGATGTCGAAGCGCTGTATCACAAAATTCTTGGCAACCACCTGGGCGAATTCAGCATCGAAGCACCTATCGTGCCGCGCGTTCCACCACCATTGGGGATCGGCCGGACGATCGCTCTGGACTTGCAAAGTACCTGGTGGCGGCGCTGGTGGCAAAAGCGCAAAGGTTTTGAAGCATACGCTGCCGATTACACACGCCTGATCGCGTCCGAGGCGAATTCGATCACCAAGGATATCGAGGAAAACCAGATTGCGGCCGTGTTGGAAAACGTCCGCGCTATTCTGGCGGATTTCATGCGGGAACAGAAGGAAACGTTGCTGAGCATCTCATCATCAGCAGACAAAAACTCCAGCCAGACCTCGGCAGCGATGGCGGGCCTGCAACCTCAGAAATCGCGAGACGAGATTCTGGGTGACATCCTGAAAGACCTAAGCAACGAAGCGGCATAAGTAGAAAAATGGCAAAAGATTCACAAACACGCTTTGTTTCACCGAAAGCATGGGAACGTATCGAGCAGTGGTCCCGCCGCAAACCGGTTTTCGCTTTGATGGGTGAATTCAGCGCTGGCAAATCCACACTGATGAACTTTTTACTGCGAACGCAAACCTTGCCAACGCAGGTTACTGCAACCCAGTTACCACCGGTCTGGTTTAGCTGGGGCAGTGAAAAACCATATATCAAGCGGCATGACGGAAGCATTGAGCCAATCGAACTGGATCAGCTTGAGACTGTTGGCGTCAACGACGCGCAGTTCATTCGTATCTTCCTTGAGGCAGATATTCTGGAAGCCGTCGATCTGATCGACACCCCCGGCATCTCGGACCCCAAAATTTCGACAGATGTCTGGCAGCGCGCAGTCGGGCAGGCAAACGGCGTCATTTGGTGCACCCATGCGACGCAAGCCTGGCGCGAAACCGAACGTGCAACGTGGGTTTCGCTGCCGGACCGCTTGCAACACAACTCGCTGCTGTTGGTGACGCGGGCGGATGCACTAAACCTTAAAGACCGTCAAAAGGTTCTGCGACGCGTCAATCGCGAAGCCGGACATCTGTTCAACCGGTCCATTTTGTTTTCCGCCCGGGATGCGATCAATGCCCGTGACAAGACTGGCGACGCCGAAATGTGGTCGCGCAGCGGCGGCGGCAAGATGATCGACAGTTTTCTGGAAATCACAGAACAGATCATGGACAATCGCGCCGATCAGCTGGCGCGGTACCAGATCGACAAAAGCCAGTCCGGCGCATTCAAGGTTCAACCACTGCGCCCCGCCCGCAAACCAGACGACCGAGAGGCACTGGCGGACGGCATCGAAGCTACTCCTTTGCGGCTGGTCAATCCGCTGGAAAACGAACAGCAGCCAGAAGCCGACGATCATAATGTCGTAACAAGCTTCCCCATCCGGCCAGCCCGTGTAGAGCGACGCGTTGACGAAGGCGAACGGGTTCGGATCAACCCGGAAGACGCTGAACGGCTGCGGGCAGAAATGGTATCAGACACCGAGCAGATGTCTGAGGAAACCGACACCAGCGACGAGTTGCGTGCCTTCTTCAAGGACACCTCAAGCGATCCTCTTGAGTTGAAGAATGTCGCCGGTCTGGAAGAAGACGTGGACGAGTTCGACCTGTCCGGTGAATTCGGTGCTGCCGATAATGCTGACGACCTGCTGGGTGACGCTCCTGATGCTGAAACGGGCGACAAGTCCGTTGATGACGTGCTGACCTCGTTGAACACGACTCTGCGTGAAGCCGCGGCCGAAGCGGACGAAGTCGAAGTTTTCACGCCGGAAGTTGAATCGCGTGATGATCGGGGTATCGAAGTCTCGGTATCCTCCATTGCGGCTCTGATGGCCGCTCAGCCCGAGAACAACGCCGAGGATTACGAACCTGAGCCTGAGACAAACGGCTTGATAGAAGTCGTAGCCTCAGTCGAGGAAGACGCCCGCGATATCCGCCACGATGCGCACATCGATCTTCCAGAATCCGCAGCCGGGTCGCCGCTTAGCGCGTCGGATATGTGGCGGGAAATTACAATCAAGGAGGACCTGCCAAAGGACGCAGACGGGCTTCAGAACGTATTCAAGGCCTTTCTTGCCGAATTTGACCAGATCGCAGTTGAATATAGTGCGAAACATTCCAAACACGCCCTGCAAGCCATTCCAAAGTCAAAAGAAAACAGCAGTGCAGAGTGGCATGTTTTGTAAGGATGCCTTAATCAAGGCGCTGAGAAAAAGGACGATAAAGAGTTAAATGTCCATTCAGGATGCATTGAACACCGCGATTGAAACAATACCCGACTGCATCGCAGCCGGGTATATCGACATGGAGACCGGCATGCTTTTGGGCAGCAGTGTCTCTGATTCCGATTGCGCTGAAGCGCTGGACACTTTGGCAATCGCAGTGGCCAATCTGTTTCAGGGGCGGGGTGTCGCTGCATTTGAAGCGCTCTTGCACGAGGCCGGAAACACTGATGAGGAAAACGCCGGGTTCGGGGAAATCGCGGTGTTTTCAAAAGACCGATTGAACATCTTTTTGCGGACCCAGGAATATCCTGATCATGTGGTCTGCTATATCTGCCGCAACAGCGCGAATGTGGGACTGGCACTCACGAAATCGCATCTCAGCCTCAAGCCGGTTGCGGCCGCAGTCTGAACGGGACCAGAGGGGGTCACGGTATGATGGACACAGACATTCTCGACATGCTCGAAGATATCGGGCGGTCTTCGGTTGCCCGCCTGTCTCCGACGGTGATTGTCCCCGGTGAAACTGCTGCAGCCCGTCGGGCTGCTGTATTGCGTTTCATTCGCGGAACGATATTGCCCAGACGACTCGAGCTGACCGCGGCCAACGGAAGCTGCCTGAAAATCGAAGTAAACAGTTCCCGGATCACGGATGTGTTTCAGGTGCCGTCCGGGCAGATCCCAGATTTCGAAACGGAATCACGTACCGCGCTGGTCGGCAAACTGGCCCAACTGATTTCTGATATTTCAGCCGCCCCTGCCCCACTGGAACTGATGCCTGGAAAGCCAGCCTCGACGCTGGAGGCTGATGATGTTGGTATTACGCTGAGTGAGATCGAGAACGCCTGCGCCGGAATTGAGCTTTCCTCTGAGCCCATCGTGTCTGTTGTTCCGGACGTTGAAAAACCTTCAGACAACAGCCCTGCCCCGACAGCAGGGTCGGGCAATTCGTTGGCGCAACAGTTTTTTGACGGAGCTGCACGCTTTGCCACAGGTCGTGTTCTAGTGGACAGTATGGAAAACACTGCACTGGCTTGCGAAGGAACCTGCAACCCTTCCGAGGGGATGCACCCCAATCAAGAGATTTTGACACGTTTTGTTTCGGATCTTGCTGGTTGGAACAATGACACCCGGGGCGAATTCGAAGGCCCACATCTGATCGTCATGCGGCCATCGGGTGGTAAGGGTGCGGGCATGGCTGTTCTGAGCGACAACGAACAGATTGCTGTGGCCATTCATGATGCCCGCAAACTTGGTGCGGTAATCAATCTTTGGAAATCTTTGGAGGAGGCTGAGGAATGACCGCCCCCAAAGCATTCAAATTTTCGACTAATTCAATGCGTTGTTTTTTTGTAGTCAGGGTAAAGAGTAATGAGTGAAACACATCGCCGCGAGCTTATTCGCATCGCAGAAGACATGAACGGGACGAGCAATGACGAAACACGTCAGTTCATATCGCGCATCATTGGTGATCTGGGAAAACTGAAACCGTCAGTTGCCTTTGTCGGGCAGATCAAGGCAGGAAAGTCGCGCTTGATCAACGGCTTCACCGGTCAGGCAGAATACCTGCCGTCGGACGTGAACCCCTGGACAACCGTGATCACCGACATGCATTTCGGGCACCCGAACGGTCGAACCGAAGGGGCCGAATTCCATTTCTTCGACAACTACCAGTGGCAATCACTGATCGCCGAAGGCGAAGAGTTGCGCAACATGTTCCCGGATGACGAGGACAGCTACAAGCGCGAGATGATCGAAGAGCAGGTCGAAGCCATGAAGACCCGGGCGCGTCGGCGACTGGGGGACAGTTATGAACAGCTGTTGGGTCAACACCACGATCTGGATCAACTGACTTCCGATGATCTGGCGCGTTACGTGTGCGCCGGGGACGACCCCGCAGAAGACGGGACAGTTGACCCCGGCAGTGATCGGGGACTTTACAGCGACATCACGCGCAAGGCCGAGGTCTATTTCGACATCGGGCATTTCCCGTTCCCTCTGACCGTCACTGATACGCCCGGAGTAAATGACCCCCTGCTGATCCGTGAGGAGATTTCGCGTCAGTATCTCAAAGAATCCGATTTCTTTGTGGTGGTTCTGTCAGCGCATCAGGCGTTGTCGCGTGCGGACCTGAAACTGTTCAGGCTGATGCAGGCATTGGAACTTGGACAGATCGTTGTCTTCATCAACCGAGTCGATGAATTGGGCGGCGGGGCCGATGATGCGGCAAAGGTGCGTCTGGATGTTGTAGACGGGCTCGAAAAAGCGTTAGGCACGTCGAATATCGATGTACTGATGGGAAGCGCACAATGGGCGCATTATGCACTGACCGGCGATGAAACCGGTGTGAACCACGATCATATTCTGGCTTGGTTGCGGGCGCACCCGGAACAGATGCAACAGTACCTGAACGGCGTGGCCGAGATCAAACAAGGCCCGGGACCCATCAGCCGCGAGGCTGTACTACGGTTTGCCGCGATGATCGCGTCGGGCTTGCCCGACTTGCGCCGCCATGTCACTCAGGCGTTGGCGGACGGGCCGATAAACGAACAGCTGAGGATGGCGTGGCAGCATCTCGACAGCTTCGCGCGTGGCGATTTGGAGCGGTCACAGGTACATCTTCGTGCGCTGCAAGACGAAGGCAGCGCGGGGGCGCACAGCCCGGATGACAGCGACAAGACGCTTGGTGATCTGCGCAAATTGATTGCGGACAAATCGCAAGACATCGTCAAGGACATGGACGATGTTCTGTCAAACCTGCGTGGGGTCATGGATGACACAGTCTCTGAATCCGTCTTTGTTGTGGTGCGCGGACCTGAAGGACAATCCCCATTGCTTGCCAAAGGCGGCGCGACCGAATTGAATTTCACTCCTTTGCGCGAACAAATGCGCGAGTTGGTGCAGGGCGCGTCGCAAGTGGTGCGGCAACGCATGTTGAGCGAACTTTACGCGATCGACATGCAATGCAACGCCGCTTTGCGGGCACTGCCAGGGTGGCAGGAACCAGTCGACAATCGCATGAACACAAGTGCAGTGCGTTGGTTCCGTCCGGACACCACCGCCTTGACCCGTGGCATTACCGTTGAGCTGCGTGTAAACTGGTTGTCGCGTCTGATATCGCGCAACAGCGTTGTGGCGCGGGCCGAGCGCATGATCGTGCAGGAATTCGAACTGATTGGCGATGACCTGATCGACACAACGCGTGAAAATCTTCTGGAACGGTTGAAAACTGTTCTGGATCATTACTTGGCCCTGTTGGCAGGCCATCTTGAGCACCGTTCCGGAGCGGGTGAGTTGAATGCTCAGGCGGAAGCACAAGCTGCGTTCGAACGGGCGCGCCGTATTGCTGACGAGTTGGATAGTGTCTTTGGAACAAGCAACGTGGACGAACGACAAGCAGAGGCTGCGGAATGATTGAGTTTCCCGGAACCGAACAGGAAGTGCGCCAGCTGGAGCGTTTTCTGACATCGACAGAAAAACTGTCGTCGGACCCGAAATTGGAAGATATGCGCGCACGGGCTCTGGCCCACGCCGAACGCCTCTCCAACGCGGTCAACATCGGTTTCGCCGGAGAGTTCGGGGCGGGCAAGTCAAGCCTTGCAAACATGCTGGCAGGGGCGGATATTCTTCCAACCGGTCCGCAGCACCTGAAGCTGCCACTTGTCATCGTTGCCTACGCGGATACGCCAGAGACGACAGTCGGCTGGTGGAACAAGGAGCCAAAGACATATTCTGGTATAGCACTGGAAAAGGCCGCTGCGGATGAGCCTGACTTTATTTCGGTTGGATTGAACACACCTGCTCTCAAAGAGATATCACTGTTCGATCTTCCCGGCTCTGGCGCATTGGATGATACATACAAACAGACACTGGACCTGCTGAAATTCGTCGACTGTGCCATCTGGTGTACCAATGGCACAAGCGCATGGCGTGAAACAGAACGGCATTTGTGGGCGCAGGTGCCGCCCGAGCTAAGAGCCAACAGCCTGCTGGCAGTTACACATGCTGATTTGCCCCCGGTGCAGGCCGCTCTGGATCGGGTACTGGCTCGATTGAACAAAGAAAAAGAAGGACTGTTTCGCGCTGTGGTCCCAATTGGCACGCCCGTCGCGGTGCGCGCCATGGCACAAGAGCCGGAACCAGATTTTGATCTTTGGGAAAACTGTGGCGGCCAGGAACTCGCGGAAAAGGTCCTTGATGCGGCGTCTGACCGGCGGCGCAGTGACCTTGACGCTGCCCGGAAGGATCTGAAGCACGAGTTTCTGCCATTCCTGGAAACATTGAATGGGCCAGAGCCGGAACCTTCCGTCAACGATGCTGCGTCAATGCAGTCAACGCTGGGGTCTGCCCTTCCGCCACTGAACAACCCAATTCTTGAAGACTGGTTGGCTGCCATTGCCAGCATTTATGAAGATCTGCGTGACACCGCCGCCATTGAACCCGCAGCGTTTTTGCAAAGCTGCCAGGAAATCGTCGAAGATTTCGCGGAACGGCTGGACCAAGGTGGCGAGATCGATCCGGATGCTGACTGGATTCCGGCCGAGTTCGAAAAAGCGACTGACTTGTTGTTGTTGCTTCAGTTTGAAAGCGGAGATGCGCCTTTGAAAGACGCAATCAGCATACTTGTACAGCTTGGTGACAACCTTGCCTGGGCTGGCAGTACCGTTGCCGCAGCACAATCCAAAACCGGTACCTAGCACATTCCATCAGGATTGAAGCGCTGTTCAGCGATTCGAAGGGCCGAAGAATCGGCACTTTATTGTTTCGAATTCGTAGACCAAGAGACCGATTTGGGGTCGTCAGTTTTCATTTATTCCACCCCGTTAATCAATATATTGTGCTATTGCTTCGAACTAACGCCATATATGCCATAATCAAAAAAACGATCCTTAGTGAAGCCATCAGGCGGCCCCATTAAAGTCAAATTTGAAACGTCTAACCGTTCTCAAGTGTCCTGCGGTTGTTTTTGGTTGTGAGTTCGTGGGCTGCCGGCCCTGTTTAATTAAGCCGCAAAATGAGTAGAACGGGCGGATTAAAATGAGCCACAACCAGGCTGTCGGTGCAACGCACGACGAACCAAAAATTGAAGGACTGCAACCGGGCGCAAAGCTGTTGCGCGGGCAGTATGAGATCCTCCGATATCTCAGCAACGGCGGATTTGGGATCACCTATTTAGCACGCGACAGCCTGGAGCGTGATGTCGTGATCAAGGAATGTTTCCCCGGTGCGTTGTGCCGTCGCAACGGGGACTTGGTTGAGCCGAACGACCCGTCCTACAAGGATGATTTGCGCGCCATTATCGACCTGTTTATTCAGGAAGCCCGCAATCATGCGCGTCTGGTGCATCCGAACATCGTCGACGTTCATCAGGTGTTCGAAGACAACGACACAGCTTATATCGCTATGGATCTGATCCGTGGTTGCGACCTGCTGGACTATGTTGAGAATCCGGAAAACGACGGTGGTCCTGACTTTATCGTGCAAGTCACGGAAAAGATGCTGTCCGCGGTGTCGTTCATCCACCAAAGCGGGATGCTGCACCGTGACATTTCACCCGATAACATCCTGATTGACGAAAACGGAAACCCGGTCCTGATCGACTTCGGTGCCGCGCGTGAGCAAGCCGCAAACAAGTCGGCCGCATTGTTGACCCTGCGCGTTATAAAAGACGGATATTCGCCGCACGAGTTTTACGTCCGTGGTGCCGAACAAGGGCCCAGCAGTGACCTCTATGTCTTGGCCGCGACTCTGTATCACGCAATCAGTGGCGAACGCCCGGTAGACGGCCAGAGCCGCCTGAATGCCTTCAACAACGGGCAGGACGACCCTTATACCCCATTGGCAGGCCGCTTTGACGGATACCCCGATGGATTCCTCGAAGCAATCGACAAGGCAATGGAAGTACACGCAACGGACCGGTTGCAGACAGCCCTGGATTGGCTGCGCATGTTCCGCGGCCCTGGCGTGATGTTTGATACCTTCGCCTATCGCCCGGTTTCCGTGATTGTCGGCATGGATCGCAAGGACAAGGAAGAAGAAAAGGCGCGGATCAAGGCCGAAAGTGAAAATGCCGAAGCGGTTGTGACGGCTCTGCTCGCCGGGAACTCGGACATTGTTCGCGAAACCGAAAAAAAGAATGAACCCGAGATGGCAAAGATTTCTGCAAAAGCGGAAACACCGGTCGCAGTTGATACCGTGGTTCAGAGCGGATCCGGTGGCAGCGGCAAGATGATCGCTGGTGCAGCAGTGCTTGTGGCAGCGTTGGCTGCAGGCGGTTTCTTCGTGATGTCCGGCGACAAAGGTGAAGAACAAGCTGAGGTTACGACGACGCTGCCTGAAGCAACCACACAAACTGCCGAAGCAGACCCGCCCGCGGTGGAAGAACCCGTGGCCGAAACACCTGAACCCGACGTCACGGTCGCTTCAGAGCAACAACCTGAACCAGAAGAGCCTGTCGAGCAGGCGCAAGTTGAACCTGCGGAACCAACCGCTACAGAAACAGCGTCCGAAGCTACCGAGACTGCCGGTGCCCAGGAACAACCTGCAGAACAAGAGGTTGCGGCTGTTGTGGACGAACCCAAAACCGATGCCGCTTCCGGCACTCCGGTCGAACAACAGGTATCTTTCCACCATTGGGATGTTGAAATCCCCTTCCAGACGTCCCGCCGCCGGACCGCAACAGGTGCAACAATTGCGGTAACCGGTGTGGACGCCAATCAGGACATGAGCGTTATCGGCGAATGGGTGGAACCCGGAGTTGTGATCTTTACTCTGAACGGCAACCCGGTTCGTCAGGACGTCTCTTTCGCGGCGCAAGTCCTGGACAAGCTAAGCGTCGACCCAGACGGCTTTACACGGGTTGCAGCCCGCTACCGGCCGCTTGGAAAGACCCGCGCGCAGAATGGCCTGCTGGCACTGCCTGTGCTGCGCTCGGTCGGATTGGAGAACGGTTACTCGTTCACAGTCAGCAGCTCGGGAGGTGAAGGGTGGCAAACAAAAGTAAGCTCGGTTCCAGCCGAGGCGACAGGCAGCTTGCAAAAAGGCGATGTTCTGTTGAGCGAAAGCCAGACCAACATGACATTGAATACGTCCGAAAGCCTTGATGGCATGCTGGCTGCGCTGGTTTCCGACAGTCAGCCAGAGGCAAAGCTGACCGTATTGCGCAACGGTGCTGAGGTAGCTGCGACCATGCAGTTAGCGCAGGAGTGATCTGACCGGTTCAATTTTGATCTGCCAGTGTGTGTTTACTGAGGGTGGCTTTAAGTTTGCCGCCCGGCGGGAACCGGCCCGCCGCAGAGAGTACCAGTTTCCATGTTTTCAATTGAGTGTCTCTGCGTTGTTCCACGCAGGGTTAGGTAGCAGCCCCATGGCACAAAAGGTCCGTGCCAACAATTCGAAGGTGTCGACACCATGTTCAAATACAAAAGCCCTCTGAGCCGGCTTCTCGAAGGTGCCGGCAAATCCAAAGAAGATGATGTTGCTGAAAACGCTCATGCAACTGACAGCGCGGCACCTGAAACCGAAAAGCAGGAGCCTATCGCAGACTTCAACGCGCTGCGTGCCGCACTGGCCGGTGGAAACATGACGTCTGAATCCTATGAGGAAACAGACGAGCTTATCCCTGAAGAGAAAATGCCGGAATTCGACGAAGTTGCGGCGGAGAACACGGAAGAGCCGGTTGAAGTGTCCATCTTCGTTGAAGATGCAACTGACGAGGACGACCAAGATACCAAGAACTTGATGGCCGACCCCGACGATGACGAGGATATCTCGGACGATCAAATCATCACTTTGCATGTAGCAGACGAGCTTGCCGAAACACCGGATGAAGTTGCGCCGCCTCTGGATGTAGCTGAAATGAGCGCGCCGGAAACGGTGGAAGCTGAGGTTGCAGCCCCGTCCGTGCAAGAACCGGCAGTGGTGGAAGAGGGTGCCGTACAGGCTCAACCCACGCCTGCCGCCCCAGCCGAGGACCGTCGCTCGCGGGTCAAAACAACGTTCCTTGGGTTTGAGCGTGCGGACACGCATGTTCAGGAATTGATCGAAACATCAGAACCCGTCTCAAAAACCGAAGCTGCTCAGGAAACATTCCCGGTTGGCTGGCTGGTGGTGACGGCAGGTCCCGGGCGGGGCGCCAGCATCACCCTGACCGAAGGCCTGATGCAAATCGGTCGAAACGATGACCAGGCGATCCAACTGGATTTCGGCGACACAGGCATTTCACGTTCGAACCACGCTGTTATTGCTTATGACCCGGAAGATCGGAAATGCTATCTAGGGCATGGCGGAAAGGCCAACCTTGTTCGCCTGAATGGTAAACCCGTTCTGAGCACAATCGCACTCTCCAGCGGTGATCTGATCCGCATCAGTGAAACATCAATCCGATTTATGGCCTTCTGCGATGAAGGTTTTGATTGGCGGGATTCCTGATAGATGCTGGCTACTCCGGCATATGATGTTGCGCTGATCCTGAACCAGGGTCAGCGGGAAACGCAGGAAGACGCGATTGCTGCGCGCATGTTCGACGCATCGGACGCGGGCTATATTGCGATCGCTGACGGTATGGGTGGCCACGAGGCGGGCGAAGTGGCTTCGGAAATGGTGATTGCCGCTTGGCGGAACGCGCTGGATACCGAGCTAGAAGCCGATACCTTGAATGAAGGCGCCGCAATTGACGCGCTGCCATTGGCTGCCATGCAAGCCAATGCAGCAATATCAGACCATAACGAGGCACAAGGCCAGGGTTTCAACATGGGCTCCACCTTGTTGGGTGTCCTCTTTCTGGGTCAGCGTGTGTTCAGGATTTCGATCGGAGACAGCCCCCTTTACCTGTTCCGCGAAGGCAAGTTGACACAGGTGAACGAAGACCACTCGATGGCCCCCGTGATCGACGCAAAACTGGCCGCTGGTGAGCTTTCGGAAGCTGAAGCACGGGGATTGGACAGGAACCAACTGACGTCGGTGATCATGGGGGGTGCTATTCCAAAAGTGGATTGCCCTGAAGACCCGCTGATCGTGTCTCCGGCTGATATTCTGATCCTTGGCAGCGACGGGCTTCAATATCTTAGCGACGCTGAGATTCAGGATGTTCTGCGCCTGCATCAGCAGGAGCTAGCACAGGAAATCGCCGAAGCCTTGCAACTGGCAGTGCAGGCCAAGGGCGACCCCGATCAGGACAATCTGTCGATCGCAGTCGCAAAACTTACGAGAAAATAACCAGGCAAAGCAACAGGACCCATGAGAAAACACCTATTCATATCAAGCCTTGCCCTTGCCGCCGCCACAGGCGCGGCGTCAGCGCAAGAGGCATGTTCAAACTACGAGATTCAGCGTGGCGATAGTCTGCGGGAATTGGCAATCCGAGTTTACGCAACCGAAGATTATCGGCCAATCTACGATGCGAACAGGGATGTTATCGGCACAAATCCCAATATCATTCGTGTCGGCGATGTTTTGAAATTGCCTTGCCTGGAAGATGTCGGGCGCGCGCCCGAGTTGCCCGACACCGAAGCAGGACGCCTCGCGGCTGAAATGGCCTCAGAACTGGTAAAAGCGGCAGAAGAACGCGCGGAGAAAGCCGTGGCCGAAGCGGAAGCCCGTGTCGCGGCGGCAGAGGCTGAGGCAAAGAAGGCAAGTGAAGATGCAGTCGTCGCTGCACGGGCCGCTGCCAAAGAAGAGATTGAGGCAGCCCGCTCGGAAGCCGCCGCACTGATCAGAAATGCTAACGCTGAAACGCGCCCGGAAATTCGTGATCGTCAGTTGCTGTTGATTACCGGTGGGAACTACGCTCCGTTTACGGACGAAGCATTGCCCAACCGGGGGCTTTACACGCATCTGGTTGAGACAGCGATGCTGCGTGCCGCGCCGGAACAAGCGTATAAAATTCAGTTCGTGAACGATTGGTCGTCGCACCTGGATCTCTTGATGCCAACACTTGCATTTGACGGCACCTTCCCCTGGTCACGCCCAAATTGCGAAGATGCAGCAGCGTTGTCGGAAAGTGACCGCAATCGTTGTGAGACCTACGATTTCTCAAACCCGTTCTATGAAGTCGTGGATACATTCTTTGCGCGCGATGGATCGGGGTACGAGCAGACGCTGACCTATGCCGACTTTGCCGGGACAACAATTTGCCGCCCGGAAGGCTGGTCGCTTTCACATATGGACGCGGTAAGTCTTTACGAACCCGTCATCAAGCTGATGCGGCCAACATCGCCTGATGATTGCTTTCATGCTGTGATGGACGGAACTGCCGATATCGTGGCAATCGAAGCGCATCTGGCAGAGGAAGCCATCGCTCGGCTTGGCTATAAACACCGGATTATCGAAAACCCCAACCTGGCGGCGATCAAGTCGCTTAATGTCATGACCCATAAAGATAATCCTGATGGGGAAGCGATCTTAGAGACGCTGAATCAGGGTCTGGCAATCATGCAGCAGTCAGGCGAATGGCGCGATATCGTGTCGACCGCCCTGCGTCACCAAATGGAAAATGGATAAGGCCCCGTCTGGCCTGACAAACAAAAGTCTGGAGGAAGTGGAAATGTTTAACGAGAAAATTAAGAAACTGGCGCTGTCGGCAACTGCCATCACAGCTCTGAGTGCGGGAGCCGCCGCTGCACAGGAAGCGTGCACGAACTACACCGTGCAAGATGGTGACACATTGGCAACCATCGCCATCGCCGCCTATGGCACCTCGAACTACCAGCCGATCTTCAACGCGAACAGGAACGCGATCACAAACCCGGGGGCTCTTAATCCTGGGCTGGTGCTGGCCCTGCCCTGTGAAGACGGTAGCTTGCCGAACGGCCAAAGCGCGCAGGAAATCATCGCTGCTGAAGAACAGCGCGCCGCCAGCGTAAAGCGGTCGAATGTCTATGCGCCGCCGATCAAAATGGTGGCTGGTAACGGTTGGGAACCGTTCACAACCGAAACACTGAATGGCGGGGGCATCATGACTCGTCTGGCAACGACCAGCCTTCAGCGGGCAGGAAACAGCCGTGAGTATTCAGTCAGCTTTGTCGACGACTGGAGTTCGCATCTGGATACACTGTTGCCGCTTGGTGCCTTTGATATTTCAATTGCATGGACCGTTCCTGATTGTACCAACCGTACATACGAATGGTCCCCTGAAACCGAAGCTCGCTGCACTCAATTCGTAGCTTCGGTCCCGGTTTATGATATCGTCGGCGGCTTCTTCACACTGCCGGAAAGCGAATACGCAAGCGCGACCAGTTTCAAGGACCTGGAAGGCTCGACCATTTGCCGTATGGCAGGCTGGAGTATGGTTGTTCTGGAAGAACAGGGACTGAACCGCGAGAACACGACTGTGGTTCAGCCCAGCTCGGCCCGTGATTGTCTTGACGCTGTATTGACCGGAACCGCAGATGTTGCGGCATTCGAAGTTGATCTGTTCGCATCGACAATGAAAGACATGGGTTTGACTTCGGCTGACATCGTTGAGAACCCCTATGTGTCCACACTGTCGTCGATGAGCTTCCTTGCGCACCGCACCAACCCGTTCGCGCGCGAATACATCGCTATGATGAACAAGGGTCTGATCGAAATGCGTCAATCCGGTGAATGGTACGCGATCATCTCGGATACGCTGCGTGAGCAAAACGCAAAGTTGAACGCAGCTTCGAACTGATCCCTCGGTTCAGCTGAAACTTTGGGGCCGGTTCTTGAACCGGCCCCCTTTTGCTGAATTATCGGCGCGATTCAATCGGATGCCAAAATTCGGCCATTTATCTGCTTCAGAAATACCTCATACGCGCAGCATCTTGGGAACAAAGTGCAATCATCCCTCAAGTGACACGTCCGAGCGAGCAAGAGTGACATATGATACAGTGTGCCTTGAATATCCAAAGTGGATCTCTGACACGGGCGTCGTGGCCGGGTTTGGAAATTGCTGTTATCTTGCCCTGTTACAATGAAGCCGTTGCCATTGGTGAAACAGTCAAGCAGTTCCGCGCCGCCCTGCCGGAGGCGGTAATTTACGTATTCGACAACAATTCCACGGACGGCTCGGCGAGAGTGGCGCAAGAAGCTGGCGCGCTGGTATACTCTGAAACATATCAGGGCAAAGGTAACGTTGTCCGCAGGATGTTTGCTGACGTGGATGCGGATGTCTACGTCATGGCAGACGGGGATGCGACCTACGACAGTATGGCAGCACCTGAAATGATCAATCTGCTGGTCTCGCAAAACCTTGATATGGTCAATGGCGCACGGGTGAACGACGACATTCAAGCCTATCGACGGGGTCATAAGTTTGGAAACGCCTTGTTCAGCGGGCTGGTGAAATTCTTCTTTAACAGCAAAATCAACGACCTGCTGTCCGGTTATCGTGTTTTCAGCAGACGCTTTGTCAAAAGCTTTCCGGCGGTTTCCAACGGGTTCGAGATTGAAACTGAACTTACAGTGCACGCGATGCAGATGCGCATGCCGATTGGAGAAGTTGAGACAAAATACGTCTCACGGCTTCCGGATTCGAACTCAAAACTGGCCACCTATTCAGATGGGTGGCGAATTCTCAAGATGATTGGCCTTTTGATCAAAGACGAAAAGCCAATCGCGTTCTTCCTGTCTTTGGCATTGTTGATATTCTTACCTTCGCTGTCCGTATTCGTATCGGTTTTCCGCGAGTTTTTGGAAACTGGCTTGGTTGACCGAATTCCGTCCTTGGTTGTCGCGGTATCCGGTTTTGTCGGAACCATGCTGTCAATCGTGTGCGCGCTGATCCTGGAATCTCTGGCACTTGCCCGGCGTGAGGCGCGTCGCCTGTCTTATCTGCGACACAAAGGTGTTGCAGCGTACGGAACGAAAAGAACACAGACGCCGATTGCCAACCCAGAACCCCGGCGCGTTGGCTAAGACCCAATCTCCAGTATAATTGTGAGCACTCGATATAGTGTTCGTGTTCAACCATGGTTGAACTGCTTGGCTGCCCAGCAAATTCTGAGAACCAAAATGAAATGACCAGCACCCCAAATGCTGGTCATTCTCTGAGTGAGTGATAAGGCCCTGAGGCATCACCAGTGAAATTCTGTGTTATCCAAGGTTTAAAACAGTCAGAGCTGCCGTGCTATTAGGGGAATCCCGTAAGTACAAACAAATTCATTATAAAGCATTGTAAATGAATAATACTTTTCTCGACCCACTTTCCGTGACAGTGTCGACGATACAAAAAAGGGACCGCACAACTGTGCCGGTCCCTTTCCGTGTTTTGAACAGGCAAAGGATCACCTGTTTTGCCGTTAGCGATTAGCCGATGATTGCGTTCAACGTTGTGCTGGGCCGCATAACCGCTGCCGTTTTGGCCGGATCGGTGTGATAGTAACCGCCCAAATCCGCAGCTTGACATTGCGCTGCGGCCAACTCCGACAGGATTTGCCCTTCGTTGACGGCCAGATCCTTGGCCAGCGATGCAAACTCGGCAGCCAGTTCCGTATCTTCGGACTGGGCGGCCAAAGCCTCAGCCCAGTAGCGTGCAAACCAATAGTGGCTGTCGCGATTGTCCGGCTGACCAACTTTGCGGCTGGGTGAGCGGTTGTTGTCCAGAATACCCTGCGTCGCTGCTTCGGCCGCCGCACCCAGAATGCCCGCTTTCTCGTTGCCTTTGCTGTCAGCAAGGAAGTTCAGCGATTCACCCAACGCACAGAACTCACCCATCGAGTCCCAGCGCAGGTGATTTTCTTCGACCAACTGCTGCACATGTTTGGGCGCCGAACCACCGGCTCCAGTTTCGAACAAACCGCCACCGTTCATCAATTTGACGATGGAGAGCATTTTGGCCGAGGTACCCAATTCCAGGATAGGGAACAGGTCAGTCAAATAATCCCGCAGCACGTTGCCTGTAATGGCAATCGAGTCGTTACCAGCGGTGATCGTCTCCAACGACTGACGGGTCGCTTCACGCGGGGCCATGATCAGGAACTTGTCGGCCACGCCAGCAGCCTCAAGCGCCGGTTTGACATATTTGATAAGCTCCGCGTCATGGGCCCGGTTTGCGTCCAACCAGAAAATCGCTTCGGACCCGGTCAGACGCTGACGGTCCATAGCCAACTGAATCCAGTTCTCGATAGGCGCCTTTTTGACGGTGCAGGCGCGCCAGATATCGCCGGCCTCGACACTGTGGCTGTGCAACGTTTCACCATTGGCCAGAACGATGCGGATTGTACC
The DNA here is from genome assembly GCF_056538065.1 of Ruegeria sp. BH8. NCBI lineage: Bacteria > Pseudomonadati > Pseudomonadota > Alphaproteobacteria > Rhodobacterales > Roseobacteraceae > Ruegeria > Ruegeria sp. BH8. The sequence goes on along the minus strand of NZ_JBQFSP010000005.1, from coordinate 59,705 downwards.
ATCGGCCGGTGCCTCGAAAGTTGTCGGGTGCGAACCGTATTCCTCGGCTTTCTGAGCCATCAGGCCCACGTTCGCCACGGCTCCGGCAGTGGACGGGTTCAACGCGCCATTGGCTTTGAAGAACTTGATCGCCTCATCATAGACGGTCGCGTAGCACCGATCTGGGATCACACAGTTGGTGTCACCTTTGGCTCCCGTCTCGTCCCAGCCTTTGCCCCCAGCACGGATCACTGCAGGCATTGAGGCATCAATGATCACATCCGATGGGACATGCAGGTTCGTGATTCCGCGGTCCGAATCCACCATATACATGGACGGCCGGTCCGCCTTGAGCGCGTTGATGGCAGCCATGATGTCGGCGTGGCCCTGTGCACGCTCCAGCAATGCACCCAGGCCTGAATTTGGGTTCACACCCAACGCATCCAGTTCCGCGCCGAATTTTTTAAACACGGGGGCCAGCCACGCTTTGACGGCATAGCCAAAGATGATCGGGTCTGAAACCTTCATCATCGTGGCTTTCATATGCAGCGAGAACATGGTCCCGTCTTTTTTGGTATCCTCAATGGCATCTGCAAGGAACGCAGACAGTGCCTTGACCGACATGAAAGTCGCGTCGGCTATGGTTCCTTCTTCCAGCGACCAGCCGTCTTTCAGAACGGTGACGTCACCATCTTTACCTACAAACTCAATTTTTGCATCGCCTGCTTGTGCTGCGGTGATGGTGGCCGAAATCTCGTTTGCATAGAAATCATTGGCCGGCATGGACGAAACTTTGGTCTTGCTGTCCGACGCCCATTCGCCCATCGAATGCGGGTTGTTCTGAGCATAGTTTTTCACCGCACGCGCCGCACGGCGGTCGCTGTTCCCTTCGCGCAGAACCGGGTTAACAGCAGAACCTTTGATCGCGTCATAACGGGCGCGGATCGCCTTTTCCTCATCCGTTGCAGGTTCTGCAGGGTAGGTCGGAATGTCGTAACCCTGCGATTGCAGTTCTTCTACGGCCGCAACCAACTGTGGAACCGAGGCAGAGATATTCGGCAGCTTGATGACATTGGCATCAGGTGTCTTCACCAGATCGCCCAAATCAGCCAGATCGTCGCTTACACGCTGATCGTCGGTAAGGTTCTCGGGGAATGCTGCCAGAATACGTCCCGCCAGAGAAATATCTTTGGTACCAACGCGGACGCCCGCAGCAGATGCGAACTTGCGGATGATGGGCAGGAACGAAGCACTGGCCAGCTCTGGCGCTTCGTCTACAATGGTATACAATATGTCGAAGTTCGATTTATCTGCCATATTCTTTTACCTTTTTTAAGCCTTTCGGGGCGTGCGATCCAAGAGTTGCAACCACAATTGCGTGGCGTGAGAGGGGCTAAACCACGATACAGCCCCTGGGTGACTCTGTTTTGACAGGGCTTCCCTTAAATCACGTTTGACTTGGAATCAATCGCATCTGCCCGCGCGTTTTGCCACGGGTCAGATAAAGTGTCGTGTAACTCTTGGGACGGGTAAGACTGTCCATGGGCTGGAAGGTCGTGACTAACGATACCGTTGCCCGGTCTCTGGATCAAAAAACATCACACGATCTGGCTGTATGGCGATGCCGATCCGATCCCCGGTTCTGCTTCGTTGGTCGTCCCGTTCCTCAATGATCAGCTTATCACCATTTGGCGTCCGTAGATATGAATAGGAAACGCCGCCCAAGGCTTCGGTCAGGTCCACGGTGCAAGTATCGGCCGAACGGTCAATCTGAATATGTTCGGGCCGCATGCCCAATATCACCTTGGTCCGACCGGAGGGGATAGTCGCAGAAACGGGCAACGGCTTGCCTAGCGCGGGATGGGAGACATGGCCATCCCCATAGTCACATTCCAGAAAGTTCATTGCAGGCGAACCGATGAAGCCTGCGACAAACCGGTTGTCGGGATCACGGTACAAATCCATCGGAGCCCCAACCTGTTCAATGCGACCATCCCGCAGCACGACGATCTTGTCGGCCATGGTCATGGCTTCGACCTGATCATGGGTCACGTAAATCATTGTCGCGCCGATTTCCTGATGAAGACGCGCGATCTCAACACGCATTTCCACGCGCAACTCGGCGTCCAGATTGGACAAGGGTTCGTCAAACAGGAAAACGTCTGGGCCGCGAACGATGGCACGGCCAATCGCAACCCGCTGCCGTTGACCACCCGACAGAGCCTTGGGTTTGCGTTTGAGGTACTGGTCAAGCTTCAGAATGTTCGAGGCTTCCTGCACTTTTCTGGTGATCTCGGCCTTTGGGACACCGTTCATGCGCAGCCCAAAGCCCATATTTTCCGCCACGGTCATATGCGGATAAAGCGCATAGGTCTGGAACACCATCGCCACACCACGTTTGGCCGGGTCCATGTGGGTTACGTCCCGAACCCCAATGTGAATCTCGCCTTCCGACGTTTCTTCCAAACCCGCGATCATCCGAAGCAATGTGGATTTGCCACATCCCGAAGGGCCAACGAAAACACAGAACTCACCATCTTCGATCTGCAAGTCGATGCCGTGAATGACTTGCGTCTGGCCGTACCGCTTGATTGCCTGATTCAGGGTTACACCTGTCATGTCGCTTGCTTCCTGTCATTGCCGAGGTCTGGTCGCGTTTCAGGGAAACGCCATGCCTGTGCCTCGGTGCTGATTTGTTCAGCCACCCGCCGCACACGAGGCACCCATGCCTCGAGTTGTTCAAAATCCATTCGTTGGGTCGAGCCGGTTACCGAGATTGCGCCCAGGACCCGACCGTTTGTTGTCAGAATGGGGCAAGCAACGCAGATAATTCCGGGTTCATGTTCTTCGTCATCAACGGCAAAACCCTTGCTGCGAATTCGATCAAGATCCGTGCGCAGGTCATTGTCGGACGTCAGAGTCTTGTCGGTAAAGCGGTGAAAACTCTGCTGCGAAATTGCCCGGTTAAGGTCACTTTCATTCAGAAAGGCAAGCATCGCCTTGCCAACACCCGTGCAATATGCCGGGCCTACCTTACCCGCCTGGGAATACATCTCGATCGGTTGCGCCGCGTTGCGTTTGTCTACGTAAAGAACCTGACCTGCATCAAGCTGCGCCAAATGCACGGTCTCTCCGGTTTCCTGGCTTAGAATATCGAGAAACGGACGTGCAATAGGGGCCAGTGAGCTTTGGGTCCAGGCTGCATGCGCAAGTCGTACCAAACGCATACCCGGCGCGTAGGTTTGGCGCTCGGGGTCGTAACATAGCATTCCCTGATTGGTTAACGATTGCAAAAACCGATACAATGTTGCTTTCGGAAAATCGCTGCCGTCCAGCAATTCCGAAAATCGCACAGGGCGCTGAAATGCGGCGACCTGATCCAGCACGTCACATGCTTTGCCAATAGTTCCGTCACCTGACACGGGCGTCTGTTCTCCTCAGCTTGCCCATCGCAGTTCGCACGAGGGTCTTGACAAGACTAACCGAGTCGATGTGTAGTTTTCAATATATAAAACATAGTTTCACTATTTGGAACTTATGTGGAAGCAACAGGGAGGAAACCATGTATTCCACTTTCAAGCGCACAACCGCTGCGCTGGCACTTGGCGTTGCTATTGCAGCACCGGCGGCTGCCGACCTGACCGGAGAACTTCGGATTTTTCTGGACACGTCGAACCCGGCCCCGCGCGCAACGATGGAAGCGATGATCGAGCGGTTCGCAGCGCAGCACCCCGGCCTGGAAATTGAAACCACGGTTATCGACCGCGAGGCGTATAAGACCCAGATCCGCAACTTTCTGACGGCCGACACACCCGACGTGGCCACTTGGTACGCCGCCAACCGTATGAAACCATATGTCGAGGCCGGTCTGTTCGAAGACGTCTCGGATCTTTGGGCGGAACCTGAAATCGCCGAAAACCTGGCATCAACCAAAGGCGCGATGACCATCGACGGCAAACAATGGGGCGTGCCCTATACCTACTACCAGTGGGGCGTTTACTACCGCAAAGACATCTTTGATGAGCTGGGCCTGAGCGAACCGACCACTTGGGAAGAAGAGCTGGCAAATTGCCAGAAGATCGTCGATTCAGGTCGCGCTTGCTATACCATCGGGACCAAGTTCCTTTGGACCGCTGGCGGTTGGTTCGACTATCTGAACATGCGCACCAACGGGTTTGATTTCCACAACCAACTGGCCAATGGTGAAATCAGCTGGGAAGATGACCGGGTCAAACAGACCTTTGCCAACTGGAAGCAGCTGATCGATATGGGGGCCTTCATTGAAAACCATCAGACCTATAGCTGGCAGGAGGCTTTGCCGTTCATGGTCAATGGAGAAGCCGCCGCGTATCTGATGGGCAACTTCGCAGTCGCGCCCTTGCGTGAAGCAGGGCTGACCGATGATCAGCTGGATTTCTACCAATTCGTGTCAATCAACCCTGATGTCGAACTGGCTGAAGACGCGCCGACCGATACATTCCATATCCCGGCGAATGCCTCGAACAAAGAAGCAGCGCGTGAATTCCTGCGCTTTGTTGTCTCGTCGGATGAACAGACCGAGATCAACAACGGATCGAACCTCGGTCAGTTGCCGGTGAACGCGCAATCTTCGGTGGATGATGACAAGTTCCTGCAGCAGGGCTTTTCGATGCTCTCGACCAACAGCCCCGGCGGAGTGGCTCAGTTCTGGGACCGCGACGCACCGGCTGAAATGGCCAAAGTGTCAATGGAAGGTTTCCAGGAATTCATGGTTAAACCAGACAATGTTGACCGTATTCTGGCCAAGCTGGAACGCGCGCGAGAGCGTATCTACGACAACTGATCAGGCTTGGGCCGGGCTGAAGCCCGGCCCATTTGACCCGCTTTGTAGGGCGGGCTTCAGCCCGCCTTCACCTCAAGAAAATCCGGGACACCCATGACCACTGCCGCCGACGCCCCAGAACAGGAAAGCTGGTTCCACAGAAACCAACAGCGCATCGCGCCGTGGCTATTTCTGGCTCCGGGCCTGCTGTTCTTTATGGTCTACGTGATCATTCCGGTCTTCCAATCCTTCAACCTGTCACTTTACGAGTGGGATGGGTTGGGTGCCGCCGAATATGTAGGCATGCGCAACTATGAAGATTTGTATTGGGAATGGGTTGACCGGGACGCATTCTATATCTCGCTCAAAAACAATCTGATCTGGTTGATCCTATACCTTCTGGCCATTCCGGCGGGCCTGTTCATTGCCTTGTTTCTGAACCAGACAGTCTGGGGTATCCGCCTTTACAAATCGCTGTTTTTCTTTCCATTTGTCATTTCTCAGGTTGTCGTTGGCCTCGTATTCACGTGGTTTTACGACCCGACTTTTGGTCTTCTGAATGAGCTTCTTGGCTTATTTGGAATAGGCCCCTTGAATGTGTTGGGCGACGAACGTTTGGTCACCTACGGCATCATCGTCGCGGGCCTTTGGCCGCAAACCGCCTATTGCATGATCCTCTACCTCACCGGTCTGAATGCCGTCGACCCCGAACAGATCGAAGCCGGGCGCCTGGACGGTGCCAAAGGCTTGAGAATGCTGTGGCACATCATTCTGCCGCAGTTGCGCCCGGCGACTTTCATTGCATTCGTCGTGACAATCATCGGAGCGCTGCGCAGTTTCGACCTGATCTCAATCATGACACAGGGCGGGCCGTTCGGATCCTCCCGCGTGCTGGCCTATTACATGTTCGAAGTCGCCCTATCTGAATATGGCTTCCGCATGGGGTATGGCGCGGCAATCGCTGTGGTGCTTTTCCTGATTATGCTCTGCTTCATCGCCTATTTCCTCTGGTCGATGTATCGCGAAGAAAGAGGGCACTGAGATGTTTCCCAAACCCATCGAAAAACAACCTCGCGCCGCGCAGATCACCTATCAGGCGATGCTGCCACTTGCATTGTTGCTGTGGCTGGGGCCCCTGCTGGCGGTGGCTCTGTTTTCGGTCAAACCAGCGGCGGATTTCACCAACGCCAACTATTGGGGCTTGCCATCCAGTTTTGAAGGTGCAGTCAATTACGGGCTGGTGTTCTTCAACTCGGACATGCCGCGATATTTGCTGAACTCTTTCATGATCACCATTCCTACGGTAATCGGTGCCGTTGCTCTCAGTTCCATGACCGGCTTTGCACTAGGCATCTACAAATTCAAATCGAACCTATGGATTTTCTTTATGTTCGTAGCCGGCAATTTCGTGCCATTCCAGATCCTGATGGTGCCTGTGCGCGACCTGACACTGGATTTAGGCCTCTACAACACAAAAACCGGCCTCGTCTTGTTCCACATCGCCTTCCAGACCGGCTTTTGCACATTGTTCATGCGCAACTTTATCCGGGCCCTGCCCTTTGAATTAATCGAGGCCGCGCGGGTCGAGGGTATCAGCGAATGGCGCATCTTCTGGTACGTGGTGCTGCCGTTGATGAAACCCGCAATAGCCGCACTCAGCGTGCTGATCTTTACCTTCATCTGGAACGATTACTTCTGGGCGGTCGTCCTGACACAGGGCGCGGAAAGCCAACCTGTGACGGCAGGCATCACCAGTTTCAACGCCCAGTTCCGCGCCGCCTACCAATTAATGAGCGCGGGCTCGATCGTAGCAGCGCTGCCGCCGGTTGCCATGTTCTTCCTGATGCAAAAGCACTTTATCGCGGGCCTGACCCTCGGAGCTGTAAAATGACAAAGATAACTTTTATCGGAGCAGGTTCCACGATCTTTATGCAGAACATCGTGGGGGATGTTCTGTTAACGCCTGCTCTGGCGGACAGTCATTTTGCGCTGATGGATATCGACCCCGTACGCTTGACGGAAAGCGAATCTGTAGCCCGCGCCATGGTCCGTTCCGTCGGGTCAAACGCGACAGTATCCACACATGCGGATCGTCGCGCGGCACTTGATGGCGCCGATTTCGTTATCACTGCCTTTCAGATTGGCGGGTACCAGCCTTGTACCGTCACTGATTTTGAGATCCCCAAACAATACGGGCTGCGCCAGACCATCGCGGATACGCTGGGCGTAGGCGGCATCATGCGGGGGTTACGCACTGTGCCGGTCTTGTGGGACGTGGCGCATGACATGATGCAGCTATGCCCGGATGCGACATTGCTACAGTACGTCAATCCGATGGCCATCAACACCTGGGCACTGGCCGAGCAATACCCATCCTTGAAGCAGGTCGGTCTGTGCCACTCGGTTCAGAACACGGTGGCGGAACTGGCACATGATCTGGACCTGTCAAAAGACGACATTCGCTACAAGGTCGCGGGCGTCAATCACGTCGCCTTCTTCCTGCGGCTTGAGCATCAGGGCCATGATTTATACCCCGCCCTTCGGCAAGGTTATGTCAGCGGCAGGATCCCCAAGGCACCGCTGCTGATGCCGCGCTGCCCCAACAAGGTGCGCTACGAAGTGATGGATCACCTTGGCTTTTTCTGCACCGAAAGTTCTGAGCATTTGGCAGAATACGTGCCATGGTTCATCAAAGACGGGCGGGCGGACCTGATCGAGAAATTCTCAATCCCACTCGATGAATACCCGACCCGCTGTATGGAACAGATGAACAACTGGAAAGAGCAGGCCAAAACCCTGACTGACGAGCGCGACATAGCGGTCACTCGCAGCCATGAGTTTGCGGCAGACATAATGAACGCAATCATCTCTGACACCGCCTACGTGGCCTATGGCAATCTGCCAAACACCGGCCAGATACCTCAGCTGCCTATGGGGGCTGCTGTCGAAACACCGTGTCTGGTTGATGCAAATGGCATTCAGCCTTCTGTCATCACAGACGTCCCAGCGCAGCTGATCGCCCTTATGCGTACCCAGATCAACGTTCAGGAACTCACAGTCAGGGCATTGGTCGACCAGAACCCCGAGCATATCTATCATGCAGCCATGATGGACCCGCACACCGCCGCCGAACTGGACCTGCGCCAAATTCGAAATCTGGTGAACGACCTTCTGTCTGCCCATGCCGACTGGCTGCCAGATTGGTGCCGCCCATCTCGCGCCGCTTGAATTTCACCTTTTTACAAATACTCAAATCCACCCAGACCTAAAAAAAGCATCACAGAACAATGTCAAAACGCCGCTCACAGCATTGGTACGGGAAACTCGACAAGGATGGGTTCATCCATCGATCCTGGATGAAAAATCAGGGTTTTCCTGATCACGCCTTCGATGGGCGGCCAATCATCGGAATCTGCAACACATGGTCGGAGCTGACCCCTTGCAATTCCGGCCTGCGTGATCTGGCCGAAGGGGTAAAGCGCGGTGTGTGGGAGGCCGGGGGCTTTCCCGTCGAATTCCCGGTCATGTCGCTGGGCGAGACCCAGATGAAACCCACAGCCATGCTGTTTCGCAATCTGCTGGCCATGGATGTCGAAGAGTCGATCCGCGCATATGGCATTGACGGTGTGGTTCTGCTGGGCGGGTGCGACAAGACCACGCCGGGCCAATTGATGGGCGCGGCCTCGGTCGATCTGCCGTCGATCGTTGTCAGCTCCGGCCCTATGCTGAATGGAAAATATCGCGGTCAGGATATTGGCTCAGGAACCGATGTGTGGAAGTTCTCCGAGGCCGTGCGTGCCGGAGAGATGACCCTTCAGGATTTTATGAACGCGGAATCCGGGATGTCCCGCAGTGCCGGGGTTTGCATGACCATGGGGACAGCCAGCACCATGGCGTCTCTGGTCGAAGCGATGGGCATGAGCCTGCCCACCAATGCCGCCCTGCCCGCCGTTGACGCCCGCCGCATGGCCCTAGCCCATTTGACCGGCAAGCGGATTGTCGAAATGGTCGACGAAGACCTGAAACCATCGGACATTTTGACCAGGGAAGCCTTCGAGAATGCAATCCTCGCCAATGCAGCCGTTGGGGGATCGACCAATGCCGTTGTGCATCTACTGGCACTCGCAGGTCGCGTGGGCGTTGACCTGACGCTCAAGGACTTTGAAATCGGATCAGAGATTCCCCTTCTGGTGAACTGCATGCCCTCGGGCACATACCTGATGGAAGATTTCTGTTACGCTGGCGGTGTTCCGGCTGTGTTGAGCGAACTCAAACCTTTCCTGCGCCCGGCCAGAACGGTTCTCAACAAGGACATCTCGGCCCATTTCGAAGGTGCCGAATGTTTCAACCGCGACGTCATCCGCCCCTTCAACGATCCGGTGAAGCCCGCTGCTGGCCTTCGCGTTTTGCGTGGCAATCTTGCGCCCAACGGAGCCATCGTCAAACCTTCTGCCGCAACAGATGCCCTTCTTGAAACCGAGGGAGAGGCGTTCGTTTTCGAAAACATCGAAGACCTGAAAGCCAATATCGACCGGGATGATCTGCCGGTTACTCCCAAAAGCATTCTGGTGCTCAAGGGATGTGGACCCAAGGGTTATCCCGGGATGCCCGAGGTAGGAAACATGCCGATTCCGGCCAGATTGGTGAAGGAAGGCGTTCGCGACATGATCCGTATCTCGGATGCCCGTATGTCCGGCACCGCCTATGGCACCGTCATCCTGCATGTCAGCCCTGAGGCACAGGCGGGTGGCACGCTGGCGCTGGTGAAAACCGGCGACCGCATCCGCGTATCTGCCAGCGCCGGCAAGCTTGAACTGTTGGTGGACGAAAAAGAATTGGACGCGCGCCGAGCTCAATGGAAACCAGACAAGCCGCATTATTCCCGCGGGTATGCCAAACTTTACGTCGATCATGTGCTGCAGGCCGATCAAGGTGCCGATCTGGATTTCCTTGTCGGCAAAGACACCCGCCTTGTGACCAGAGAGAGCCACTGATGACCCAACCAGCAACATTTCATGACTTGAACGGGTCATCCGTCTATATCACCGGCGGAGGCTCGGGCGTGGGCGCAGCATTGACGGATGGGTTTCTGGCTCAGGGGGCCAATGTGGCTTTTATCGGCAGATCGGACGCCAGCGGTTTTGTCGAAGAGATGCGCGACAAACACGGCCGCGCACCTCTGTTCATGCAGGGTGACATGACCGACACCCAGCTTCTTCACACGACAATGGCCAAAGCCGCCAAAGCCCACGGCCCCCTGAACGTTTTGGTTAACAACGCGGCCAATGACCAACGCCATACACTTGAGGAAACCACGACCGAGTTCTGGGACTGGATGATCGAGGTAAACCTGAAAGCCTATTATTTCGCCTGTCAGGAAGCGGCCCGGCAAATGAAAGAAGGCGGCGTTATCATCAACTTCAGCTCGATCAGCTACATGATGGGCAATGCAGGCTATCCGATCTATACGACGTCAAATGCGGGCATTACAGGGATGAGTCGGTCTTTGGCCCGCGAACTGGGACCAAAAAACATACGTGTGAATGCGCTGGCTCCCGGTTGGGTCTTGACGCAAAAACAACTGGATATGTGGGCGACGCCCGAAGATTTGGCCGCGCATTTGGATCGACAATGCCTGAAAGAACATTTGACGCCCGAAGACATGGTTGCACCGACATTGTTCCTGGCATCCAACGCCAGCCGGGCGATGACCGGTCAGTGTATGGCGGTTGATGGCGGCGTCGTGGTTTCAGGGTGACACAATGAATACTGAATGGATCGCCGCCGATTGGGGCACATCTCACCTGCGGGTCTGGGCCATGCAGGGGGCCACGGTGCTGGACTGCGCGCAGTCCGACAAAGGTATGGCACGTATCGAAGCCGACAGTTTCCAGCCCGCTCTGTTGGACCTTGTTGAAAACTGGCTGAAGGATGGCCCCATCGATGTGATCGCCTGCGGTATGGTCGGTGCACGCCAAGGCTGGGTCGAAGCACCTTATTCTACCGTTCCGTCGCAGCCCTTGCCGCAAGTACCGGTCCGTGTTCCCAGCACAGACCCGCGCATCCGGGCCTTCGTCATACCCGGATTAAAGCAATTGACCCCACCGGATGTGATGCGGGGCGAAGAAACACAAATCGCGGGATTTTTGGGAACTCGCCAGAACTGGGATGGTGTCCTCTGCCTTCCAGGAACCCATACGAAATGGGTTCAGGTCAGCGCAGGTGAAATCGTGAGCTTTCGGACGCTCATGACTGGAGAGCTTTTTGATTTGTTAAGTGCGCAATCTGTTCTGCGGCATTCTATAGGTGAAGGATGGGATGAAGATGCCTTTGCAGATGCTGTGGCGGATACATTGTCCAAACCCGAACAGTTGGCTGCGCGCCTGTTCGGCTTGCGGGCTGCAGACCTGCTGCACGATCAGGACAAAGACATCGCGCGCGCACGGCTGTCCGGACTGCTTATCGGTGCTGAATTGGCCGCCACTCGTCCATATTGGCTGGGCCAACAACTGGCTATCATCGGCGCAGATGCCGTATCGCGGGTCTATGCGGCAGCGCTGAGACAACAGGGCGCTTTTGTTGAGACTGCAAACGCCACCGAAACAACCCTGGCCGGGTTGGCGCTGGCGCGCAACATGACAAGGCAAATCGCATGAGCCGCCCCATCATCGCCATTCTGCGTGGTCTGCAACCACAGGAAGCCGAGGCGGTTGGCAGAGTTATCATCGATGCAGGGATCGACCGGATCGAAGTTCCACTCAATTCGCCTGATCCGCTCGACAGCATTTCCATTCTGGCCGAAGCTTTCGAAGATCGCGCCCTGATTGGCGCTGGTACTGTACTAACGGTTGATCAGGTGGACGCAGTTCGGAATGCCGGCGGCAAGCTGATCGTGTCACCCAATTATGATACTGATGTGATCAAACGGTCTGTGGCGTTGGGGATGCAAAGCTGGCCGGGCGTTTACACGCCGACCGAAGCGTTTGCCGCTCTCAAAGCAGGGGCCACAGGATTAAAGCTGTTTCCTGGCGTCATGGCAGGCCCCGCAGGGTTGGCTGCACTCCGACCCGTATTACCCAAGGAAACACGCGTCTTTGCCGTCGGCGGTGCCGGGCCCGAAAATTTCGACCAATGGATCAAAGCCGGTGCCGATGGATTCGGGATTGGATCAGCGCTGTACAAACCCGGCATGGACACAGTCGAAGTCGCAGAACGCGCGGGGCAAATCGTGGCAGCCTTTGACAAGGCGGCAGGATGAGTACGGTCTTTGACGACCGCCCATGCGCGTTGGGCGAAGGTCCGCTATGGCACCCCGCTCGGCAACAGCTTTTCTGGTTCGACATTCTCAACAAACGCATGATGACGCGCGAAGGCGAACATCAGATAAGCTGGGATTTCGATGAACATGTGTCTGCCGCAGGCTGGGTGGATCGTGACACATTGCTTTTGGCGTCAGAAACGGGTCTTTGGCAGTTTGACTTGAAGTCAGGGCATCGAGCGCTGGTCACGCCGCTTGAGGCAGACAACCTAATCACCCGCTCGAATGACGGTCGCGCTGATCCTTGGGGCGGTTTCTGGATCGGCACGATGGGCAAACAGGCTGAATCCGGGGCCGGATCAATCTATCGGTTCTGGAAAGGTACACTCAGATGTCTCGTGCCGGGTGTGACGATTTCTAATGCAATCTGTTTTGCACCGGATCGATCCGTGGCCTATTTCTGTGACACGACGGTCAGGCAGGTCAGGCGCTGGAGCTTGAATGCAGAAAGCGGATGGCCCGAAGGGAAAAGCACGGTATTTCTGGACCTTCGCAAAGAAGGCCTGAACCCGGACGGTGCGGTGGTTGATGCCGACGGCAACATCTGGATCGCGCAATGGGGGATTGGACGTGTCGCGGCCTACACGCCCGAAGGTCAATTCCTGAAGGCCATTTCCTTCGACGCGTCACATACGTCCTGCCCGGCCTTTGGTGGCGACGGCTTGGGCACGCTGTTCTGCACCTCGGCACGGCAGGGGTTGAGCAACGCGGATATTGAATCCCAACCCACCAACGGCATGACCTTTGCAATGCCAAACGCGGGGCGAGGGCAGGCAGAACACAGGATCATATTATGAAGCCGGAACTTGGTGTGTGTTACTACCCTGAACACTGGCCCGAGGCGATGTGGGCGGAAGATGCCGCGCGCATGGTGGACACCGGCATCTCGTGGGTACGCATAGGAGAGTTCGCCTGGAGCCGGCTGGAGCCCCACCCCGGAACCCTGCAATTCGAATGGCTGGACCATGCGGTTGAAACACTTGGCGAGGCGGGATTGAAAGTCGTGCTTGGCACACCAACAGCAACGCCACCGCGTTGGATGCTGGACAAACATCCGGACATGCTGGCCGTGGATGCACATGGAAACGTGCGCAAATTCGGGTCACGGCGACATTATTGCTTTAGCCACCAGGGTTATGTCGATGAATGTGTCCGTATCGCAAGGGTCCTGGGGAAGCGCTATGGTCACAACCCGTATGTGGCGGCATGGCAGATCGATAATGAGTATGGGTGTCACGACACAACCGTCAGCTATAGCACCCCGGCTCTGAACGCATTCAGGCGCTGGCTGGCTGTTCAATACAGTTCCATAGAACAGCTGAACAAGGCCTGGGGAAACGTGTTCTGGTCGATGGAGTACCGTAGCTTCGATGAGGTTGATTTACCCAATCAAACTGTAACCGAGCCTAACCCCGCTCATGTACTGGCGTTCCGTCGGTTCAGTTCAGATCAGGTTGTGGCATTCAACAAAGCTCAGGTCGATGTATTGCGACCTTTGACCGATGCGCCGCTGTTGCACAACTACATGGGCCGTATTCTGGATTTCGACCATTTCGAGGTTGGCGCAGATATGGATATTGCGACTTGGGACAGTTATCCGATCGGATTTCTATCGGACCGATTGGAAGATGACGAAGCCCACAAGACCGCCTTTCTTCAGCAAGGCGATCCGGACATGCAGGCGTTTCACCATGATCTTTACCGGGCAGTAGGCCGTGGCCGATGGTGGGTGATGGAACAACAACCCGGTCCGGTGAATTGGGCGCCCTATAACCCGGCACCCCTGCCCGGAATGGTACGGTTGTGGTCGCTTGAGGCTGTCGCCCACGGTGCTGAGGTTGTGAGCTACTTTCGATGGCGCCAAGCCCCCTTTGCACAGGAACAGATGCACGCGGGTTTGCTAACACCGGACAATCGCCCTGCCCCTGCCTTGCACGAGGCCCGTCAGACAGCGGATGAGCTATCCACATTGGGCGAGGTGCATCAGGCGCAATCCAAAGTTGCCATATTGTTTGATTACCCCTCGGACTGGGCCTGGACATCGCTACCGCAAGGAGCAGGCTTTGATTATTTCCGGTTGGTCTTCTCATCTTATCGTGCATTGCGCCGTGCGGGGTTGTCGATTGATTTCGTTTCGTCCAATGACCTGTCCGCGCATTATGCACTGATCCTTGCCCCCGGACTGGCAACGATTGACCCGGATTTGGAGCGTAGGTTAACGGACAACTCGGATCTGGCAATCCTCGGCCCGCGCAGCGGCGCAATTACTCGTGATTTCCAGATCCCCGTCGTCGGTCGACCTGGCCTGAAAGGGTTGGATTGCAACGTGGATTTGGTCGAAACACTGCCCCCCGCAAACAACCGGACTGTCCGAGGTGGCGGCGCGGTACAACATTGGATTGATCGCCTTTCAGGATCAGCCGAAGAAATTCTGAGTTTTGACGACGGAGTGCCTGCGCTTATGGCAGGGGACGGGCTCTGGTATCTTGCAGGCTTCCCAAACGAAATATTATGGGATCGCGTCATCGGCCTGGCTGCGGAAGAAACGGGATTAAGCCTGAAGCCAATGCCGCCAGGACTGCGACTGCGTGAGACAGCCGATCACGTGTTCCTGATCAACTATAACGCTGAACCGGTGGTCTGGAACGGGTCGACCATCGGCGGTTGTGATGTAAAAATCCTGAAGCGCAATCTGCCCGGACAGATTTGAATCCTGTCCGGGCAGTTGCGTTGGTTGCCGCTTAGCACAGCATTAGTCGCTTTTCAGGCTGTTGGGGTCAAACACCCCTCCGAAACCACTGTTGTTGGATGGCTCACTCTCGGATTCAGAAGTACCTTCGTTGCTTTCATTCTCGCTACCATCCAGCGAGTTCGGAGCGAAGACATTACCAAAACCGCTGTTATTTGACGGCTTTGGCGCGGTTTGGGCATCACCCTGCCCGGCTTTTTCCGCCTCCTGCTGTTTGCGGCGTTCCTCACGCTGCTTGCGCAGCTCCTGAATGCGTTGTTCCGCTTCCAGCTGCTTTTGCTCGCGAACATCGGCAATGCATTGCGCCGGACTGTAGGTCGCCGCTGTGCCAATAACGGTGATCGTTACAACCGCAAATGCGACCAACAACACGGCGGCCATGTTACCGGCAAAGAAACTTGGCAGCTTGATCTTGCCAGCCAGTTCCTCGACCGTTGCGTTCTTACGCGCCGCTGCCACCAGTTCCTGACGTTTAAGCTTGGCTTCGTTCAACAGAGCGAAGAAAACCGTCAGCGCAACGATAATGAATGCCAGCGCCGAGATCGCGGGTGTGATGCCGTAGCGGACCTTCTGAGCCAGCTCAATCGTCAGCGTCGGGTATTCACCAAAGGTGAAAGTGGTGGTGTTGTAGTTCTCGAACGAGGCCAAGAATGCCAGCACCGCTGCCGAGGCGATTGCAGGGCGCATGAAGGGCAGCAGGATCTTGCGGAAAGCCTGTGCATGGCTGGCCCCAAGGTCCAGTGCCGCCTCGGTCAAGGCAACATCGTACCGTTGCAACCGCGCCACTAGCACCAGCATGCAGTAACTGGCGATGAAGGTGGATTGGCCGATCACCGTCAGGAAAATACCGTTCGACAGAAAGCTGTCTGCACCCAGCCCCAGCATCCGGTTGATCCGGTCCCAGAAGACCAGCGTCGAGATACCAAGTACCACACCGGGGATCAGGATCGGTGCGATGATGACAGTATAGTAGGTCGCGCGAAGCTTCGGCCAGATCTGGGTCAGCATCAGCGCGCCTGCCAAACCCATCGCCACGGACAGGATCACTGTGCCGATTCCGATGATCAGCGAGTTCTTGATACCGTTCAGGATGCGCTGATCCTGAAACAGTTCGCCAAACCACTGGAATGTCAGACATTCCCATGGGCTCATTCGGGGGAAGCCGGACGAGTTGAACGCGGTGATCGACATGATCACAAGCGGGCCCAGCAGATACAGGAAGAAGATCGCCAGATAGACCCAGATGCTTATACGGAGGAAGGAATTGTTCATTTCCCGATATCCCCCATGTTCACTTTGAACAGGCGCATCATGGCCAGCACGAACAGAATACAAGTGACCAGCAGAACGATCGCGTAGGCGGCGCCCTGTGGCCAGTCGTTGTTGTCATTGAACTGCTGATAGATCAGTTGGGTGAACCACAGACTGGACGGCCCGCCCAGAATTTGCGGCGCAGCCAACGCACCGGCGGACAACATGAAGACCATGGTACAGCCCGAGCTGATCCCCGGCTTGGCATAAGGAATGACCACACGCCAATGTATCCGCCACCACGGCGCCCCAAGGTCGCGTGCTGCTTCGATCTGGTTTTTGTCCAGACTTTCAATCACGTTATACATCGGGAAAATCATCAGCAGAATGTAGGCGTATCCCAGACCCGCATAGAGCGCGATGTCATTGCGAATGAAGTCGAACGGCGTATCCCAGATGCCCAGTCCCGTGAACAACGTGTTCAACACACCTGTTTCCCCAAAGATGATGCGCAGCGCAAAGGCGCGCAGGATTTCGTTGATCCAGTAAGGGATGATCAGCATGATCGCAAAGATACGAATATGGCTACCTTCAGCCTGACCCAGGTAATAGGCAATCGGATAGCAGATGATCAGGTTGAAAACCGTCACAAAAACCGCAGCCACAAGAGTTCGGAAAAACACCCTCAGATCAACGGTGTTGTAGTCCTGACTGCCGCCTTCGGGGCCATAAATCAGATATTTGTAGTTCTCCAGCGTATATACGTCTTTGGGTCCGCCGATCTCTGGCGGCGGCAGGTTCGGACGGAACGAGAAGTCCAACATCGACAGCTGCGGAAGGATGATCAGGCCGATGGTCCAGAACAGAACCAGACCCAGGATCGCCACTCCCATGCCGGTGCCGTTGCGATTGAAGAAGTCTTTCAGAAACTGGGGCATGAGTATTTCCCCTTATTCTGCAGCCAGTTCACCCGCAGGAACGATGACGGCATTATGCGTCTTGTATTCCAACGTGATGTTCTGTCCGGTGTGGTCCTCGAAGGATTGTCCATGGTTCGGGATCGACACCTTGATCTCTTTTCCGCCTTCACCTTCGGTAAAGATATTGAAGACGTTGCCTTCGAATTCTTCGTGGTTGACCCGCGCGGTAACAAAATGGTCTCCCGAAGCCCCCTCGGGCGCAATGGCGAAAGCTTCGGGGCGAATGAACATCATCGCACTATCGCCTTCTTTCATCTTGCCTTGGTTGGCGGTCGATATCCGTGCAACCAGGTCGCCCGAACGGTTGGTCGAGATCAGCGCCTCGTTGCCCATGACCTGTTTGATCTTGCCACGGAAAACGTTGTTTTCGCCGACAAATGAGGCCGCGAAAGCCGTGTTGGGATCGTTGTAGATGGTTTTACCGTCGGCAATCTGGTCAATCACACCTGCACGCATGACGGCGATATTGTCTGACATGGTCAGTGCCTCGCCCTGGTCGTGTGTGATGTAGATAAAGGTAATGCCCACCCGCTGCTGTATCTCACGCAGTTCCGTTCGCATGTGCTGGCGCAGTTTGAGGTCAAGTGCCGACAAAGGTTCATCAAGAAGCAGAACATCCGGCTCGGCGCAAAGGGCGCGAGCGATGGCCACTCGCTGACGCTGACCCCCAGACAATTCGCTGGGAAGTTTGTCGCCTTGCCCCGGCAGCGCGATCATGTCCAAAAGCTCATCAGCGCGCTTGCGCCGTTCGGCGCTGCTGGCACCTTTGATTTCCATCGAGAACGTGATGTTCTCCCAGACCTTCATCAAGGGAAACAACGCCAGGTTCT
This sequence comes from Ruegeria sp. BH8, assembly GCF_056538065.1. NCBI lineage: Bacteria > Pseudomonadati > Pseudomonadota > Alphaproteobacteria > Rhodobacterales > Roseobacteraceae > Ruegeria > Ruegeria sp. BH8. Next base: position 41,797 of record NZ_JBQFSP010000005.1, on the reverse strand, counting down.
GAAAGATCAGAGCAGTGGGGCGTTTGTTAGGTCCGATGCCCCGCATGTTCTTGCCGCCGATCAGGACATTGCCTTCGCTAGGCTCGAGAAAGCCGGAAACAGCCCTTAAGATCGTTGTTTTTCCGCAACCCGAGGGCCCGAGGAACGAAAAGAAATCGCCCCCGTTTATATTGACGTTTGCATCGCGCACGGCGACGAAGTCACCGAAGCGGATCCACAGGTTTTCCAGATCGACTCCGACCCCTGCACTCATTTTTGGTATCTCCCTGAGGTGCGTGCTGTCACCACACCACATAGCTTTCCGTTACGCCGGAGCGGCGCACAGATTGTTGCCCCCCGCAGAACGCGAGGGGCATGGTTTCAGATCGCTTATGCGCTCTTGAACTTGTTGACGAACTCGGTCCGCGTTTCAGCATACCACGGTGCTTCGGCCGGCCACGGGTTGAGGTTGGCCAGCGAGTCGCCCGGATAGGCCTCGGCAAAGTTCTTCTTGTAAGTGTCGCCAGAATACTGGTCAGCCCCCAGAACAGGAGAGTTGTACCCGTGGCTGTCGATGGCAACACCGGCAGGTTTGGCCTGATAGGCGAAGTCGATGAAGGCATAGATCTGGTCGATATTCGCCGCGCCGGATGGAATCGACATCCCGTCAACCCATGCCATCGCCCCTTCGATAGGCGCCTGATAGTGCACCGGTTCACCAGCCGATTTCAGTGCCAGTGGTGGGCCGTCCCAGGTTTGACCGACAACAACACCTTCGTTCAGAAGGCCGTTCTTCTGCGTGTCGGCGTCGTTCCAGATCAGCTTGATGCGATCCTTACGTGCAATGCACCAGTCGGTGATCTGACCCCAGACCTTGCGCATGGTTTCTTCATCGCCATATGCGGCCCAGACCGAACCCGGTTCCATCTCGCCGGAACGCTCCATGTAGAGACCAGCGCCAAGCATCATCGAATGCGCGCGGCCCATGGTCTTGCCTGCGTTTTCTTCCGACCAGACGTCGCCATAGGATGGTGCGTCCCCAGCTGGCAGCCACAAGTCGGTGCGGTATGCAATACCTTCGGTGCCCCAGATATGCGGCAACCAGTGGACCCCGGCGCCGCCAAAGTTCCAAGCATCCGTACCGATTTTGGCCATGGCAGGGTTCACCAAGTCGACCGGAACCTTGTTCATGTCAAAGGGCTGCAACAGCTCCAGAGGCTCCCACTGCAACGAGCGGTTGTTGGTCGGTGAGACGATGTCAAAGCCCTGACCTTTGGTTGCCTTCATCTTGTTGATGATTTCTTCGTTTGAGCCGATCCCGGTGTAGTTCACCTTGATGCCAGTAAGGGTCTCAAACTCTTCGATAAAGCTGGGCGGCAGGTAATCCGACCACATCAGGATATTGATTTCACCGGACGACGCCAGTGCGCTCTTGCTGTAAAGAGGCGCGGCAAGTGCTGCGGCACCTGCTCCTTTCAAAACAGTGCGTCTGGAAAGTGATGACTTGGTAACCATTAGTGTTCTCCCGTTGTTGGACTCGATTTTTTTTGTTTTCTATTCATAGGACTTTCTGCGCCCATCCGTCAGTCCAAAAGTGACAGTTTTCGAAATTCTTATGTCCAGTTTCACGATTTGACACGTCTAAGCTGAATTATGAGGCGGCGCATTCTCCCGCCAAACGGTAACGTTCCTTGGATTGACCGGATCTGAACCAAGTAGAATTTGACGTTCACGACCAACAGGCAAAGGCTTTGAAACGTCACTGAAGTTGAACGCGTAGTAGGTCGAGCCGCGTTGGGTTATGCGCATATCGGGGTCGCAAGGCGTTGCATTTATCCCAGCCCAATTCAGTACCTCACCGACAATCGCCTGCAAAAGCTCATTTCGCGGAACCATTGCCAGATAGGTCGTGCGATCAGAACGGATGACCGCCGGGCTGGCATCACAATAAGCGCTCTTGAAGCGGGCCAATACGTGCTCTTTGGTCTCGATGATTTCACGCCAGCCGGTGAATTCAAATTGCTGCCCATCGTGAAGAACCACAGCCTCCTGCGCAAGTGAAGGGAGTGATTCGACGCGCGTGACACGGATACCTGTTAACTTTGCCAGTTCGCCCGGAGCCAGATTGGAAGGAGTGTTCAACCCGGATGTCTTGCTGCCGGAACGGGCACCTATCAGTATCTTGGCTCCCGAAGCGTCAAGCTTGTCTGCAAGGTCAGCCGTCACGATCATGCTTTGCGGTAATACGATGAGGGCATAGCCGCTCAGTTCATCTTCAGGGCCAACAAAATCAAGATCGACCCCAAAACCACGAATAGCAGTGTGCCACTCGCGAAAAATCTGGACATTGGGGAAATCCCTGTCATGCGGCAGGATATCCGCCGCCCAGATCGAGGTATAATCCAGCAGCATTGCAACCCGCGCTTTTGCCCGCCTCTCGGGTGGCAAAATGGCGCGATCCTTTACGATCTCAGCCAATTCAATAGCAGCCTGATCCAGGCTGCCATCTGACCGCAATATCGCTGTATGGTATTGTTCTTGAGCAGATTTTGCCTGTCGCCAGCGAAAGAACATCACGGCTTGCGCGCCATGTGCATAGGCCGCCCAGGTCCAAAGCCGAACCATCCCCTCTGCCGGAGAGGGGTTCTTATCGGCCCAATCTACCGGACCCGGCTGCTGTTCCAGAACCCACATCCGACCGCGCCCCTGACTGCGATACAAATCACAATGAAATCCCTGATAGTCCGGTGCGCCGGTGCGCAGATAACGGCGCTTTTCTTCATCCGAAAGGGAAGAGCCCAATAGGTTCCCCAGCGGGTAACTGTCGAACCCGACAATATCCAGATCAGCAGCCACGACGTGATGATCGAACTCGAAACTGCCTGCCATAAAGTTATGGGTGATATCCCGGCCCGGCGCATATTTGCGCAGAACATCCACCTGCGTTTTGTTGAACAGCCGAACCCGCTCTGAAGAATAGCGCGCGAAATCCAGCGCGTGGGCTGGATTGGGCATGGCGACCAGCCCGTTGGGCAGTTCGATCTGACCAAACCGTGAGTAAAGCGACCCCCAGAAAACGGTTCCCCACGCGTCGTTCAATACGTCGATTGCACCATATCGTTCCTCCAACCAGTTCTGAAAACCAGTCCGCGCGGCATCGGAATAGCTGAGAACTGTATCGTGGTCGTTATACTCATTGTCGATCTGCCACGCTTGTACATACGAATTCTGACCATATCTGCGAGCGTATTCGGTTGCGATCCTTTGCGCCTCGGTCAGATAAACCTCACTGGAAAAACAATAATGCCTGCGCGAACCGAACCCTCTGACCCGACCATCCGGCCCTACAGGCAGGATTTCGGGGTACTCATCGATCAACCATTTTGGGGGGGCGGCTGTTGGGGTGGACATCATGACCCGCAGACCGGCTTGCCCCAAAATCTCAATCACCTCATCCAGCCAGCCCCAGTGGAACTGACCGCGCGCGGGTTCGATCAGGCCCCAGGTGAATTCAGCAATCCGCACCCAATCCAACCCCATATCTGCCATTCGGGCGGCATCGTCTCGCCATTGCAAAGGGTCCCACTGTTCGGGGTAGTAACAAACCCCAAGTTCCAGCGCGCTCATCGTGTGTCCTTTGCCGTGCGTCGTTCGATCCACTTCAGGAAACTGGCGCAGCCGAGTGTGAGAACGACATACAGGATTGCTGCCGTGTTGAAGGGGGCAAAGGGCAAAAAGCTAGCCGCCTGAAATTCGCGCATCCTCTGGGTCATGTCGCGGACGGACAGGATAGACAGCAATGACGTGTCCTTGATCATCGCGATGAACTCGTTGCCAAGCGGTGGAGTTACAATCCGAAGGGCTTGCGGCAGAACAATAAGCCGCGCCGTATGCCATCGCGACAAACCCAGAGAGCTGCCCGCTTCCAATTGGCCTTTCGGTATCGCCTCGATCCCGGACCGGAAAATTTCGGCCATATAGGCGGAGTAACCAACCGAGATCGCGATGATCCCCCGTGTCATATTGGTCATATCGATACCGCCGCCGGTAACATCCTTGACTGCGCCCGCCAGCGGCAAACCGATATAAAGAATGATTACCAGCATCGGAATGCCGCGTATCGTATCCACGAAAAATTCGGCCCCGACCGCCAGCGGGTGCAGTTTATGCTGAGCCCCGCCGATGGTCAGTGTCAGCAACAAAAACCCGAGCACGGCAAATGCCAGGGCCGGATTGCGGTACTTATCGGGTAGAAATCTTGTTTGCCACAGGACCGGATAACCTTGCGTATGCGCCTCCGCCGGGACAAAAGCGCCCGAGACGCTGTCGACCGTTTCGATCTGTTCAAGCGCGGCAGTGGCATCGGTTGCGCTGCGGATCCGATACTGCTGACCATCGGCCCCCTCGAACTCGCCAAACCGGATGACGTCAGCCTGCGCCTGCGGCGTGCCGCGCACAACCGCGATACGCCCCTCTGTGCTGCCCACCAGAACAAAGCTGACCTGCGGCTGCATAAAGAAAAATGCCGAGGCTGCCAGCAATGCCAAACTGATCGAACCATAGACGACCGTCGTACGTGCCTTTGGTTTGAACGATTGCAGCCCGACCCAGACCAAACCAAGAATGGCCGCGAAGATATAGGCAAAAATGGCCGCGCGGAATGTAATGGCCACCCCGGTCGCGAACTGCCAATGAGCCATGAACATGAGATAAAACAGTACTGCGCCTGTGAGACTCTCCAACCCCAACAAGACGCGCCTGCGCCAGGGCGGCAGCAAACGTGCCGACAATAGGCAAAGTGCGACTACAGCTGCGTAAACCGCCAGGAAAACCTGTAACCCCGTCTGAACCCTGGCGATCACGTCCGGAAACAGTACCCAGGTCTGATTGGACCGATCGATGAGGGGCGAGGTGTTTTCGCTGAGCGCATGAAAGAAGACCGACTCCGCAAATGGCATCAGAAGTTGAGGAGAAACAAAGCTGATGACCAAAAGCGCCGCAGCAGCCGGTAACGCGGCAAGCGCGCAGAGCCGCAACCAGCCGGGGGAGTTTTGTGAAAACCGCACGTAGCGTGCGCAAAGATATCCAAGGATCGCAACGCTCGCAATCAGCAGAAATCCAACAAAGATGGCCCCCGCATCTGTGCCGATCCCCAGAATTGCGACCAGAGACCGCAAGTATTTTGAGGATGTGGCGAACAAGTAGATAATAAAGGGCGCTGCTGCGAGCAACACCAGGTTACTCGGGCGGATCGTGCTGAGGCGCGACATGGAACTTCTCCGCTATGACAAGGCCCGGCGGCACTGGCCGCCGGACCAAAAAAGGGCGCTAATGGATCAGTTGGTGCCCCAGTACTTGGCTGTCAGCTCGTCCAGCGTTCCATCCTCCTGAATGGCTTTCAGACCAGCGTTAATTGCATCCACTGTCGGATCGCCTTCCTGAAACACGATGCCTAACGGGTCGGATTGCAGGCCTGTGATACCAACAGTCAATTCGCCCGCAAATTCCTGTTCGTAGGCCGCCGCCGATGTGCCATCGATGATCACGCCCTGGACGTCTGCGTTCTGAAGCGCCAGAATGGCGGCCGAGAAGTTGTCGTAAAGGCTGACATTCTCGCGCCCGACAAGCTCTTCCGCCAATTGGGCGTTGGTCGTCGCGGTTTGCGCGGCCAGTTTCTGGCCACCGGCTTTGAAATCCTCAAGTGTCATGTCAGCATTATCGACCTGCAACAGAATGGCCTGGCTGACAACGATGTAAGGCTCGGAAAAATCCATGGTTTCTTCGCGTTCCGGTGTGATCGACACGCCCGAGATAACCAGATCGAACTCGCCCTGCTGAAGAGCCGCAAAGATACCGTCCCAGGCGGTGTTTACGAAGTTGGGAACGCAATTGACCTTCTCACAGATCGCATTCATCACATCGACGTCAAAGCCCACGATCTCTCCGGTTGTTTCATCCACGGTTTCCATCGGTGGGTATGTCGCATCGGTTCCGATTTTCAGAACACGACCTTCCAGGTCGGCAGCAATAACCGCTGGAGCCATAAGTGTCGTGAGTGTGGCAGCGGCAAGTAGGTTTTTAATCATGTTCAGGTACTCCTTTGTTGGATCAGGTGGTCTGCGCCGCATCCGGCGCCGGGGTGTCAGGTTGTCGCTCGATCAATGTGGCCCTGATCTTTTTCTGAATCTCGGACGGATCGACCCCGTCCAAAGCTTTCAACATGTACTCACCCAGCAGACGGCTTGTTTCAGCAATCGGCAAGTAATAAGTGCTGGGTGGCGGTACAAAATACTGGCTGAGCTTCAAGTCGTCGTTCGAGATGACCACAACGTCCCTGCCAACCTGCACTCCGGCTTTGTCGGCAGCTGACAGCGCCCCAAGGGTTATGGCCTCATTGGCGCAGATGATTGCGCTCGGCGGTTTCGGCAACTGCATAAGCGTCGCAAATTTCTGCTGACCGGATTCCGCAGTGGTCGGGCCGGTGGAAACCAGTGTCGGATCGAACTCCACACCCCATTCTGACAGCGCATCAGCATAACCCCGGCGGCGTTGCTGTGCATAGATCAGGTCATCCGGCGGGTTTATCAAAGCGATGCGACGATGCCCCAGCGCAAGCAGCCGGGTCGTGGCATCATAGGCCGCTGCCTGACTGTCGAGATCCACATAAGGATGCGGTTGAGGGCTGTCGCTCATGCCGTATGTGACAAAAGGAAAGCCTTGCCCCTGCAGATACGCGACGCGTTCATCATGAACACGCGTGCCGGAAAAGATCACGCCATCAGCCTGCCCTTCCTGCACGATGGACTTCAACGTTTGCAGCGCGGCCTCGCCATCACATGCGCTGAATACGCTCAGCTGATAGCGTGATCCCATTAGTGCATTGGATATTCCGGCCAGAATTCGCGTAAACTCTACACCTTCCCACTCTTCCGCGGCATCGTTCGAAACACGGACCATAACCGCGATTCGATAGGATTTATTGGTGCGCAGCTTCAGGCCATCCAGATTTACCCGATATCCCAGATCCGATGCAACTTTCTGAATCTCTTCCCGGGTTTCCCGTTTTACCGATACGGAACCCCGCAAGGCATTCGAGACTGTGCCAACCGAATACCCGGTACTTCTGGCAATCGATTTAATCGTCGCCCGCGCCATCACCCAAACCCTGCCAGTTGTTCCGTCAAAAATGACCGACCCGTTTGCAGGGTGCGCACGTGATCATCGGTTTCGTCATGTTCGACAAACAGGTCCGTGCAGTTGGTCGAGGAAAGCGCGCGCAAGGTTGCGTTCCAGTTAACCACGCCTTCGCCCATATCGCGCCAGCGCGCGTCACCTGTTCCGCCTGCTGGGTCGATATCCTTTGCATGCACGGACAGGATTCGATTGGCGTTGCGGCGGATCGCGTCCGCCGGATCCAGGCCAGCCGCAACCAGCCAACCGATATCTGGCTGCCAAAAGACATCTCCGCCGGAAAGGATCAGGTCAAGAGGTGTGTCGCCAGCCTCACCGATAAGATCAAAATCATGATTGTGATACGCAAGGCTGATACCATGATCTGTCAGTTGGTTTGCCCATTTGGACAACTGGCCCGACACCGCCCTCCATCCCTCGGCAGCGTCGGGCCGCACCTGGGGCGCCAGCCAAGGCATGACAGCCACCCGGCATTCCATTAGGTTTAATACTTCGACGATATCCGTAAATCGCCCTTCAAACTCTTCCCAATCAAAATGTGCTGACCGAACAGTAAGGCCTGACCCGATAATAATGCCAGCCATCTGAGCGGGGGTCAGGCCATGCAAGCCGGTGGTTTCGACATCTGAATACCCGCAGGCCGCAACCAATTGCAGTTGATCTGCAAGATCACCGCATTGTCGCACTGTGTAGAGTTGGGCAGAAACTCGCATCCCTCACCATTGAAACGTTTCAATTAAGGTGGATTATGAATTATAACCATGTCAAGCGCCGTATAGATGCGATCCGTACGGCCAACCCTGAATAAAGCGCCGAGCCTTTGCCCAAAACCCAGATGGGGTGGGAAATCGAGCCATTTACCCTCAACCGATTTCTGATCCGAACAATGAAGGGCTATACGAGAGGGCCACCAATCTGTATCACCGAAACCGGTATGGCGAGCGCGGAACGTCTTCAGAACGATGATCGCATCGATTATCTCGACCGACACCTGACCGCCGTACGGGACGCTTTGGCACAAGATGTTCCGGTAAAGGGCTGTTTTGTCTGGTCACTACTGTGACATATGCGAATGGCCTTCGGACGTGGAAGAAGGTTTAGACTGGTGGACGTGAGTATTGAAACGCTTGAGAGAACACCAAAAGCGTCGTTCATGGCGCTCAAGTCTGCCCTTTCCGGGGGTCAGAACGTCTCTCAGCCGTTAGCGCAACCATCCGGTGCGGTGCATGAGCATTGGAATCTGGTTGCTGACATAGGGGGCACCAACACACGGCTGGGCGTGGTTACGAACGGAGAGCTGACAGACCTGCGCAAGCGCCCGACGGGGACACTGGAAGATCTGCTTGAAGCGTTTCACGCGCTTCGGGATGAAATCGGAACAAATCCGCAGGCAGTGGTGGCGGCGGGGGCGGGCCCTGTCCGAAACGGCACGATTCGGCTGACAAATGCCAATCTGGACCTGTCCGAGGCCGAATTGGCCAAGGCCACTGGTGCCAGTCATACGTTTGTAATTAATGATTTCACCGCTGCAGCGTGGTCGGTGGCAGAAGTAACCCAGAAAGATGTTGCCGTCTTGCAAGGTCACGCGACACCGCCAGCAGGCACGCGATTGGTGGTGGGCCCCGGCACAGGGCTTGGCGTGGGGGCGTTGCTGTTTTCCGAGGGCCACTATCACACAGTCTCTGGTGAAGGTGGGCATGTGGGTCTGTATCCGCGTCACCGCGACGAAGTTGACATCTTTGAAGCAGCCCGCAGCATTGCGCCCGAGTGTTTCTTTGGTGACAGCCTCGCGCTGGAAGCTGAAATGTTCCTGAGCGGTACGGGCTTGCCTATCCTCTATCAGGCGATCGGGCTGGCGGCAGGCCATATACAGACCCCAACGCGCTCGGCGAAAGACATTCTGCTTGATGCCCGCGACCGTTCTGACCCAATCGCGGTACAGGCCGCTCGGATGTTCAACACCCATCTGGGGGCTTTGATGGGCGACATGGCTGTCACACTGATGCCTGCAGGCGGAGTGTTTCTTGTTGGCGGTGTCGCAGAAAAGAACCGCTGGTTATTCGGTGATGAGTTCAGAGAGGCGTTCAACGGCGGTGGCCGTTTCAGCGAACTGCGCCGCTCATTGAACCTGTATGTGTCCGAGCAAGCAGAATTCGGCATCATCGGGGCGAACAATTTCTGCAAGAACGCTTTGATGCGATAGCAAGTCTTCCTGACAAAAAATTCTGAAAAGGACTACGAAATGATCCTGTGCTGTGGTGAAGCCCTGATCGACATGATTTCCGAGCCGACAGCGTCGGGCGCACAAGGATTTGTACCGCACACAGGTGGGGCGATATTGAACACGGCGGTCGCAGTCGGTCGTCTGGGTGTTTCCGTCGGAATGCTGACCGGCGTGTCGTCTGACATGTTTGGCCAACAAATTACAAAGGCGCTGAATTCAAGCCATGTTGACACGTCACATGTGATTGTCTCTGACCGCCCCACGACCCTTGCCTTTGTACAGCTTAAAGACGGTCACGCCACTTACAGCTTTGTTGATGAAAACACCGCCGGACGAATGCTGCAACCCGAGGACATGCCAGACCAGCTTACAGCCGTGTCCGCCTTATATCTTGGGGGTATCAGTCTGGCATGTGAACCCTGCGCGGATGCCTATGCCTCACTTCTGAATCGCCACGGAGCGGATCGCGCAGTGATGTTGGATCCGAATATCCGACCGGGCTTCATCAAGGATCAGACCCGGTATCGAACCCGTCTGAACCGCATGATTGCGCAGTCCGATATTGTGAAGGTTTCAGACGAAGATCTTGACTGGATCATCCCGGGAGCCGAACCCGAGGCCGCCAAAGCGTCTCTTTTGTTGCAGACCGGTCCGTCAGCCCTCATCGTGACCAGGGGTGGCGACGGGGCGAATGGGTACCTGGCCGACGGATCCAAGGTTTCGGTTCCTGTGAAACCTGTTCAGGTTGTCGACACAATCGGCGCGGGCGACACGTTTAACGCTGGTGTTCTGACTGAACTCAGCCGCGCAGGGCATTTGACAAAGCAGGGGCTGCGCAATCTGACCTCTGAAAGCTTGCGGGCGGCCATGGCGTTGGGCGCAACTGTTGCCGCCGTAACAGTATCACGCGCCGGGGCAGAACCGCCCTGGGCACATGAGATTTGATTGCCTGCAAAAACCCGAAAAAATGAACTGGTGACAATCGCTTCAAGGCCGAGGGCCGTGGCTGCGGAGATTGCGATCGTCTGGCAGGCTCACAAATCACGTTAGGCCACGGCAGAATAAGCACCTATCGCTTCCGGGCAATGATCCACACGGGATGATATGTCAGTGAGACTCCGCGATCCGTGCCGAACTCCTTAGCGTATTCGTTTTCGAACCGAGCCAGCGTGGACTTGGTCCATGTCCCTTGCGCCCTGCCGTTTACACCTGTTCTTCGCAAATACCTAAGTACCTCGCGGGGCGTATCGAAATAGGTTTGCCTCAGGCTTTCACCAACGGCCAATATCTGCATCGGGCCGTCGACAGCCGCGGCAAGAGCAGCCGGAGTAGTAAGTCCCGGTGCACGGGCAGTTGATCCAATCTGACTAAGCTCTTGATATTGCTGAGGGCCAAAACCCGAAACCGCCAACCACCCGCCGGGCTCCAGCGCGTCCATCGCTTTGTGAAGCAATTGCAACGGGCTTTCCATCCATTGGATCATCGAAGCCGAGGCGATCAGATCAATCCGGGAAGGCCAGTGAACTTCACGTGCATCACCGGCAATGAACTTGGCCTGTTCCGCATCAGCCGTTGCCTGAGCCTGCGGCGCGATGTCGTTCAATATGAGGTTTGGCAGGTGAAATTTTTGTCGCATCAGACGGGTCAGATGCCCTGTGCCACATCCCAGCTCGAAGACAGTTTCAAAGCGGTCCGGGGCTCCGGCACGACGCAGTTCGGACACCAGCTTGCCTGCGACCCAGGCTTGCTGATTTGCCGTGTCGTGGTAGGTTTGAAAGCTTCGGCTAAAGCTCCGCTGCACCCTTTCTGCCAGTTGCGCTGTCATGATACCCAACTCGCCCAACTTTGCCCCCGTAGGAATGGTACGTGCGGCCCCGCCACATGCTCGACTCGGGCCGAGGTTGAGGCCCATGCCGTTTCTTGGGCCGATGTCGGAATGATCCGGTCGTTTGTGGGTATCCACACCCTGTCAAAACCCGGATCAGGGGCAGACCCACGTTGGATCACGGCAAATAGCTCCTGTTGCGACGCTGCGATGTCCAGTTCCGGGGGCTCGCCTGGCAACCCCGCACGGCGGCAGAACTTGGCGAAGCTGCGCTCGGAAAGCTGAGCCGCTGTTGCCTTGGTCATGTCAGGCGCAATGCCACGCTCCGGGCACGCCGGGTGCAAAGTGCCGCTGATGGCGATCAAACGGTCGGGACGAAACCCCGAGCACGCCAGCCAATGCGCAGCCGACGCGACACCAAAGGAAAAGGCCAGCATGTCTATGTGATCGAAACGGGAGAGATCGGGCAGGGGATCATCGAGGCTGGTGTAACCTTCCACCAACAGGATATTCCCGCCCCCCGCAAGACCCCGGAACGGAGCATCGCCCAATGCCCATCCACCGAACACAAGGGTCAGAGTACTGTCACCTGATCGCGCCAGCCAACGGCTTTTCATTTCTGCCCCCCAGCCAGAGCCAGCATCGCGGACGTTACCCTGCTCAGTTCGTCAGGTGAAATGACATAGGGGGGCATGCAATAAATATTGCGAGCGAACGGGCGCAGCCAAACACCGGTTTCCGCGGCCAATCCATGTGCGATGGAGGGGTCGACTCGCTCTTCCATCTCGATAACGCCGATTGCGCCAAGCACGCGCACATCTGCAACACCGGGCAGATTGCGCGCGGGGGCGAGTTCGACCTTCATCTGCTGCGAGAGTGATGCAACTTCCTGCTTCCAGTTTCGCTGTTGCAACTGGTCAAGGCTCGCCACCCCTGCCGAACAAGCCAAAGGGTTGGCCATGTAGGTGGGACCGTGCATCAAAACTCCGGCCTCACTTTCCCCGATCCCACGCGCGACAGCCTCGGTCGCGATAGTGGTGGCCAAGGTGATATGCCCACCGGTCAGCGCCTTACCAAGACACAGGATATCCGGAACCACCCCCGCGTGATCCATTGCAAACATTTCGCCGCTGCGTCCGAATCCAGTCGCGATTTCATCAAAGATCAGCAAAACGTCATGCGCATCACACAAAGCACGCGCCCCGCGCAACCATGCGGGATGATAGAAATACATTCCACCCGCGCCCTGCACCACCGGTTCAAGGATCAGTGCGGCAATCCTGTTGCCTTTGTCGTTCAGCAACGCCTCTAGCGCCTCCAACCCGTTCTCGGATGGATTGTTGAGCCACACATCGCCGAACTGGATGTGAGGGCGTGGCAGAAAGTGCTGGATCGACAACGCACCGCGAAACAGACCATGCATCCCGTTGACGGGATCACAAACGCTCATCGCTTTCCATGTGTCGCCATGATAGCCACCCCGGATCGTGGCAAATTCAGACCGTTCGCCCCGGCCTTTGGCAATCTGGTACTGGACTGCCATCTTCAACGCGACTTCAATCGCGACCGAGCCGCTGTCGCTGTAGAAAATGCGATCCAGGCCATCTGGCAGAAGGTCGACCAACCTGCGCCCGAGTTCCACGGCGGGTTCGTGGGTCAGACCGCCAAACATCACATGCGGCAGTGTATTCAGCTGCTTTTGCATCGCATCGATGATGGCCGGGTGCCTGTGGCCATGCACCGTACACCACCAGGACGACATTGCGTCGATCATTCTGACGCCATCAGCACGCGTCAGCCAGACACCTTCTGCCCCGGTAATCAGGTGCATCGGGCCGGGTTCAAGCACATGTGTATAAGGGTGCCACAGGTGGCACGCATCAAATTCCAACGGGGTCACAAGAACCTCCGAATGGTCGCCACATCGATTGCCGAAAATGCGCTGTTCAGGCGCTGCGGTGTCAGGTCGCTCAGAAATGGCAGGCGTCCCAGATGATGCACTTTACACATCTCGACGATGGTTTGCTCTACGTCCGGCACGGGGTCACCCACGAATACGACGCCGACAACCTCGCAGCCAGCAGCCCGAAGCGCCATTAGGGACAATGTGGTGTGGTTGATCGTTCCCAAGGCGGTGCGCGCAACAAGAACAACCGGAGCCTGCCATCCGGCAATCACGTCCAGAAAGAAGGACTGGCGGTTCAGCGGCACCATGAGGCCCCCTGCCCCTTCGACAACCAGAGGCCCGTCCACTTTCGGAATTTCAAGACGCGAGAGGTCAATCTCAACGCCCATGTCTTCGGCAGACAGATGCGGTGAGGCGGGCATGTTCAGCCGGTACGCTTCGGGCAGGACCTCGGCACCGCTCAGCGCGCTGACGGTTTCAGTGTCTGTAACATCCTCAAGACCAGACTGAACAGGTTTCCAGTACCGGGCCTGCAACGCTGCCGCCAGACCAGCCGAAAATACGGTTTTTCCAACACCTGTGTCGGTTCCGGTAACGATCAGCGCGCTCATGCGGCCTCCGACTGACAGATTGAGATAGTGGTGAACAAGGCCGTGATATCCTGAAGGGTGACATTTCCGGTAATCGAGACGCGCAAACGGGATGTGCCTTTTGGGACAGTGGGCGGGCGGATGCCCCGAACGTCAAAACCCTGCTGCTGCAAAGTGGCCGCCATCGCCATTGTGCGCTCGTCATCTCCCAGTACAACCGGGATGATCTGGCTGTTCAACGCGGCTGCGGGCAACCCCAGTTCCCGTGCGGTGTCATGGGCATGGCGCATACGTTCATGCGCGCCTTCAACCAGACTGACATCCTCGGCCAGTTCCCGTAGCGCAGCACGAACCAGAGCAGCGTTCAAAGGCGACGGAGCGGTCGCAAAGATGAAGGGACGAGCACGGTTGATCAGGGTATCTATCATCACGCGCGGACCGCAGATCAGCCCGCCTGAAACACCAAGCCCTTTACCACAGGTATGCAATGTCAGCAGATCAGCGTTCAGGTCATGCGCAAGACCCCGGCCTCGCTCTCCGAAAACGCCGGTGGCGTGGGCCTCATCAACAACCAAAACTGCATCAGCTTCGCGCGCAAGTACGGACAGGTCTTCCAGCGGCGGCAGGTCACCTTCCATGGAATACACGCTTTCGACCGCAATCCAGACCTGACCCGAACCGCCTGTAGATTGCCAGTCGCGCAATACGTTACGTGCATCCGCAACATCATTGTGGCGGAAGGCACGCAGGCCTGCACGGCTGGACCGCATACCTTCATGGGCGCTCGCGTGAACCAGTGCGTCATAAAGGACCAAATCCTCAGCCGCAGGCAACGTGGAGAAGATCGCCTGATTGGCCTGAAACCCGCCTCCCATGAACAGTGCGGCCTCGGCTCCAAAGAATGCGGCCGCTTCCCGCTCCAGCGCTTCATGTTCAGGGTGGTTGCCCCGCAACAGACGCGAACCTCCCGAACCTACAGGCACACCCCGCGACAACGCATCATGCGCCGCACGTTGTAACACTTGAGATCCGGCAAGACCCAAATAGTCATTCGACGCGAAATCCAGCCCTTGTGTCGGGATCAAGGCCCGGCGGCGGTGCCGGGCTTGAAGCGCATCAAGCATCGATTCCAGTCGGTTAACTGCTTTCATTCGGCAGCTTCCGTGCAGTTTCGCGTTTCGGCTTTTTCGGCCTGAAGACCAAGTTTCGCAAACAGGACCGCGTCGTTGTCTTCTTCGGGGTTTTCTGCTGTCAGAAGCGTTTCGCCAACAAAGATCGAGTTGGCACCGGCGAAAAAGCACATCGCCTGCATCTCGTCACTCATGTCGCTGCGCCCGGCCGAAAGCCGCACATAGGACTTGGGCATCAAAATGCGGGCCGTTGCTATGATCCGCACAAAGTCGATCGGGTCAATCGGCTCGGCGTCGGCAAGTGGGGTATCGGCCTGCGGCATCAACATATTGATCGGCACCGAGTCCGGTGGAGGCGTCATGTTGGCCAATGTCAGCAACATGTCGATACGGTCACCAGTATGTTCACCCATCCCCAGAATGCCGCCTGAGCAAACCTTGATCCCTGCTTCCTGCACCCGGTTCATCGTATCGATCCGATCCGCAAAGGTACGGGTGGTGATGACTTCGGAGTAATAGCGTTCCGATGTGTCGATGTTGTGATTGTAATAGTCCAAACCGGCATCGCGCAGCTGCACCACCTGAGTGTCGTCGAGCATACCCAACGTCATGCAGGTTTCCATGCCCAGTTCCTTGACGCCCTCGACCATCGCGACCAGCGCATCCATGTCACGCGCCTTTGGCTCGCGCCACGCCGCGCCCATGCAAAACCGGGTCGCGCCGCCATCGCGGGCTTTCTTGGCCTCGGTCAGAACGCGCTGAACCTCGATCAGCTTCGATGCTGGTAAGGTTGATCCATTGCGGGCTGATTGCGAGCAATAGGCACAATCTTCGGCGCAGCCACCTGTCTTGATCGACAATAGCTTCGAAGTCTGGATCTGGTTTGGATCAAAGTTTTCCCGATGCACGGTCTGCGCACGGAACAAAAGGTCCATTAGCGGAAGATCATGAATAGCTTGCGCAGTTTTACGGGTCCAGCCGGAGTGTGGGATGATCATTTTATCTATAAAACTTTCTGCAGCTTGCGTTGCTGTGGATTTATTATCGATAAAATCTGAATGCGCAACTGTGTTGGCGCAAACGATCATAAATCAAGCGGAAATGCCGCGCCTTCAGAAATCGAGCCCCAGATCGACGGTGCGGGCAGAATGCGTCAAGGCACCGGACGAGATGTAATCAACCCCTGTCGCCGCAATCGATGCGACCCGTTCCAATGTCACATTGCCGCTGGCTTCGGTCTTCAACCGCCCGCCCACCATGGCAACCGCTTCGCGCAGCATGTCATTGTCCATGTTGTCCAACAAAACAACCGAAGCGCCGCCCACGTCCAGCACTTCGGTAAGCTGGTCCAGTCGATCAACTTCAATTTCGACCGCCATCATGTGACTGGCCTGTGCCTTGGCGGCTTCAAGAACCTGACGGATGCCACCGGCCGCAGCAATGTGGTTGTCCTTGATCAGAATTGCATCTGATAAGGAATAGCGGTGGTTGAAACCGCCACCGTGCAGCACGGCTTGTTTTTCCACGATGCGCAGACCTGGTGTGGTTTTACGCGTGCAGGTCATGCGGGCAGTGGTGCCCTTGGTCTGCTCCACAAATGCGGCAGTCTTTGTGGCAATACCCGTCAGGCGTCCGGCAAAGTTCAGAGCGACACGTTCGCCCGACAGGATCGATGCGGCAGAGCCTTTAATGGTCATCAGCGTATCACCGCGTGCACAACGCGAACCATCCTTGATCCTCACGTCAACCTCAAGCGACGGATCCATAAGCCGGAACGCGATTGCAGCAACTTGCATCCCCGACACGACAGCGTTCTCGCGCGCGTTCAGGCTGGCTGTGTAGGTTGTTTCCTGTGGGATCACAGCGCGGGTTGTCACATCACCGTAGCTTCCCAGATCCTCCATCAGCGCAGCGC
Source organism: Ruegeria sp. BH8 (assembly GCF_056538065.1). Taxonomy (NCBI): domain Bacteria; kingdom Pseudomonadati; phylum Pseudomonadota; class Alphaproteobacteria; order Rhodobacterales; family Roseobacteraceae; genus Ruegeria; species Ruegeria sp. BH8. The sequence goes on along the minus strand of NZ_JBQFSP010000005.1, from coordinate 25,037 downwards.
GGACCATGGGTTCCAGGATCAGATCTGGCAGGATCGCATTTGTCATGACAGTTCCTCGCAGGCTTTGGCCCGAATGCTCATTGCTTCGGACAAATACATCCGGGACCGCTCTCCGAGCCCAACATTGGCTTTTGGAAAGTCAGACCGCTTGTGTGCACCGCGGCTTTCTTCGCGTTTCAAGGCTCCGGCAGCGATCAGGGTCGCGGTTGCACACATGTTGCGAAATGACGGGCTGGTATCATGCTGCCCCTCCAACCGCGCAATAGTTTGCAGAGCACGGTTTAGGCCCGCCCGGTCCCGGACAACGCCAACGTCACGCGTCATGGTTTCGCGCAACTCCTGGATAGCCTTGGTCGTGTCAGGGGACACTACCTGAACAAAATGCAATGCAACTGGGTCGGCAATTGACACCACCGGAACGGATGTCCCGATGCTTTCGGCGCAGATGCGCGCAAAAACAAGCGCCTCAAGCAGCCCGTTCGAGGCCAGCCGGTTAGCACCGTGAAGGCCGGTCGAAGATGCCTCGCCGCAGACCCAAAGCCCGTCAAGTGTCGCGCGACCGTCAAAGTCGGTAGCAATACCACCCATGTGATAATGCGCTGCCGGTGCGACCGGAATCGGTTCGTTGACCGGGTCGATACCATTGCGCGCGCAGTATTCGGCAACTGCCGGGAACAGGTCCGTTATCTTCGAGCCTAATGCGGTGCGGGTGTCCAGCATGGGTCGGTTGCCTGCCTGCACTTCGGCAAAAATCGCACGCGCAACGACGTCTCGCGGGGCAAGTTCTGCGTCCGGGTGAACGGATAACATGAACCGCTCACCCTTATTGTTGATCAGGGTTGCCCCTTCTCCGCGCAACGCCTCGGTTGCCAGCGGAGCCGGATCTTCACCAACATCCATTGCCGTCGGATGAAACTGAACGAATTCGGCGTCAGCAATAAGCGCACCAGCACGCGCGGCCATCCCGATGACTTGCCCCCGAATGCGTGCCGGATTGGTCGTCAAGGCATACAGCCCGCCAGAGCCACCCCCGGCAAGCAATACGGCAGGCCCACATAGCGTTACGGGCTCGGACTCTGTTTCGGATGCGTCCTGAACCGTGACGCCAGTCACCCGACCGTTTGATACGTCCAGCGCCGTGGCAAGAACACCTTCCAACACTTGAACCGAAGGCGTTTCATGCACCCGTTCGATCAGGGCAGCCATTATTTCACTACCTGCCTGATCCCCCTTCACCCGTACGACACGGGCGAAGCTATGCGCCGCTTCGCGTGACAACACGTAACTGCCATCCTTGGTGCGATCGAATGGTGTGCCCAATATCGTCAGGTCAAGGATATATTGCCGAGCCTCGCGCGTGACCAGATCGGCAACGGCCGGAACGACTATTCCCGCGCCAGCCTTGACGGTGTCCAGGCTGTGGCTTTCCGGGCTATCCGACAAATCCATTGCCGCGGCCACACCGCCTTGCGCCCATGAGGAACTTGCACCTTCGCCCAAAACATCGGGTGAGATTACAACCACTGGCCGCGGCGCGAGCTTCAATGCTGCATAAAGCGCGCCGATGCCAGCCCCCACAATAATGACGCGATCCGTGGTGACTTTGGTCATTTCAGATCAAATGCCGAGCTTGCGGGACAGATCAATCATCGCCTGAACGGATTTTCGCGCCTTTTCAGCCACATCTTCGGCGACCTCGACCTGCCCTTCCATCGTGTGCAGGGCGAAGAGGATCTTTTCAAGCGTGATTTTCTTCATATACGGGCACATGTTGCATGGCCCTACAAATTCGACCTCGGGCAATTCATCGGCAATGTTGGATGCCATCGAACACTCGGTGATCAGCATCGCCTTTTTCGGCTTTTCATCATGCACGTATTTGATGATGCCGCTGGTCGAGCCGGAATAGTCTGCCTCGGCCACCACATCCGGCGGGCATTCAGGATGCGCGATCAGCCGTGTTCCCGGGTTCCATTCGCGGAAGTCGCGCAGGTCCTGTGCCGTATATTGTTCGTGCACAATGCAAGAGCCGGGCCAATACACCACGTTCTTGTGGCTTTGATTGGCAACATTTTGCGCCAGGTACTGATCCGGCGTCATGATGACCGTATCACTTTCCATGGCGTTGACGATCTGAAGCGCGTTCGAAGAGGTGCAGCAGATATCCGAAGCTGCTTTGACCTCGGCAGTGGTGTTTACATAGGACACAACCGGCGCGCCGGGGTATTTGGCGCGCATTTCATCGATTCCCTCAGCGGTGATCGATTCTGCCAATGAACAACCGGCTTCCATGTCGGGCATCAGCACAGTCTTCTGAGGGCTGAGGATTTTCGATGTCTCGGCCATGAAATGAACACCGGCCTGAACGATCACATCTTCTTCGACTTCACTGGCCTTGATCGCAAGCTGCAAACTGTCCCCAACGAAATCGGACACACCGTGAAAAATCTCGGGCGTCATGTAATTGTGCCCAAGGATCACGGCATTACGCTCTTTCTTGAGCGTATTGATGGCTCGCACGTAAGGCGCGTAGATTGCCCAATCTGGTGGGCTGACCACGCGATCCATGCGGGCAAACGTTTCTTTCATCTCATTGGCCAGAGTGGCCGATGGGGCAAGGTCATAAACGTCCGAAATCACCGAGCGGACATGTGCAATATCGAGCAACGGGTAGCCACCTTTGTCAGTTGCCTTCAACCCCACGGGGTTGTTGAACGGCTTAGCCCTAGCCGAAACAGCACCGGTTCGAAACCGGAAAATGTGACGTTAGCGCTAAGGCAAACCGACAAAACAAAGGTTGGCGTGGTAATCAGCCCAAAATGCCCGGCAATCGCAGCCCATGTTCACGAGCGCAGGCTTTCGCGTCCTCGTACCCGGCGTCCGCGTGACGCCAAACCCCCGACGCGGGGTCATTCCAGAGCACCCTCTCCAATCGCTTGGCGGCGGCATCGGTTCCGTCTGCGCAGATGACGACGCCTGCATGCTGACTGAACCCCATGCCAACTCCGCCGCCGTGATGCAGCGAAACCCACGTTGCACCCGATGCCGTATTGACAAGCGCGTTCAGCAGCGGCCAGTCCGAAACAGCGTCCGAACCGTCCTTCATCGCCTCGGTCTCGCGGTTAGGTGAGGCGACAGAACCACTGTCAAGATGGTCTCGGCCGATGACGACCGGAGCTTTCAATTCGCCGTTTCTAACCATCTCGTTGAACGCCAGCCCGGCCTTGTGGCGATCTCCTAGCCCAATCCAACAGATCCGCGCCGGCAGGCCCTGAAACGCAATACGCTCCTGCGCCATGTCCAACCAGTTGTGCAGATGGGTATTGTCGGGGAACAGTTCCTTCATCTTGGCGTCTGTCTTGTAGATATCTTCAGGGTCACCGGACAACGCGCACCAGCGGAAGGGTCCGATACCCCGACAAAACAGCGGGCGAATATAGGCGGGTACGAAGCCGGGGAAGGCAAAAGCGTTCTCCAACCCCTCATCCTGAGCCACCTGTCGGATGTTGTTGCCGTAATCCAACGTCGGCACGCCCGCGTTCCAGAAGTCCACCATTGCAGCGACGTGTTGCTTCATCGAAGCACGTGCAGCCTTTTCGACCGCCTTCGGGTCACTTTCGCGCTTGTCTTTCCATTGCGCCATGGTCCAACCAAGCGGCAGGTAGCCGTTTACCGGATCGTGGGCACTGGTCTGATCCGTGACAATATCCGGGCGCATCCCGCCAGCTTGCATCCGGGCGTAGATTTCCGGGAAGATTTCAGCGGCATTTCCCAACAAACCAACGGATTTCGCTTCGCCCGCCCTGGTCCAGCGATCAATCATTGCCAGCGCTTCGTCCAGCGTCTCGGCTTTTTCGTCCAGGTATTTTGTACGCAAGCGAAAGTCGATGCTGTCCGGGTTGCATTCCACGGCCAGACAACAAGCCCCTGCAAAGACAGCGGCCAGAGGCTGCGCGCCGCCCATTCCACCCAGTCCCCCGGTCAGGATCCACTTACCTGTCAGGTCGCCGCCATAGTGCTGACGCCCGGCCTCGGCAAAAGTTTCATAAGTGCCCTGCACGATGCCCTGTGTACCAATATAGATCCACGAGCCAGCGGTCATCTGGCCGTACATCATCAGACCTTTCTTATCGAGTTCGTTGAAGTGGTCCCAATTGGCCCAGTGCGGCACAAGGTTCGAGTTTGCAATCAATACGCGGGGTGCATCGCTATGGGTGCGAACAATGGCAACCGGCTTGCCGGACTGGACGACCAGAGTTTCATCCTCTTCCAGATCTTTCAGGCTGGCAACGATGGTGTCAAAATCCTTCCACGTCCGTGCCGCGCGGCCAATCCCGCCATAGACCACCAGCTCATGCGGGTTTTCGGCCACGTCAGGATGCAGGTTATTCATCATCATCCGCAACGGCGCTTCGGTCATCCAGCTTTTGGCGTTCAGTTCAGGTCCGGTGGGTGGAAAGATGTCACGGGTGTTTTTGCGAGGATCGGTCATCGGGCAAGCTCCAATGCTGTGTCATTGAGGACGTCTAGAATGTCTTTCAACCAACGCCGGAGACGGGTGGCTTTGGCGGTGTCAAAAGTCCAGGGTGGCGTTTCTGATGTCAGGTAGGTCGACTGCGCCAGCTCCATCTGGATCGCTTGAATACCGTTATCCGGGCGTCCGTAGTGCCGTGTCGTCCACCCGCCTTTGAAGCGCCCGTTCAAAACGGTGCTGAAAGGGGATGAAGAGGCGAATTCATGTGCAATTGTTTCGATTTCCGGTGCACAGGTCATCCCGTTATTTGTTCCAATGTTCATGTCGGGCAAAACGCCGTCGAACAGAAAAGGAATGTGACTGCGGATTGAGTGGCAATCATACAGCACAGCGATTCCGTGGATCGCCTTCACCCTCTCCAGTTCGGCCAGCAAAGCGGCATGATATGGCGCATGAAATGCGTCACGTCGTTCAATGGTATCTTTTTCAGTTGGAAGGATGTCCCAGATATCCTGCCCGTCGAAATCCGTAAGCGGCACCAAGGTCGTCGTGTTTTGGCCAGGGTAAAGAGAAGTACCGCCTGGGTCACGATTGGCATCGATCACATAGCGATGAAAGGTGGCCCGCACCGTGGTAGCACCGGGCAAAAGCCCGTCGTAGAGCATGTGGATGTGCCAATCCGTATCTGTCAGCGCCCGACCCCGAGCATTCAGTTTGGCATCAATCGCCGCAGGCACATAAGTGCCCGTGTGAGGCAGGCCCAAAACAATTGGACTACCACCCCGAACTACCTCGACCGGATCAGTCATGCGCCAAGCTCCGGCATGGCGACACCGGTGCTTTCGGCAATCTCACCGCTTGCAATAAGGGCCGAGGCTGCTTCTATGTCATTTGCCATGTATCTGTCATCTTCTAACGCCGGTACAACCGAACGCAGGCGCGCCATGACACCTTGAAGGCTTTCACTGGTTGGCAGCGGCGCGCGATATTCAACCCCTTGCGTTGCACACAGCAACTCGACCCCAAGGATACGCTCCAGATTGGTCACCATTTGCCCCAGCCGCCGCGCACCATGGGCGGCCATTGACACGTGATCCTCCTGATTGGCCGAAGTTGGTGTTGAATCTGTGACGCAAGGATTGGCCAGATGCTTGTTTTCGCTCATCAGCGCGGCTGTCGTGACTTCGGCAATCATCAGGCCAGAATTCAATCCGGGGTTGGGTGTCAAAAAGGGAGGCAAATCAAAGCTGAGTACCGGATCGACGATCAGCGCGATACGCCGCTGCGCAATCGCCCCGATCTCGGCCACTGCCAGAGCAATCATGTCGGCGGCAAATCCGACCGGTTCTGCATGAAAGTTTCCGCCTGATACGATCAACCCGGCCTCGGCCAGAACCAGAGGGTTATCGGTGGCGGCGTTGGCCTCGGTTTCCAGGGTTACTGAAGCCTGACGCAGCACATCCATCGCGGCGCCAACAACCTGCGGTTGGCAGCGGATGCAGTACGGGTCCTGAACCCGCGTATCACCGTCCCGGTGGCTCTCGCGAATGACCGACCCAGCCAGTAGCGCGCGCATGGTTGCGCCCGCTTCGATCTGGCCTCGGTGACCACGCAAGGCGTGAATTTCGGGTTGCAAAGGCGCGGTAGACCCCATGATCGCATCCGTTGTCAGGGCTGAAGTGACCAAAGCGCTTTGCGCCGCCCGCCACGCGCCGAAAAGCCCCGCCAGCGCAAACGCCGTGGAAAACTGAGTGCCGTTGATCAGTGCCAACCCTTCCTTGGGGCCAAGTTCGACCGGGGTCAAACCTGCCGCTGCCAGTGCGTCGCCGCCAGGCATGGCTGTACCGCCAAACTCAGCTTCACCCTCGCCCATCATGACGGCTGCCATGTGCGACAGTGGTGCCAGATCGCCCGAAGCACCAACAGACCCCTGTGCCGGGATCACCGGTGTCACGCCTGCGACAAGCATCGCTTCCAGCAGGTCAATCAGCTCCAACCGCACACCCGACGCGCCACGTCCGAGGCTGAGCAGTTTGAGCGCCATCATGAGCCGCGCAACAGCACGCGGGATCGCTGGTCCAACGCCACAGCAATGGGACAAGATCAGGTTGCGTTGCAGCGTCGCGGTATCCTCGGCCGCGATCTTGACGCTTGCCAGTTTTCCAAAACCCGTATTAACCCCGTAAACGGCGGCTTGGCCAGTCGCCGCCTCAATAATGCGAGCGTGCGCCGCAGCTATGGCAGGCCTGCAATCCGGGTTCAGTCGAACGGCGCATTCCTGGCGAAAAACCTGTTCCAGATGCGCCAGAGACACAGCGCCGGGAGTTAACGTCAGAGTGGTCAAAATGCGCCTCCGAATATGCGGGCGTGAAGGGGATTAAAACCGATGCGGTAGGCAAGCTCGGCCGGGTGAGTGACATTCCAGACAGCCAGATCCGCCCGCAGGCCTTGGACGATCCTGCCGCAGTCTCTCAGGCCCAGTGCACGCGCGGCATTTACGGTGACACCTTTCAATGCTTCCTCGGGTGTCATTCGAAACAAGGTGCACCCCATGTTCATCGCAAGCAAAAGCGACGTCATCGGAGCCGAGCCCGGATTGCAGTCGGTCGCAAGGGCCATTGGCACGTCGTACTTGCGCAACAGATCAATTGGCGGTTGTTGCGTCTCGCGCAGGGTGTAGAAAGCCCCGGGCAGGATCACGGCCACCGTGCCTGCCGCTTCCATGGCTTTGACACCGCTTTCGTCCAGATACTCAATGTGGTCGGCAGAAAGCGCACCATAGCTTGCAGCAAGTTTCGTACCGCCCAGGTTGGACAGTTGTTCAGCATGCAGTTTGACCGGCAGTCCTAGTTCCTTGGCAACGTCAAACAGTGGCACCAGTTGGCCGGGCAGGAAGGCAATCCCTTCGCAAAAGGCGTCCACTGCGTCTACCAATCCCTCGGTATGAGCCGCGCGGAGCGTCGGAATGCAGACTTCGTCGATATAAGCCTCGGGCCGGTCTTCATACTCGGCGGGCAATGCATGAGCGCCCAGAAAGCTGGTTACAATGCGCAACGGGCGGCTTTCCTGCAAGGCCCGCGCGGTTCGCAGCATGGTCAGCTCAGTTTCACGATCAAGCCCATAGCCCGATTTGACCTCGATCACCGAAACCCCTTCGGCGATCATCGCGTCCACGCGCGGCAGGGCCTGCGCAATCAAATCCTCTTTACTGGCCGCACGCGTGGCTTTCACGGTCGAAATAATCCCACCACCCGCGCGGGCCACCTCTTCATAGCTGGCACCGTTAAGGCGCATCTCAAACTCAGCCGCGCGGTGGCCGCCATGCACTACATGGGTATGGCAATCGATCAGAGCCGGCGTCACCAGCCGCCCGTCCAGCGAGGTTTGAGAGAACGTCGCGTATTCTTCCGGCAACTGCGTCTTCGGACCGACCCATGCAAGCTGGCCCCCACGCACGGCAATCGCAGCATCTTCGATCAATCCGTATGCATTCGCACCAACCATGGTGGCAGCGTGCAGATCTGTGAACAGTTGATCGTGGGTTTGCATTCGAATCCCTCTTCGGTGCAATTCTCTCTTTTCTGGTACAGGTCTTTATGTCATATGTCTATTCATAAAACCGGAGGTAGGGATGACGGTCATTTTCGCAAAACGGGCCTATCTGGCAGCCGGCTGGGCAGAGAATCTACGACTCGAGATCAAAAATGGTCGTATTGCCCGTCTGACACCCGACGCGGTCGCGCAACTCGGCGACACCTGCGTTGACACTCTACTGCCCGCTTTGGCCAACCTTCACAGCCATGCCTTTCAGCGTGCCATGGCGGGAATGACCGAATATCGGCAGGCTGGCCGTGACAGTTTCTGGACTTGGCGTGATCTGATGTATCGCTTCACAGCCCGCCTGAACCCCGAACACATTCAGGCCATCGCTGCGCAAGTCTATGTCGAGATGCAGGAGGCCGGGTACGCCTCGGTCGGGGAATTCCATTATCTGCACCACCAACCGAACGGGCAACCCTATGACAGGCTTTGCGAACTCAGCGACCGGATCATGGCCGCTGCTGCTGAGACCGGAATTGGCCTGACCCATCTGCCCGTGCTCTACAGCTATGCAGGAGTTGGGGAAAAACCACTGGAGGCGGGGCAGCGACGCTTTGGCAATGATGTGGACCGTTTTTGCGAACTTGTCGCGCAGGCGCGGGGTGCGCTCGGCAATCTTCCTGACGACTGTCGCGTCGGCATCGCGCCACATTCCCTACGCGCCACCTGTCCGCGCGATCTGGCGCAGGTGGTGGCATCACAAAGTTCCGGTCCAATCCATATTCACATTGCCGAACAACCCAGAGAGGTTGAGGAAGTGCAGGCTGGCCTTGGCGCGCGTCCGGTCGAATGGCTGCTGGATAATGCCCCGGTTGAGTCCAACTGGTGCCTGATCCACGCAACCCATATGACCGACGAAGAGACTTGCGCAATGGCCCGCAGCAAAGCGGTTGCCGGTCTGTGCCCGGTGACAGAAGCCAACCTGGGCGACGGGCCTTTCAACGGCCCTGTCTATCTGAATGCAGGCGGCGCTTTTGGCGTGGGATCGGACTCCAACGTGTTGATTTCCATGACCGAAGAGCTCCGCACACTCGAATACTCGCAACGACTGCGCGACCTGTCACGTAACGTGCTGGTGGTTGGCGAAGGCTCGGCAGGACAAACCCTTTATCGCGGCGCAGCTATTGGCGGTGCGCAGGCGCTAGGCCGCAACGCGGGGCAAATTACCGAAGGAATGCTGGCCGATCTCGTCGCCATCGACAGTCAGGCCCCTGCCCTTTGCGCACTACAACCTCACCAACTGCTGGATGGTCTAGTCTTTGCCGCCAAAGATAATGTCGTAACTGATCTTTGGTCCGCAGGCAGACACCAGGTTCAAAACGGACATCACGTCCTGCGGGACAAGGTCACGCGTAACTACAAAGGGGCAATAAGTGAGCTTCTGGCTGAGCTTTAGCTAGGGATCTTATTGAAACACACGCGAAGGATCTTAGCGCCTGCAGCCGGACTGACCGTAACAGCGGCGTTCAGCGTCATTGCGTCTCCGGCAACCAGCGGCGTGTTGTCTGACATGTGGGCCATTCCCGAGGCGACAAAGACAAACTCGCCCGCTGTCGCTTCAAATTCCTGATCATTTGCAAAAACGTTCACCACAACAACGACCTTTGAATCGTAGATCACATTGAATGCACGACACGGCCCGCCCAACAGCCGCGCATTCAGCGCGAGCGCCCCGTCGAACGAAACCGGCAGGAATGGCCGCGCTGGTAAAACACCACTATCACCGAGCAAATCAAGCCCGGTCCCTTCGATGATCGTGTGTACGCGCGACATCCCCGGAAATCGGGAAAATGGCCCATCCTGATCGATCCGGGCCACACTGATACGCCAGACGACATGTTTACCGACCCGCTTCGCGGCAAGTTCGGTTGTTACCCCGCCACCATTGGCCCATGGCGTAACCGCGCAATCCTGCAATCTGATAAGGTTCTGGGTCAAATTCTTTGCATCTCACCGTTAACCTAGACATAATATGAATAAGTTCGAAAATATAGTGAGCACAATGTGAACGAGCAAAAAAACGTCGGCTTCCAGGATATCCGCGATGAAGTTTTAAATCGCATCCAGACCAGAATCTGGCCGCAAGGCAGCCTGCTGCCCACTGAACTGGAACTGGCCGCCGAGTTCGGATGCGCCCGCGCGACTGTCAATCGAGCACTCCGTGAACTTGCTGATCAGGGTATTGTCACACGCAAACGCAAAGGTGGCACACGTGTGGTTACAACACCGGTCAAACAGGCCAGGCTGCCCATTGCAGTAGTCCGTCAAACCATTGAAGATATGAATGCAGAATACCGGTATGCGTTGGTCAGCCGTACGCTGATAGATTGTCCGGCATGGCTACAAGCCAAACTCGGACTGCCCGAGGGCACGCAAATTCTGCATTTGCGCTGTATGCACCATGCCGACAATCGCCCCTTCCAGTTCGAGGAGCGATGGATCAATACAGCCGCAGTACCGCACGTCATGAATGAGGACTTTCTGACCACCGGTCCAAACGAATGGTTGCTGGCCGAAGTTCCGTTTTCGAACGCGGAAATTGCCTTCACGGCTGTTCCGGCGACCGGCCCGCTTCAGGATTTTCTTTCTGTTCCGCCCGGAACACCTTTGTTCCAGTTGGAGCGGACAACGTGGTTTCGAAAAACCCCGGTCACCTTTGTACGCATGACCTATCATCAGGGGTATCAAATGCGGACAACCTACTGAGGCTTTTTCCGCTATTGGTGGTCCTGCCGAAAGCCAAATCTCGACCCGCCACCCCGCTTGTTTCAAATACGCACTACATCAAGTGCATGTGCATTCGGGTGGCCAAATTGCCCAGAACCCAGACGGTGCCAAGGATCATGATCATCAGAACCAGTGTCGAAAACAGCACCAGATGCAGATCTTCGCGGCTGCTGCGCCGACGATCGATATGCAGGAAGTAGACAAGCTGCAACACAAGCTGTGCCAATCCAAGCAACCCGATGGTCAGGTAAACCCCAACCGTTTCAATCCCATAAACCTGCGCCACGCCAAACATCGCCAAGGTCAGCAAAAGCGAGCCACCATACCCGATCACATAGCGCCGACGCTCGCGACGATGCATTTCAGAGCGCTTATCCATAGGTCAGACCTCCGAAATACACGATGGTAATGATGCCAATCCAGATCAGATCGAGAAAATGCCAGAACAACGCCAGCCGCACCACGCGCGAAATAACCACATCCGTCATGCCCTTGACGCGTAGCTGGATACCCAAAACGATCAGCCAAAGGCATCCAGTCGCAACGTGCAGACCATGAAGCGGGACCAACCCAAAAAAGGCTGACAAAAAACCGCTGCGCTGCGGAATGCCGCCTTTTTCCGCCATGGCCATGAAGTCACGCACTTCCAGCACCAGAAAACCAAGCCCCAGCGCAAGAGTGACGCCAAACCACAAGACAATGCGACCGCGCGGCAGATTGTACTTCAGCGCCAGCATGGCAAGACCCACTGTCAGGCTGCTGGTCAGCAGTGTCAGGGTTTGCGCAAAAACACTTTTCAGATCAAACAACTCGTGCGGGCCAGGACCACCTGCCTGCGCATCGATCATCGTTATGTAAATCGCAAACATCAGGCCGAAATAGACCAGATCGCTCATCAAGAAGACCCAGAACCCAAAGGTGACAACCTCGGCCGCCTTGTGGGCGCTGGCGTGATGTTCCCCTAGATTGATACCGGGATAGCTGTGTGTCGGCGCGCGCTTCATGTCGCCACCTCCAGATCCGGGCGGGCAAGGCCGCGGTTTTCCGAAGAAGTTTCAGAGTCACGATCAACTGCGGCTTCGCTGTGGACCAACGCCAGCCAGGCTTCGTGATCCCTTCGCACCTCTTCCGCGGGGATGGTGAGTTCTGTACTGTCATCAAATGTCCAGATGATCACCGCAAGGATCATCAAAACCGTCATTATCGCGGCAAGCCACCAGATCCACCAGACCAGCGCAAATATCCATATGCCGCTGAGAACACACAGGACAAAGCCAATTCCCGTGTTTCGGGGCAGTTCGATATCTTCATAAGCGTCTGGTGTTGGATAGGCCGTTCCTTTTGCCTTCTGTGCCGTGAATTCATCCCGATCCGTAACCTTGGGGATGATCGCAAAGTTGTACGCGGGAGGCGGTGAAGGGATAGTCCATTCCAATGTGCGACCATCCCAGGGATCCCCAACAGGAACGCGGGTTTGGTCGCGGTCACGAATGCTGACCCATAGCTGGATCAGTACCGAGAACAATCCACAGGTAATAACTATTGCTCCGATGATGGCCACAATCATGAAAGGGTGGAAAGACGGATCGCTATAGCTGAAAGAGCGGCGTGGCATGCCCAATAGCCCGACGAAATAGAGCGGCATGAATGTCAGCAAAAACCCCCCGGTCCAGCAAAAGACAGAAACCCGGCCCCAGAATTCGTTCAGTCGGAATCCAAAGGCCTTGGGGAACCAGTAATTGTATGCCGCCAACAATCCGAACAACACGCCAGGCAATAACGCGTTGTGGAAATGAGCTACCAAAAACAGCGTATTGTGAACCTGGTAATCTACGGTTGGGTTTGCCAGGATCACACCGCTCAGCCCACCGATGGCAAACAGCATCAAAAATGACAGCCCATAGAGCATCGGCACCGAAAACCGAATGCGCCCCCGCCACAGCGTCGCCATCCAGTCATAGACTTTCACGCCGGTTGGGATGGCAATCAGCATGGTCGCAATACCAAACACCGCGTTGATCAGCGCGCTTTGACCCATGGTAAAAAAGTGGTGCAGCCAGACCGTGAACGACAACACTGCGATCGACATGGTCGCAATAACAAGCGAGTTGTAGCCATAAAGCCGTTTGGCCGAGAAGGTCGCAAACACCTCGGAATAGATGCCATAAGCAGGCAAAACCAGCAGGTAAACCTCGGGGTGGCCGAACAACCAAAACAGATTGGCATAGTTCATCATGTTGCCACCGAGGTCGTTTGTGAAAAAGTGGAAATCAAGATAGCGATCAGCGGCAAGCATCAGCGCGGCGACACCCAAAGGCGGCATAGCAAAGACGATCAGGATCGAACTGCAAATGATTGTCCAGCAATACATCGGCAGCCGCATGAACGTCATGCCCGGCGCGCGCAACTTGTAGATCGTAACGGCAAAATTGATACCCGTCAGCGAGGTGCCAATGCCCGAAACAACGATGGCCCAGATCCAGTAATCCGGTCCAACACCGGGATTGAACGCTGCGCCGGTATACGGTGGATAGGCTGTCCAGCCGCCGGTCGAAAACTCTCCAATCACCAGCGACACCATCAGCATCATGCCTGACGAAACCGTAAGGCCCAGACTAATCTGGTTTAGTCGCGGGAACGCCACATCGCGCGCGCCGATCATCAGCGGGACAATGTAATTCGCAACACCAAAGACAAAGGGAACGGCAACAAAGAAGACCATGATTGTGCCGTGAGTGCTGAAAAGCTCGGCAAAATGTTCGGCTTCGAGGAAACCGTCGCCGGGCCCGGAAGCCTGCTGCGCGCGCATGACAACGCCTTCAAGCACACCGCGCGCCAGCATCACGATGGCAAAGACGATATACATGATACCGATCTTTTTGTGATCGACGCTGGTCAGCCAATCGCGCCACAGGGGTGTCCACAGACGAAACCAGCTCAGCAATCCTACGACAACCACAGCGCCAATAATCACAACAGCTGCGGCTGTATTGGCCACAATCTCATTAGTATTTGGGTTCTGGATCAACCCGGCAATCGGAAAAGCGTCCCAACTCAGACGCCCGAAGAAACCTGTCTCGGTCGGCGTCATTTTTGCGCCTCCTGCCCAAATGATGCAGTTCCAGGCTGTAGATCGATGGGCAGCGGCTGACCGCTGTGGTAACGGCTCAGGATATTCTGAAACAGATCGTCTTCTATTGTGAAGTAGAGCGCATCATCCGGCATCCGAGATGTTCCCAAAGCGGCCTGAACTTCATCCCTGTCGGTCCGCATGGCCAGTTTCCGATACGTTGCCACATCTAATTGGATGCTGTTGTTACGCACTTTTTCGACCCAAACGTCGAAATCCTCATCACTCATTGCGATGGTGCGGAACTTCTGCTTGGTAAAGCCCCGTCCGTTGTACTGAGTGTTTTCACCCTGCATCACTTCCGGCGCATCCGCGACAAGATGTAACTGGGTGGTCATGCCCGGCATCGCATAAATCTGTCCGGCCAGCGCGGGTATCATAAACGACTGCATCACGGTATCGGTTGTCAGCGTCAATGCAACTTGCCGCTTTGTCGGAATTCCGAACTCTCCCACAGTGGCGACCCCAAGATCGGGGTACAGAAACAGCCACTTCCAATCCAGACCGACAACCTGAACCCGCAGCGCCGGATCTTCACCAAACGGTGCCGAATACGGGTCAAGCCGATGCGTCGCCTTCCAAAGATAAAAAGACAGCAAGGCCACGATTATGACAGGCACACCCCACATGACAAATTCCAGCTTGGCCGAGAAATCCCAATCCGGCGCGTAGGGCACAATGCGGTTGCTTCGGCGGCGATACCGAAACGCTATTATCGGGACCAGCACCAATACCGGGATAACGGCCAGCAGGATCAATACGGTCGCCCGAAGCAAATGCGTTTTCTGAACTGCCGCTATTGGGCCTTGCGGGTCCATAAAGCTGTCGCTGGCCAAAGCTGGTTGCGCCGAAGCGATCAACAGGAGCACAACGACAAGCCTGAGCAAGGATGGATTGGACGAAATGACTTGTGCCACAGCTGACTGTCCTCTCCTCATCTCAATCCCATGCAACTATCGGCAAGCGGGTGAAATTTCTCAAGAGTTTTCCGAACCACAAATTGCCAACCTCAACTTACTTTCAACTTTGGGTGTAAACGGCGACGGGTCGCGCGGCATCTTCCCGTTGACTTGCAAGGCCAGTCGGGACAGATAAATCGTCAATGCGTATTTTGCTGTTCACTCTAGGATTGATCATTCTGTCTCAGACCGCACTGGCACAGGATCGTGCATCAATTGAACGCCAGTTTCAGTCGTGGTTGTTGGAGACGATCTGGCCGCTGGCGCAGGCCAAAGGTGTTTCGCGCAACACACTGCAACAGGCGTTTTCCGGTGTTACTCTGAACTGGGACCTGCCTGATCTGGTTCCCCCCGGACATAAACGCAAAACGCCCAAGGCGCAAAAACAAGCCGAGTTTGGATCGCCCAGCCGGTATTTCAATCCGGGGTCAATTCAGGGCGCAACGTCTATCGGGCGCAGGATGGCGAGACAACACTCTGCCGTGCTTGCCAAAGTCGAACGTCAAACGGGCGTTCCTGCTCGTATCATTCTGGCAATCTGGGGCAGAGAAAGCGGCTTTGGGCAGGTGCCGATCCGCCATGATGCGTTCAGGGTTTTGTCGACCAAGGCATTTATGAGCACGCGCGCGGACTACTTCACAGCCGAGCTTATCGCAGCTCTGCAAATCGCGGAAGCAGGACCCCTGCCAGCCCGGCAAATGAAAAGCAGTTGGGCGGGCGCGTTAGGACAACCCCAATTCATGCCATCAAGCTATTTGGCTTACGCCGCAGATGGCAACGGCGATGGACAGGTCGATATCTGGGGGTCATCCGATGATACAATCACATCGATTGGCAACTACCTGAAACAGCACGGCTGGATCCCCGGGCGTGACTGGGGTTTCGAAGTGTCTGTGCCGGCAACCGTATCATGTGCATTGGAAGGACCTGATCAGGGGCGGTCAATCCAGCAATGGGAAGCGATGGGCATAAACCGGGTCTCGGGTAAACCTTATCCAGCTCACGAGCTGAAGGGTGCAGGTTACCTGATGATGCCGGCTGGACGATTTGGTCCTGCTTTTCTTGTCACTCCGAATTTTTACGTTCTTAAGGAATACAACAAAAGCGATCTGTATGCTTTGTTCGTCGGCCACGTCGGTGACAGAATCCAGTTTGGAAGCGGCGATTTTAAAGGGCAATGGCGCAAGGTCGGCGGCTTGTACCGTTCTGATATAGCAAAAATGCAGGGCGCGCTGGAAAGCTTGGGGTACGATGTTGGAGGCGTTGACGGCTTGCCAGGTTTCAAAACCCGCCGATCCATAGGCAGATGGCAGGAAACGAAGGGTGTTGCACCCACCTGTTTTCCCGAAACCTCGATGACAACGAAACTGGTCCGATAAGGCGCCAAGCATGCGTTGAACGGTACCACGCGACTTGCTTGAGCATCTTATCGCCGGTCGCAACAGACCGCCGTTATCACCAATCTTTGCGGTTCCGATCATATTGTTGCCCATTCGAAAACGGACTAGATGCGTCAGATCATGTATTTCCAAGAAGCTCGGATGTTTGCCGACGGGATACTTGTGTACATAAGACACGTTACTTGACGCAGCTTGCGACTAAGTGAGCCGTGTTAATTTCAGTTGCACAGTCCCTGCCATCCAAATTCTTTTCGGCCGCGCAGTCCTAAACTACTCGTCATAACAAGGCGCTATGCCCATCCAAAGAAAATATGCAGGACTCCGTCCGGGAGTTTTTCAAGACAACCGACGCCGCTCCAAACATATCAACTTTCCGTGAACGACAAATCGTCGTCAGATTTTTGGCACAGAGTTATAGCGGAAGGGTCTCTGGGAACTGTGGTTCAGGCCTTGTATACAGGAAACACCGGAGTCGGCTTTTGACTCATCTGGACCGAGGTGGCACGATTTGGTCAATAACGGCCGGCACACCGGGCATGATTGATTGACGCGGTTTTGAAGACTAAGAGGACATTCCGGATGTTTTCTGCTTTTCCGGCCAAGTTTTGTTTTGAGAGGCACCATGACACGCAAAGTCACCAAAGCAGTTTTTCCAGTGGCGGGAATGGGAACCCGGTTTTTGCCGGCAACCAAATCTGTTCCGAAAGAGATCATGACGTTGGTGGATCGCCCGCTGGTGCAATATGCAATCGATGAAGCGCGCGCCGCTGGTATCAAAGAGTTCATCTTTGTGACGTCTCGCGGGAAATCCGCGCTTGAAGATTACTTTGACCACAACCTTGTCCTCGAACAGGAGTTAATGGCCAAGGGCAAAAACAAGCTTCTCGATATCCTAAACAAGACCAATATGGAAAGCGGCGCGATTGCCTATATCCGCCAACACAAAGCCCTGGGGTTGGGGCATGCTGTATGGTGTGCACGCCGTTTGATAGGCGATGAACCCTTTGCTGTAATGCTGCCTGACGATGTGATTGCTGCAGATAAACCATGTCTGCAACAAATGGTTGAAGCCTATGAGGAAACGGGCGGCAACATGGTGGCAACGATGGAAGTTTCACCAGAAAAGACCAGTTCGTACGGCGTTCTGGATGTCGTCGACAGTATCGGCCCGGTCATTCCGGCCAAGGGTATGGTTGAAAAACCCGAACCCTCAAAAGCGCCATCCAATCTGGCGGTTATCGGGCGCTATATTCTTCGACCTTCCGTATTGAACAACCTGAACGCAATGAAAACCGGAAGCGGCGGTGAAATCCAACTGACTGATGCGATCGCCGAGGATATCGCATCCGGCGTGCCCGTTTTTGGCTACAAGTTCGACGGGCAGCGTTTCGATTGCGGTTCAAAATCCGGTTTTCTGCAAGCGACAGTTTCCTTTGCCCTTGCCCGTGACGACCTGCGCGATGATCTGAGCCAATATCTGAATGACATCGTTGCAACTGGAAAAGCGGCCCAGTAGCCACGGGATCTCCCATTCCACAAAAAGAATTGAACAATATCGTTGGTCATCAGCAATTCAGGGGCACGTGTATGAACAGAACGGTCTATCCAGTCATCCTGTGTGGTGGTTCAGGAACGCGTTTGTGGCCCCTGTCGCGCAAAAGCTATCCCAAGCAATTCGTTCCACTTGTCGGAAAAACCAGTCTGTTACAGGATTGTGCCGACCGGATGCTTGGACCCTCGCATACGCCCTATGCCAAACCAATGGTTCTCACCAACGAAGCCTTTCGGTTTATTGTACCTGAACAGCTGACCGCTATTGGGATCGACCCCGGTCCGATTCTGATTGAGCCTGAAGGGCGAAACACGGCCCCTGCCGTACTGGCGGCTGCGTTGTACCTTGCCTCACGTGATCCGGATGCCATCATGCTGGTCGCGCCTTCAGATCATGTGCTTCCAAACAAGGCGGCTTTTCATCAGGCCGTCGCCACAGGCGTGCGCGCAATTGCCGAACGAAGCGATCTGGTGACATTTGGCATCACGCCCACTCGGCCCGAAACCGGGTATGGCTACTTAAAGCTGAACGACGCCCCAGACGCGTCCGGGGGTGCAGTTCGCCTGGATCGGTTCGTGGAGAAGCCGGATTTGGAAGCCGCGCAGGCGATGGTGAAAGATGGCAGTTACCTGTGGAATTCCGGCATCTTCCTGTTTGCGGTACGTGACATCGTTGCAGCATATAAAAAATACGCAAGCACCCTTGTTGCACCTGTCCAAAAGGCCGTCGACAGCGCAAAGGCAGATTTGGGGTTCCTGAGATTGGACCCTTCGGCTTGGGCTGACGTCGATGACGTCTCGATCGACTATGCGGTCATGGAAAAAGCCCCCAACCTTAGCGTGGTTCCGTATTCCGCAGGTTGGTCGGATGTTGGAAGTTGGACGGCTGTTCAAGAATTGTCAAACCCTGATGAAAACGGCACCGCGACAAATGGGGAAGTAACCACAATCGACTGCTGCAACGTTCTGATACGATCAGAATCGCCAGCTCAGGAAGTGGTGGCAATGGGGCTTGAGAACATTATCGCAGTTGCGATGCCGGATGCTGTGCTGGTTGCTAGCATGGACAAAGCCCAGGACGTCAAGCAGGCTGTCGCTGCCTTAAAGGCTAAGGGGGCCAAACAGGCAGATACGCTTCCGGTCGATCACCGCCCCTGGGGCTGGTTTGAGAGCCTCGTGATCGGTGACAGATTTCAGGTCAAACGAATCCATGTTCATCCTGGCGCTTCACTCAGCCTGCAGTCCCATCACCATCGGTCCGAGCATTGGATTGTGGTTGAGGGCACCGCCAAGGTCACAATCGATGATCAGGAACGGTTGGTTAGCGAAAATCAGTCCGTCTATATCCCGCTGGGTGCCGTGCACCGGATGGAGAACCCTGGCAAAGTGCCCATGGTTTTGATCGAAGTGCAGACCGGCACCTATTTAGGCGAAGATGACATCATTCGATATGAAGACATTTATGCCCGGGACTAAGCGGCGACATAGTTCTCTATAGGCCATACTCGGGTCGGCTTGTCCCCGGAGATACTTAGGTTAACAGATTATTTC
The DNA here is from genome assembly GCF_056538065.1 of Ruegeria sp. BH8. NCBI lineage: Bacteria > Pseudomonadati > Pseudomonadota > Alphaproteobacteria > Rhodobacterales > Roseobacteraceae > Ruegeria > Ruegeria sp. BH8. The sequence goes on along the minus strand of NZ_JBQFSP010000005.1, from coordinate 5,645 downwards.
CTGTGCGGTCGGCCAGGTCAGACGGGATTGACGCGCCTTACGGCAGAGTGGCGCGCGACCGACTTTCGGACCGACAGCCACAGGAGGACCCTCGTGTCAATGACCTCACCCAGATTGCGCCTGCCTTTTCTACAACCTTCGCAGGCTCAAAAACACGTTACTCACAATGAAGCACTGCGGCAGCTTGATCTGGTCGTACAGCTGACAGTGCGAACGACCAATTCCAGCACTCCGCCCGTAGTCCCCGAGCAGGGCGATGTCTATGCTCTAGGCGTCACCCCCACCGGGGACTGGGCCGGACATGCAGGAGAGCTTGCCGCATGGCTGGACGACGCCTGGCATTTCTTGACCCCGTATGCGGGCTGGCGCGCCTGGGACGAGGCCACTGGTGAACTGAAGTTCTGGAATGGGTCTGACTGGCTGCCCTTGCCCGTCAATACTCAGAACCTGAATGGTGTTGGGGTGGCAACAAGTTCGGACGCTACGAATCGCTTGTCTGTCCGAAGCCCGGCAACGCTTCTGAGCCATGAGGGCGGCGGGCATCAGCTAAAGATCAACAAGGCGGGTGCCAGCGATACAGCATCGCTGGTGTTTCAGTCGAACTGGACCGGTCACGCTGAAATGGGGTTATCCGGAAGTACGTGGTTTTCAATCAAAGTGTCCCCTGACGGAGGTACCTGGACGGAAGCTCTGACTTTTGACCCCGCGACCGGAACAGCGGCTGGTGCAGCTGTTCAGGGCAATGCGACGGATACCACTCCGGGTCGCCTGATGCGTGCCGACTACGGTTATGGGCCGGGTAACCTTCTGGGGTCGGTATCAGAAGTTGGCGGTATACCAACCGGTGCGGTCATAGAGCGCGGAAGTAACACCAATGGCGAATTTACACGTTTTGCCGATGGAACCCTGATCTGCACCGCCGCGTTGCTTCCTGTCGCATGCACGGCCGCGGAAGGCGTATTGTTCGCAAGCGCTGCAATGACGTGGAACTACCCAGCTCCATTTTCCTCTGCGCCAAGCGTTAGTGGCAGCGCTGGAGCCAATAATCGTTTCATCGGGTTTGATGTGCCCGGAAACACTCAAGCCACGTGCAAAGCCCTCTCTGTAACTTCGGATACAGCGGCTTTTTCACCAAGTGTCATCGCCATAGGGCGCTGGTTCTGAGCACAGCTGCCGCCTGAACTGTGGTTCGGGCGGTTTTTTTGCGTCGTCGGTCTATTTCTATAGCAATCGCCAATTCCATTGGACCCGCTACAGGCGCCTTGCTCCGGGCGAAAAGTGGGCGGCGCAACACCGCCCGCTTACTGGCTGTTTATTACTGGTCCATGCCCAGAATTGTATCTTTTCAGCTGACAATGGACGTGATTCAACAAGTTCTGCGCAGCACGACGGATTGTAAAAACTCTGTTCCCGCGCATATTGCCTCAAAAACAACAAGAAAACATGGGAACTCAGCAACCATACCTGTAAATCATTGAAACCGGCGCTGGATTCTTCGATTTTGCCCGCGCCGTTGATAGTAATTGGTATAAAAGGATTAGGCAGATGCGCATTGCAATGATCGGCACCGGGTATGTGGGCCTTGTTTCCGGTGTGTGTTTCTCGGACTTCGGTCATGATGTGATTTGCGTTGATAAGGCTGAGCAGAAGATCGATATGCTCAAAGCCGGACAGGTGCCTATTTATGAACCAGGTCTGGACGTGCTGATGGCGCGAAACGTCGCGGCTGGCCGCCTGAGCTTCACAACCGATCTTGCAGCCGCAGTGGACGGCGCGGATGCTATCTTTATTGCAGTTGGAACGCCAACCCGGCGTGGAGACGGCCATGCGGATCTGACCTATGTGATGGCAGCGGCGGAAGAAATCGCTCAGGCTGTCACCGGGTATACCGTTATCGTCACAAAATCGACTGTGCCCGTCGGAACAAACCGAAAAGTGCAGGAAACAGTCAAGGCCGCTAACCCCCTGGCCGAATTTGACGTGGCTTCGAACCCTGAATTCCTTCGCGAAGGCGCGGCAATAGACGATTTCATGCGCCCGGACCGCGTTGTGGTCGGCGTCGAAAATGACCGCGCTGCCGAGGTGATGGCAGAAATTTACCGCCCTCTTTACCTGCGCGACTTCCCGATCCTGACCACCGATCTGGAAAGCGCCGAGATGATAAAATACGCCGCCAACGCGTTTCTAGCGACCAAAATTACCTTCATCAATGAAATCGCCGGGCTATGCGAAAAAGTTGGTGCGGATGTCAAAGAAGTATCGCGAGGCATTGGCCTTGACGGGCGGATTGGCAACAAATTCCTGCATGCAGGACCTGGCTACGGTGGTTCATGTTTTCCAAAAGACACGGCCGCGTTGGCCCGGATCGGGCAGGACCACGCGCATCCGATGCAAATCACCGAGACCGTCATCCGCGTGAATGACGAAATCAAGAAACGGATGATCGAGAAAATTCGTGACGCATGTGACGATCATTTCAACGGCAAGACCGTGACGGTTCTGGGTGTCACGTTCAAACCCAATACGGACGATATGCGCGACGCGCCATCACTGTCCATCGTCCCCGCCCTGATAGGCGGAGGCGCAAAGGTGCGTGTTGTTGACCCACAGGGAAAATCTGAAGGAGAGGCGCTTTTGCCGGGCGTCGAATGGTGCGACGATCCGTACATCGCCGCGCGGGGCGCGGATGTTGTTGTGCTGCTGACGGAATGGAATGAATTCCGCGCGCTGAACCTTTCCGAAATTGCGGCGTCAATGAAATCAGCCAGGATGGTCGACCTGCGCAACATCTACTCGAAAACTACAGCGCTGAAATCGGGGTTCGAAACCTACGTCGGCGTTGGACGCTGAAAGCACCCGTCCAATCATACCGTTTCGCAAGTAGTTGACGGATCATAGTGCGGCTGTCCAAACCCGGTAGCGGCCTTGTCCGGTGACTTCGCGCACCAGACCTCTCCGGGTGAACAGGTCAAAATTCCGTTGAACCGCCGCGCGGGAAGAATTGGTAAGTTCTTCTGCAAGTGGGGCCGAGACCATCGGCCACGCCGCCAGAGCATCAATCAGACGCGGGGGGGTGCGACCGCTCAGATCCTGCGTCGCGTCGCGGGCCTTACCCTCCCAGACACTGATCCTGTCGAGGTGCAGCAAAGCCGCAAGAACAGCTTGCCCGGCGCCCTGTATCCAAGACCCTAACTTTTCCGTCGGCCCACCTGTTCCGCGCAACGCACCCGGACCAGACAACGCCAGTGGCATGAACATTGCGCCGCCCCGCCCCATCGAAGCCGCGTGCCGCGCTGCGATGATTGCCGCCTCGGTGTCTTGTCCGACCCCCTGCGAAACCGCTCGCCATGCATGAAACGCGATGGCCGATTGTGTCACCGGGTGCAGCCTTTCAGCATTCCGCATGACTTCGGCCAGATCAACGATCGCTTCAGGCGTCGCATCGGCCCCCTGAGCCAGACGGTCGAGAAACGCGGTCAACCCGCTTTCCCACCCGCCTGTCGCAGGGCCCGCGCCAGAGCTCAGACGGCGCACGGCCCAACCTGCCCGGAACAGCGCCTGCACGTCATCGTGGGTCGCGCCGATCCTCAGACCCGTCCACAAAGCCAGGCGGTCCACGCTGACCCGATCCCCTGTCCACCACCCCAGATCGGACGTTTCCATAAGTGCCAAACGATGCGTCCACCCCTCAGGCCCCGAACGCAGCCGCTCATCCAGAGCGCCAAAGGTCAGGGCAAGATCAGCAAGCTCTGCCGACAATTCTGATTGTGCCGAATACCAATCGCGCGGATCGAACAATGGGCGCTGATCCGATCGGGGACCAGGCAAAAAGAAACCTTCCTCCACGTCCTGGTCCGGGGGCAAAAACCAAGGGTCGTCTTCTTCTGCCGGATCACCGTCATAGATGCTGGCTGGGCCAAGATCATCGACCTCGTCTTCTGGAAGGGGCATGGTTTTCTTCGACGTCATACCCGGCATTCTTCGGGCATTTGCAACAGTTCACAAGGTTTTTCCATCAGCCCGAGAATGTACGGGTCAACACTTCCAGTTCGTTGCTTAAATCCGTCTGCGGGGAACTGCCCAACAGCATATATCCATAACCGCCCTGCTCCCATTTTGCAGTTGCCAAACCGCTCAACACCGTTTGTTGAACTTCGGTATCTGCGGCATTCGGTCCCTGGCGAATGACACAGAAGGCAAGTGGTTGACCCTGATCGTCGGCAAAAACCACTTGGATCAAGGGCTTGCCTTTGAATGAAAGAACCTGCGCCCGCTTCAGCTCCAACCCTGGCAACGCTTCCAGTGTTTCCTTATTCAGCGATCGTCCCAGCTCGGCTTCGGCCATTGCAAATTGTTTGGTCAGCGACGCGTCCGAACTGTCCAGCGATGCAATCGTTTCCGGCACGTAAAGTGATTGATAGATCGCGGCCTGCTGGGCCCAGCTTAAGTCTGCTGGCCGGGTGGCCCAGAATGTTACGGCGACGGCTGCAAACGCCGCGCTGGCAGCCACCGCAACAAGACGCAGAAACCCGTTATTGGCGGGCCGCGTCGTTTTTTCCGGAAGGTCCACCTTCGGCGCTTCAGCGGGCAGGTTCTCAAAAACATCCCGAACAACAGGCGCAATCGGATCCAGCGCCATCAGACGATGTTCCAACGTAGCGTCATCTTCAACCGCAACATCAATAGCGCGGGTCTGAGCCTCATCCAGGCTGCCTTCCAGATACGCTAATAGCGTCTCGTCGGAAAACGTCATTTGCCACTCCGTCGCGCGGTGTCCGCTGCATCAACCTGCATCACAGTTTTAAGTTTCTGCCGGGCATTCGAAAGCCGGCTCATGATCGTGCCAATTGGAACCTCCAACAAAGCGGCGGCTTCGCGGTAACTGTACCCCTCAACGAAGACGAGCATAACCGTTTCGCGCTGTGCCTCTGGCAACTGCATCACTTGAGTAAACACTTCAGCCGCAAAAATATTCGTTTCCGTGTCCGGTCCCGTTGCAACCAGATCCGCTTCGGGGGTCACCGACAGCGCCTGCGCGCGCCGAACCGACCGCGAACGCAGCTCATTCAGCCAAATCGACCGGCAGATTGTCATCAACCAGCTGTCCAGACGGTTGTGCGACGTCACCTGATGATGTCGTTCAAGCGCGCGCAAACATGTGGCCTGTAACAAATCATCGGCTACATCCGAGGCACCCGATAATGCCAGCGCAAACCGCCAGACACGCTTCGAATGCGTCTGAACCGCATCGCGGACGGCTTGTTCAGAAGTCATCTCAGCTCTCATCGAATGATCGCGACCTGCTTGTGTTTCTCAATCGCGGATCGGACCCGCAAGGGCAGAATTGCCATATTTAGCAGTGAAATGAAACGAAACTCCTGTTCCAAGCAGTCACGTTTGCGTCTGTAATTGTTGCAGCGCCTGTTTCTGCAACCAACTGGGTGTTGGATACTGGCCATTTGCGGCAGTTGTATTGGTTTCGACCAAAGGCATGGTGTTCCAAAGCACATAAGCCGTTCGATTGCGGTTATGGGTTGCTTGAGTTTTTTTGGTATTGGTTGCGGGTTTGGTGGTGAGGTCTTATTTAGCGTGTTTGGATGTTGGGATGGGTTGGTCTGCCGCAGGGTTGCATCTGTCCTTTAGGC
>NZ_JBQFSP010000004.1:0-212124 GCF_056538065.1 Ruegeria sp. BH8 | reverse complement strand
ACTTCCGGACCACTGACGTGACCGGCACCGTGACCCTGGCGGAAGGCACCGAGATGGTCATGCCCGGCGACAACGTGTCGTTCGGCGTTGAACTGATCGCACCGATCGCGATGGAGCAGGGCCTGCGCTTCGCCATCCGCGAAGGCGGCCGCACCGTCGGCGCCGGCGTCGTGTCGAAGATTACTGAATAATTCGCACAAGCGAATGAACCAACGAAAAGGGCTTCCCTCGGGACGCCCTTTTTTCGTTTTTGCCTAAGCTGATTGTAATGCTACTTCTCTCATATTGAGGCATCACAATTAGAAAGAGGTCACAGCATGCACTTATTGGCGCGTTCAGTTGGTCTAGTTGCTGCACTTGTTTATTTATCCACATCAGCGTCCGCACAGCAGATCGCGGACAGGATTTATCTCGGAGGGCCTGTGTTAACGATGAACGATAAGGCTCCGTCCGCTGAAGCGGTCGCAGTCAAAGACGGACGCGTTCTTGCTGTGGGGTCGTTGTCTGATTTGTCGATGCATCGCGGTGAAGAAACCGAAACGTTTGACCTGGAAGGCCGCGCGATGCTTCCGGGTTTTGTAGATAGCCACGGTCATGTGGTCATGGGGGGGTTGCAGGCATTGTCCGCCAACCTTCTTGCGCCGCCTGATGGGAAAGTCGTTGATATCGCCAGTCTGCAAGCCACGTTGACTGACTGGGCCGACGAAAATGCGCAAGCCGTTGAACAGGTCAAAATGATCATCGGCTTTGGTTACGACAATGCTCAATTAAAGGAACTGCGCCACCCTACGCGACAAGAACTGGACATTGTGTCTGAGGACTTGCCGGTCGTTATCGTTCATCAGTCCGGGCATTTGGGAGTAGCAAACTCGAAAGCTCTAGAGTTGGCAGGCATCACAGCCGCTTCAAAAGCCCCTCCGGGCGGAGTGATTCAACGCGATGACGCCGGTGAGCCAAACGGTGTTCTGGAAGAGTATGCGTTCTTTTCGGTCCTTGTGCCCATGTTGGGAAATCTGGGTGAAGAAGGCCTGGCGGCATTTGCCAAAGCTGGAACCGAACTTTGGGCACAGTTTGGATACACGACCGGACAAGAAGGCCGAACCTCAGGAGAAATTGTTGACGTTCTCAAGAAAGTTGCCGCCGAAGATGGGCTCCCAATTGACGTGGTAGCCTTCCCGGATGTTCTTGAGGCTAGGGAATATATAGGTGCAAACACCTCCAAGAACTACGACGACCGGGTTCGGGTCGGGGGCTGCAAGCTAACGATTGACGGCTCGCCTCAGGGTTTCACGGCTTTGAGGGATCGGCCCTATTATGATCCAGTCGGAAGCTACTCCGCCGGTTATTCAGGGTATGCTGCTATTACGATGGAGCAGCTACAGGACGCCGTTAATTGGTGTTACGAAAATGGGTTCCAAATCCTTGTGCACTCTAACGGGGAAGGGGCTTCTGACATGCTGATAGCAGCTCTCGAAGAGGCACAGATGAAGTATGGCGACCCGGGGAATCGTCCGGTTCTGATCCACGGTCAGTTTCTAAGAGAGGATCAGGTTGCGAGTTTTAAACGCCTCGGCGTATTCCCATCGCTTTTCCCGATGCACACGTTTTACTGGGGGGATTGGCATCGTGATCACACCGTTGGGCCGGTCAATGCAGACAATATCTCACCCACAGGATGGCTGCTCGAGCGGGACATGATGTTTGGCACACACCACGATGCCCCGGTGGCCTTTCCAGATAGCATGCGTGTTCTTGCTGCGACGGTTACTAGACGCACACGCTCTGGAGATATTTTGGGGCCGCATCAAAGGGTCGATGTTATGACTGCCTTGAAAGCCATGACAATCTGGCCCGCTTGGCAGCATTTCGAGGAAGATGAAAAGGGGTCCATTGAGGTTGGCAAAGTTGCGGATTTCGTGATCCTGTCAGACGACCCCACATCCGTTGACCCAGAAACACTGGCGGAATTAGAAGTGCTTGTAACCGTGAAGGGCGACGAGATTGTTTATGAAGCCGAAGTGGGTGTCCGAGAGGGCAAATTGGATTACTCGCCGTTCTCAAATGATCCTGTGATTGCCCATCTGTATCTGCATGCGGTTTACCAAGGGATGAAGGTAGAAGACGCATGGCTAACCAATGGCGTGTCTGGCGGCGAATAAAACGGTGTTCTTTGTGACGTTTGCCCCTTGTCAAACCCCGCCAACCCCACTAATACGCGCAGGTTCTCAACAAGAACATCAAGGCGGGATGATTCCCGCCTTTTGGGTTCGATGAGGGTTGGCGATGCGCGTCTGTCCTCCTCTCAACCTCAACGCCTGATAAAAGGCTGTTACTATGCAAAGCCAAAATATCCGTATTCGGCTGAAGGCATTTGACTATCGCGTTCTGGATGCCAGCACGCAAGAGATCGTCAACACTGCCAAGCGGACCGGCGCGAATGTGCGCGGCCCGATCCCGCTGCCGAACAAGATCGAGAAGTTCACGGTTCTCCGTGGCCCTCACGTTGACAAGAAATCCCGCGACCAGTTCGAGATCCGCACGCACAAGCGTCTGCTCGACATCGTTGATCCGACCCCCCAGACCGTGGACGCGCTGATGAAGCTCGACCTGGCTGCTGGTGTGGACGTCGAGATCAAGCTGCAGTCGTAAGATCGGAGGGTATAGAATATGCGCTCTGGTATTATCGCAAAAAAAGTTGGCATGACCCGCCTGTTCATGGAAGACGGCAAGCAGATCCCTGTGACCGTTCTTCACCTGGACAACCTGCAGGTTGTTGCACAGCGGACCGCTGAAAAAGACGGCTACACCGCCGTTCAGCTGGGCGCTGGTGCTGCCAAGGCAAAACGCACCTCGAAGGCCATGCGCGGTCACTATGCCGCTGCCAAGGTCGAGCCCAAGCGCAAGCTGGCCGAGTTCCGCGTCTCCGAAGATGGCCTGATCGAAGTGGGCGCCGAAATCTCGGCAGAACACTTCCTGGCTGGTCAGAAGGTTGACGTGTCGGGCACCTCGATCGGTAAAGGCTTTGCCGGTGCGATGAAGCGCCACAACTTCGGTGGTCTGCGCGCCTCGCACGGTGTGTCGATCAGCCACCGTTCGCACGGTTCGACCGGTCAGTGTCAGGACCCGGGCAAGGTGTTCAAAGGCAAGAAGATGGCCGGTCACATGGGTGCTGCCCGTGTTACCACCCAGAACCTGGAAGTTGTCAAAACCGACGCCGACCGTGGTCTGGTCTTCATCAAAGGCGCCGTTCCCGGACCGAAATCGGGCTGGGTCACCGTCAAGGACGCCGTGAAGAAGAAAGCACCGGAAGGCCTGCCTTTCCCGGCTGCTGTGAAATCGGCTGCAACCGAAGCACCTGCGGACGAAGTATCCGCGGAAGGTGGTGAAGCATGAAACTTGATGTAATCAAACTGGACGGCGGCAAGGCCGGCGACATCGAGCTGGATGCAGACCTGTTCGGCCTCGAGCCGCGCGCGGACATCCTGCACCGTGTGGTCCGTTGGCAGCGTAACAACGCGCAGGCCGGCACCCACAAGGTCAAGACCCGCTCGGAAACCAGCTACTCGACCAAGAAGATCTACCGCCAGAAGGGCACCGGTGGCGCACGCCATGGTGACCGTAACGCGCCGATCTTCCGTAAGGGTGGTGTTTACAAGGGCCCGACCCCTCGTTCGCACGGCCACGACCTGCCGAAGAAGTTCCGCAAGCTTGGCCTGCGCCACGCTCTGTCGGCCAAAGCCAAAGCAGGTGAACTGGTTGTGATCGAGAACGCCGAATCCGAAGGCAAGACCGCCGCACTGGCCAAACAGGTTGCAAACCTGGGCTGGAAACGCGCTCTGGTCATCGACGGCGCGACCGTGAACGAAGGGTTCCTGAAGGCGTCGCGCAACATCGAAGGTCTGGATATCCTGCCGTCGATGGGTGCAAACGTTTATGACATCCTCAAGCGTGACACCCTGGTGCTCACCAAAGCGGCTGTCGAAGCACTGGAGGCTCGTCTGAAATGAGCGCGAAGGCAGAACACTACGACGTGATCCGCAAGCCGATCATCACCGAAAAGTCGACCATGGCGTCCGAAAATGGCGCGGTTGTCTTTGAAGTGGCGATCGAAAGCAACAAGCCGCAGATCAAAGAGGCCGTTGAGGCACTGTTTGGTGTGAAGGTCAAGGCGGTGAACACCACCGTGACCAAAGGCAAGGTCAAGCGGTTCCGCGGCCAGCTGGGCCGTCGGAAAGACGTCAAGAAAGCATATGTGACCCTGGAAGAGGGTAACACAATCGACGTAAGCACCGGTCTCTGATCCAACGCTTACAGCGACATTTTTCGGCCCCGGTGGATCACTCCTCCGGGGCCGATTTCGTTTCAGGCGTCAAAGCTCTGGGTTTGCGCGTCAGGGCAGGGCGGTCACACGCCCTCCAGCGGCCGCTCAGGGCAATTCTGGCGTCACCGGCACTGTGGGCCGCATCAAACAGCTATCGCACCCTCTGACGGCCGCTGAGCGGCCTGCTCGCGGGGCAGGGCCTGCACTGAACATAGAAAAGGCGCCCTAAGGCGCCTTTGGGTCGTTTCAATTGTGTGAGTGGTTACGAGCAATATACGTGCCGGTGCGCGATATCTGCGATGTCGCAGCGGCGGATGCCGATATCGTCCAGCTCACGGTTGCTCAGACGCTGCAACTCGGTATAGGTGCGCTGATACTCAGCAGCGCGTGCGCGGGCTGTTTTGATCCGTGTGATCATGTCAGCGATCCGGGTGCCGAAGTTGAAGCCGGTATGGGTCAGTGTCGCAGTTGTCATCTCTGTATTCCTTTCTCGTATCAGGGCGTATTCCCTGACGTTTCCTTTTGAGTTCCTTCATTGGACAAGGCAGAGATAGGAGCGTTTGCTATCGCTAACAACGCAGATTTTGGTCTAGCCGATATGCATCTATTGAATGGCTATACATGTCGTGGGCCACGTCAATCACACGCCGCTTTCATTTCTTTTGCGCGTTTTATTGCGGGCGGCCATCGCCCGACCATCACGTATGCTCAGCCCCATCAGTGTCAGATTGGTCGCCCCGGCAATCAGTTCCATGATCTGTACAATATAGAAGCTGGTATCAAACGAGCCCGCGTTTGCCTTTGCGCTCAGGTAGACGGCGGCTGGAACAAGGACGATGAGCCCGTTCATAGCAATGATCGGCATCCGTTTCTTTTTGGCGAGCGCAGGGGCATCTTTTCGGCGACGCCCAAGTGTCGCCCCGGATGCACCGACAATCACCATTGCAGGCACCAGAACAAATAGCCCGCTGACGATCATGGACTTTACTGCCGCGACGGTCTCATGGTTTGCAAATAACTCACTGTACAAAGTGGATGTCCAGAATACGAGGATCGTAAGAAAACCTACTACTCCGGTGATGGGGTGGATGGTTCTTAACATGTTGCTACTCCCAAATGAGGGTCAGGCGACGCAGTGGTTTTCGACTGCGAGCTTGCGAAGAAGATGTGGCCGGGCCACTGCGCTTGCTGGATAGTCCGCGATCCGACGCTGGAACTCGGGATGAGTGAATGCGTCGCGAAAGCTTTGCACGTTCTGCCAGATCGCGTAGTTCACAAAGGTCGAACTGCCCGCGATACCCTGATGGAGCTGGGTCGAGATATATCCCGGTTGCGATTTCATGAAATCCGCATCATGCGCCCATGCCCGAAGCAGCGCCTTTTCGTCTTCGGCGTCCACCGTAAACAGGTTGATCAGCACCACCGGTCCTTCCTCGGTCTGCATCTGATCTGCCAGCGTGACGATCGTGTCCAACTCTTTGATACGAGCCATTTCGGTTCCCTTCGATTCTGAAATATAGCAAGCTATATAAAATTGCATAGCATGCTATTCAAGTGTAAATCCAGGACATGGACTTCGAAAAAGAAAACTCGGCCGGGTATCTGGTTAATCACATGGCACGATTGTTCGCAAAGGAGTTGCAGCAACGCATTGCGCCCTTTGGCATCGTCGTCGGGCAATTCCCAATCTTGCTGGAACTCTGGCTCAAAGACGGTGTGACGCAAAAGGATCTGCTGACCAAAATTGACGTCGAACAGGCGACATTGGCCAACACGCTTAACCGTATGGAACGTGATGGCTTGATCAAAAGAACGAAGAACCCTGCTGACGCCAGGGCGCAATTGATTTGGTTGACCGAGAAGGCCGCAGCACTTCGTAACAGCGCCTACGAGGCAGCTCAGAACGTGAATGCTGATGCATTACAGGTCTTGAATGACCCTGAGCGCGCACAATTCATGAACTATATGCGTCGAGTCATAGGCGGCATGCGCTCAGGGTGAATTGACGGAGGATCAGTTCACGGCACCGGCATGCAAGCCATTAAGCAAAAAACGCCCCCGACCGAGGCCGGAGGCGTTTCTAAGTCTTCGAAGCTGCGGGCTTAGCCGCGCTCTTCGATGATCTCTACCAGATGCGGGATCTTGCGGATCATGCCGCGCACCGAAGGAGTATCCTCCAGCTCACGGGTTCTGTGCATCTTGTTCAGGCCCAGGCCGATCAGGGTTGCGCGCTGTTCGGCGGGGCGGCGGATCGGCGAACCGACCTGTTTGACGACGATGGTTTTTGCCATGACGTGCTCTCCTTATGCTTCTGCTTCAGCAGCAGCCGGTGCGTCGTCCCGCTTGGGCAGGATGTCAGCAACCTTTTTGCCACGACGTGCGGCAACCGAACGCGGGCTCTGCTCTTTCTGCAGGCCGTCGATGGTGGCGCGGATCATGTTGTAGGGGTTCTGCGAGCCCAGCGACTTGGAGACAACGTCCTTGACGCCCAGCATTTCGAACACGGCACGCATCGGACCACCGGCGATGATACCGGTACCTTCAGGCGCGGCGCGCATAACCACTTTACCAGCGCCGTGACGGCCCTCGATGTCGTGGTGCAGGGTCCGACCTTCGCGCAGCTGTACGCGGATCATCTGACGCTTGGCTTGCTCAGTCGCCTTGCGGATGGCTTCAGGTACTTCTTTCGCTTTACCCTTGCCAAAGCCGACGCGGCCTTTCTGATCGCCGACAACCACCAGAGCGGCGAAGCCAAAGCGCTTACCACCTTTTACGGTTTTCGACACGCGGTTGATTGCGACCAGGCGATCTGCAAATTCCGGTGTTTCTTCACGGTCGCGGCCACGGCCCCGACGGTTTTCACGTTCTGCCATTTGGCATCCCTTTTCCTCTAGAGGCGCTCGCGGCGCCAATTACTCAATCGAAGTGAACCCGCGAATGACATTCCGGGGCTCCCCGATCATCGAGGCGGGCGGACCCGCCTTCAAAGTGCCGGGTGCCGGGCTGAAGCCCGGCCTACGGCGTCGTTTCCGGTAGGCCGGGCTTCAGCCCGGCACACCATCAGATCTTCAGACCACCTTCACGCGCAGCGTCGGCGACAGCCTTCACTTTGCCGTGGAACAGGAAGCCGCCACGATCGAAATAGGCCTCTTCGACGCCTGCCTTCTTGGCACGCTCGGCGATGGCCGCGCCGACTTTCGTCGCCGCTTCGACGTTGTTCTTGCCAACAACACCCAGATCTTTTTCCAGGGTCGAGGCCGAGGCTAGAGTCACGCCACGTACGTCGTCGATCAGTTGAACAGAGATGTTCTTGTTCGAACGGTGTACGGACAGGCGCGGACGACCCGCGTTGACCTTGCGAAGTTTGTTCCGAACGCGCAGGCGGCGCTTCAGAAACAGGGTTCTTTTGCTGTTTGCCATTGTCTGCGTCCTTACTTCTTCTTGCCTTCCTTGCGGAAGATGAACTCGCCCTTATAGCGGATGCCCTTGCCTTTGTACGGCTCGGGGCGGCGCCACTCGCGGATTTTGGCCGCGGTTTCGCCCACCAGCTGCTGGTCGATACCTTCCACAACGATTTCGGTCTGCTTCGGTGCGGTGATGGTGACACCTTCCGGAGCCGTGAAATCAACATCGTGGCTATAGCCCAGGTTCAGCTTCAGGGTGTTGCCCTGCATCTGCGCCCGGTAACCCACACCCTGAATCTCCAGCTCTTTTTTGAAGCCTTCGGTCACACCAGTTACCAGGTTGGCAACCATGGTGCGGCTCATGCCCCACTGCTGGCGGGCACGCTTGGACATGCCGCGAGGGTCGATCTTGACCACGTTGTCTTCAACCGACAGCGTCACGTCGTCGGTGGCGGTGAAGCTGCGGGTGCCTTTCGGACCTTTGACTTCGATGGTCTGACCCGACACAGAGGCGGTAACGCCGCTGGGCAGCTCGACCGGTTTTTTACCAATACGAGACATTGCAGACCTCCTTAGAAGACGGTGCAGAGCACTTCGCCGCCAACATTGTTGGAGCGAGCGTTTGCGTCCGACATCACACCTTTCGGAGTGCTGACAATCGACACGCCCAGACCCTGACGGACCTGCGGGATGTCATTGACGCCCATGTATACGCGGCGACCGGGTTTCGAAACCCGCTTCAGTTCGCGAATGACAGGGGTGCCTTCGTAGTATTTCAGGCTGATTTCGATGGCCGGATGACCGTTTTCACCGGTCGTCTTTTCATAGCCACGGATGTAACCTTCGTCCGCCAGCACGTCCAGAACCCAAACACGCAGCTTCGACGCCGGAGTGGATACGGTGGACTTGCCGCGCATTTGCGCGTTGCGGATACGGGTGAGCATATCGCCGATAGGATCATTCATATCTATGTCTCCCTTACCAGCTCGATTTCACCATGCCGGGGATCTGACCAGCAGAACCCAGCTCGCGCAGCATGATACGGCTGACCTTCAGCTTACGGTAGTAAGCGTGGGGACGACCGGTCAGCTGACAACGGTTGTGCAGACGGGTAGCCGAGCTGTTGCGCGGCAGTTTCGCCAGTTTCAGACGCGCTTTGAAACGCTCTTCCATCGGCTTGCTCTCGTCATTCGCGATTTCTTTCAGCTCGGCACGCTTTGCGGCATATTTGGCCACCAGGCGTTCGCGCTTCTTCTCGCGTTCGATCATTGCTTTTTTAGCCATGTCTCAATCCTCCCGGCGCTTACGCGTTGAACGGCATGTTGAATGCTTTCAACAGTGCCTTTGCTTCAGCGTCGGTTTTCGCTGTGGTGGCAATTACGATATCCAGGCCCCAGACCTCGTCGACCTTGTCGAAGTCGATTTCCGGGAACACGATGTGCTCTTTCATGCCCATGGCAAAGTTGCCACGACCATCGAAAGAGGGCTTAACACCGCGGAAGTCACGAATGCGCGGCATTGCGATCGTGATCAGACGATCCAGGAATTCGTACATCCGGTCACCGCGCAGGGTCACTTTCGCACCCAGCGGCATGTCTTCCCGGACGCGGAAACCCGCGATCGACTTCTTCGCCTTGGTTGAGACGGCCTGTTGACCGGCAATTGCAGTCAGATCCTCGACAGCGGCTTTCGCTTTCTTCGAGTCTTTGACGGCCTCAGCACCACAACCGATGTTCAGAACGATTTTTTCCAGCTTGGGCAGCTGCATGTCGTTCTTGTAGCCGAACTCTTCTTTCAGAGCGGCACGGATGGTCTCGGCGTACTGCGCTTTCAGGCGCGGGGTGTAGGTTGCGTTATCAAGCATCGATCACGTCCCCTGTGGTCTTGGCGAAACGCACCTTCTTGTCACCTTCCATGCGGAAGCCAACGCGGGTTGCTTTGCCGTTCTTGTCCAGCAGTGCCAGGTTCGACAGCTCGATCGGGTTTGCCTGAGGCAGGCGACCACCTTGCGAGGTTTGCGACTGGCGGGTGTGGCGGATGGCGATGTTGATGCCATCGACCACAGCTTTACCGGCTTTGGGGTCAACCGAGGTGATAGTTCCCTCTTTGCCCTTGTCCTTGCCGGACAGCACGACGACCTTGTCGCCTTTGCGGAGTTTAGCAGCCATAATTACAGCACCTCCGGAGCCAGCGAGATGATTTTCATGAAGTTCTTCGCGCGCAGTTCACGAACAACGGGGCCAAAGATACGGGTACCTACGGGCTCGTTGTTGTTGTTCAGGATGACGGCGGCGTTGCGATCGAAACGGATCGCGGTGCCGTCTTCGCGACGGACTTCTTTGGCGGTGCGTACGACGACGGCCTTGCGGACGTCACCTTTCTTTACGCGGCCGCGCGGGATGGCTTCCTTCACCGAGACGACAATGATGTCGCCAACGGAGGCGTATTTACGCTTGGAACCACCCAGGACCTTGATGCACTGAACTCGGCGTGCGCCAGAGTTGTCAGCGACATCCAGATTGGTCTGCATCTGGATCATGTGGTTTCTCCCGACCTGTGGGGGCTGGTCTGATTAAATCCCCCAGGGTTTCGACAAATGAAAAATCCCGGAAGCTTACGCTTCCAGAACTTCCCAACGTTTCGTCTTCGATTTCGGCGCGCATTCGATGATGCGTACAGAGTCGCCGACCTTGAAGGCGTTCTTTTCGTCATGAGCCCGGTATTTCTTGGACTTACGAACGGTTTTGTGCAGCAGCGGGTGCTTGAAACGGCGCTCGACCAGCACGGTGATGGTCTGTTCGTTGGCGTCGCTGGTCACGGTGCCTTGCAGGATACGCTTGGGCATCTGATTACTCCTCGGATGCCGCGGCAGCGGCCTTTTCGTTCAGGATGGTTTTGACGCGGGCAGCGTTGCGGCGGGCCGCTTTGATGCCAGCAGTGTTTTCCAGCTGACCGGTTGCCTGTTGAAAGCGCAGGTTAAAGCTTTCTTTCTTCAGGTTGACCAGTTCCTCGCGGAGCTGATCAGGGGTCTTGTCACGCAGTTCTTGGGCGTTCATCGCCTTTTCCTTTGCTCAAAACACCAGAAGGCCCCGTACTCGGGTCACCTTTGACCTGGTGGATGAATGATAGACATACGAATCGCCCGACAACGCCGGGAGACCGCAAGATGCCGCTCTATAGGGGGTTAGGGGTGGGGTGGCAAGGGAAAGTTTGCCATGCGGGAACAGGGAATTTCCCGAAATCAAAAACCCGCTTGTGTCACCGTGTCAGACCCTGGCTATTTGCCACTCTGGTCAATACGGACAGCATCTCGGAAACCTCTTCCGGCGAAAGACGGCCATGACCGTCCAGGAACGCTCCGATGTCACGCCCGGTATATCGCCCCGTCAGCTTCCCTTCGTCAAGGATCAGATTGTTTCGCACAAGCTCCACGGCGGTCACATGGCAAATACGGCATTTCTCGATGAAGACACCGCCCGAGTCCCGGATAATCCGGAAATGAGCAAGCAGTACCTCGGCCTTGTCCGTAGTCACCCCGCCATGACCGGAGCGCAAGTAATTTTCGACCGCCCGTCCGGACCGGGCTCCGACCAGCACGCCATCTGACACATTAAGCTCATCCCAAACGAAATCACCGGAATGGGGGGCGTGGCATCCGGAACAGCTGTTTTCGTAGATGCGGTGCGGGTCGACCTCCTGTCCCACTACGCCAGTCGCGCTTGAGACCAGTAGCCCTATGATCAATGTGACAAATCTCAGCACGGTGTGTCCGATCAAACCAGATACGCGGCACTCCGGTCCGACTCATCAGGCAGACCGACGCATTGGAGCGGAGTCTACAACGAGCAGGCTTAAGTGTGCTTGATCCCGATCAATCAAACAGGTGCAGAAGTCAGCCCTGCCAGAAACGGTCAGTCCCACTTATAGTTGAAACTCACCGAAATCCGCTCTTCCTCGGCCATGTTCATCGGCACCTCGTGGCGCAGCCAGCTTTCCCATAGCAGGACATCGCCCACCTGCGGCTTCATATAGATGAAGGGCTGCAAATCGCGCCGCCCGCCTTTCAGCCGTGTCGGCGCGGCCATCATGCGGCCCGAACGGGGGTCTTCCAGTTTCAGCGCGCTCGCGCCTTCTGGCATCGCCACATAGGTGGTGCCGGAAATCACACTGTGCGGGTGCAGGTGGCTGGAATGCATGCCGCCTTCGGGCAGGATGTTGATCCACAGGTCTTCCAGCTTCAGCTCACCTTCACCCAGATCAAACTCCAGATCCTTGGCAAAAGCCGCCACATGGCTGTCCAGCGCTTTGACCAGATCGGCGAATATCGGAAACCGCCAGGGCAGGTCGGTCAGCGAGGCATAGCTGGTGTAACCGGGATAGCCGTTTTCTTCGCACCAGTCCTGACCGGCCTCGTCATCCTCGGCGATGACAAGGCATGAGCTTTCCAACTCCTCCGCATCGATCGGGGGACCGAATTCGGACAAGGAGGCACGATAGAGGCGGGTGACGAAAAGTGATTCAATCTGTGGCATGGCGCTGTCTTAAACCAGCCGCGCGGTGAAGGCGATGGCTGTTTTGCGAGGCTCTGCCTCGCGCTCCGGGATATTTGCAGCCAGATGAAGAACGGATCCCCTGCTTCATCTGGCCCAAAATATCCCGGGGGAGGCGCGCGGCACGCGCGACGGGGGCAGAGCCCCCTATAGAAAAACCCCCGCCGGTGTTCCGACGGGGGTCAATCTTGTCACGAGCGGGGGTGCCCCCGGATCGCTTACCAGTCTTCGCGAACCACGACGCGGGTCTTGATCGGCAGCTTCATCGCAGCCAGGCGCAGGGCCTCGCGGGCGATGTCGTCATTGACGCCGTCGATCTCGAACATCACGCGACCGGGCTTGACCTTGCAAACCCAGCGGTCGACCGAACCCTTACCTTTACCCATACGAACTTCGATCGGCTTTGCAGTGACCGGAGTGTCGGGGAAGATGCGGATCCAGACACGGCCCTGACGCTTCATGTGACGCGTCATGGCACGACGTGCAGCTTCGATCTGGCGTGCGGTTACACGCTCAGGCTCGATCGCTTTCAGGCCGTAGGTGCCAAAGTTCAGATCAGAGCCGCCCTTGGCTTCGCCCTTGATCCGGCCTTTGTGCAACTTGCGGAATTTTGTACGCTTTGGTTGAAGCATATCTTTCCCTCCTTAGCGACGACCGCCACCAGCACCACGAGGTGCAGGGCCGTCCTGGAGTTCCTGTGCTTTACGGTCACGTGCCTGCGGATCGTGCTCCATGATCTCCCCTTTGAAGATCCAGACCTTGATCCCGATGATCCCGTAGGGGGTCATCGCTTCGGCATGTGCGTAATCGATGTCGGCGCGCAGCGTGTGCAGCGGCACACGACCTTCGCGGTACCATTCGGTCCGTGCGATTTCGGCACCACCCAGACGGCCAGCGACGTTCACCCGGATACCCAGGGCGCCCATGCGCATGGCGTTCTGTACGGCACGCTTCATCGCGCGGCGGAACGAAACACGGCGTTCCAGCTGCTGAGCGATTGACTCGGCAACCAGTTGACCGTCAAGTTCGGGCTTGCGCACTTCGACGATGTTCAGGTGCAGTTCGCTGTCGGTCATCGCAGCCAGCTTCTTGCGCAGGACTTCGATGTCCGCACCTTTCTTGCCGATGATGACACCAGGACGTGCGGTGTGGATCGTAACGCGGCACTTCTTGTGCGGACGTTCGATGATCACACGGGCAACACCGGCCTGCTTGCACTCTTTCTGAATGAACTCACGGATCTTGAGGTCTTCCAGAAGAAGATCACCGTAGTCCTTGGTATCTGCGTACCAGCGGCTGTCCCAGGTGCGGTTGACCTGAAGGCGCATGCCGATCGGATTGACTTTATGTCCCATTAGGCTTGCTCCTCAACTTGACGCACCTTGATGGTGATCTCCGAGAACGGCTTCATGATCTTGCCGAAACGGCCACGGGCACGCGGGCGACCGCGCTTCATGACCAGGTTCTTGCCAACCCAGGCTTCGGCGACGATCAGCTCGTCAACGTCCAGGTTGTGGTTGTTTTCGGCATTCGCGATTGCGGACTGCAGGCACTTCTTGACGTCCTGCGCGACACGCTTGTTCGAGAAAGTCAGGTCGGTCAGGGCCTTCTCGACTTTCTTGCCGCGGATCATAGCTGCTACCAGGTTCAGTTTCTGCGGGCTGGTGCGAAGCATGCGCGTTTTCGCCATTGCTTCGTTTTCAGCCACGCGGCGGGGGTTCTTTTCCTTGCCCATGACTTACTTCCGCTTCGCTTTTTTGTCTGCGGCGTGGCCATAATAGGTCCGTGTCGGCGAATATTCACCGAACTTCTGACCGATCATGTCTTCCGAGACGTTTACCGGGATATGCTTCTGGCCGTTGTACACACCAAAGGTCAGACCCACGAACTGGGGCAGGATGGTGGAACGACGCGACCAGATCTTGATGACTTCGTTGCGGCCCGACTCGCGCGCTGCTTCGGCTTTTTTCAGCACGTAAGCATCGACGAAAGGACCCTTCCAAACAGAGCGAGACATGGATTAACGTCCCTTCTTCTTGGCGTGCCGCGAGCGGATGATCAGCTTCTGGGACGCTTTGTTCTTGTTGCGGGTACGCTTACCCTTGGTGTCCTTACCCCACGGCGTAACCGGCGTACGGCCACCCGAGGTACGACCCTCACCACCACCATGCGGGTGATCGATCGGGTTCATAGCAACACCACGAACCGACGGACGCACGCCCTTGTGGCGCATACGACCGGCTTTACCAAGGTTCTGGTTGCTGTTGTCGGGGTTGGACACGGCACCGATGGTGGCCATGCATTCCTGACGGACCATGCGCAGCTCGCCCGAGCTCAGACGGATCTGAGCGTAACCGCCATCGCGGCCCACGAATTGCGCGTAAGTACCGGCCGCACGTGCGATCTGACCGCCTTTGCCAGGCTTCATCTCGATGTTGTGAACGATGGTACCGATGGGCATGCCCGAGAACGGCATTGCGTTGCCCGGCTTGATATCGGCCTTTGCCGACGCGATGACCTTGTCACCAACAGCCAGACGCTGCGGAGCCAGGATATACGCCTGCTCGCCGTCTTCGTATTTTACCAGTGCGATGAACGCGGTCCGGTTCGGGTCATATTCGATCCGCTCGACGGTTGCCGCGACATCAAATTTGTTCCGTTTGAAGTCAACGATCCGGTAGAGACGCTTTGCGCCACCGCCGCGGCGGCGTGAAGTGATCCGTCCGGTGTTGTTCCGGCCGCCCGATTTGGTCAAACCCTCTGTAAGAGACTTGACCGGACGTCCTTTCCAAAGCTCCGAACGGTCGATCAGCACCAGCCCGCGCTGGCCCGGCGTCGTCGGCTTGTACGACTTGAGTGCCATGCTTTCTGTCTTCCGTTTAGCAAGTGCAGGGGAGGTCCCCCGCTATGTGATAGGCCCCCGTAGGTGCCAAAGGTATAGGGCCCCGAAGGTCCCCGGTTGCAAAATATCTAAGGCCCCGGAACGAATCCGAGGCCGCAAGATTGGGAGCGTTTAGCAGTGTTGGCGGTGGGTGGCAAGGGGGGGGTAGAGTGAATCTAAACGGCAACATTGCAAAGAATTCACAAAATAGTTGTTCAACTATTCTCGCTTGTCACTTTAGTCTATTGTTGGTAGATGCCCGCCATCTTAACTACAGAACGTCATTGGCGTTGCAGCGCCTTACGACGGATAACTCCGGCAATGGGATACTACGTATTCCCAGCGCCCATTCCGAAACCGGGTATACGCGCGAACGCGCACCGGTTTCGGCCAACTACATGTCGTCATAGAGTTTCTCCTTAGTCACGACTGCAGATTTAAGTCTGCGCTCGTGAAAACCCCTCTTAAGTCTTCACCTTAGAAGCCGGAGAGGAATAGAGATGACGACGGGCATCCAAAGACCAACCAACATATTTCGGGGTGTGGCGTCAAGCGACAATCTGCCCCTACGTTTGCCATGGTAAGCTATTGTTAACAGCTAAATTCAATATTACGTACCCAGCAGATGAGTCACATCATTTTTTTCTTTGAATATGCGCCATGCCATGTAATCGTGGCGACATAGGGAGATAACAAATGAATATTCCGGACCAAGTGCTCAAGCGGCTAGAAGCCGCTGTCACTGAAGCGTTCCCCGAAGAATTAGTGACAGAGATAAAAATCGAAGATGTAACCATTGATGCAGAAGCCCGTGAAATCAGGATCATTCTGATCGTGAACACCACTGTAGACCCTACTGCTTTCGCAGAAGGTTACTTTGGTTTAACTGGCAAAGTGCGCCGCTCACTCGCCGAAAAAGGCGACAAGTGGAGCAAATTTTTTCCGATCATTACCCCCTCTATTGGACACGAGGTACATGCCTGACGAACAGTTGGCTGAAGACTTAGTCGCTACGGCCAAGAAGTTGCTTAACGCAGAAAACGCAGACGTTACCCAAACTGATCTAAGGCGAGCGATTAGCACCGCATATTTCGCAGTCTTTCACGCACTTGCAAGAGTTTCCGCTCACAGTTTAGTTGGCGAGGACAGAGAAGAACGTCCAAACCGCGCATGGGTAGAGGTCTATCGTGGCCTTTCACACGGTTCATGCAAGAACGCTTGCGCAAAAGCTAGTTCTATTAATTTCCCTGATGAGATTAAGGGATTTGCTAACATTTTTGTTCAGCTTCAAGACGCACGAAAACGTGTCGACTATGACCCGATGTGTCGACCTACTGCCGCCGAAGCTCTACAATGGGTGACGATTGCAGAGGTCAGCATCAGAAAACTCTGCGAAGCTGAAACAAAAAGCAAAATCGCATTTGCTACATGGGTATTGATCACGAGCCCCGGAGCCGACTTGGCGCGAAATGCCGTCAAATTCAGCGTTGGACCACAGTTGGGCGCGCCATCCTAACAAAAAACCCCCGCTTTCGCGGGGGCCTTTATCTCTCTCCAAAGACGGATTCGATTAGAGACCGGTGGACACGTCGATGGTGTTGCCCTCTTCCAGGGTCACATAAAATTTCTTGACGTCTTTCCGACGGCGCAGTTAACCACAGACCTACCCCTCACCCGTAAAGCGCGCGGGCCTCGGCGAAGGACAGCAGTCGGCGGCTTTGCTCATCCCACAGGTGCAGGCGCGCGTTGGCGAGGCTTTCGCGGATGGTCATCCGATTGCTGTTGGCCAGTTCATCATGGTCGCGCAGCACTTCGGTCAAGCGATAGAACGGAATGCGGCTGTACAGGTGATGCACGTGGTGGATACCGATATTGGCGGTGAACCACTGCAACACGGACGGCAATATATAATGAGAGCTTCCGTGCAGCGCCGCTTCGTGCAACTGCCAGTCTTCATCGGCGTCCCAATGCGTGTCCTCGAACTGGTGTTGCACATAGAACAGCCATACCCCGGCGGTGGCGGCAATCAGGGTCGAGGGCAGGAAGATCAGTACCATCGGCATCAGCCCGCCAAAATAGTAGATGGCCACAAGCGCAACCAGAATGGCAAGATTGGTGGCCATCGCGCTGACCCAGAACCGGACGCTGTCGGTCAGGCCCAGTGGAAGGCGGTTCTGAAACAGGAACAGATAACCGGGGCCAAAGACAAAAAGGGTGATCGGGTTTCGATACACACGATACCAGAACCGGTTCATCGGGGTTTTCGCCTGATATTCGGCCACGGTCAGGGTGTGGATATCGCCCATCCCGCGCTTGCCCAGATTGCCGGAACTGTTGTGATGTGTGGAATGCGTGCGGCGCCAGACATCATAAGGTGTCAGCGTCAGAACTCCGATCGCGCGTCCAACCCAGTCGCTGACCGTGCGGTTCTTGAAGAACGCGCCGTGCCCGCAATCGTGCTGGATGGCAAACAGGCGCAACAGAAAGGCCGCGTTGAGAACGGAAATCGCAAAAGCAAGCCAATAGCTGACCGACAGCGACATCCAGGACAAAGCCCAGAGCGCGAAGAAGGGGATGATACTGACGCCCAGCTCAAACGCGCTGCGCAGCTGGTCGGGTTCGCGATATTTGGCAAGCGTTGTGACCCAGTCACGTGCAGCGGTAGTCTCCGGCTGTTTCCGGGTCGAGAGAGTGGTTTCAGTCATGCGCCTGCCAAGTTCTTGTTTGTGGCAATCCGGATAGACTACCGCCCGGTCATGGCAAGCGATAATTGCCAAAATCGCCATATTTCGTGCTCGATTTTCGGTCAGACCCCGGTGAAGGTGTCCTTTTGGGTTCACCCGCGGGGCCGGTCCCGGGGCTTTTGCCGGTCAGGCCGAGCGGCTGGCGATCTACAGTCTTGCCAAGCCCTGCCATCGGGCCTATACGCCTGCGGTGGCTTTTCGGCCGCGAGAATCAAAACCAAGAAATGCCGTGTTTGGCCCATCACGCTTCGGGGGTCATATCCGGCTTAGGAGAAGCGAAATGAAACTGAACGAATTGCGCGACAATCCTGGCGCCGCACCGAAACGCACCCGCGTTGGCCGTGGTCCGGGTTCCGGCAAAGGTAAAATGGGTGGCCGTGGTATCAAAGGCCAGAAATCCCGCTCGGGTGTGGCCATCAACGGCTATGAAGGCGGTCAAATGCCCTTGTACCAGCGTCTGCCCAAGCGTGGCTTCAACAAGCCCAACCGCAAGGCATTCGCCGTCATCAACCTGGGCCTGATCCAGAAATTCGTCGAAGCCGGCAAGCTGGACGCCAACGCTGCGATCACCGAAGACGCTCTGGTTGCGTCCGGTCTGGTCCGCCGCAAGCTGGATGGTATTCGCGTTCTGGCCAAAGGCGAGATCAGCGCCAAGGTTGATCTGGAAGTGACCGGTGCGTCGAAAGCTGCTGTCGAGGCAGTTGAAAAAGCGGGCGGTTCACTGAAAGTCACAAAAGCCGCTGCGGCAGAGTAAGCGCTTGTGAGCGGGCAAAGACCCGCTTACATAGACTTCAGAGTTTTCCAAGACGCCGTCCGAGCCGGAAAACGGTTCCGGGCGGCGTTTGCATAAGAGAGACCGACTTTATGGTATCAGCAGCAGAACAAATGGCAGCCAACACAAGCTGGGCTGCCCTTGGCAAGGCCACCGATCTGCGCAACCGCATCCTGTTCACGCTGGGTTTGCTGATCGTCTATCGTCTGGGCACCTTCATTCCGGTGCCGGGGATCGACGGAGCAGCCTTGCGCGAGTTCATGGAACAGGCGGGGCAGGGCATCGGCGGCATGGTTTCGATGTTTACGGGCGGGGCGCTTGGCCGAATGGGCATCTTTGCCCTTGGCATCATGCCCTATATCTCGGCCTCGATCATCGTACAGCTGCTGACATCGATGGTTCCCGCGCTCGAACAGCTCAAGAAAGAGGGCGAGCAGGGCCGCAAGAAGATCAACCAATACACCCGTTTCGGCACCGTGGCACTGGCCACCGTGCAGGCCTACGGTCTGGCTGTGTCGCTGGAATCGGGCGATCTGGCGACCGATCCGGGCCTGTTCTTCCGCATGTCGACCATGATCACGCTGGTCGGCGGCACCATGTTCCTGATGTGGCTGGGTGAGCAGATCACCGCGCGCGGCATCGGCAACGGTATTTCTCTGATCATTTTCGTCGGCATCATCGCCGAGGTTCCCGCCGCCCTGGCGCAGTTCTTCGCGTCGGGCCGTTCGGGCGCAATCAGCCCCGCCGTGATTGTTGGCGTGATCGTGATGGTGATTGCCGTCATCATGTTCGTGGTCTTCATGGAACGGGCGCTGCGAAAGATCCATATCCAGTACCCACGCCGTCAGGCCGGGATGAAAATCTACGAAGGCGGCTCCAGCCACCTGCCGGTCAAGGTCAACCCCGCGGGCGTGATACCGGCGATCTTTGCCAGCTCGCTGCTGCTGCTGCCGGTGACGATCTCGACCTTCTCGTCGGGCGCTGCAAACGGGCCGGTCATGTCGTGGCTGCTGGCCAATTTCGGCCCCGGACAGCCGCTGTATCTGCTGTTCTTCGCGTCGATGATCGTGTTCTTTGCGTATTTCTACACGTTCAACGTGTCGTTCAAGCCGGATGATGTGGCGGACAACCTGAAAAAGCAGAACGGGTTCGTGCCCGGTATCCGCCCCGGCAAGAAAACCGCCGAGTATCTGGAATACGTGGTCAACCGCGTACTGGTGCTGGGGTCGGCCTATCTGGCTGCCGTCTGTCTGCTGCCTGAAATCCTGCGGGGCCAATTTGCCATCCCGTTCTATTTCGGTGGCACCTCGGTTCTGATTATCGTCTCCGTGACCATGGACACGATCCAGCAGGTTCAGAGCCATCTTCTGGCGCATCAATACGAAGGGCTTATCGAAAAGTCTCAACTGCGCGGCAAAAGCAAGAAACGCGGCAGGAAGGGACCCTCTCGTCGATGAATATCATTCTGTTGGGCCCCCCGGGGGCAGGGAAAGGAACGCAGGCGCGTCATCTGGTTGAAACACGCGGCATGGTGCAGCTCAGCACGGGCGACATGCTGCGCGAAGCCAAAACCTCGGGCACGGAGATGGGCCGGAAGGTTGCGGCGATCATGGATGCGGGCAAGCTGGTCACCGATGAAATCGTGATCGGCCTGATCGAAGAGAAACTGACCACCGAAACAGGCGCCGGTTTCATCTTTGACGGCTTTCCCCGAACGCTGGCGCAGGCCGATGCGCTGGCCGCTCTGCTGACCAAGCTGGGCCAGTCGCTGCACACCGTGATCGAGATGCGCGTTGATGACGACGCGCTGGTGGGCCGGATCACCGCACGCTCAACCTGCGGCGGATGTGGTGAAGTCTATAACGACAACACCAAGCCGATCCCGGCGGATGGCAAATGCACCAATTGCGGCAAGGAAAATGACTTCCAGCGCCGCGCCGATGACAACGAAGACAGCCTGCGCACGCGCCTGATGGAATACTACAAGAAGACGTCTCCGCTGATTGGCTATTACTACGCCAAGGGCGATCTGCGCCCCGTGAACGGGCTGGCGGATATCAAGGAAGTGACGGCCTCGATCGAGGCGATACTGGGTTGACCGAAAGTTGGGGCTTGACGGCCCCACCAAAAGCCCATATCGACCCCCATCCCTAAAGGGAATCAAGACCGCATGCGGGATTCGTCCCAAATGCCCCGACCACCTCGAATAATACTGGACCCTCTGGCGTCACTGCCACGGTAAAGTGTTGTGAAAAAAGGTTCCGGAGTTACGGAACCGCAACAAAAAGGAAAGTGACACGTGGCACGTATTGCCGGCGTAAACATCCCGACTGCAAAGCGGGTTCCAATCGCCCTCACATATATCACCGGTATCGGCAACACCTCGGCCAACGCGATCTGCGAAGCCGTGGGCATTGAAGCGCACCGCCGCGTCAATGAACTGTCGGATGCCGAAGTTCTGGCCATCCGCGAACATATCGACGCCAACTACACCGTCGAAGGTGACCTGCGTCGCGAAGTTCAGATGAACGTCAAGCGTCTGATGGACCTGGGCTGCTATCGCGGTCTGCGTCACCGCCGCAACCTGCCGGTTCGCGGTCAGCGTACCCACACCAACGCTCGTACTCGCAAAGGCCCCGCAAAGGCCATTGCCGGTAAGAAGAAATAAGGGAGGGTCTGACCGATGGCACGCGATAAGACTCGCATCAAGCGCAAAGAGCGCAAGAACATCGCATCGGGCGTTGCCCATGTGAACTCGACCTTCAACAACACCAAGATCCTGATCTCGGACGTACAGGGCAACGCCATCTCGTGGTCGTCTGCCGGTACCATGGGCTTCAAGGGATCGCGGAAATCTACTCCGTATGCCGCGCAGATGGCTGCGGAAGACGCAGGCAAGAAAGCGCAGGAACATGGCGTCAAGACGCTGGAAGTCGAAGTTCAGGGCCCCGGTTCGGGTCGTGAATCGGCTCTGCGCGCACTGGCTGCCGTGGGCTTCAACATCACGTCGATCCGCGACGTGACCCCGATTGCTCACAACGGCTGCCGTCCGCCGAAGCGTCGTCGCGTCTAAGCGATCTGGAATTAAGCTGGGGCTGTGTTTTTGCACGGCCCCAGCACGTCATTTTGAACCTCGGGCGTCTGCACCTTGTTGGTCATGGGGCGCGGGCAGGAATGGAGGGATTACATGATCCACAAGAATTGGGCAGAATTGATCAAGCCGACCCAGCTGGAAGCCAAGCCGGGCAACGACCCTGCGCGTCAGGCGACCCTGGTTGCCGAACCGCTGGAACGTGGTTTTGGTCTGACCCTGGGCAACGCCCTGCGTCGCGTTTTGATGAGCTCGCTGCAAGGCGCGGCCATCACCAGCGTCCAGATCGACAACGTCCTGCACGAGTTCTCGAGCGTGGCGGGTGTGCGTGAAGATGTCACCGACATCATCCTGAACCTCAAGCAGGTTTCCCTGCGCATGGAAGTCGAAGGCCCCAAGCGCCTGTCGATCAATGCCAAAGGCCCGGCAATCGTTACGGCTGGTGACATCAGCGAAAGCGCAGGCATCGAGGTTCTGAACCGCGATCACGTCATCTGTCACCTGGACGACGGCGCCGACCTGTTCATGGAGCTGACCGTCAACACCGGCAAGGGTTACGTTTCGGCTGAAAAGAACAAGCCGGAAGATGCGCCCATCGGCCTGATCCCGATCGACGCGATCTATTCGCCGGTCAAGAAAGTCGCCTATGACGTGCAGCCGACCCGCGAAGGTCAGGTTCTGGACTATGACAAGCTGACCCTGAAGATCGACACCGACGGTTCGATCACCCCCGATGACGCACTGGCCTATGCCGCGCGCATCCTGCAGGATCAGCTGTCGATCTTCGTCAACTTCGACGAGCCGGAATCGGCAAACCGTCAGGACGAAGACGATGGTCTGGAGTTCAACCCGCTGCTGCTCAAGAAAGTGGACGAGCTGGAACTGTCGGTCCGTTCGGCAAACTGCCTGAAGAACGACAACATCGTCTATATCGGCGACCTGATCCAGAAGACCGAAGCCGAGATGCTGCGCACCCCGAACTTCGGCCGCAAGTCGCTGAACGAGATCAAGGAAGTGCTGTCCGGCATGGGTCTGCACCTCGGCATGGATGTCGAGGACTGGCCGCCCGACAACATCGAAGATCTGGCAAAGAAATTCGAAGACGCGTTCTAAGCATCTTCGGCTGCGGCGGCGGGGCCAACCTGCCGTCGCAGGTTTTGTACATTTCGGACCAATGGGGTCTGAAAGCCGGTACAAAACGTACAATCCGGGCAATCCCGCCCCAAGGTGAGCCTCTGACACGCATCGGAGGCCGGACAAAGCAAAACGCGAAAGAAGGAATTGAAAAATGCGTCACGCACGTGGTTACCGCCGCCTGAACCGTACTCATGAGCACCGCAAGGCTCTGTTTGCAAACATGGCTGGCTCGCTCATCGAACATGAGCAGATCAAGACAACTCTGCCCAAAGCAAAAGAACTGCGCCCGATCATCGAAAAACTGATCACCCTGGGCAAGCGCGGCGACCTGCACGCCCGCCGTCAGGCCGCAGCTCAGCTGAAAGAAGACAAAGACGTCGCCAAGCTGTTCGAAGTTCTGGGCCCCCGCTATGCCGAGCGTCAGGGCGGTTACGTCCGCATCCTGAAAGCCGGCTTCCGCTATGGTGACATGGCTCCGATGGCGATCATCGAATTCGTCGATCGCGACATCGATGCCAAAGGCGCCGCGGACAAAGCCCGCGCTGCCGCCGAAGAGGCCGCAGCCGAAGAATAAGCACGACGGTCATCGACCTGATGCGCCTGCCCGAGCAATCGGGCGGGCTTTTTTGTGCCTCAGCTAACCAATTGCCTTCATTCGATTTGCGCCATAAGTTCAGGCTGTTATGGCAAGTGAACCCGCAGCAGGATACTCAGGCAAACCGCTCTGGTCGAAACTGGGTTTCAAACCCGGATATGCGGTCCGTACGCTCAACGCTCCTGCCCATTATCCCAACCTGACTGCAGGCGCCGACGGTGTTCTGTTCGACCCTGCAGCCGATCCTGCGGATGCGGTTCACATGTTCCTGAACCATCCGGACCAGATCGCCGAATTGGCCGCTGAGCAAATCGCCCACATACGGAGCGGAGGAATGCTGTGGGTCTCCTGGGCCAAGAAATCTTCGCCCCTGCACGCAGGTGTGACCGAGGATATGCTGCGCAGTGAAATCCTGCCGCTGGGCTGGGTCGACGTAAAGGTTTGCGCGATTGACGCCGATTGGTCCGGGCTCAAGT
Source organism: Ruegeria sp. BH8 (assembly GCF_056538065.1). Classification (NCBI taxonomy): domain Bacteria; kingdom Pseudomonadati; phylum Pseudomonadota; class Alphaproteobacteria; order Rhodobacterales; family Roseobacteraceae; genus Ruegeria; species Ruegeria sp. BH8. The sequence goes on along the minus strand of NZ_JBQFSP010000004.1, from coordinate 188,153 downwards.
TCCTGCGCCGCCGAAGCTGAGCGCGCGGCTTGCATTTATTGCCTTTGCCCCGCATATCCCAAAGATAATCAAATCCGGAGCCCCCATGATCCGCGCATCCTTTATCTCTCTTATGCTTGTCATGGCCCTGCCAGCATTTGCCGAAACCCGCGTCCCGCAATCGCAGTCCGAAATCTCTCTGGGCTTTGCTCCGGTGGTCAAAAAGGCCTCGCCTGCGGTGGTGAATATCTACGCCAAGATCGTGCGGCAGGGGCGGGCCAGCCCGTTTTACTCGGACCCGTTCTTTCGGGATTTCTTTGGCGGCAGCCTGGGAACGCCGCAGCCGCGGGTTCAGAACTCGCTGGGTTCCGGGGTCATCCTGTCTGAAGATGGCTACGTTGTGTCCAACTACCATGTTGTAGGCTCGGCGACCGAAATCAGGGTCGTGACAACCGACCGGCGCGAGTTTTCTGCCACAGTCGTACTGGGGCACGAAGAAAGCGACATTGCGATTCTGCGTCTGGAAGAGGCGCAAGACCTGCCCTACCTGACCCTGCGCGATTCCGATCAGGTCGAGGTTGGCGAACTGGCCCTTGCCATCGGCAACCCGTTCGGGGTGGGGCAAACGGTGTCCTCTGGTATCATCTCGGGCTTGGCGCGCACAGGTACTGCGACAGGCAATGCACGCGGGTATTTCATTCAGACAGATGCAGCGATCAACCCGGGGAATTCCGGCGGTGCGCTGATTGATGTGAACGGGGACCTTATCGGGATCAACACCTCTATTCTAACACGCTCGGGCGGGTCGAATGGCATCGGTTTTGCCATCCCCGCAAATCTTGTGGCCGAGTTTCTGAAACAGGCCCAGCAGGGCAATGACAGTTTTATCAGCCCCTGGGCAGGCATGACCGGTCAACATATGAGCGCGGATATTGCTGAATCCCTTGGTCTTGCCATCCCGCTGGGTGTTGTCATCTCGGACCTTCATGACCTTAGCCCGCTGCGCGAGGCGGGGCTTAAGGTGGGGGACGTCGTGACCCATGTGGACGGGGACGAAGTGAACTCGCCTGCCGAGATGAAGTTTCGCATGTCCGTAGCGGGGGTGGGGGGGACATCGGTTCTGACACGGCTGCGCGGCACCCAGAGCGAAGAGGTTGAGGTGGCACTGATCAAAGCGCCGGAAACCCCCGCCGCTGAAAAGACGACATTGGATGAAGACACTGTCCTGCCGGGGCTGGTGGTGTCCCGCGTCAATCCTGCGGTGATCTCCGATATGGGCTTGCCACTGTCCCAGACAGGTGTCGTTGTTGTTGATCCCGGCCCCTATGGTGGACGCGCGGGTTTGCGATCGGGGGATATTCTTGAAAGCATCAATTCCAATGACATCGAACGTCCTGGGGATGTGGAGAATGCGCTGACAGATCCGGGTCGTCGTGTGCAGATGGGTCTTCTGCGCGGTGGCCGGTCAGTCTCATTGCGGTTCCGGCTGTAACCCGTGAGCGATCTGTTCGATACAGGGCCAACGGAACCCACCGCTGCGCCACACCGTCCCCTGGCGGACCGGTTGCGCCCGCAGTCACTGGCCGAGGTCATCGGTCAGGAACAGGTTCTTGGCCCGGATGCACCGCTGGGGGTCATGCTGGCGTCAGGCAGTCTGTCCAGCCTGATCTTCTGGGGGCCGCCCGGTGTCGGCAAGACGACGATCGCACGGTTGCTGGCGCAGGAAACCGATCTGCAATTCGTTCAGATCAGTGCGATTTTCACCGGTGTTCCGGATTTGAAGAAGGTTTTCGAAGCGGCCAAGATCAGGCGCCAGAACGGGCAGGGGACCTTGCTGTTCGTGGACGAGATACACCGCTTCAACAAGGCGCAACAGGACGGGTTTCTGCCGCATATGGAGGACGGCACGATCCTTCTGGTCGGGGCAACGACCGAGAACCCGTCCTTTGAGCTGAACGCCGCGGTTCTCAGCCGGTCGCAGGTTCTGGTGCTGGAACGGCTTGGCCTTTCCGATCTTGAACGCCTGACCCAGCGCGCCGAAAAAGAGCTGGACCGCGCGCTGCCGTTGACACCCGCAGCCCGCGATGCGTTGCAGGAAATGGCCGATGGTGACGGGCGGGCGTTGCTGAACCTGATCGAACAGGTCTCGGCCTGGAAGGTGGATGCGCCACTGGACACGGACGCGCTGTCGACGCGGCTGATGCGGCGGGCGGCGAAATATGACAAGTCGGGCGATGAACATTACAACCTGATTTCAGCCCTGCACAAATCGGTGCGCGGGTCCGACCCGGACGCGGCGCTGTACTGGTTTGCGCGAATGCTGACAGGGGGCGAAGACCCGCGCTATCTGGCGCGTCGGATCACACGGATGGCGGTCGAGGATATCGGTCTGGCCGACCCGCAGGCGCAGGCCATCTGCCTGCAATCCTGGGAAACGTATGAGCGGCTCGGCTCTCCCGAAGGTGAGCTGGCGCTGGCGCAGGCGCTGGTCTATCTGGCCCTGGCCCCGAAATCCAACGGTGCTTATGTCGGCTATAAGGCAGCGATGCGGCTGGCCAAGCAATCAGGCAGCGAGCCACCACCCAAACATATCCTGAATGCCCCCACATCACTGATGAAGGATCAGGGATATGGTGCTGGCTATGCGTATGACCATGACGCCGAAGACGGGTTTTCCGGTCAGAACTATTTTCCCGAAACGATGAAACGCCCGGTTTTGTATCAACCGGTCGAGCGCGGGTTCGAGCGTGAGCTGAAAAAGCGCCTCGATTACTTCGCCAAGCTTCGGACCCAGCGCAACAGCTAGGCTGGCTGGGAATGTATTGACCGCGCCGAGAAGTGGCGGGTGGCGCTGAGCCCCCACGAACGCCAAAGGTTCCTGTCTGATACCTTGACTCTTGCCGCGTTGCGCGCGAGAGACCCCCATGATTTCTGGGACACGGACAAAGACGCAATCCGGGCGGATCACCCGCGCGGCGCAAGGGGCAATGGCATGAGTGGCGTACAGATGATTACAGTCGCTGAAGGGGACGGCGATCAGCGTGTGGACCGCTGGTTGCGCCGCCTGTTCCCGCATGTCAGCCAGGGCCGCATCGAAAAGATGTGCCGCAAGGGAGAACTGCGTGTGGATGGCAGCCGGGCCAAGGCCTCGACCCGATTGGAGGTCGGGCAGGTGGTTCGTGTGCCGCCATTGCCGGGGCCTGATCACAAACCGGTTGAGGTCAAGCATCGTATCTCGGATGCGGATGCCAAGATGATCCAGTCCTGCGTGATCTACAGTGATGATCACATTCTGGCCCTGAACAAGCCGCAGGGCCTGCCGGTACAGGGCGGCAGCGGGCAGACCCGGCATGTCGACAGCCTGTCCGAGGCGTTGCGGTTTGGGTATGACGAAAACCCGCGTCTGGTTCACCGCCTGGACAAGGATACGTCAGGTGTTCTGCTGCTGGCCCGCACGCGTGAAGCCGCGAAGGGGCTAACAGCCGCTTTCCGTCACCGCGATACACGCAAGATTTACTGGGCGCTGGTTGCAGGTGTTCCCACGCCATATCTGGGTGAAATCAAGACGGGTCTTGTGAAAGCAGCCGGTCATGGCGCCCACGGCGAGGGTGAAAAGATGATCCCCGTCCATATGAACGAGATCGACAGCACCCCCGGTGCGAAACGGGCACATACACATTATGCGACCCTCTACCGGGTGGCCGGGCGCGCCGCTTGGGTGGCGATGGAGCCAATCACGGGCCGCACCCACCAACTGCGCGCGCATATGGCAGCGATCGGGCATCCGATCATAGGCGACGGCAAATACGGTGGCTCGGGGCAGGAAAACCTGGGTGATGGCTGGGGCGCACAATTGGGTGGGATCATCAGCAAAAAGCTGCATCTGCACGCGCGGCGACTGTCATTCCTGCATCCGATCACGCGCAAACCTGTGACCGTGACAGCGCCCTTGCCAGAACATATGAAACACAGCTGGGACACCTTCGGCTGGACCGAGGATCTGGCCGCCGACGACCCGTTTGAGGCGCTGCAATGAGCGCACCCCTGCGGCTGGTTCTATTTGATGTCGATGGCACTCTGGTCGACAGTCAGGGCAGTATCGTTCACGCCATGACCACCAGCTTTCAGGCCGCGTCGGTACCTGTACCGACGCGAGAGGTGATCCTGTCCATTGTCGGGCTGTCCCTGCCACATGCCATCGCACGATTGGTGCCGGACCAACCTTCCTCGGTACAGAACGATCTCGTTGAAGGGTACAAGGAAGCTTATCACGCGCATCGCTTGGATTTGGGCGCTGCCAGCTCTCCGCTCTATCCCGGCGCGCGAGAGGCGATTGAAGCCTTGCACGCCGTACCCGAAGTGCTTCTTGGGGTGGCAACCGGCAAATCCAAGCGCGGACTTGATGCGTTGATCGAAGTGCATGGGCTTGAGCGCTACTTCGTCACCCGGCAGGTCGCCGACCACCATCCGTCGAAACCGCATCCTTCCATGGTGCAGGCCGCGTTGGCCGAGACCGGTGTCGAATCCGACTGCGCGGTGATGGTCGGCGATACAAGCTATGACATGGACATGGCTGCCGCTGCCGGGGTGCGCGGCATCGGCGTGGCATGGGGGTACCATGATCGGTCTGCTTTGACCTCGGCCTTCTGCGTGATTGAGACCTTTGACCAGTTGCCCACTGCGCTGGCCGGGATATGGAACTGAAACATGAGTGACTGGAAACCGAAACGCTTCTGGAAAGAAAGCCGGATTACCGAGGTCGACGGCGGGTTTACGGTTGAACTGGATGGCCGCCGCGTCAAGACCCCTGCCAAAGCGGCGTTGATCCTGCCGACCCGCGCCATGGCCGAAGCGGTTGCGTCAGAATGGGATGCCCAGCAGAAAGAGGTAGATCCGTCGACGATGCCATGCACCCGTTCGGCGAATGCGGCAATCGACAAGGTTCGGTCCCAGCACGGGGAAGTTGCCGATATGCTTGCGGATTACGGCGATTCTGATCTGCTGTGCTATCGAGCGACACATCCAACAGAGTTGCAGGAACGTCAAAGCGCCGAATGGGATCCGGCACTGGACTGGGCCGAGGCTGCGCTGTCTGCTCGCTTGCAGCCGGTTATAGGTGTGTTGCACAAGCCGCAATCTGCCGCTGCCCTGTCGGCGCTGCGTGCTCGCGTCCATGCGCTGGATGCGTTTCAACTGGCGGCGTTCCACGATCTGGTCAGCTTGTCAGGGTCATTGATTCTCGGGTTTGCGGCGGCCATGGATTGGCGCGAACCGGCCGAAATATGGCGCATTTCGAGGCTGGACGAAACCTGGCAGATCGAACAATGGGGTCACGATGACGAGGCCCATGCGGTTGCCGAAACGAAGAAAGCCGCATTTCTGCATGCTAAACGCTTCTTTGATATGTCGGTTTGATCCTTATTTTCCGATTTTTGGCCAAATGTTCAAATTGGTTGGGGTCTGATCCATCGTTTTCGATGATCCGACCCTTGACGTTTGTTTATGAATACGCCCAAACTCAGTGCCACTAAAGGGGAGACACCTTTGGAGTAACCTATCCGGCATCCACTTGCCGGGCAGAGCCGCCTCTGATGGGGCGGGAAATCAGGAAGAGGTAAAAATGAAAAAATCCGTAATCTTGGGCGCGGCAACGATTGCCGGTCTTGCTGCTGGCGCAGCCGTGGCAGGGACCGTTGACGACGTTAAAGCGCGCGGCAAGCTGAACTGTGGTGTGACCACCGGTCTGGTTGGCTTTGCTGCTCCTGACGCCAATGGCGAATGGCAGGGCTTTGACGTATCTCTGTGCCGTGCCGTTGCTGCTGCTGTTCTGGGCGATGCAAGCGCGGTAGAATTCGTTCCGACCACCGGTAAGACACGTTTTACCGCTCTGGCCTCGGGCGAGATCGACATGCTGGCGCGGAACACCACCTGGACCTTCAGCCGCGACGTCGACCTGAAGTTCGAATTCACCGGTGTGAACTACTATGACGGTCAGGGCTTTATGGTTCCCAAGGCACTGGGCGTAAGCTCGGCCAAGGAACTGGACGGCGCAACCGTTTGTATCCAGACCGGCACCACAACCGAGCTGAACCTGGCGGACTTCTTCCGTTCGAACAACATCAGCTACGAACCGGTTCCGATCGAAACCAACGCCGAAGCACAGCAGCAGTACCTGGCTGGCGCATGTGACGTTTACACCACCGACGCTTCGGGTCTGGCGGCAACCCGCGCCACATTCGAAAACCCCGGTGATCACATCCTGCTGCCTGAAATCATCTCGAAAGAGCCGCTGGGCCCGCTGGTCCGTCACGGCGACCACGAGTGGGGCGACGTTGTGCGCTGGACTCTGAACGCGCTGATCTCGGCTGAAGAACTGGGCGTAACCTCGGCCAATATCGATGAACTGGCCGCTGGCACCGAAAACCCCGAAATCAACCGCCTGCTGGGTACCGAAGGCACCCTGGGCGAGATGCTGGGTCTGAACGCTGACTGGGCAGCCAAGGCGATCAAAGCCGGCGGCAACTATGGCGAAGTGTTTGCCAAGAACATCGGTGAAGAAACCCCGATTGGTCTGGCACGCGGCCTGAACGCACAGTGGACCGAAGGCGGCCTGCTGTACTCGCCGCCGTTCCGCTAATATCGACGGAGAAGGGCGCAGGGCAACCTGCGCCCTTTTTCACCAAAACTTACGCGAACGGACGCAGAGCGGGGACAACCTCGCCACAAAAACAAAGTCCGCAAGCCACGGGGATTCCAAAATATGTCGACTATGACTGACCCGCCGAAAGCTGATTTTCGGCTGTCGATGCTCATAAACGATACCCGCTATCGCTCGATGACATTTCAGGTGATTGCGGCAATCGTTATTGCGCTTAGCATCTGGTATCTGGGCAACAACCTGATCCAGAACCTCAGGGCCGCTGGCCTTAACATTTCCTATTCATTCCTTGGCGATCCGTCTGGGTACGATATCAACCAACGCCTCATTGAATATGACAGCCAGGCCTCTCATGGGCGGGCGGCGATTGTGGGTATTCTCAATACGCTGCTGGTCGCCTTTCTGGCCTGCATAACCGCGACCATCTTTGGTGTTCTCGCGGGTGTTCTGCGCTTGTCCAACAACTGGCTAATCTCAAAGCTGATGGCGTTTTATGTCGAGATCTTCCGGAATATTCCGGTTCTGATCTGGATCCTTATCATCTTCTTCATCATCACCGCTACGATGCCCGCACCAAGGGCCTATTTGGGTGAAGATGCCGATCGTGGAATGGTGCTCGGACTCTTTGCCTTCACCAACCGGGGAATTTACGTACCGCTTCCCTACTTTACAGGTGGTTTTGGCGGCGTTGCGAACTGGTTGCTTGTAATTGCAGTATTGGTCGCGTCCTATTTCTCTACGCGGTTAGTGAAAAAAAACGCCCAGATCAAACAAGAGGAAACAGGCGTCAGACCGAACACCCTGCTGTTGAACGCTGCGATTTGGTTCTTGCCGGTTATCGTTGTTCTATTTTTGTTGGGACTGTCATGGGACCTGCCTGATCCTTTGGCCAACCGATTTAATCTGCGCGGGGGTCTTCAAATCGGTGCACCACTAATCGCATTGTGGTTCGCCCTGTCGATTTACACCGGTGCCTTCATTGCCGAAAACGTACGTGCGGGTATTCAAGCGATCAACAAAGGTCAGACCGAGGCTGCCGCGGCGCTGGGTCTTCGCCCTGGACGGATCATGAACCTCGTGGTCCTGCCGCAGGCGTTGCGGGTGATTATCCCGCCACTGATCTCGCAGTACCTGAACATCACCAAAAACTCGTCGCTGGCGATTGCCGTGGGCTATGCGGATATCACCGCAACGCTGGGTGGTATCACGCTTAACCAGACAGGTCGTGCAATCGAATGTGTTCTGCTGCTGATGCTGTTCTACCTGACAGCCTCGCTGCTGATTTCGATGGTGATGAACATCTACAACGCATCCGTCAAGTTGAAGGAGCGCTGAGCCATGAGTGATCAAACGACGAACTCGATCGCCTTCGTGGCCGAAGGTACAATCCCCCCCTCACCGCCCCCAGCAAACGAGGTCGGTGTGGCCAAGTGGATGCGCGAGAACTTGTTCTCGGGTGTGGCTAACACGATCCTGACGGTGATCTCGCTGATCCTGATCTACCTCATTTTGAAGAACACGCTACCGTGGATTCTGAATGGAGTTTGGAATGCGAACTCGCTGGCGGAATGCCGCGAAATTCTGGCAGGTAAGACTGGTGCGTGCTTCGCGGTTCTGACTGAACGTTGGCCGCAACTGATCTACGGCTTTAAATACCCGGCCGAAGAATACTGGCGCCCGAATCTGGCCTTTGTGCTGATGTTGGTGGCCTTTGCCCCTGTGCTGTTTTTCGATCTACCGCGCAAGCTGCTGATCTTTACCGGGCTTTACCCGTTTATCGCGTTCTGGCTGATCTGGGGTGGTACAATCCTTGCGCCGTTGGTTGCGCTGGTGGGCTGTATCGCTGCGGGTACGGTGTTCCAGAAATTGGGTAAGAACAGCTTTGCCGCCGGGTTCTTTGGTGCCATCGTCATTGCACTGATAGTCTGGAATGTCGGCGCAGTACTGATCCCTGAAGGCGCGTCAGAAAACGCTTGGTTGACTTACGTTCCCAGCCGTGACCTGGGTGGATTCATGCTGAACATGATGCTGGGTGTGACCTGTGTGTCGCTGTCGGTGCCGCTGGGTATCGCGCTGGCGCTGGGTCGTCAGTCGGATATGCCGCTGATCAAGTGGGTTTGTGTCATCTTCATCGAATTCATCCGCGGCGTGCCTCTGATCACGCTGCTGTTCGTAGCTTCGGTGATGCTGGCCTACTTTTTCCCGCCTGACAGCACTGTCGATCTGTTCCTGCGCGTTGTGATCATGATCACCATGTTCTCAGCCGCCTATATCGCCGAGGTGATCCGCGGCGGTCTGGCCGCGCTTCCACGTGGGCAGTACGAAGCAGCAGACAGTCTGGGCCTTGATTACCCGCAGGCGATGCGGCTGATCATCCTGCCGCAGGCGCTGAAGATCTCGATCCCCGGGATTGTGAACGTGGCCGTGGGCCTGTTCAAGGACACCACACTAGTTTCGGTCATTTCGATGTTCGATCTGGTGGGCATGATCCGGGGTCCCATCCTGGCGTCAACCGAATGGAACGGCGTCTATTGGGAGCTTCTGGGCTTTGCCGCGCTTCTGTTCTTCGTCGTCTGTTACGGCATCTCTCAATATTCTCAGTGGCTCGAGCGTCGCCTTGCCACGGATCATCGTTAAGGAGTTCAACACATGTCTGAACTTGCAATTGACCGCGAAATCGACCGTTCCAAAATGCAGGTGAGCGACGAGGTCGCCATCGAAATCACCAACATGAACAAGTGGTACGGGTCCTTTCACGTGCTGCGCGACATCAATCTGACCGTCAATCAGGGCGAGCGGATTGTTATTGCGGGTCCGTCCGGGTCAGGGAAATCTACCCTGATCCGCTGCCTGAACGCGCTGGAGGAACACCAGCAGGGCACGATCATCGTGGATGGGACCGAGCTGTCGAATGACCTCAAGAACATCGACAAGATCCGGTCCGAGGTTGGCATGGTGTTCCAGCACTTCAACCTGTTCCCGCACCTGACCATTTTGGAGAACTGCACGCTGGCCCCGATCTGGGTGCGCAAGACGCCTAAGAAAGAGGCCGAAGAGCGCGCGATGCATTTCCTTGAAAAGGTGAAAATCCCCGAGCAGGCCGACAAGTATCCTGGTCAGCTTTCGGGTGGTCAGCAGCAGCGTGTGGCGATCGCCCGCTCGCTGTGCATGATGCCGCGGATCATGTTGTTCGATGAACCGACATCAGCGTTGGACCCCGAGATGATCAAAGAGGTGCTCGACACCATGATCGAACTGGCCGAAGAAGGCATGACCATGCTCTGTGTGACCCACGAGATGGGCTTTGCCCGTCAGGTCGCCAACCGCGTGATCTTTATGGATGCCGGTCAGATCGTGGAACAGAACGAACCTGAAGAGTTCTTCAACAACCCGCAAAGCGAGCGGACCAAGCTGTTCCTCAGCCAGATTCTGGGACACTGAACGTTTCAAGATAGTGGAAAGGCGGGGTTTTGCCCCGCCTTTTTCTATTCCAGCAACTCACGCGCAGTGGTGAAGCCCAGCACCGCGCCCATATGCCAGCGCACGTCTGACCAGCTGTCGGCGTCGAATTTCATCACAGTGGTTGCACAAGTCGGATAGTCGAAAAAGCGCATGTGATCCGGCGGCCGTTGCACAAGGCGGTTGGCGAATTCGGCGATTCCGGGGTTATGGCCCAGCATCAACACAGTCGGTTCCGTGGCACCTGCTAACTCGCGCAACATGTCTTCGGCATCGGCGTCGTGGTAGAGCGATTTGTGAAAGCGGACCTTATCGGCCTTTAACCCCATCCGGGCCCATGTCTCGCGGGTGCGGGTTGACGTCGAGCTTAGCACTTCTTCCGGCAGCCAGCCGTTATCGCGCAGCCATGCACCAATGGCGGGGGCAGACCTGCGCCCACGCTTGTTCAGGGGGCGTTCATGGTCGCCAAGTCCCGGATTGTCCCAGCTGGATTTGGCGTGACGCGTCAGGATCAGGGTGCGGGTCACGACGGGTGAAAGGCCATCATATGATGGGCTGATTGTTCGGGGTCGCGCCCTGCGCCAGCGCTGAGCGGGCAAGCGAGGCGGGCCAGACAGCCGCCCGTCATGCAGGACTGCCCCTTAGCGGTATCAAGATGGTTGTGGCAGGCTGCGATGTCATAGAAGTTTTGCGCGTTCAGCGCGCCGACAGGGCAGGCCGTCGTGCACGGTGCGGCGCAGGTGTCACAGGGGGAAACGCCGGACGCCTCGGGGATCGCAAGCTCATGGGCGAAATGCAGTGCGCCGCGATATGAGATCATCATGCCGACCGTGTCATGTACCAAGGCCCCCACCGGGCTGCTGAAAGTGCGTCCCGATTTCAGGGCCCAGTCGATGAATGGCGCATAGGGCGGACCACCAAAGGGGAAATAGGCCTGTGCACCGAACGCATGTGCCATCTGGCCGACGACTCTGGTTGACCAGCGGTCTACTGGATCAGGCCCCCGCCATTCGGGCGAGGCTTTCAGAGCAGGCCAGAAATCAGGACCCGCGCCCAGCAAGACCAGCGTGCCAGTGTCAAGTTGCCGGGCCGCCACGCGATGAGGATGCAGCGCACCCATGACAATCAACCCCGCCTGACGCGCCGCATGTTCTACGCGGCCATAGGTTTCCGCATCCGGAACTGAGGAAGGTTGCGCAAGGTCTGTCATCTTCCCTCGGCTGTTGCTGCGATCAGTCTGGCCGTATCAGCGACCCGGCGCCATGTTCCGTGAACAGTTCAAGCAGAACCGCATTTGGCGCGCGCCCGTCAAGTATCACGACGGCCCGAACGCCGCTGTGCAGGGCATCGAGGGCAGTTTCGGTCTTGGGGATCATACCGCCCGCGATGGTGCCTTCGCGGGTCATCTCGCGGATCTGGCCGGCTTTCAGCTCGGTCACCACGTCGCCCGCCGCGTTCTTGACGCCCGAGACATCAGTCAGCAGCAGAAGGCGGTCAGCTTTCAATGCCGAGGCTATCGCCCCGGCTGCCGTATCGCCATTCACGTTGAACGTTTCACCCTCACGCCCCGCACCCAGCGGGGCGATTACCGGGATCACATCATGCGAGAACAGATCATGCAGGATTTTCGGGTTCATCTCGGAAGGGGTGCCGACATAACCCAGAGACGCATCCGTCTGGTCGCAGATCATCAGGTTTGCATCCTTTCCCGACAAACCCACGGCCGAGCCGCCCTGACCATTGATCGCCTGAACGATGCGCTTGTTCACCAAGCCAGACAGAACCATCTCGACAACTTCGACGGTTGCCGTGTCGGTCACGCGCTTGCCGTTCACAAAGTCGGACTGGATATCAAGCTTGTCCAGCATCGCGTTGATCATTGGACCACCGCCATGCACAACAACCGGGTTCACGCCGACCTGCCGCATCAAGACGACATCGCGGGCAAAGCTCTCCATCGCCTCGTCACTGCCCATGGCATGCCCGCCCAGCTTTATGACGACGATGGCCCCATCATAGCGCTGCAGATAGGGCAATGCGCTGTTCAGGGTTGCTGCGGTGGCGATCCAGTCCCGGTTCATGTCACGTGTCTTCATTGCTAAGGTCCCTCTGACCGTCCGTGTTAGGGCCTTTGCACCGCGCTGCCAAGGGCGAAGCTATTCCAGATGCGCAATGATCGAGCGCAGGGTCGGAATCCCGTCGCCTTTTTCGGACGAGGTCAGGACGATTTCCGGGAATGCTGCGGGATGTTTGGACAAAGCCGCACGGGTTTGTTCCAGAACCTTCTCGCGCTCGTTGGCCTTGACCTTGTCGGCCTTAGTAAGGACGCATTGAAAGGTCACGGCACTGGTATCCAGCAATTTCATGATTTCAGCGTCGACCGGTTTTACCCCGTGTCGCGCGTCGATCAGGACAAAGGCACGGCGCAGTGTCTGACGACCGCTCAGGTATTGCTTGAGAAGCTTCTGCCATTTTTCAACCACGTTAACCGGTGCATTGGCATACCCATAGCCCGGCAGGTCCACCAGATAGAGGTCTGGGCCTTGCGTGAAGAAGTTGATTTCTTGCGTGCGGCCAGGTGTGTTCGAGGCACGCGCCAGACCCTTGGTTCCGGTTAGCGCGTTGATCAGGCTGGATTTGCCGACATTCGAGCGCCCGGCAAAGCAAACCTCCAACCGGTCAGGGGCGGGCAGGCCCGTCATGGCGACCACGCCTTTGATAAATTCAGACGGGCCGGCAAACAGTTTGCGACCGCGTTCTTTGGCGAAGTCATCCGGCTCTTCGGCCAGCGGAAACGGAAGCGTGGTCATAGCAACTCCAGCGTATCATTCAGGCGGATTTCACCACCCTGAATGACTTCTGCATAGACACCGAAATCCTGATGATCCCAGCTGTTCAGCGCGCCCAGAGTATCCGCGTCGCGTTCGCCGGTTTCCGGATTTGCAGTGGTGGCCAGACAGCGAATGATACGCTCGCGAACCCGGAGTACGGTTTCGCCAATGCGAAGGTCACGGCCCAGCCAGTCGAATTCATCCCACTCAGGCAGGCCTTCGAACCAGATGTTTCCCCGCCACCGTGCCGCAGATAAAGACTGGCCCAGCTTTTGTTCAACAGCGCGATGAGAGGCCATGTTGCACAGGCTGATTGACGGGAAATCGGTATCGGTCATGCCGCGCCCGGGCACCCGGACAATTCGGGCGGACGCAGCGCGATCCGAGGGCATAAGCGGTTTTACCCAGTCCAGGAAAACCGATTCTTCTGTGTCAGGATGAAAGCTCAGATTCGGGCGGTCCGGGTGGTGCAACGTGACCTGCTCGCCGTCCAGTTTCGCCCAAATCGCCATAAGCTTGGGGGCTTTTGAACCGCGACTGAAATTCACACACGGGGCCCATTCCGTTCCGTCGGTCTTGGCCGCTTCATGGGCAACGGCCCAAACGCGATCCCCGGGCATGGTCTGCCCGGGGTTGAGGGTAATCTGGCTCAAGGCTTCACGCCCATGGCTTTTGATCGGGTGACGCCAAAGGCCTGAAACTGTTCCGCTCATTTCTTGTCCGTGTTCGGCAATCGCTTAAATCCGGATTTGATGTTTCCGAACACGTCCGGCGTATAGCCCTGACTGCGCATGATCAGATACTGTTGGGTAAAGGTGATCGTGTTGTTCGCAATCCAGTACACGACCAGACCGCTGGCAAAACCGCCCAGCATGAACATGAAGACCCACGGCATCCACGCGAAGATCATCGCTTGTGTGGCATCGGTTGGTGCCGGGTTCAATTTCTGTTGCAGCCACATCGAGATTCCCAGCAGCAGCGGCAGAATACCGATAAAGATAAGCGCCATCAGGGTGTCCGGCTGCGGGCCGGCCCAGGGTAGCAAGCCAAAGAGGTTCATGATCGAGGTCGGGTCAGGTGCGCTCAGGTCCTGGAAGGGGCCGAACCACGGTGCCTGACGCAGTTCGATCGTGACGAAGATCACCTTGTACAGTGAAAAGAAGATCGGGATCTGTAACAGGATCGGCAAACAACCGGCAGCGGGGTTCACCTTTTCCTTCTTGTACAGCTCCATCATGCCCTGTTGCATCTTCTGACGATCGTCGCCCGCGGCTTCCTTCAGGGCTTCCATCTGCGGCTGCAGTTCCTTCATCTTCGCCATCGAGACGTAGGATTTGAAGGCCAGCGGGAACAGGATTGCCTTGATGATCAGCGTCAGGCCGATAATGGACCAACCCATATTGCCGATCAGTGCATGAATGTTGTGCAGCAGCCAGAAAATCGGCTTGGTCAGGAAGAAGAACCAGCCCCAGTCGATGCTGTCGATGAATTTCTGCACACCGTCAGCCTGGTATTCGCGGATGGTCTCCCACTCTTTTGCACCCGCAAACAGCTGGGTTGTCACCTGCTCGGTCGCACCCGGTGCCACGGTCAGCGTCGGAAGTACCGTTTCTGTCTGGTAAATCTTGCGACGCGAGTCGTATTTGGCAGCCGCCTTGAACGCAGAACCGGGTTCCGGGATCAGCGTGGTCATCCAGAAGTGATCAGTGAACCCGATCCAGCCGTTTTCCTTGACCTGAAACACCTCGGCCTGAGCGCGCTCGTCCGGGTCGATATCGAAATCACGAACGTCGCCATAGTCCACTTCGGTCAGAGTGCCGTCGGCCATACCGATCACACCCTCATGCAGAATGAAGAAGTTCTTCAGGTCCGGCAGGTCCCCGTCTTCGCCAATGCCGTGGCGCGCAAGAATGCCATAAGGTGCCAATCCAATTTCAACCCCGGTGGCGTTTTCGACAGATTGCGTGACCGTGAACATGTAGTTCTCGTCAACCGCGATGGTGCGGCGGAACGTCAGTCCATTGCCGTTTTCCCAGGCCAGCGTCACAGGTGTGTCAACACCCAGGGTTTCGCCCTGCTCAAGCGTCCAGATGGTATTTGGTCCGGGAACATCTGCACCGGTCAGGCCCGCGCCAGGAGCCCAGCCATAGAGGGCGTAATAGGCGGATTGCGATCCGACTGGCGACAACAACTCGACAATCGGAGAATCCTCGGCCAGCGAGACCTTGTAGTCTTTCAATGACAGCTCGTCGATCCGACCGCCAGCAAGCGACAGGCTACCGGTCAGGCGGGGCGTGTCGATATTGATGCGGGGCGCTTCGGCCTCGGGTTCAGCTTCGGCAGCTGCCGCAGTTGCCTCTCCGACAGTACTGGTGTCGGCCGCACTGGGCGTCTGAACCTCACTGCCTTCGACGCTGGTTACTTCAGCCTGATCCGGGGTTGTCGTCTGTTCCGGAGGGGGGAACAGCACGAACCAGACCAGGATCACGATAAAGCTGAGCGCGGTTGCGAGGATAAGGTTCTTGTTCTGATCGTCCATCGGGGACAGCCACCTTGAGCAGTGAAAGACACCCGCAGGGTTCAACAGAGTGCAGACCCAAAGGTCAAGCGGAATCGCCCGTCATTTCGTCACGGAGGGGTCTTCTTTACCGCGATTTCCGGTTCCCTACCGCGTTTTCCGCCCGATTTTGGGAACACCGTCGACCTTGTTGCGGTAAGACGTGATCCAATCCTTGGTTTTTTCGAATGGCATGGGCTTGCCGATGCCAAATCCCTGAACATGATCGCAACCCAGTTGGGCCATCAAAGCGTGCTCACCCGGCGTTTCGACACCTTCGGCCAGAGTTTCCAGATGCAAACGTTCTGCCATCATCAGAATGGCGCTGGCAAGCTGTTGCTGGCTTGGGTCCAGATCCGCTTTGGCAACAAAAGACCTGTCGATCTTGATGCGCGATACGTTGAACCGTTTGATAGAACCGATCGAGGCATGTCCTGTCCCGAAATCGTCCAGATCAATACAGCACCCCATTGCGGCAAGCCCGGTGACGTTGCGGGTTATGACATCGTCGGGCCGTCTGGAGAACACGGTCTCCAACACCTCGACCGCCAGCCTGTCAGGGGTCAGATCGAATTGATCCAGTTCCCATTTCAGACGGTCGATCAGGCCCGGATTGCGCAGTTCGTCAGATGAAAAGTTGATCCCGATGCGCGGCACCGACAGCATGGACCGATCCCAGTCGCGCATTGCGGAAAAGGAATGATGCCGCATGGCCTGACCCAACCGGTCCATCAGTTCGGCCTGTTCGGCAAAGGGCAGGAACACATTGGGGGCAAGAACCCCTTTTTTCGGATGTTCCCAGCGGGCCAGAGCTTCAAACCCGCTGATACGCCCGGTATCGGTTGAGATCTGGGGTTGAAACCATGGACGGATCTCACCGCTGTCCAGCGCCGCTTCGAATTCTTTGCGCAAGTTGATCCTGACCTGTGCCCGTCTGCGCGTCTGAGAGGAAAAAGCGCGAATCGTGGATGGCCCGTTTTGTTGTGCCTCCAAAAGGGCGTTATTTGCGGCCTCCTGCCAATCGATTGCAGAGCCGTCAGTGATATTGCTGCTCAGGCAAAAGCCGATGGAACAGGACATATACACGCCGGTACCATTCAGCATGATGGGATCTTCTACGGCGTTTTGCATACGGCCCGACATCTGAATACAAGCTTCCAAATCCAGTTGCCGTGCCGGGTGCAGAACAACCATCATCCTGTTTCCACCCATCCGGGTTGCGCAATCATTTGAGCGGATCATGGACAAAACGCGCGAGCAGAATTGCTGTGCAACGTGGTTTGCCGCCGCCTGTCCGTGCAGATCAAGCAATTGCGTAAAGTCATCCAGAACCACCGCGAAACAGGCCGAGTTTTCCCCCTTCAGGCGGGCGTCGGCAAATACCTTCTCCAAAACTGTTTCAAACTGGTCCTTTGACAGCAGACCGCCTGGACGCCAAAGCCCCTTACGCGACGGATTGGCTGCGAACGCATTGATGCCTGCGACGATCAGAGGCAAAATCAGGGCCAGTGCAACCAGGGCCTGTTCACCCCCAATCCAGAATGCACTCAGACAAAGCGCCGGAACAAAGGCCAGCGCGGCTGGGCCGCCCAGAACGGTTTTCAACGAATGGACAAAACGGTCGGTAAGGGGATGGTTCCGCATCAGCTTTCTGGCCTTGGGCATGATCTGCACAAGGCAAAGCCTATGAAACCAGTCTGAGTCAGTCGTTAACGCAGAAGCGGAATCTCTTCCAAATTCCCGGAATTTTCGTTGGAATTTAGCGAAAGGTTAATGAAATCAAATAGCTTTCCATCCAGAAGGTGCGATGGCCGCGCATTTGTTAACGCTCGGAACATAACCTGTCGCCGACCCGGGCTGTTCTTTTCCCATTGATCCAGAATCTGTTTGACCTGCTGGCGCTGCAACCCATCCTGACTGCCGCACAGGTCACAGGGAATGATCGGGTATTGCATCGCCTTTGCAAATTTCTCGCAATCGGCTTCGGCGACATGGGCGAGCGGGCGGAATACAAAAAGATCGCCTTCTTCGTTCACCAGTTTCGGCGGCATCGTGGCAAGACGACCGCCGTGGAACAGGTTCATAAAAAACGTCTCAAGGATATCGTCGCGGTGGTGCCCCAGAACGACCGCCGAGCATCCCTCCTCGCGCGCGATGCGATAGAGGTTGCCACGGCGCAAACGGGAACACAGGGCGCAAAAGGTCCGGCCCTGCGGGACCTTGTCCATCACAACGGAATATGTGTCCTGATATTCGACCCGATGCGGTACGTCCATTCGACCCAGAAACTCGGGCAGGACCGTGGCCGGAAAGCCCGGCTGGCCCTGATCCAGATTGCAGGCCAGCAGATCGACAGGCAACAGGCCCCGCCATTTGAGCTCGTAGAGAACGGCCAGCAATGTATAGCTGTCCTTGCCACCCGAAAGACAGACCAGCCAGCGGGGTGGCTTGCCATCCTTGTCGTGGGCGGACGGATCCACCATCCCGTATTGCTCGATCGCTTCACGGGTCTGGCGCACAATACGTTTGCGCAGCTTCTTGAACTCGGTTGTCGAGGGCGCGCCGGCAAACAGGGGGTGGATATCGTCTGCATCATCAAACATGCGCCGTGGTTACAGTGGACCGAAGGCCCGGGCAAGGCGTAGAAGCAGGATCAACCGCGTTTGGAGCGTAGTTGCACCCGTGTTACCCTGCGCGTATTTTTCAGGAGGTATATTATGGACTACTTCTTTTCGGTCCGCGCCCGCAGCGGCGATCACTATTCAAACAAGATGGGTGCCGCGCGATATCTGGCTATTCCGGGAAATGTCGGGCAACCGGCACGGCAGCATGAAATACCGCAGTCTCAATGGATAAGCCGGATTCAGGCCGAAGCCGGGGCGACGGCTACCGAGAATGGGCATATTGTCGTCTTCGTGCACGGGTTCAATACCGAGCAATATCAGATGCTGGAACGTCACCGCAAAATACGCACCGGTCTCGAGGCGCATGGCTTTAACGGTGTGGTCATCAGCTATGATTGGCCAAGCGATGGATCGGTTCTGGGCTATAACGTTGACCGGGCTGACGCGCGGCGTGCGGCAGAAAAATTGTTCAGTCACGGGATCACGCGGCTGTCCAGGATGCAGACCGCGGATTGCCGGTATAACGTCCATGTTCTGGCGCATTCCATGGGCACGTTCTTGGTGCGCGAAGCCATGGATTATGCCGATGACGACCATGAAACCGCGCAACACAGCTGGATGACCAGTCAGATCGCGTTTGTCGCGGCGGATGTATCCGCGAAATCGTTCCGTGACGGCAGTTCCAAGACGTCCTCTCTGATGCGACGTTGTACCAGGCTGACATGCTATTACAGCCCCTTTGACGAGGTTTTGTCGATTTCAGAGGTCAAGCGTGTCGGAGTATCGCGCCGACTGGGCCGTGTCGGAATGCCAAACGACCGGCCTGAGAAAGCGGTCAATCTGTATTGCGGGTCCCATTTCAAGAATACCCGCGATGAATACGGGGATGGGCCTTCGGCGACACACAATTGGTATTTTGATTCGCCTCGGTTTTTCGAAGACTTGCACCATACGTTGATGGGGAAACTGGACCGAGAGGTCATTCCGACCCGCAGCTTCACCGACCGCGGCAACCTGGCGTTGATTTAAGGGTCGGAATTGTCGGGCACCGGATCGTAACCGTCACCGCCCCAGGGGTGGCATCGGCATATCCGGTGTGCAGCCAGCCACGATCCCCGGATCGCGCCATGTTTTTCCAATGCTTCCAGTGCATAGGCCGAGCATGTGGGCTGATAGCGGCAGTTGAAACCAACCCAGGGGCTGAAAATCAGCCGGTACGCGCGAACGGGCAGGGCGACGATATGGGACAGAAAGGTCATTTGCGATCCGCATGCACTTTGCGAAGCGCATACCGCAAGTCGCTCAGCAGGACGTCATAAGGAAGATCGGCGGTTACATCAGCCCGCCCGATCAGCACATAGTCCCAACCTTCAAGACCAGACACAGGCAAGACGGCCCGTGCGACTTCTCTCAGGCGGCGCTTGGCACGATTGCGGGCCACGGCGTTGCCGACTTTCTTTGAGCAGGTAAAGCCAACGCGCAGCCCCACCGCTTCATCCGGAGCGCGTCTGCGGGCCTGCACCATCATCGAAGACGTTCCCTGCCTGCGCGCGCGGGCGGCTTTCAGGAAATCGGCTCTTTTTTTCAGGATCGTCAGGGATGTGGGTAGACAAACAGAAGCCGCCGGGGGCGTATTCCCGGGGTGGTTCTTACCATCCTCAGGGGCCTCCGGCGGCGTCATGTTCATACCCTGATCGGTGGGCGGTTTTACGCGCTCAGCGATTTGCGGCCGCGGGCGCGGCGTGCGTTCAGGATCTTGCGGCCGGCTTTGGTGGCCATGCGCGCGCGGAAACCGTGGCGGCGTTTGCGAACCAGGTTCGAAGGCTGATAGGTGCGTTTCATCGCTCCGTCTC
The DNA here is from genome assembly GCF_056538065.1 of Ruegeria sp. BH8. Taxonomy (NCBI): domain Bacteria; kingdom Pseudomonadati; phylum Pseudomonadota; class Alphaproteobacteria; order Rhodobacterales; family Roseobacteraceae; genus Ruegeria; species Ruegeria sp. BH8. The sequence goes on along the minus strand of NZ_JBQFSP010000004.1, from coordinate 168,192 downwards.
CAATCTATAGCGGTCGGGTGCGGCGCGGATTCGCCTGGCCCTAGTGTTCGAAGCCCGTCCTCTACTGCCAAGCGAAGTGTAAGTCAAACCCCAACGGTCCGGTTTTCGCGGCTTTTGCAACAATTCTGTAAACCGGATGCAGAAAAGATTTCAAATCGGTCGATTATCGTCTGAAACTGTCACGTTCGCGGCCACATAGATCAAGGCCCCGTGAACCCCCTGTTGCCAAAAGCGCAAGCAGCGCATGTTGGGCGTAAGATGAAGCAAGAAGAACCGGAAGGCCAGATGTCCGAAACAAGCCACGCTCCACGAAACGGGTTGGCGCGTCATATCCCCTTGCTGGTGATTCTCGGTGTCGCCGCGGTGGGGTTTTTCACGCTGGGTGATTACCTGACTTTCGAAACCCTGCGCGACAACCGCGAAGCGTTGCTGGCGTGGCGGGACGCAAACTATTGGGCCATGGTGGCCGGGTTCGTTGCCGTCTATATCGTAATCGTCGCGTTTTCGCTGCCCGGGGCTGCTGTCGCCTCGATGACAGGTGGGTTCCTGTTTGGACTGTTTGCCGGAACGGTGTTCAATGTATTTTCGGCCACTATTGGCGCATCGGCCATCTTTTTGGCTGCCCGCTGGGGGTTGGGCAATGCTTTGACGGCCCGGCTGGATGCTTCAAAGGGGACGATTGGGAAGCTGAAAGACAGGTTGCGCGAGAACGAAATCTCGGTGCTGTTCCTGCTGCGGCTTGTCCCGGTTGTGCCGTTCTTTGTGGCCAATCTGGTGCCTGCGCTGGTGGGCGTCAAATTTCGCAATTTTCTGATCACGACGGCGCTGGGCATTATTCCGGGGGGTATCGTTTACACCTGGATCGGCGTTGGGCTGGGCGGTGTGTTCGACCGTGGCGAAACACCGGACGTATCTTTGTTGTGGGAACCCTTCGTCATTGGCCCCATTGTCGGCTTGTGTGTGCTGGCTGCTTTGCCGATTGTCATCAAGTCCCTGCGTGGCGGAAAGGACGCCTGACCCATGCAACACCTCAAGACAGATATCCTGGTCATTGGGGCCGGGTCCGGTGGGTTATCGGTTGCGGCCGGTGCCAGCCAGATGGGTGCGAAGGTGATCCTTCTGGAAGGGCACAAGATGGGCGGCGACTGCCTGAACTTCGGCTGCGTCCCGTCGAAAGCGCTGATCGCAAGCGGCAAAGCGGCCTTTGGTCAGGCGCATTCCGCCGCGTTTGGCGTGGCCGATGTAAACCCTCAGATCGACTATGCGGCGGCGAAGGATCATGTGCGGGATGTGATTGCCCAGATCGAACCGATGGACAGCCAGGAACGCTTTGAAGGTTTGGGTGTCCAGGTGATCCGCGAATATGGCAGCTTTATCTCCCCGACCAAAGTGCAGGCCGGAGATCATGTCATCACCGCGCGCCGGATCGTGATTGCGACCGGGTCGTCGCCAATGGTTCCGCCAATCCCTGGTCTGGACACTGTATCTTATCAAACAAACGAAACCATCTTCGACCTGCGCGAGCGTCCGGAACACCTGCTGATCATTGGCGGTGGTCCTGTGGGTATGGAAATGGCGCAGGCTCATGTCCGTTTGGGCTGTAAAGTAACAGTCGTTGAAGGGCAAAAGGCGTTGGGCAAAGACGACCCCGAGGCCGCGTCCGTTGTGCTGGAGGCTTTGCGCAGTGAAGGTGTCGTGATCCACGAAAACGCCGTGGTGGCCCAGATTCGCGGAAAGGATGGCGTTGTGGAGGTCGTGACCGAGAACGGCGATATTCACCGGGGCTCTCACCTTTTGATCGCCGCAGGGCGCAAAGCCAATATCGAGCGTCTGAAACTGACTGCGGCGGGAATTGACCGCACCAGAAACGGAATCAAGACGGATGGCAGCTTGCGGACGTCAAACCGCCGGGTCTATGCGATTGGCGATGTCGTGGGGGGGCTGCAATTCACCCATGTTGCCGGGTATCATGCGGGTATCATCATTCGATCCGCCTTGTTCGGCCTGCCCACCAGGGCGAAAACGGCGCATATCCCATGGGCAACGTTCACCGATCCTGAACTGGCACAGGTAGGTCTGACCGAAGCTCAGGCCCGCGACCGGCATGGCGACAGGCTGGAGGTTGCGCGCTTTGATTTTCACCACAATGACCGCGCTTTGGCCGAGCGCAAAACCAAAGGGTTCATAAAGGTCATGGTGGTGAAGGGCAGGCCCGTCGGCGCCACGATTGTGGGCCATCAGGCGGGCGAGTTGATAAACATGTGGTCGCTGGCTTTGGCCAATAATCTGAAGATGGGACAGATCGCTGCTATGGTTTCACCCTATCCGACAATCGGAGAGCTTAACAAACGCGTTGCTGGCGCTTATTTCTCTCCAAGGCTGTTTGAGAATCAGACAGTTAAACGTGTGGTCAGGTTTGTTCAGCGTTGGATTCCCTGACCTGTAAAGGAGCGTAAATTGAACTCGCTGTCGGGCCGATTTCTGATCCTGACGACGGTCTTCGTTATGTTGGCCGAAATCCTGATCTTTGTCCCGTCGATAGCCCGGTTCCGCGAGGATTTCCTACTGAACCGTCTGGAACGCGCTCAGATCGCATCGCTGGCTTTGTTGGCAGATGATATGCTGGCCGAAGATCTTGAGGCGGAATTGCTGGCGAATGCCGGTGTCTACAACGTTGTGTTGCGTCGGGATGAAGTCCGCCAACTCATGCTGTCGTCTCCGATTCCAGAGGCAATCACCAAAACATTTGATCTACGGGATGCCGGTCCATGGATTTTGATCCGGGATGCGGTGAGCCGGATATTCATACCTGAAAATGAAGTCATTCGTATCATTGGCGAGCCGGTCAAGGGCGCGGGACTGCTGATCGAGGTCACCATCGACAGCGCTCCCCTCCGTATGGCGATGGTTGATTACGGCCTGCGCATTCTGGGGCTGTCCTTTGTCATCTCGATCATCACGGCGTCCTTACTGTTCCTTGCGGTGCGCGTGGTTCTTGTCCGGCCCATCAAAAGCGTGGTTGGATATATGCAGCGCTATGCCAGCGCACCCGAAGATGCGCGCGGCATCATCTCTCCGAATTCCAGAGTGACAGAATTGCGCGAGGCGGAAGAAGCGCTGAAGATGCTGCAAACGGAACTGACGCAGGCTCTCAAACAGCGCGAGCGGTTGGCGCAACTGGGTGGGGCGGTTGCAAAGGTCAGCCATGACCTGCGCAACATTCTGACATCGGCGCAGCTGTTCACGGACAGGATCGAATCCAGTGATGACCCGCTGGTCCGGCGAATGGCTCCGAAGTTGGTGAATTCGATCACCCGTGCTGTATCGCTGTGTGAAAGCACATTGGCATTCGGCCGTGCAGAAGAACCTGCGCCCACCTTGACGATGGTGCCCCTGCGGACAATTGCGGCTGATGTCGCCACCAGCGAACAGCTGGCGGTCGCAGGGGGCTGCGTCGAGATCGTGAACGAAGTGCCGGAAGATCTGATCGCCCGCGCCGACCCCGAGCAGTTGTTTCGTGTCATCATGAACCTCGTGCGTAACGCAAGACAGGCGTTGGAAGCCTCGGGTAAGCCGGGTCACATCACCATCGTCGGGTGTGAATATCAGGATGCCTGGTGTCTTGAAATTCGCGACACCGGGCCGGGTCTTCCGCCAAAAGCACGTGAAAACCTGTTCACACCGTTTCAGGGTGGGGTCCGCAAAGGAGGCTCTGGCCTGGGCCTTGCAATCTCACAGGAACTGGTGCGCGGGCATGGCGGTAACCTGACACTGAAGGAGACCGGACCCGATGGAACGATCTTTGAAATCAGGCTTCCGCGTGGAGACATGACTTTTTGATTTTTTTTTGAAGAATCGGCTTGCACGTCTTTGACCACAGGTCTAAACAGCGCCTCACCAACGCGGACCGATAGCTCAGCTGGATAGAGTACTTGACTACGAATCAAGGGGTCGGGGGTTCGAATCCTCCTCGGTCCGCCACTGGTTTCCCTGTGAGGCGGCACATAGTTCTGCCACCAGCGACAGAACCTTTCCTTTTTGGCCTCACATTTTTCATCCAGTACCCAAACCGATTTCATTGATCCTGACTTTCTTTTGGGAAAATCAGGGCTGATTTGCGGATCAGACGCCGTAGGCGCCTGTTCCTGCTGATCTGCCACGTGGCGAACGCGGAAGGGGGCGAGGCAATGCTATTCGACAGGGGTGGTGCGGCCCGCAAGCGCAGCTGAGGACACGGCCCTGTCTAATAGGGTTGCCCGAGGGGGAAGGCAGCGCTTTCCCCCTGACAGCCAGGGGCGTTTGGCTCGTCCAAATCCCGCTGGCCCACGAACAGAGGCGGCGGGGCGATACGCCCCGCCACCACTTGGGGACATTCAATCTCAGTTGGACGAAATCACACCAAGCAGGACCCTGCCGACATTAGCCGTGCCAGCAGCCTGTTGGGCAAGATAAGAGCGCCACCAAGCAGACCTTCGCTGCGTTTGCAACATTGGGCCCGACCAAAGGCAGCTTTGCGCATAAAGCCGACTTTGCAAAGTTGCTTTTTACGGCCCATACTGTTCACTCCGTGTGGCTCAACCATGATGCAGTGTATCCAGTCGAACTAGACATTCACTCACTCGCTATACAGCTTTCCAGTTGCCAGCGTTCGTCGGAAAAAAAACAGGTCGCCTAGAACTTTAGTTCAACTGTCTGGTGGATTCCGCCAGATTGATACTCTTCAATAAGAAATCTACGTCCTTGTGCATCAAGTTCGATGAAGTAACCAAGCATATAGCCACAAACATGTTCAGGATGCGTCACCCCATCTGCAGACCAGACATCATCGTATGATGCCTTGGTCATCGCACGCAGTCGAATTCGGTCGGTTTGCTTATCTACTTCGGGATGTTCGCGCCGCTTCATTTCCACCGCAATCAGATTATCCCCATCTATGAATTCTCCTCTACTATGCAGGATCAGATCACAGGTAATTTTGACGATCTGCTCGTGTTCATCCAAGATGGTTTTAACTCTCCCTTGTTGTTTGCGGTTGTACTCAGGATCTGCGTAGTATCCTACTATACCAGACTTCTTTACTCCGGTTTCCAGGGTGAAGCCTAAACGAGCACACAAGTTGCGTTCGCTTGTGCCATTCATAACATTCTCGACTTCAGTCTCAGTGAACTCATGAAGAGCTCTAAAAAAGATTTCTCTAAGCAGATCTCGTCCAGGTTTCATGTTTTGACCTTCTGGTTGCGCCATGCACTCAAAACAGCAGCTACATCCAGATCTTGCGGGTCCTTGCTCCACAGATTTTTGAACGAGGCATCATTACTGTCTGGTTCGGGATTGGGCCGGTCAACTTGAATGCGTGTTGGCATCATCATCGAGTCACCGATCAATATCGCTTCTCCTCGCCTTAGAGAGGAAAACATGGATGTGATACCACGTACCGAATCTGGTAGTAGATTGCGTACGTATGCTTGGTCGTCAGGGTTGGATATCCTGAGGCAAAGAAAGCTACCGCATTGTGACAAAATAGTTGAGGACATCTCTCTAGGCCGTTGGCTGATAACCGTCAAACTGATCCCATACTTACGACCTTCTTTTGCAATGCGTTCGGCAGATTCTCTTGGCGCAGAGTCGTTGGCTGTGTCACTGAGGTAAATGTGGGCCTCGTCAGCGAATATTGAGATAGGAAAGCGTTCCCCTTTGACCCGGCTATACCAATACGAGAAGTCAAAAAGGCAGCGAAGCGTTAAAGAGATCAATGCACCTCGTACATCAAACGGGACCGGACTCAGATCTAGCACAACTATCTTCTTTCGATTGCCGGTTTCTTCACCGAGAATTTTTCGAAAGAGATCGTCCATTGAGGCGCTAGTTTTGAAAGTTTTGGGCTTAAAAATAAGGTCATAGCGTCGATCATTGAGCCGTGATTCAAGACGCATCAACAACCGGGTAAACTGTCCGTGCAACGGTCCTTTGACCTTCTTGGTAGAACCTTGAACCATCTGCGTGTCGAGTTCCCGGAATTGTTCGATAATGCTGTCGAGGTCAAAAAACACTGGAGTATCAATAGTAATTTTCTCCAATTTTAGCGCAATGTTCTCGGCGTTACCTTCCTTTGCGGCTTGGAGCAACTCTTTGAACTTCGCGTTCTGGTTGGGTGCTGTGGATTCTGCTCGGTCGATCATCAAGCTTAGAATTTCTTCCGCATTCATCAACCAATAGGGCATTTCAATGTCAGATGCTGAGACTACTTCGGCCTCATCGCCAAAAGCGCCAGCGTATTCGCCATGAAGATCCAGAAGCAAGATCGTCGATTGTGGAAAGGCCGCGATCTTTTGGAGGATAGATGCTACTGTCCAGGATTTCCCCCCTCCAGTTTGTCCGAGTATGGCAGCATGACGCCCCAAGAACGCATCAAGGTTTAACTTGGCCTCTTGGTTAGGAAGTAGCGACAGCTTTCCAATGGAAAAGTCCCCCTCTGCGAAGCTCGTATAGATGTCGTTAATCGTCTTGGGGAGAACTGCGAAAGCCGGTGCGTTAACAGTTGGGAGGATGGTTGCTCCGCGTTCGAATTTCCCAGATGCATTTAGTGTTCCGACAGGGATTGAGATGAGCTGTCGAGAAACCTGATCGATCACAAATTCGCCTTTAGAATTCGCGTCTTTTAGCTCGGTAGCACTAACCGAAGCTTCTTTCATGCGCGTTTCAATCACTAAGCACAGCAACGCACCATTAGGGAGAGACAATTCTATAAAGGATCCCGGCTGGCCGATTACAATGTTCTCAGGGCCCGCTGGGGTGGCTACATCAATAGCCATCTCTTCAGGAACACCACTGCCATCCGTCTCATCGTACTCCCGAAGAGAAATTGCGATTTGATCGCCCTTAACTTCAATAACTTTCCCAATCTGATATTTCATAAAAATTTTCCTAAAACAGCTCTACAAATTTGCCAAATTGCCAAGTTTCGTTGTGGGTTTCGATTTCTTGACCGCCGTGGACAATCTTGTCTTTGCATATGTGAAGCACATTCGGCCGATTTCGTAGTGAGGCGAGGGTAGGTGGCTCAAAGGCACAGAAGTTCGTGAACGACAGTGAGCCAGAAGAAATCTTAGGTGTAACCAGCGTGTCGTTTATGTGGCTGTCGCCAAAACTAAACCCTGACGCAACAAGGTACTGGCATTTTGCCCCCAAAACCGAGCTGGATAGGTGAAAAAGCCGATCGTAGGGGGGGGCCAGCGTTTCAATCACTTTTGTACGCCGGGGAAGTACCATGTAACGTGAAGCCGTTTTCGGTATAGCACCCGGAAATGCCTCAAAAATACGCTCTCCCTTTTGAAACCAAGACACTGACCCATGCAATTTGACGATTCGAACTGTAAGTGCGTTATCTGGATTGAAACGAGGTCCAGAAGTTGTTCCCGAAGTAAGCGAGAATTCATTCTCAGAAAAACACCGCATAGTCGCTCCGACGAACCCGTTTACGACTTTTAGGCCCACTTCCGCGCAGGCATCTTCAAGCAGCAAATCGTAGTTCGTTGTAAACACCCAAACGTCAGTTGGGCGATCGAAGGCCCTGACTTTTAAGCGCTCAAAAAAGGAAACTTGGTTAGAAATATCGGGTTTCTCAACGCCCAAAATGGCATCGCGCACTAGATCTCGGATTTTTTCCCTTAGAGTGGCAAATCTCTGTTGCTGGCTATTGGTATGGTGTTCAATAGCCAGATCGGCGATTTCTTCAATGTTGGGTGCTGACTTTTCCTCATTGTACGATTTATTGAATGCTGTAAGCACTTCGTCCAATGTTTCACGTTCTGAAGTCTGTAACGCACCTACAACCTCCTGGGTCAACCCCGCGACCAAAGGGTAACCGGATTCAAACGAGGTGCCGGCTCCAAATAGGAAGCCAAGGTTGTCTATACCATTTCGCGTTTTGGGGATGAATTCTTCAATACTCAAAAAATGTTATCCAATAAAGTGTGTTGTGCCGGAGTTGCTCGCCTCTGCAATAACAGCCAATTTTCCCAAACACTACAACGACTTTTCAAGCAAAACATCGTAAAGCTCAGTTAGTTGATTGGCTGCCTCAGTAGCCAAAGCTTGGTAGCCTTTCTGCACTAGAGAACATTCGGGACGCTCTCTAGTGCTATAGTACGATGCGCCTACGCCCCGCCACCACTTGGGGACATTCAATCTCAGTTGGACGAAATCACACCAAGCAGGACCCTGCCGACATTAGCCGTGCCAGCAGCCTGTTGGGCAAGATAAGAGCGCCACTAAGCCGCTGCGGAACGTCGCGCATCTGTGACTCGGTGCTGTCGATTTTCTGAATCTGATCAATTGGCCGTGTCACGCAAAACCGACCCAACCGTCACGCTTTTCTGACCCAAAAGGGTCCGGCTCTTTCGTTATTCGCTGTGCCATCCAGTGATCCCCACCCCACCAAGGCGTTCTGCTTCAACACGACCCACACACTTTATTGCTTGTGAGAATGTCCAAATGTGTCCTTCGGGGTCTTTGGCACGATAGATGCGGTCGCCGTAGTATTGATCCTTCGGCTCAGATACGATTTCCGCTCCATATTGCCTCGCGTTGGCACAATGCGCGTCTAAACCGCTATCAATCTGCACATAGATTACTTGTGTTGTGTTCCCATCCAGCGACTGCGGACTTGAGACGAAATTGGGCCACTCACCGTCAATTACAATGGAACAATCGCCGAACCGCATTTCAGCGTGAACAAGACCACCCGATTTGTCCCGCACGTCGATCAACCGAGTCAAGCCAAACGCGGTTTCGAGCCAGTCTAAAGCCTGGTCGGGAAACTGATAAAACAAGCCTGTTCTGATCTTGGGCCTTTTAAATGGATCATCCAAACCGGTATTTCTCCAAGATCATCAGTTTGCTATTCACGATAGCTGCTTTTCAAAGAACAAGTCAGGATAAGGATCATCGTTGAACCTGTCTATCTCGGCCCAGCCCATAGCTCGATACAAGCCGACAGCTTCGAACAAAGTGCTGTTGGTGTCCAATCGGAGCGTTTTGATTCCTAAATCTCGCGCTGCGCCTTCGGTCGAGGTCATCAGTTTGCGCGCCAATCCTAAGCCTCGCGCGGCAGGAGCAATCCACATCCGTTTTATCTCGGCAATTGAGCCACCGTTTCCTTTCACACCGACACAGCCGACAGGCATGTCCCCAAGCCGCGCTACAACAAAAGTTCCATAGGGATGCTTCATCTGTGAAAGCTCAGGATCACCCGATTTCTTGAGATCAAATTCAAGGTTGAGTCTCTGGCTTAGTTCTGCGGCAAAAGCGTTTAGACATTTCGTGGCAATGTCGGACGCATAATCCACTTCTTCAAAGACAATGTTCTCCCGTGATAGCGCCACAGTGACAATATCCATAGCATCGAGCAATCGCCGTGCATCCTTGTGTCGCTCTAAAATGGTCGCGGCTCGTTCGTTGGAGAGGCGTTCGTAGATATCGAATTCTTCTTCGCCCGCTTTCGTAAGTTTTGTGATGCGGCTGCGCCGATCTTCTGGGTTTGGAGTTGTCACGATCAACCCTTCGGCTTCAAGGCCGCGAAGCAAGCGGCTGAGAAGGCCCGTATCGAGCTTCAGGAAGGCACGGAGGTCTGAAACGTTTTCGTATCCAAGCCCTATTGCATTCAGAGCGCGCGCCGCACCAAGCGGTCGCCCACGGTTTAGAAAGGAATCTTCGAGCGCACCGACCTCAACAGCTACGGAACGACCGAAATTTCGAATACGGGATATTTGATCAATCTGCATTTAGCTGACTTTAGTCAGATAAATTGATCACTCAAGCGCTTTCTGATGATTTCTCAAGAGCTGACATTTGGTGCTGGAAATTTGGGAGTTCGACCGGGGTTCTGTTGGGTCAATGCTGCGACGGAAAAGTCAAACATCACCGACGTTCCCGGGACCCCTAAAGTCAGGGTTGGGATCAATGTCGCCGCGACGTCAGCATTATTGGCAGATTCCGCCGCCGCGATACCTTCCCCTATACTCACCAGACCTCAACCCAATCGAACAAAAAAGGGCAAAGGTAAAAGCCTTAAGACGGAAAACAGGACAATCACCAGAACAACTCTTCAAGCACAAAATTTGAATCAATTTATGTAGGGTTAGCTATATCGGCGCGGGTTTTTGAGGCTCGGGCAGCGGCGCAGCGCAATTGAAAGGCTTCCTCAAAAGGGTTTACCTTACCAAATCGATCCGTGCGGAAAGGGTCGATATCAAAAGCGGGTTGTTGCCCTAAGATCAAATCGCTGATCGCGTCGCCTATTCCGGCGGAAAGCGTGATGCCGTGACCGCAAGCGCCCGCCGCGGCATAAAGGCCAGAGATCTCTGGAACAGGTCCAAGCAGCATTTTTCCATCCGGTGTATATGAAGATAGTCCGGCCATGTAATGGGAAAATTCGGCATGTTCGATTGCTGGGAAGAATTGCGCAAGGCCCTGATAGGCATCTGCAAGGACATCCCAATGCTCTTCGCCTTTTGTGGGCGAAAATGTGGCGGGGTCGTCTGGCAGCGCGCGAGCGTCAAATGTTGCGGAACGGGTTTCTTGCACGCCAAGGACCAATCCCCCAACTTCGGGGCGTGTATAGGCGCCAATATCGGCAAGGATCGTTATCGGGTGTTCTAGGCCATAGATATCCGAGGGTTCGGTCATCCAATAATGGCTGCGTACCGGGGCCATGGGCAAGGGAAAACCCGCGTGTTGCGAAAATACGGCCGCCCAAGCGCCACAGGCATCAATAACGGTGCGACAGGCAATCCTATCGGTATCGGTCAAGACACCCACAACCCTTCCTTTGTCGCGCAGAACATCTTTCACATTGGTGCGCGGCCGGATCACGACCCCACGCGCTCGCGCGGCCCGAATATAGAACATCGTCAGAAGATAAGGATCAATATAGCCATCGGTAGGCATAAAGGCCGCCTTTAGGATGGTATCGGTATTCAACCACGGCACCATTTCGCCAATTTCGGCAATGCTGGGCCATTGCACCGGAATATCCCATTTCAGCGCATCCCTGGCCGTGGTCTGCAACTCCGCCACACGCGCTTGTGACACGGCAATACGCAACGAGCCGACCTGATGAAAATCCGCGTTTTCGCCCAGCTCGTCTTCAAGTTTACGTATGGTTTCAATGGTTTGCTTTGCCATTGGTGTATTTGCCGGCTTGGTTGATGCTTGCAAAAGCAATCCTGCCGCCCGGCTTGATGCTGCGCTTGCAAGCTCATTGCGCTCTAGCAACAGGATTTTTCCAGCGCCTTTGCAGGCCAAGTGATAGGCGATTGACGCGCCAATCACACCGCCGCCAACAATGATATGATCAAAAACGTCCATTAGAACCTCGAAAGGGGAGAGAATAGGTCTGTGCGGGGATGAAGCAGCGGTGCAAGAAGGCGTTCGGGCGCGCCGGTCATAGCACCTGAACCCTGGCTTGTGACAGCGCATCACGCATTTTTGCACTTGGCAGAGCATTGGATATAAGAATGTCGATTTCCGCCAAGGCACATACCGGATAGGCGGCACGCCGCCCGAGCTTTGACGCATCGGCCAATATGACGGTTCGTTTTGCCTTGCGTGTCATCGCCCGTGCAATTTCGGCTTCGTCAAAACTAAAATCGCAAACCCCACTTTTTGGACAGATGGTTCCGGCCGTGATGATCGCGTAATCGGCGTTGAAACGGTTGATTTCCGTGACCGTCGCGCTGCCAATGGTTTCGCTATTATCGCCTTCAACCCAGCCTCCAAGCATGAAAACCTTGGGCCCGTCAGGTTTTGCGGCCAGAAGCCCGGCAATCTTCAGGGAATTCGTGACGATTTTTAACGAGTTTTTCCTGACCAACGCTTCGGCGGCAATAAGTGTTGTCGAGCCCGTGTCCAAAAAGACCATCTGATCGCCCTGCAACCATGCGGAAAGCTTATCGGCGATGGCCCGCTTTTCCGCCAAATTGGCCTTCATGCGCGCGTAGAACGGGCCTTCATCATTCTGGGGGACTTGTTTTGCGCCCCCATGGATTTTCAAAAGCTTTCCGGCATCTTCCAGCACCGATAGATCGCGGCGTATAGTCTCGGGCGAGGCACCGAGCTCATGGGCCAATGTCTCTACGCTGACCTCTCCCAATGTGGCCACCATGGCGGATATGTGTTTCCGCCGCTCGGTTGCGCGTGCGGTCAAATTCCTGTCCGAACAGATATCAAAAACACGCTCGCCCCCTTCTGCAAAACGGTAGTAAGTTGACCGAATACGTGTTATTGACTCGAAATATACCGAAAAATATGACCGAAACAAGTAATTTCTGGGTTCACCGCAACGGTAGTGCGAATGCTTAAGCGTGAAGAAATGCCCGAGGACTGTTTTGATATTGCCATCATAGGGGCGGGCATTATCGGGGCGGCGATTGCCCGTGGCTTGGCTTTGGAAGGGGCGCGCGTGGCTGTCCTTGAAAAAGCTATGGACCCTTTGGACGGGGCCTCGAAGGGCAATAGCGCCATTTTGCATACGGGTTTTGACGCGCCGGTTGGATCGCTCGAACAGAAATGTGTTGCCCGGGGGCGCGAGATTTATCTGACGATACGTGAAGATCTTGGCCTTCCCCTGCATGAAACCGGCGCGATGGTTTTGGCCTGGAGCGATCAAGAGGCCGAAAAATTATCTGGTCTTTTGCAACAAGCCCATGAAAACGGTGTCGATGATGCAGCATGGATCGATCGCAACGATATTTTGGCGCGCGAACCGGCCTTATCCGATCGGGTCATCGCCGGGTTCGAGGTACCTGGCGAGCATATAATAGACCCTTGGACAACCCCTTATGCTTATCTGACGCAAGCCTTGGCCCATGGTGCATCATTTATTCCAGGCGCCGAAATCATGTCGGCAAGGCGCGACAATGACATATGGTCGCTGAATACCTTGCGCGGGTGCATCAAGGCGAAAGCGGTGGTGAATGCCGCCGGTTTATATGGCGATATCGTCGAAGAAAGGCTTTTGGGCACGGCGACGTTCAAGATCAAACCCCGCAAAGGCCAGTTTGTCATTTTCGACAAGGCTGCCGCGCGTCATTTGCGCTCGATCATTCTTCCGGTGCCGAATGACCGGACCAAGGGGGTTGTTCTGTGCCGCACGATTTTTGGCAATATCCTTGTGGGGCCAACAGCCGAAGAACAAGACAGCCGCGAGGATGCCTCGGTCGAACGAGAGACGCTTCTTAGCTTGCGGGCGCAGGCGATTGATATCCTGCCAGCTTTGGCCGATAGCGAAGTGACAAGTGTCTATGCGGGCATCCGTCCCGCGACGGAACGTAAGGAATATCGTATCATCGCGCGGCCTGATATGGGCTATGTCAATATTGGCGGCATCCGCTCGACCGGTCTGAGTGCGGCACTGGGGCTGGCGGAACATATTATCAAAACCCATGGTGACGCTTTGGGCGCACAACATTTTGCAAACCCACCGGTTTCTATGCCTGAAAAAATCGCCTTGCAACATTTGTCCGATTATCATCAGCGGGATTGGCAACGGCCCGGTAATGGCGGGATCATTTGCCATTGCGAAAAAGTAACCCATCGCGATATCCAAAACGCCCTTGCTGGCCCTTTGGCCCCTCGCAGCTTTGCCGGATTGAAGCGCCGGACCCGTGTATGCATGGGAACTTGCCAAGGCTTCTATTGCATGGCCGCAGTTGCGGCGGCCACAGGTGATGTGCTTGATGTTCCTATATGCGTAGAAGGCCAAAATCCCCATGACCGTTGAGCGTAAAGAGCTGTGTGATGTTGCAATCGTGGGGGGCGGCCCCGCCGGTTTGACACTGGCGGCTGAATTGCGGCATCTTGGTGTCGAGCGGGTGATCGTCCTTGAACGCGAGGCCGAGGCCGGGGGTATTCCCCGCCATTGTGGCCATTATCCGTTCGGGATCACCGAATATAACCGCCTTCTGAAGGGCCCTGATTATGCGCGGTGCAAAGTCGAAGATGCCGAACGTAAAGGGGTCGATCTGCGCACCGGCACAACCGTGACCGCGCTTCACCCGGGCGGCACGCTCGAGCTAAGCAGCCATGCAGGAACCGCAACGATCACAGCGCGGCGCGTTGTTCTGTGTACGGGCGCGCGTGAAGCAAGCCGCCCTCAGCGGTTCATTTCAGGAAGCCGCCCCCAAGGGGTTATCACCACCGGCGCGCTTCAGGCTTTCAGCTATATTGAAGGTCTTGTCCCCTTCAAAAAACCCGCGATTCTGGGGACCGAGCTTGTGTCTTTTTCTGCATTGCTGACCTGCCGACATGCGGGCATTCAGCCCGTCGCGATGATCGAGGAAAACCCGCGAATCACAGCGCGGGCATTCAGCCGCCTTTTGCCTGCTGTCTTGGGTGTTCCCATTCTGTCCCAGACCAAATTGACGCGGATTTTGGGCAAAAACCGTGTCGAGGGCATAGAAATCGAGCGCGCCGATGGCCGTAAAAAGGTTTTGGATGCCGATGGTGTCATTTGCACAGGCCGGTTCCGCCCCGAAGCAAGCTTGATGCGCAATGGCCATCTTGCGATTGACCCGAAAACGGGCGGGCCCTTGATCGATCAATTCATGACGACCTCTGATCCCAGCTATTTATGTGCGGGCAATCTGCTTAGACCCATTGAAACCCATGGATGGTGCGCTGAAGAGGGACGGCAAGCCGCGCGGATTATTGTTCAGGCGCTTGGGCAACCGGACAGGGCCGAGCCCCGGCGCCAAACGCCAATTCGGATCACGAGCCCGGCAATACGCTATGTTCTGCCTCAGCACCTGTCCACAGCTTGTCTCGGGGCGCATATGCCCAATCTACAACTTCGCCTGAACCGCCCCGCGCGTGGGCGGCTTGTGATTTCGGCGGATGGCAAAACCATCTGGTCGCGATCCATAAATTCCGTGCCCGAGCGCCGGATTCTCGTGCCGATTGCCCCCCTTCTGGCGCATGGCGCGACCACAAGCATCACTATCGGGCTGGAGGAACAGGATTGAGAATAGGCGCGATTGATCAGGGCACTACAAGCACCCGCATTCTGGTTCACGACAGCACAGGAAAAACCCATATTGCCAAGGCGATTGGGCATCGTCAGATATTGCCAAAACCTGGCTGGGTTGAACATGATCCGGAAGAGTTGATCCGGAATATTCAAGCTTGTCTTGACGCGGCCGGGCCACTGGACGCGGTCGGGATCGACAATCAGGGGGAAAGCTGCCTTGCTTGGGATGCCATCACCAAAGAGGCCCTAAGCCCCGTCATTGTCTGGCAGGATGAACGGACGAATGATGTGGTGGCCCGGCTGAAGGCCGACGGCGCCCAAGACCTTACACTTTCCAGATCCGGATTGCCGCTTGATAGTTATTTCTCGGCAAGCAAACTGGGCTGGATCCTTGAAAACGAACCAAAGGCGCAAAAGGCCCATAGGCGTGGTAGCTTGCGGTTGGGAACGAGTGATGCATTTTTCGTTGATCGTCTGGCCGGGCGTTGCATCACCGATGTTTCGACGGCCTCCCGCACCGCATTGATGAATCTTGAGACCTGCGATTGGGATCCGGATCTTTGCGCGCTTTTTGGCGTCCCGATCGATACTTTGCCCAAGATTGTTTCGAATACCGGTGATTTTGGACAGATCCAAGGCAGCGAAACCACGACCCCTCTGACCGCGTTGATCGTGGATCAACAGGCGGCGCTTTACGGCGCTGGCTGTCGCCTGCCGGGCAAAGGAAAAGTGACTTTTGGCACCGGTGCTTTTGCGCTGATGTTAACCGGCGACACAATCTGTCGGGAACACAGCAAAGGCCTATTGCCGACCATTGCCTGGCGCAAACAAGGGCAAGCGGTAAATTATGCCGTTGATGGCGGCGTCTTTGCGGCTGGAGCCGCCGTTAATTGGGCCCGCGGATTGGGATTGTTCAACCAATTCGACGAAATCAACGCCTTCGATAAACCAAGTGCCATTTCCCGTGGCCTTGCCTTTGTTCCGGCACTTGCCGGGCTTGGCTGCCCCCATTGGAACAGGCGTGCACGTGGAACATGGCTTGGGCTTGGGCTTGACGATGGGCCCAAGGATTTGATGCAAGCCTTGCTGGAAGGAATCGCCTTTCGCGCCGCTGAGGTGATGCGCGCAATGACAGAAACCACGGCTGCCCGCAGCATGTTTTCAATCGATGGGGGTTTGACGGCCAATCCCTATTTTTGTCACGTTTTGGTAAATGCATTCCAGCAATCCCTGCGCCTTCAGAAGAATGCCGAAGTGACCGCGCTGGGCACCGCATGTCTTGCCGGTGAGGTCATCGGCATACAAAACGTCCCGGCGCAACTAAACCGCCAAATCAACCCCGACAGAACTCAAAACCACCAAAATACCTTCGCCAAAGCGATTGCCCTCGCGCAGGAATGGGGAAGGGAGTGATTTGGCAAAGAACGTATTTCAACTTCATGCTAGGTGTTCAGTCCCGGCATCTGGTGGATCGGATTTAGAATGAAACGAACTGGTTTTGATGTCCAGATTTTGCAGATGCATTCGTAGGGAGTGAGACCGCTCAGAGTTTTGAGCCGACGCGCGAAGTTGTAGGCTTGCAGGAAGTCGCTGAGATGGCTGCGCAGTTGGTCGTGGCTATCGTAGTGATACCGCTTTACGGTCGCGTCTTTGATGGTGCGGTTCATGCGCTCCACCTGTCCATTGGTCC
Organism: Ruegeria sp. BH8; assembly: GCF_056538065.1. Taxonomy (NCBI): domain Bacteria; kingdom Pseudomonadati; phylum Pseudomonadota; class Alphaproteobacteria; order Rhodobacterales; family Roseobacteraceae; genus Ruegeria; species Ruegeria sp. BH8. The sequence goes on along the minus strand of NZ_JBQFSP010000004.1, from coordinate 151,477 downwards.
AAGGATGGTTCGGTTTGGTCAGACGATGTTCGATGTCGTTGGCCTCGCAAATTAGGTCAAAACGCATCTTGCGGAATGTGACGCTGTCGCGGTTCCGGGGCTGCTCTGCGAACTGGATGCCATTGTCTGTCAGGATCGTGTGAATTTTGTACGGCACGGCTTCAAGAAGGTGCTCCAGAAACTCCCAGGCTGTCTGGCGATTGGCCTTTTCGAAAAGCTGCGCGACTGCGAACTTGCTGGTCCGGTCAATGGCTACAAAGAGATAGAGCTTGCCCTCCTCGGTTCTGACTTCAGCGATATCGATGTGGAAATAGCCGATGGGATATCTCTTGAACTTCTGCCGTTTGGGCTTGTCTCCACTCATGTCTGGAAGGCGTGATATCCCGTGACGTTGCAAACAGCGATGCAGAGAAGACCGTGTGAGGTGTGGAATTGACGACTGCAAAGCATGGAGACAGTCATCCAGAGGCAACAGAGTATGCCGCCGGAACGTAACAACCATGGCTTCCTCTTCTTCGCTGAGAACGGTCGAGCGTGGTTCCTTCGGCCCGGTCTTCTGATCCTCAACCGTTTTGCGCTTCCGCCATTTGGCTACGGTCTTGGGATTGATCCCCAGTTCCCGGCTCAGCTCCGTGATCGAAGCTTGCGATCGCTGTATGTGAGCTCTGATGGCGTGCGTGGTCGAGGCGCTGCCATGACGAATTTGTCCCATAGTGCTTCCTTCCATTCAAACGAAAGGATCACACCATCAAACCGTGGGATCAAACACCTAGTTGTCAAGCTGACAGCTGCGCTGTCCAAAGTTTTGCCGGAGCCATGATGTCATGTGTCGAACAAGCACTTCCATGCGCGGCATCCGAGACAACCACTGTTTTTAGCAAGCGAGACCGTAAAAATCATCGCAATCATGCCCGTATGGGCGAATTCTACACCTGGCTTAAGGAAACTGAAGAGGACCCGGCGACAGCAGTCCTCAGGGCTTGTGTGCAGGATTTTGTGCGTGAAAACTATCCGCTGCAGACCGGCGCAAAAGTTCTGGGTACGGAAATCTCAGCGCCCAAACTCATCACGCTTGAACGCGCGCGGGAGCTACATGGGGTCGGCGAGGTTCGGGTGCGAGGTATTCTCGCCCATCTTCGCGGTATAAATGCGAGCGACCTGTCATACATGAAAGATGTCAGCCATGAGGATCTGGCTGCCGTGCTCGACTTCTGGTCTGGGTTGCAGAATACCAAATCCACCGCGGTCCAGCTGAATATCCATCCGGTCCATGTTAAGGCACTGATCCGGCATAATGTTCTGGAAGCCTATCGTTTTGGAACGTCTCTGCGCTATGTTTCATCGTCCTCGGTACAGACCTTGCTGACTAGGCTTGAAGGCCTGCGCATTGCCTCTCGGGCACGTCATAGGTTGCCCCTCTCGGAGTACAGCCGACAGAGCAGGGTGGCCCTGGCTCGCGTTGTCGCCGATTGGGCAGCAGGCCGACTGACCGGCGTTTGGAGAGATCCGGACGTAGAGGGGTTGGCTGGAATTCTTATAGACTGCGCTGAGATCTTGGAAAAATCGGAGCGCGTGTTTTCTGGTGATCTGTCGCTTCTGGATGCAGCGGCGCGCTTGAGAATTAGTATCGGGTCAATCCGGCTCTTGCGGGATTGTGGATACCTTAAGCAGGTAAAGCTGCGAAACCCGGACACGCAGCATTATCGTTGCTACATCACTGAAGAGAGTATTCAGGCTTTTGAAAAACACTATGTAACGCTGGGCCAAATGGCAGAGCAGTTTGAGATCGCCGCGATCCATTTAGCTCCGGCACTGGATCGCAGAGAAGTTGAGACAATCCCCTGCGAGGCTGGGTTTGTTCGTGCCTACCCGAACGAGACACGAGACGTGGTTCGGGAACTGGCGACCAGAGTAACGAGTTAATCTGACTTGATGGTCTCAAAGGATATTTGAACCAGTGTGCGTGGCGGAGTTGGCAAGGTGCTCTGCCACGCATGCTCAACAATAATAGTGGGGTTTGGGACATGATAATACCGCCTCCGATGGCCATAGTTCCGCGGTTGCTTGCCTAGTTCCTGTTGACAAAAACTGTGTTGTACCTTCCCAGATGGCTGTCTTGACACTGCGAGAAACACGATGACCCGTCCAACTTTCACCTCTAGCGTTTCGCCTGAGATCGAGCAGGTCATCCAATCCAAGCTTATCGCTTTAGAAGCGGATCATGATGTCCGAGTGCTGTTCGCCATTGAAAGCGGTAGCCGTGCATGGGGTTTCCCGTCTCCCGATAGCGATTACGATGTACGCTTCATCTATGTACATCGGCCAGACTGGTATCTGAGTATTGAGCCCGGTCGCGATGTCATCGAACTGCCCCTTGAGGGCGATTGGGACATAAACGGGTGGGATATTCGCAAAGCGCTTGGTTTGTTGATCAAACCTAACCCAGTGATGTTGGAATGGTTATCCAGTCCCATCAGGTACAGATGGAATGATGCGATATGTGAACGGCTGATTGCCTTCGCAGCCAAGACGACCTTCGGCGAATCCTGTCTGCACCACTATCGCAACCTGGCACAGAAACAGTGGGACAAGCATGTTGGTGAGAGCCAGAATGTGAGCTTCAAAACGTATTTCTACATCCTGAGACCCGCTTTGGCGATCTCGTGGATCAGGCAGATACCCAATACGCGACCACCGATGAACCTGCATGATCTCATTAAAGATCAGAACCTGTCATCTGACCTATTGGGGCATATTGACAGACTTTTGGTTTTAAAAAGCAAAACCAAGGAAATGGGCCGTGGATCACGCATAGCGATCATTGACGATTTCATACACGATCAAATGGCGTGGGCATCCGATGTGAAAAAGAACGAAGATCGCCTCGACCTCATGGCCGAGGGTAATAGCTTGCTGAGGCACATCGTTAAGGAATTTGCCGAGGTTTGAAATGCCAATATCGAAGGCATGTGACAGCAGATCGGGCGTTCAACGAGAGACCGGTGCATATAACACCCGAACTACGATGTGCAGGGGCTTTCTGCTATTGTATTTTTTCCAAGAAATCAAAACCGGACCCAAGTGCAGCGTGCGGTGAAGATTCCAAAGGAGCCCAAAGTGGCAGATGCCGCATGATGCATCGATGACTACAAATACCGCTGAGCGGGAGCCGACGCCTTTTATTGCGCATCTCTTGCTTCGACCTTTTCGTCAACCGCTCTAAGCATGTTCCGCAGACTTGCGGTTAGGTCTAAAAGCCACTCGCTCGAAATTTCCAGTTCTTTGCCAGTTTCGCGGTCTTTGCCATTCCGGTGGACGCAATCATGACGTTGCTTGATGGCTGTTTCCACCTTTTTCAGTTCAACTTCGTCGGGAAGTATGTCGATCCCGAGTCCGATCTGAAAGAGCTTAGTCACTTTCGATATGTCATGAAAAGAAACTGCACGCAGATACCCGACCAATTGCTCCTTCGCAAAGTCTGCTTTGCCAGCCGCGTCCGACAAAAGAAATTTGGTCGCGCCGATTCCTATTCTTTTTGATTTTAGCAATTTTTCTTGCACTTCTAAGCTGGCAGAGGCTGAAGGTATAAGTGTGTCCGCGAAGAAGACTTCCATTGCGGTAATACTTTGAGCAAGCAGCATTCTTCTCAACATGTGGGACTGTTGTTCATCCACCTCTGACGTGCAGAGCTCTTCGACGTTGTCTAATGTTTGGCAAAGCGTGCGGAAAACCTCTCTGTGTGGGCGCTCCTGCTGTTCAAGCCATTCGTAGTAGTCGTGATCGTAATCATCGTAGTCGTTGAAGTATCCCTGCACGGGTACCGCCTTAACTGATACCTCAGGGTATCCGTCCAATTCGATTTCGCAGGCGTCCCAATCAGTTTTGACCCAAGCATCGTAGTGAGTGCCGCACACAGCACACCGAATTGAGATAGGGAAGTGATGTTGATCTCCATTGTCATAGACAACTGGAAGCTCAGTGTGGCCATCGACGGCTTCCTTGCAGTGTGGACACTGGAAATCTACGTCGACCGCTTCCCATTGGGCTTCCTCCATCTCCATCATCATGTGTTTGACTATGCCCATGACTGTCCTCTCGTAGATCGAAGCCCTGAGTTGAGCTGTCGACTATGAAATACGCGAACCAGCCATTCATACAATCACTTTCAAAGCCTGCTTTGTCCCGCGAGGCTGCCTTATGTACTCGTTCCACTGAAGGGCCACTACTCAACCAGAGATCGCTTCACATAAAACCGCTTCAAGGATGTTCGCGGTTTGTTATGGAGAAGCGTTTCAGCCGAAGGTTGCGAAGTCTGCCAGGAAAAGGTTTCAAACACTGTACATTTCACTGGTTGCCAAATCGGTCGGATTTTCCCGATTTCGATCTTTGGTCGCGCGTTACGGCTTTAGCAGTTATGTTAGAAGGTGCGGCGAAGACCGATCAAGTCGTCCATGGCGTCAATTCGCATTAGGGTATCTCAGTTTCCATTGCGGCCATTGAACTCTGGAGGTGACAGTTGGAGCTAGATGTTAGGGGCTATAAGGCCCTCGAAACTATATACGACACAGCGGTTAATCCTGGGCGCTGGCGCAGAGCTTTAGATGCAACGACCTCTGTCGTTGGCGCGAAGGCCATAGCCTTAGTGATCAGGGGCCAAAAGGCCGGAGCAAAAGACTTGACGATGATGTCGAGTGTTTATCTGGATTTTTCCCGCACACCAGCAGGGTGGTACTACGGGGCTTGGCTCTCTCGACTGCAAAATCAGGATTGGGATTTTCTTCGAACTCAGCCTGCTCATCAACCGGTACCAGACCTGGCAACCGGACTTGCAGCCGAAGTCTTGGACGCCCGCAAGGATTATGCATTTTTGAAAAGGCGGACAGGTGTTGCCCGCCGAATTGGAATACGTCTCAACACTGATCCAGTCTGGTTTGATGCAATGAGTCTTGGCTTCGACCAACAGGACTCCAAGGTACCTCGGTCAGCATGTGAGAGATCTCTTGCATTGCTTCCACATCTGACGAAGGCTCTGGAGATAGGACGCGTATTTACCTTCTTGAAGGCGAGATACAAAGCAACTCTCACAGCGTTGGATCATGTGCAGGCCGGAATTGCGATAGCGCTGCCGGATGGGCAGGTGATTGTCAAAAACGCAGAAGCAAAAAAGATCTTGAAAGCACAAGATGGAATAACACTGGCCCGTGACGGAAGAATTGTAACCTCTGATCCGGATGTGACTTCGAAAATCAAAGCGCACATATTTGACATCGGATCCACAGCGCAGGGGCAAGCCAATCGTCATGAATCGCTTTTGTCAGTTTCGCGACCATCTGGCCTGACGCCTTATCTTTTAGACATTGCCCCGCTGAGTGATAGCAATGCAGAGCTTGAGAACAACCTGGATGGAGCCCTGATCACCATAGTCGATCCAGAGCGAGTTCCGTATCTAAGACTGGAGCGGTTCACGGCCCTATATGGATTAACTCCAGCGGAAACCGAGGTTTGCCGATGGATTGCAGAAGGCGCAAGCGTCGCTGAGATTGCTGAGCATCGAAACACTAGTCCGACAACGGCAAAGAACCAAGTTTCTGCGGTGCTTGCAAAAACAGGTGTGAACAGCAGGCACGAACTGATACGTTTAATTCTTCGTGTATTGCCTCCGGTAGCCTAACATCGCGTATGTGTGGTGTTTTGATTTTGAACGGAAACATCTGCACTAGGATGTTTAGGGAATGAAGCGATCGCCTCCGCAATTTGATGGTAGGGGATTCAAGGCGATCCAGCTTTTTCACATTTCAAAATTAGTTGTCGTGTCATGATCTGTTTGGATCATGATCGCTGCGTTTGTTCCCATTAAGCTGCTCGACAACTGGCATTTTTAGCTCGCAACCAAGTGCTTTTAAGAGACGATTTTGACCTTGCCTCCAACGGCTAAATTTTATTGGAAAAGGAGATTCTTATGACGAACTTCGCTTCGATCACCAATCCGGCAACCGCAGTCACGTCTATTCAGCAAGCGCTGAAGGCTCTGGGATACAATCCTGGTCCGATCGATGGTGATTTTGGTCGACGGACCCGTGCGGCAGCTGAACTTTGGCTTGAAAACGATGGTGAACCGGCCGAGATGCAAAAAGTCGCCGCAGCCGTCAGTACAGGCGGGATGATTTATCAGGGTAGTGCTCGTCATACCGTGGATGAAATCATTGTCCATTGCACAGCTACCCGCCCAGAATGGTATGCGGGACGATCTGTCGAAGAAAAGGCTGCTGAAATCCGCAGATGGCACGTGTCAGATCGCGGTTGGAAAGATATCGGCTATCATTACATGATTGATCGCGATGGCGGCATCGCGAAAGGACGTGCTGAAACCGTTGTGGGCGCGCATGTGGCGGGCCACAACGCCGGTACGATTGGTATCTCTTTGGTTGGCGGTTTCGGCTCATCTGAAAACGATGCCTTTACCGACAATTTTACGGACGCCCAAGATGTCGCATTGCGCAATCTGATCTCGGATATTCAGGGGCGGACGCTGATCAAGAGAGTTAGCGGTCATAACGACTACGCAGCCAAAGCATGCCCGGGCTTTAAGGTTGACCGGTGGCTCTAAGGGCTGCGAACCACCCGCTTTTCGCTTTTTTTGAATAGCTAGGGTGGTTCAATAGCGGACGCTTCGATGTTCAGAAATGATCCCTGAAACTCAGGAGATCGACTGAGCGCCGCTGACGTAAAACTGAAATTCAACGTTGGACTGCATCGCCGCTATATCCGCAGGCACAGCCCTGTCGGGCGAGGTTGTTCGGCAAGGCAAACGATACTTTTCTTCAATAAATTAGGCGCTTGAGAAAGTTTGGCGCCATTCAGAAACAGTTATTTAGAGGTATCACATGGCTCAGATGTCAACAAACCTGCCTGCGCGAAAGGTTGTCTTCGGCTCTGTCGGGGCGGCAGTTGCGACGGTCTTTATCTATGTAGTCGAAGAGTTCTTCCTGGGTGCTAAGTTGCCCGGCGCGGTGTCGGCTGCGCTGATCACAATTATCGTGTTTCTGGTCGGGTACTTTGTGCCCCCAAGTGCCAACGATGGCATCATCACCGATGACCAAGGGGTGAATGCCCATGGCACGTAATCGGATCAGTCAGTTTGGCGACGTCTCGCTGCTTTATGACCGGGATCCGGTAGCTAACTACGGCAAGTGCGGTTTTCGCGCGCATCCTCATGTCGATACGGTCTTTGCGCTTCAAACGGACATCGCATTCGGCGAAATGTTCCAGGTGCTCGAGGCGATGGATCTTGGGCAGGTCACGGCTATCCTGTTTGGCGGCGTCGATGGAACTGGAATTGGATACAGTCTTCACCACAAGGGCCGAGCGTTCGATCTGGACGGCCTGGTGTTCGATAACGGCTTCATCTGGGTGGCCGATACCTTGGCTACGCAACCGCATCAATATCTGGCGATCGAAGGTGTGCTGCGCCAGAATTTTGGAACAGTGCTAACTTCTGGCTACGACTCCGCCCATCGCGATCATATCCATTTTGATAATGGCGAGCCGGTTGGTTTTCAGCGGCATTCCAAAAGCCGAGTGCTTTACCTGCAAAACGCCCTGAAATTCCTGTTTGACCAGATGCTTACCATCGATGGGGTAAGGGGGCCAGAAACGCAATCGATCGAGCGCGAAGTGCGCAAAGAGCTTGGGCTGGGTGGCCTGTCGATCCGGTCGAACTGGGTCGGGTTTATCGAGGCCAGTATCGACATCGCGACGGACCGGGCTCGGGAGTTGAACCAAGGAGGGCTGATTGCATGACCTACTTTTCGAAGACAGCTTTGATTGTTGCCGGGATTGGCCTTGCCCTCAGTGGATGCACTTATTTTGAACCGGCCTTTCCCAACCAGGTCACAAAATCCGCAGCAGATGGTTTGCAGAGTGTCTCGTCGCTGGTGGCATCTGCGCAGCTGGGCGATTTCAAGGGGCCTGGCTCCTATAACGGTGCCGCCACGCGCTATGCCGATGCGCTTGCGCAGTTGGAGGTCACCCGAAGCTGGGTTAAAAACCGGGCAGAAAGTAACGATGGCAGGCCGGCCACCAAAGCGGCCAAGCTGCTGGCATCAGACCTGACGGATTGCGTCGACGGCGTCACTGAAATGGCTCAGCAGCATCGGACTGTTGGGCTCGGCCAGTCTCAAGCCTACACCCTGGTACAGGTGACCTGTGCCATCCCTATCAACAACATTTTGCAGTGAGGTTGTCATGGCATTTGATTACGAAAACTTCAAACCCAGCTCTGTAGATGATTTGCTAAATGGTTTAGGTGCCGCGATTTCTTCCGAAGCCCAAACCTGGTTCGCCGAGAGTAAAGAGCAGGCGAGCGGCTATCTGAAAAGCATCTCAGAAGCCGTAATTCAAACGCAGATCGATTTTGCCGCAAATCGGATCAGCAAGCAGAATGCTGAATTCCTGATGCGGTCACATAAGCGCGCTATGAAAGTGTATCTGAATGGTCTGAAATACGAGACTTTCGAGTTTCGGCAGACCATCCTCGATACAGCCGTCCGTGCCCTTGGGTACGCCGTGCGAAACCTGACGGGTCTGAACATAGCGCCTCAGCTTGTGCGGTGAGGATATGTCATGACAAAGAGAGCAAAAAACTCGCCCGACGGCCGCTGTGTGGCCGTCGACAAAGGACAGCGTTGTCCCAAAGATGCGGTCGGTGACGGTGACGGGCTGCTGTGCAAAGAGCATCTGGCCAACTTGAGCAAAGAAAAGACCGCTGTGTTAACCAGCTTGAAATCTGGTGAAATCACGAAACTCTTGGGCCTCGCCGCAAAGGCTTCTGCCAAGCAACCCTCACGTCTGGCCGATATGGTGTTTTCAACTCCTGGGCTGCTTGTGGTTACAGGAACGACTATTGGGGTGCTTCTTGAACGTGTCTGGCGCCATGAACTGGGCATCGTTTTGCCCATTGGCGACAACAGTTCGACATTCGAGCGGTTTGTGTCCGCTGAATTTTTGGTCTTAGTTATTGTTTTTGCTTTACTTTACCTATTCGTCGCACTCGTCCTTTGGGTGGTTTTCCGCGTTGGCGGGGTCATGATCTCTCCGAAAATTGCAACGGTGCTCAAGGGCGAATGGCTTCAATTGGCAGGTTTGATGTTGAAGCACCGTATCAAGTTTCTTGCCGGTCAAATTCGTTGGTGGCTCGGGCTTGGCAGGAATTTGGAACATACAGCGAAGGCGCGCATTCAACGCGACTTTGAGCGCGGTAAACAAGCAGAAATCGCTCAGAGAAGCCGAATGCGGGATAGCTACGATGCCACTCGTAAAATGTGGATCGAGAGAACCGATAGTTTAGTTGGTTTTTGGGTTGGGGCGCTTCTGAACAACAAACATAAGGGGATCAGTTCGGTATTGGTCAGGTGTGGAGTGATCGCAATTCTGGCAGTTAGCCTGACATTTAAGACCAAGGCTATTGCTGGGAAAGTGAACGAACAAATTGAAACCGCTTCGAAGAATTGTAAAAAGATCTCCGTCGGAGGATTCATTCTGAATGGCGCAGAGAAACTGGGACTACCACTCACCGCTCGAATACCATGCGGCAGGATTGTCATGTCGGTTCCCCCTGCTTTGGAAAACGCTAGGATCGTGGACGCCGGTTTGTCCGCTGGGCGAACAGGTTCGGTGATATCCAAACCCGTTTTCCATCTCGGTAAATATGGCGGATGGGCGGCGCTTGCTCCGGTTGGTCAACGCGGTCAGCTCGTATTCCTCAATGCCTCTACGATAAAACAGTTCCAACTCGATGATGGCAATACCAGGCTGTCGTTTCCGGCTGAGTACGCTCAAAAAGCGTATAAATTGGCAACTTCGGCAATAGCGCTTGTTTCGAATGTGAAGAAATTGCTGCCGGACCCGCCAACTGTTGTCGAAGTTCAAATTGCGCGTCTGGCACAAGAGGTGAAGCTGCTGAGGGAACGGCCGCCTGTTGTGGTGCTGCAACCTGCAACCGTAAGCGAAACCCAGAAACACCTGACAGTCAAATTTGTTGCTGAGTTGACTGATGGAACCGCCCTGGAAGACACTTTGGAGGATCTTGGCGGCGCGGCAAACTCGTTGGCTGTTGCTGCCGAGGCGTTAGCGGGATCAGACGATAAAGATCCGTTACGTCCTTTGCAGGTCTATTTGGGTCAACTCTCTGACCAATTGGGATCGGACGCTCTGAATGCGTGTCGCCCCGAGGCTGAAAATGAAATGCCTACAGCAATTTATTTTAACGAGGGAATGGTCGATCCGATTGACAACCAAAAGGTCATGGATTTTGCTGAAAGGATGGAGAGGCATGATCCCAGTAAGGGGCGGCTGATTGTAAAGTTGAAAGGACGCGCGAGTACCTCCGGCTTGCCTGAGAATAATAGGAAACTTGCTGACAGGCGTGCTGATCGGATCAAGCAATTGCTGGTGGAGTACATGTTCGGCCTGTCATCGTCAGAAGCCAGCGCCATAGGGAACCGCAAACTGGAAGACGACAGGATCACCATCCTGACCTATGAGCAAGGCGAGGCTATAGATCCGGTGGCGTCACAGCAATTCGAATCTGCCAGACGGGTCGAGGTCGAGTATTGCCTCATACCGGCAATGCCCCCCGCCAACACTGATTCCGCTCAATTGGCAAATAAATAGCGGTAGATGTCGATGGAAGGCCTTTGAGTCGCAAATGGCAATATCTGTGCGGGTATGAAATTTTGAATGATTCGAAATCAAAGGCTTAGTTGTTGGTTAATGGCAATACTATGTGTCGCCTGACATTCCCTAAAAGGCGACATTAGTTCTGCACCAGCGACAGGACCTTGCCATTTTCGCCTCACTTCCTTCAGCCAGCACTTAGACCGATTTCATTGATCCTGACTTCCTATTGGGAAAATCAGGACTGATTTGCAGATAAGGCGCCGAAAGCGCCTGTTCCTGCTGATCTGCCACATGGCGACGCGGATGGGGGCGAGGCAATGCTATTCGACAATAGTGGTGCGGCCCGCAGGCACAGCCGAGGACACGGTTTTGTCTAATAGGTTGCCCGAGGGGGAAGGCAGCGTCTTACCCCTGATGGGCAGGGGCGTTTGGCTTGCCCAAATCCCACTGGCCCACAAGGGGACAGTAACGCGCGTCATGACGGTACAAGGATTGCACAGATGCTTGCCTTTGGAGCGGATGGCATGATCGAAAACAGCAGGTCAAAGGTGTCAAGGAATTTGATTTGTCCCTGTCTGGACAGCAACATGATGCGACGGCGGCTAAAGCCGATGGATTGATTTTCGAGGAAAACTGCGCGGCGTGTCGCGGCGGTGACGGCCGCGGGGGTATGAAATCGGCGCGCCAGATTTGGGTGATGAAAGTTGGATCTTTGGGGGCGTCCGGGATGACATCTATCACAGCATCTATTTTGGCCAGCTACATCGGGTTCAAGACATGGCACCTGTCCATGGTATTCGAGGTCTGGGAAAAACCACGCGGGCGTTTGCTGAACGCATGTCCTCGCATCCGAATTTGGAAATGGGTCTGCTGAACCGTCCGGGCCTGTGTGCTTGGGATGGCGGAGTTCCCATTTTTGAAGACGGTGTATTGATCGGTACTATGGGTGTGTCCGGCGCAGCTGGTCCTGATGATATTCAGTGCGTTCTGGCTGGTTTGGCGGCTATTGGTCTGGGCGATTGAATCGAGTTTTACCGCCACGGCATGCGGGGCTGTTTGCAGCGCAATGGGCCGCGGTTGTGCGTCAATCAAAAGGCGTTTGCCCTGGGCGACATCATTCAAGAAGTGGATATTTGTGCACTGCGCAACACCATCACTCGCGGCCCCCAACAGACACTCAGCGCTCTGGTCTGCTGCTGCGATCGCAGCCAGTCTTGCAGGCCTTGGCTGTGCGCTCAGTACTTCTGTTGAACACCGCGGAGCTTTTGCGGAAGATGGTCAATTTGGTTTGGCGTTGATGTCTTGCCTGGCGCGCAGTCTTTAGCTCGATCACGTTTGGCGGTCGGAAGCGGCGCACTTCATTCGGTGACTCCGAACTTGTCCAGGAGCGCCTCGGCGACATCGCGGATTGCAGCGCGCGCCGCTTTTGGGTCGGTTTTGGCAATATCATACAAAGCTATCATGGCCTCCGAACCTGATGCTGCTGTCAGCCCGTTCACCAAACGGGTCTTCTCAGTGGGTGAAAGATTTGCCGAGCAAAGGGCGTTTCTGAACATTTCGACCCGCCGCGCGCCGCGCCTGTCGCCGGGACCATGCACGAGCCAGGCATCCAAGCTACGCGCAAGGAACTGACGGAAGGCCGCTTCATTTTCGACTGAGAGGTCGAAAATATACAGAGCGACCGCAATCGTTTTTTTCCGCGCGCCCTCATGTCCTGCGACCACCTCTTCGTAAGGACGCACAGCCACGGCAAGTCCTGCTTCGTTGGCCAAAATCTGCGGGTCCGAAAAATACCGGTACGCAGTCGCGCGCGAAATTCCTTTCTCTGCCGCTGCGGCCGCAACGGTTACGGTTTCGCCACGCAACATCAGACTTCGCGCGCCCTCAAGAATCGCTTCGCGGGTTCTGGATCGTTTGCTGAGACTTGGCGCCATCAAGCACTCCAAAATAAGACACTTGCCTCAAAATGAGACATATGTATCATAATTACGTATATGCGAACTAGAATCAACAAGGAGAAGCCAATGAACGTCCAACGTCACCGCACCTACGATGTCTTGGGAAATGTCGTTAAATTTCTGGCGTATCCTGACGAAACCGACGGCAAGTACTGCGTCATAGAGTGCATTGTTCCAAAGGGCGCAGGTGCCCCACCAAATATGCACGCCGGCGAAATGGAAGCATTCTACGTACTGGATGGTGAAGTTGCTTTTCACGTCGATGGAGAAGACATCGTTGCGAAGAAAGGCATGTTTCTAACAGTCCCTGATGGAGCGATACACGCCTTTTCCGGTGTCTCAGAGGAAGCGAAACTACTGATAGTGAACGCCCCCGGCGTGATGCACGAGCGGTTCTTTACGTCCGTCGGATCCGAATTGCCCGAGGGCGCAACGCGGCCTTTGCCGCCGAGCGGTCCTCCAGATATCCCGGCCCTGGTTGCAAAAGCATCTTCCTTGGGCATGACGATACTCGCGCCGGAGGTTGCAGATCACCGCGCCTAAAGAGCGATGAATCGACGGCTATCAGCGGCTGCTTATGGTCAATGCTTCGTTTTTTTTGAATGTCACAATGGCATCGCGTGTGCGCCCGCAAGAGAGGACCACTACCATGTTTCGCATCGCAGAAATCGCCATTCGTGTTGAATACTTGGACCGGGCAATTGCGTTCTATCAAAATTTTCTGGGCTTCAAATTCCATCACCGCGAAGCCGGTGTGGTTTTTCTGGAAGTCGGCGCACTGAATTCGCCGCTGGGCAAAGTCGGGCACCCGCAACTTCTCGCTCTATTCGAGAGAGGACACTCCATCGATGCTTCGCTTTCAACGCTCGACCACATCGCCTTTGAGGTTCCCGACGCCCAATACGATCTGGAGCGGTCCCGTTTCGAAGGCCTGAAAATGATCATTCGCGAACGCTCATGGCCCGACAGTCTGCCCTGGAATGGTCGGTCGTTCTTTGCTCAGGATCCGGACGGTAATGTAATAGAAGTCATTGCTGCCAATACCGATTAACCCAAGGCCGAACTCCTTGCGGCCCTAACCGGACATTTACCTAGAGGGGCAAAGTCTTTGACCGTTCCTTGAAGCAGACGTTCTTATTGAGCGTCACTCATCAGATCACGAAGTACTTGCGATAGTGTCTTTCCGGCCATCTGGCTTACGTTAAAACGTAGAAACGAGTTCTTTGATTGAGTTGGGCTAAAGACATTTCCGGGTGCCAAAACAACATTTTTCTTAAGAGCTTTTCGCGCCATCGCAGCAGCATCCTGCCCGTTGGGCAGTTCGCACCATAGATAAAATCCACCTCTGGGCTTCACGAAAGGCCTTATGTCCAGCGTATTTAATTCTTCGATTGAACGCGCGCGGACGCGATCCAATTTGTCCCTAAGCGCCTCCATGTGTTTGCGATAGCTGCCATCAGTGAGCGCTGAATGTAGCAATTCTGTCACCATTGGGCTGGGGCCTCCGAAGCTGATCGCAACCTGAAGCTCAGTCAGAGACGCAATCCAGTCAGGGCGCGCTGCTATGTATCCACATCGCAACGATGCAGAAAGGGTTTTGGAGAAGCTCCCAATCGTGAGAACCCTATTCAGCCCATCCAGTGAAGCCAGCCTTGGCGAAAGATCAGGTTCGAACTCAGAGAAAATAGCATCTTCCACGATCTGCAAATCATAGGTTTCGGCCAAAGACAGCACACGGTGTGCAGTCGCTGCAGTGAGTGTCGCGCCCGTTGGGTTGTGCAATGCCGAGTTGGTCAGGTAGAGCCGTGGGCGCTCTCTCAAAAGCACGTTTTCAAATGCGGCAAGGTCGGGGCCGATAGGCGTGTAGGGCACACTGACAATGGAAATCTGGTGCGCTCTTAGAAGGGCCTGAAAGTTGAAATAACAAGGATCATCTACCAAAACGGTATCACCGGGCTTGAGAAGCAATCTACAAATCAAGTCCAGCGCCAGCGATCCGGAATTGGTGAGCAAAACAGTATCGGGATCTACCTCTATGTTCTGGTCGCACAGCATTCGTGCCACATGCTGGCGCAGACCAGAATGGCCCTGTGCACAGCTGTAATCTGTAAGCATATTGTCGTTGCCACGTGCCACTCGGCGCATCGCTCGCCGGAGCGACTCGACAGGCATCCAATCGGCAGGCATCCAGCCACATCCAGGCTTTGCCATGCCCTCGCTGGCGTCAATCGATTGTCGCGCAACCCAGAGCGGATCAATCTCGCGCTCAAGCAGCGGCCCGGTCTGTGAAACCTCGAACGGCTGTACGCGGTCTGACACATAGAAACCTGAGCCGCGTCGAGCAAAAATAGCTCCTTTTGCAGCCAAGACATCATAGGCCTCAACCACTGTCGAAGGTGACACGCCCAAGCGCGTTGCGAGGCCCCGGACCGAGGGAAGTTTTTCACCCGCACCCAGTGCCCGCGATCGGATGAGACGCGTTATGTGTTCCATCACAAGAGCTCTACGGGTTGCAACGGCCATATAAGATTGCCTTTGTATGGGACTGATGAACAGTACAGTTTACGTGAATTGTATCGCTTTGTATCTGCATTTTTCCCACCACTCCAGCTACAAGGTCCCAAAAGGGATCTTTCTTTATGAACTCCTCGTTTTCTGGCTGGGGCAGCGGACTACTCGGTGTGTTGATCTTCAGCGGATCACTACCCGCCACGCGGGTGGCTGTAAGTAGCCTAGACCCGCTCTTCCTGACATCAGCCCGTGCGGTTCTGGCGGCGGTTCTTGCAATTTTCTTGTTGGCCCTTTTCAGAGAGAAGCGACCCTTGCGCACGGATCTGATTTCTCTTGTTGTAGTTGCCTTCGGTGTGGTGATCGGCTTTCCGCTTTTGACGGCACTGGCACTGCAACACATCACAGCTGCGCATTCGATCGTCTTTATCGGCTTATTGCCCTTGAGCACCGCTGCTTTTGGCGTGCTGCGTGGTGGTGAGCGTCCGACCGCGTTGTTCTGGGTATTCTCAATCCTTGGCAGCTCCGCCGTCGTTGGTTTCGCGCTCTCCCAAGGCGCTGGCGGTTCGCTCATTGGCGGTTTCTTTATGGTAGCGGCGATCGTGGCATGCGGGTTGGGCTATGCTGAGGGAGCGCAGTTGTCGCGCCGATTGGGCGGATGGCAGGTGATTTCCTGGGCGCTGGTTCTATCCTTACCTATTATGGCTGCTTTCGCGATTCTGACATGGCCACCCACGTTAAACGAGCTGACCTTGCCGGTCTGGTTCAGTCTAGGCTACGTCTCGATCTTTTCGATGCTAATCGGTTTCATATTCTGGTATCGTGGCCTTGCACTTGGCGGCACAGCAGGCGTTGGACAGCTTCAGCTTCTTCAGCCGTTCTTCGGTTTGACTCTTGCGGCTCTTTTGCTCGCCGAGCCCGTTGCGCCATCCATGATCAGTGTCACGATCTTTGTGGTGATTTGCGTTGCGGGGGCAAAGCGTTTCGCGTGACGGCCCACTCCTGCCATCCACTGCCCAAGTCGGAAGCCGCGGTCGCAGCCCGCATTCCGGCGACGGTTGGATATGCAAAAGGCGTACCGATGGGTGCCGACCTTAGGGCCCCCTCCGAAGGTGCACAGGCACCAAGGTTCATGGTGGCAGCCCTTCGTGATCCAATTGGCGCTAACCTCGACCGCGTGCAAATCGTGAAAGGTTGGCTCAATGAGGACGGGACGACCGATGAGAAAGTCTTTGACGTCGCCTGGTCAGACGAACGCGAAACTGGCAGCGACGGAAAGGTTCCGCCCGTTGGTGATACTGTGGATGTTGCTTCCGCAACTTGGACCAACACCATTGGTGCCGCGGAACTTGCGACAATCTGGACTGATCCTGAATTCGACCCGACGCGCCCGGCTTTCTATTACGCGCGTGTGCTCGAGATTCCGACACCACCCTGGTACGTCTACGACGCATACCGCTACGGTATCGACATCCCTGAAGGCGCTCCTACTTCGCAGCAGGAGCGTGCCTACACGTCTCCAATCTGGTACACGCCGCAAGGCTGACTGATTGCCAAGTTTGGGTCGAAAAAAACGCGATCGACTGTTCGATGGTGCGGTTGAGAGTGGTACCGCCTCTCGTGCGAAAACAGGTCTCGGTGGAAAGACACGACACAACCTGAACAATATGCTGGCGGCGCTCGGAAAGGGCCATTTAGAAAGCGTCGGACCTTTCTCACTTTTGGTAATCAACCCGAACTAATCCTTAGCAAAGTTGACGCCACTCGGACATTGATGTGTCAAAACGCGCAGCGGTGTCAGAGCGAATGGCGGCTAAGCGCAAAGTCTGCGACTGCGGTTCGATAGACAGAACCTCCGCGCTTCTGAACGGCGAATGTTGCCCCTTTTACAGGCGGCTTGCGCGCCCGATTAATTAAAAGTCAGAAGAAAACAAGCGCCTTGGTTGCTTGGCACAACACTGAGTTGCCCACCAATTGCTTCCATGGTCGCTTTGACAATATTCAGGCCCATACCCGTGCCACCGGCCTCTCTTTTTGTTGTAAAGAAGGGCTGCAAAATCTTGTCCTTGTTCCCTTCACTGATACCGTGGCCATTATCCGCAATTTTCAGACAGATGACACCGTCGTTTTGATAGGCTGTCAGCACGGCATCCTGCGCGCCGTGTTGCTGAGCGTTCTCGAGCATATGTGTCAGTATGATGTGCAGGGTGGGCGCCGCGACGGGTAAGGGCAGGTGATCGTTCTCAGCCTTGATGGCAAGCGCCGGGAACGTCTGAACGACCTGATCAGTGATGTCGTTCAGACAGCATGTACCGTTAATGGCGCTCTGATCGGCAAGGCTGAAGGCGCGCATATTGGCCAGCAGATCCTCCATCCGCTTTCCGCCCTTTTCTACAGTGTCCAGCAGGCGGTGTTTCTGCGCGGGTGGCAAATCATCGTCGCGCAGCAGCTCTGCCGCACCTTTCAGGGCAGTGAGGGGTGACTTCAGCTCGTGGGTGACATGGGCGGTGTACGTTTTCAATCCGTCCTGCTTGTCCTGCAAGCGTTCCGTCAGCGATTGAAAACTCTGGCTCAGATCCGCAATTTCCCGCGTGCCAAGCTGGTCTGGTGGTTCCCATGCCTGACCACCATGGCCCGCCATCTGGCTGCGCTGGATCAACAGGTGGATCGGCCGGGTGATGAACCGCCAGAACACGTACCCGATTAGCGCCGCGGACAAAGCAACAAATGCCGCGGCTTTGGCAAGGTTGAAACGTTCGCCGTACAGAAAGCGGAAAATATGGTTCGGGGTACGGCTCAGGTAAACCGCCCCGATAAGGGTCTGATCCACGAACACTGGCATCGCCACGAAAACGCGCACGCGGGCACCGCGGCTGAGGGTATAAAGTGCAGGCGTTGCATCCTCGCGCACGCGGGTGCGCGCGACCGAGACGGTTTTCCCTGAAAGGGCCTCGCGAACCTCGTCAACATGACCCAGCTTTTGGCTGATTTCCGCAGTACCGGCAAACACGTTCCCATCGAGGTCCAGCATCCGGTAACCCGCAAGGGTTTGCGCCTGTGCGGCGTTGGCGATGCGGCTTAGCGGGGCGGCGATTGCCTGATAGACCGAGCCGGGTCGGACGGTTGCGGGTCGCGCGTCCGGGCGCGGCGGCAGAACCGTTTCGCGATTGACCGACAGTGACGGGAACACCGCGTGCTCGGTTGAGATTGCACTCGGGCGGGGCGGCTTGATCCCGGCTGCATCTGCATAAAGCTCGGCATACGCCGCTGACATGACCGCAGCCTGTGTCAGCAGGCTTTCTTCGGTCTGTTGCACCAGTTGACTGTCGTAAAAACGGAACAGGATCAGCCCGGCAAAGGGCAGGCACAGGACAATGCCCAGCACCAGCAGAACGATGGTCCACAATCTGGGGCGCCATTTGCGGTTCAGCCGGGCGTGCATGCACCCATCCTGAGGCCGACACCGTGAATGGTCACGATCCCTTCGGCACAGCCGGCCTGGGCCAGCTTGGCACGGACATTGCGTATATGGCTGTCAATGGTGCGGTCCGAGACGTGGATGTTGTAGCCGTAAAGCGCATCGATCAGCTGCGCCCTTGACAGAACACGGTCGGGACGGGCCATCAGAGTTGCCAGCAGCCGAAATTCCGAACCGGTCAGCGTCACGGGCGTTGAAGCGAACCTGCACAGGTGACGCTCTGCATCCAGGTGCAGGCTGCCTTGCGACAACACCGGATCGGGCTGGGCAGGTGTCGGAGCGCTGCGTTTCAGAATGGCCTTGATCCGGGCCACCAATTCGCGTGGGGAAAAGGGTTTCGTCAGATAATCATCGGCGCCCAGCTCCAGCCCGACGATACGGTCGACCTCGTCATCGCGGGCGGTCAGGAACAGGATCGGCACGTCCGAGGATTTGCGGATGTCCCTGCATACTTCCAGACCATCCTTTTCGGGCAACCCGATATCCAGCACGATCAGATCGGGGCTTTCCTGACGGTTTGTATCAAGCGCGGTCAGGCCGTCGCTGGCCAGAAGTGGCGCATAGCCTGCCTTTTCAATCGCGAACCTTGTTACCTCAAGGATATCCGGATCATCGTCGACAACAAGAATGCGTGCAGGCATCAAATGGGGTCCTTCAACTCTGCTGCCGATAATAGGCTTGGATTCGCCATCTCCGAAAGCCCCATTCGCGCCAGTTGGTGATTGCATCCTTTTTCAGATCATATCGCATCCATACGTCACAGACTTGCTGTCCGGTTCTGGTTTCATGATCGCGGATAGCGGGGTAAGCATCAGCACCAAGGCTGCATATGTAACCGGTATCCTGTTGCGTCAGAGCGCTGCCGTGGCTCAGATTGTAGCTGGCAATGACTGATGCGAAATTCACAAAGTTGCAGATATACAAGACCACCAGAAGCGCTGCAAAACAACGCCGCAGAAGCCAGGTTGTACCAAAGCCGCGTTGGATTTGCACCACGATCAGCAGCAAACCGGTGAAAACCAGCGCCATCCATATGAAGGCGGCCACCCGCAAATAGGTAAGCGCATAGGCGTCGACGTAATGATGCAGCCGGATGGCAGCTGTCAGCACCAGGAACACGTTTTGCGCCAACCACATATAGATCAGAATGCGCAACGTCCGGTCCGCGCCGATCATGCTGTGAGTGACCAGAGTGAATACGCCCGCCATCAGGGCCGTCGCCACCAGCGGATAAGCGCCCCGATGGGCATAAGCGGCATAGCTCATCCCTTGAGGCAGGGATACACCGCCGGTCAGGATACCAAGGTCCATCACGGTTTGTACAAGGAACATCAGGTTGAACAGCAACAGCGAATTGCGCACCGAGATTGGATTGATCAGAAATGCAGCCCGGCTTGGGCCTGTCTTCGGCATGGTGGCTGGGCGGGCAATGCCGCCCAGCCATGGATCGCTGAGGTTTAGGAACGGCCACAGCAGCGAGGCCATAACACCCCAGAACAGAAGCCGCAGCCAAAAGTACCCTTCGAACAGAAGACTTGGGTCCAGCTCTGCCAGAAGATCTTCCAGCACCGGATTGGCGGCGGCCAGTAAGGCAAGGAAGACCGTACCCAATAGCAGCGGCAAGGCCAGCGAGGCTGCGTGGCGGCGGCTGTCGGACCCAAGATCGGCGGCCACTGCGGTGCGACATGTGTCGCGCAGCAAAAGCGTCGCGCCGATGGAAGGCAGGCGCAGGGCGGAGCGCAGCAGCAGACGTTCGTTTACGGCCTGACCGAATAGCGCCCAGGTGGCCAGACTGACCAAACCAGCAAGGCTGAACAATAACGATAGAAGCTGCAAATCGATGGCCACCGGCAGGTTGGTGAACAAGGCAAATGCGGCGGCTATGAGCCATTCCGTTGCAGTCGCCCGCCGGGGTTTCATCGCCATGATCGCGGCGGACAAGACCAGCGCGAAGACTGAGACAGAAATGCCTAGCGGTTGTTCCCAAAACAACCAATCAGCAAGCGCTACCAGCGATGCAAGAAGCGGGATCGCATGGCGCATTTTCAGCGTGGACATCAGAGAGCCACTCTGCTGTCGTCTGTTGCCTCCCCATCGGGGGGCCTCGTCCATCTTTCCCAGCCACCACGCGTCCAGCACGATGCTGTCCGGCACGCCGCGAATTGTCAGTTCCTGCCTCATGTCCTGTCTCCTGCTTGCAGGTTTCCTTTCCCGGCAGATTGCCTGCGGCGCTTGCATCTTTGGCGCGACGTATCCGCAGCCTTCATGGGGCTTTCGTGCAGAAAATGTGCAGAGGCGGTGAAAGGCATTACCCACCACGGGTTCCGAGCTGCAACTCGCGCCGGGCAATAAAAGCGACGCGATCAGGCATTGAACTGCAAGCAAAAGCGCAGTGTGACACAGTTGAACCTTCCCCTAAGAAGCGGTTCGCCGTTATGGCTGGGGAAACGGAGGATCGAACATGGCTAACCCTCTCTATGATGATTTGTTTGGCATTCACGCCGACAAAGATACGGCTTTCCTGCACCTGACAGACGGGACGACCGTCACCTATCGAAACTTTCTGAGTACAGCCGCCCGGATCGCCCATGTGGCCACGCAACTGGGCCTAAAACCCGGGGACCGGGTTGCGGCTCAGGTCGATAAATCGCCTGAGGCGCTGGCGCTATACGCGGCATGCGCGCAGGCAGGCCTGGTTTTCCTGCCGCTGAACACCGCCTATACCGTGGACGAACTGACGTATTTCATCGAAAACAGCGGCGCGTCACTTGTTGTCTGCGATGGCCGAAGCAAAGACCAACTGACCCTGATTGCCGTGCGTTTTGGGGGCAGGGTGGAAACGCTGAATGCGGATGGCTCGGGCTCGCTGATGGATCTGGCGGTTGCAATGCCAGACAGCTTTGCGACCGTGGATCGGGACGGTGAGGATCTGGCGGCGTTTCTTTACACGTCGGGCACCACCGGACGTTCAAAAGGCGCGATGCTGACCCAGAACAACCTGTTGTCCAATGCGCGGACACTGGTCAAAGAGTGGCGGTTCACGTCGGAAGACGTTCTGTTGCACGCGCTGCCGATCTTTCACACGCATGGGCTGTTTGTGGCCACCAATATCATTTTGGCTGTCGGCGGAAGCATGATCTGGCTGCCAAAATTCGACCCGGATCAGATCATTAACAGAATGCCCGGAGCCACGTCGATGATGGGCGTTCCGACCTTCTATACGCGCCTGCTGGCAGACGCGCGTTTTACCAGCGAGCTGACCAAACATATGCGCTTGTTCGTATCGGGTTCGGCCCCATTGCTGGCGGATACCCATGCACAATTCCAGGAGCGTACCGGGCATCGTATCCTAGAACGCTATGGCATGACTGAAACCAATATGAACACCTCAAACCCCTATGACGGCGAACGTCGCGCGGGCACGGTCGGGTTTCCCTTGCCGGGGGTCGAACTGAAGATATGCGATGCAGTCGGCGACCCCTTGCCGAAGGGTGAAATCGGTGAGATCGAAGTGCGTGGCCCAAACGTGTTCAAGGGATATTGGCAGATGCCGGAAAAGACGGCTGCCGAGCTGCGCGAAAACGGGTTTTTCATCACCGGTGATCTGGGACGGGTCGACGAAGATGGGTATGTCCATATCGTCGGGCGCAACAAGGACCTGATCATCTCGGGTGGCTACAATATCTACCCCAAGGAAATTGAGCTGGTTCTGGACAGCCACCCCGGTGTTCTGGAGAGCGCAGTGATCGGCGTGCCGCATCCCGACTTCGGTGAAACCGTGCTGGGCCTGATTGTAGCGGAACCCGGGCAGTCTCCGGATCTCGACGCGGTCATGGTTGCAGTGCGCGACAGCCTGGCGCGGTTCAAACATCCCCGCACGCTTATTCAACTGGGTGAATTGCCCCGCAATACAATGGGAAAAGTCCAAAAGAACATCTTGCGTGACCAGTTTAGGGACATGTTCAAAGCCGGGTCACAAGGCACATAATGGCAGAGCCTAGATAAGCGTCGGAAACTTGATATAGTCCTCAAAACCAATGGGGACAGAAGAATATGAACAATCGTTTGCGCAAAATCACCATCGTAGGTGGCGGCACGGCAGGCTGGATGACCGCGTTGATCCTGGACATGGTGTTTTCACGCACTTCAGCAACAAAAGACCGACCACATATCTGCCTGATCGAAAGCCCCAATATCTCGACCGTGGGTGTTGGTGAGGCTACGGTGCCGCGCATGCCGGTCACGCTGCGTCAGGCGGGCATTTCCGAACGGGATTTTTTCCGCGAGACAAACGCGTCCTTCAAGCTGGGTGTGAAGTTCTGCAACTGGAACAAAGACCCCAAAGGAAAACGCATCGATTACGTGAACCCCTTTGCCCATGGCCAGATGCTGGAAGGGTTGGACGCCGCCGAGTATTTCCTGCGCTTTGGCAACGGAGAGCGGGACTTTACACAGTCCATCTCGCCTCACGATCATCTGGGACGTCTGTGCAAAGGCGCGCGGCAGCTGGGTCAGCCCGAGTTTGAACAGCGTTTTGGCTATGCCTATCATCTGGATGCGGTGAAGTTTGCGGGTATGCTTACCACGGTCTGCACAAAGCGCGGCGTCGAGCATATCCAGGACGAGGTACAGAAGGTCGAGCTGGATGAACAAGGCAACGTCAGCCATCTGATGCTGGAGCGGGCAGGACGTCATGACATCGAAATGGTCATCGATTGCACCGGGTTCCGCGGCCTGATCATCAATCAGGCACTGGGCGAGCCGTTTTTGGATTATTCGGACTATCTGCCCAATGACCGCGCCATGGCGTTGCAGGTTGAACACCGCAATCCCAATAAAATCGAAAGCCTCACGCGGTCGACCGCGCTGGGCGCGGGGTGGACGTGGCGGGTGCCGCTCTACAATCGTGTGGGTACAGGCTATGTGTTCTCCTCGGCGCATCGAACGGATGATCAGGCGGCCGACGAATATCTTGAATGGCTGGGTGACAGCGGCAAGGGTTTGACACCGCGGATCATCCCGATGCGCGTCGGGCGCGTGCGCAATGCCTGGGTCAAGAATTGTGTGGCAATTGGTCTGTCCGGCGGGTTTATCGAGCCGTTGGAAAGTACCGCGATCCACATGATTGACCACGCAGTGCGCTGGTTTGCAGAACACTTGCCGACGCGCGACGTCGCACCGTCACTGCGGGCAAGATACAACCGGCAGATGGACAAGCTTTATAACGAGGTTCTGGAATTCATCTGCCTGCACTACCGATTGGGCAACCGAAAGGATGATCCCTATTGGATCGACGCGCGGACAGAGATGAAGATACCGGATCGGCTGGCCGAGAATCTGGAGCTGTGGCAGCACCGTCTGCCGATGGATCACGATGTGGAATTTGCCACGCTGTTTGACCATCGTGTTTATCAAACGGTTCTGTTGGGTAAACAGGTCTATGATACGGGTTACGGTACCGGCATCCGAGATCGTTTGCGACCGTTGAAGAAAGTGATCTGGTTCCAGGGCATGCAGCGTGCGAAAGAGGATCTTGCGCAGATAGTCAAAGTGATGCCGGATCATAAAACGCTGCTGCGCGATATCCGGGGTGAGCTGGAAAAACCGGTCTTTGGGATGGCGAACGTGGCGAAACCGACGGTTGCGATGCCGGGCACGAAACCCGCACCTGTTACGATCCAGAACATGCCGAACTTTGCTGAAATCCAAAGCGGCGCGAAGGATTTGCAACTGTTCTAGCGGTTCTCTGCCCTTACGAAGGAAATTTAAGAAACTGAAGGACGAGGCATTCAGCCCCGGCCTTCAGGGCGGTTTAGCGCCAGTTTTTACCCCGGTCAGACAAGTGCCTTTGAACCCGACCCGGATAATCAGAAACAATGGCATCCACACGCAGGTCGATCATCCTGGCAATATCTTCAGGGTCATTGACCGTCCAGACCGCAACGCAAAGGCCCAAATCTTTGGCCAGTTCGACGTTTTCAGCAGTTACATCCGCATAATACGGGCACCACAGTGAGCCACCCGCTTGCTTAACCAATCGCGGAATATCGCCTTCGCGGCCGCGAAAATCCGGGCAGACTGCTTTGGACGAATCCTCCCCTAAATCCTCGGCGTTTTCGGGAAGTTGGGTCAGATAAGAAGATGGTATATCCGGCGCTTGCCGCTGACATTCTTCTAACAGATTCCAGTCGAAACTGTGCAGCACCACACGCGACGACACGGCCTTGGAACGAACCTCTTGCAGGACAAGACTGACAAACTTCTCTCTGTAGCGCGCGTCATGGGCCAAATCGGAGTCCGATTTCAGCTCGAGCATCAGACAGGCATCGCTATGTTGGGGGTCACTCACCAGATCCAGCAGGTCAAGCAGTCTTGGAACGCGAACGCCATCCATTAGCGCCTGATCTGGAAATCGCCGACCATAGGCAGAATTCCCATCCAACCGCCCGATATCGAACTTCTGAATCTGCTCAAACGTCAGAGTTGAAACCTTCGGCTCTTCCCCGGTCAAAAACTGACCGTCAGCATCGCGAAAACTGGGGGCGTGCAGCCGGTGATTATGGGTTATGGCGGGGATGTCGTCAGCCGTGAGGACAACATCAAACTCCAGAAGCGGCACGCCAATGGACAGCGAAAAGTCGAAGCCAATCATGCTGTTTTCAGGCAACACACCTCGCGCACCCCGGTGGCCTACGATGCGGATCACGTTGTCGCCCCCCCGGAAAGCCTCGACCTGAGGGAATGCCATCAGCCTTCCAGCCTTTCACCGGTGGATCGGTCAAACATATGCATATGGTCTGAGGACACAGAAAACCGCATGTTCGGATGTCGGCCTTCGATCGGGTGCACACCCGGAAGGCTGATCGTGATCGGATCGCCCAAGCCGGTCAGTTGACCGTGCAACAGCGTGTTTGCCCCCAGTGGCTCTGCCATCTGAATCGTAGCCTCAATTGTGCCATTGTCATCCAGCAATAGATGCTCGGGTCGTACCCCCAGCTTGAAGGCAGTATCAGGGCCCTGCGACGAACCAACCGCGACCCCACCAATCATGACGGTTCCGTTTTCGCGTTGGGCCTCAAAGACATTCATCGCGGGGCTGCCGATGAACTGTGCCGCAAACAGGGTTCTTGGCGTTTCGTATACCTCTAGCGGTGTGCCAACCTGTTCGGCGATACCGCCGTTCATGACGATCATCCTGTCGGCCATTGTCATGGCTTCAACCTGATCGTGGGTTACATAAAGCGACGTGATCCCCAGTTTTTCCTGTAGTTCACGAATCTCAAGCCGCATCTGCACGCGAAGCTTTGCGTCCAGGTTCGAAAGAGGCTCGTCAAACAGGAACACCGCAGGTTCACGGACAATCGCGCGACCCATAGCCACTCTCTGACGTTGGCCGCCTGACAATTGTCTGGGTTTGCGATCCAGCAATGGTTCAAGCTGCAATAGCCTGGCCGCCTCGGTCACTTTTTGATCGATCTGGGCCTTGGGCAACCCTGCGATCTTCAGGCCATAGCCCATGTTCTGCCGGACCGACATATGCGGGTAGAGCGCATAGTTCTGGAACACCATGGCAATGTCGCGATCCATCGGCTCTTTTTCGTTGGCCCGTTCCGCACCAATCCGGATTTCACCCGCGGTCACGGTCTCAAGCCCTGCCACCATCCGCAACAGCGTGGATTTTCCGCAGCCCGAAGGGCCGACGATGACAATAAACTCGCCATCTTCGATGTGGATGTCGATGCCATGTATGACATCTGTCGGGCCAAAGCTCTTTTTGACATTCTCCAGGGTTACTGTTGCCATTTTCTATTTCTCGCTATCGACAAGGCCGCGGACAAAAAGCTTTTGCATCGACACCACCACGATGACCGGCGGGATCATCGCCAGAATGGAGGTTGCCATGATGACCGGCCAATCAGCTACATCATCGCCAGACGGGAACATCTGCTTGATGCCCATCACAATGGTGTTCATTTCAGGGTCGGTGGTGATAAGCAGCGGCCACAGATACTGGTTCCACCCATAGATAAACAGGATGACGAACAGTGCCGCGATGTTTGTCCGGCTCATCGGTACGACGATATCGATGAAAAACCGCATAGGCCGGGCACCATCCACACGCGCAGCTTCGGCAAGCTCGTCCGGGATTGTCAGAAAGAACTGACGGAACAGGAAGGTCGCCGTGGCCGAGGCGATCAGCGGAAAGATCAGCCCGTAGTAGCTGTTGAGCATGCCGAACCCGGCCACGACCTCAAATGTCGGAACGATGCGCACTTCGACCGGCAACATAAGGGTCAGGAAGATCAGCCAAAAGAACGTTGTTCGACCGGGAAAGCGGAAATAGACGATTGCAAATGCCGAAAGCAGTGAAATGATGATCTTGCCCACTGCAATCCCGATGGCCATTACAAGGCTGTTGAACAGCATCGTTGCGACGGGGACATTCACGCCGGAAAACAGGGCTGCCTTGTAGTTCTCCCAGAACTGATCACCCGGCAAAAGCGGCATGGGTGGTGATACAACTTCCGGCTGGGTAACGGTTGAGGCGACAAATGCCAGCCAAATCGGAAAGAAGATGACCAGAACGCCAAGGATCATCAGGGCATGTGTCAGCCAGATACCCGCTCCGCGCTTTTCGACCATTCCGTGCTGTTGGGCTGCCATCAGTAATGCACCCTCTTTTCCACGTACTTGAACTGAATGACGGTCAGAAGGCCGACGACAATCAGCAAAATGACCGATTGCGCCGAAGACGAGCCCAGATCCTGACCGACGAACCCGTCTGAAAAGACTTTGTAGACCAGAATGGTCGTGGCCTGCTGCGGACCGCCACCGGTGATTGTGTGGATTACGCCGAAAGTTTCAAAGAACGCATAGACCACATTCACTACAAGCAGGAAAAACGCTGTCGGTGACAGCAACGGCAGGACAATCGTGAAAAACCTGCGCCAGAACCGTGCGCCATCGATCGCTGCGGCCTCGATGACCGACCGCGGAACCGACTGGAGTGCGGCGAAGAAGAACAAAAAGTTATAACTGATGCGCCCCCAGGCCGAAGCGACAACCACAAGCCCCATCGCCTCGGTGCCATTCAAGACGTGGTTCCAGTCATAGCCCAGCTGTCCAAGATACCACGACACGACACCGACGCGCGTGTTGAACATGAACAGCCAGAGCACACCTGCAACCGCGGGAGCGACTGCATAAGGCCAAATCAGCAGCGTCCGATAAGCTCCGGATCCTTTGATCAGCCGATCTGCAATGACAGCCAGAAACAGGGCCGGGATCATGGAGCAGAGCGTAACAAGCGTCGAAAACACCGCCGTGGTTACGAAGGATGCGCGATAAAACTTGTCGCTTAGCAGAAATTCAAAATTGCCCAGACCGACGAACTTGGACGACAACCCGAACGGATCTGGGATGAACAGCGACTGCCATACAGCTTGTGCAGCGGGATAGAAGAAGAATACGGCAGAAATGGCGACCTGTGGGGCGATCAGCGCCAATGGCAACAGCCAGCCGCGAAATGTGACGCGTTTTTCCATCCTGATGACCCGCCGGGAAAAGTGGATGCGGGCTCTGCCGAGCCCGCACCGGATTTCAGAGGTTTATTGATTTGCCGATTCGAACCTGCGCAGAAGCGCGTCACCGCGTTCTTTTGCGCTGTCCATGGCTTCCTGGGCGGATTTCTCGCCGGACCAGATGGCCTCAAGCTCCTCATCGATGATACCGCGGATTTGATCGAACGATCCCAGACGCAGACCTTTCGAATTTGCTGTCGGCTCTTTCGCGGTCATCTGGATCACAGCGATATCGGTGCCCGGGTTTTCATCATAGAAACCGGCCGCACGAGTCGCTTCACCGGCTTCTGCGGTAATCGGAAGATAGCCGGTATTCTGGTGCCATGCCGCCTGAACGTCGGACGAGGACAAGAAGCTAAGGAACTCGCCAACGCCTTTGTATTCTTCGGGATCATGACCTTCCATCACCCATAGGGATGCACCGCCGATGATGGTGTTTTGAGGCTCGCTTGTGACCGCTTCCCAATACGGCAGCGGGCGCACATCAAAGTCGAACTCGGCCTCGGCTTTGATCCCGGCATACCCGGCCGAGCTTTCGGTGAACAAGGCACATTCTCCGGCCCTGAAGTTTGCGCCGCCTTCATTTCTGCGACCGGTATAGATGAATTTCCCATCCTTGGCCCAGTCACCCATGGCGCTCAGGTGCGCGACCTGTACCGGGCCGTTCAGCATCAGTTCTGTGTCCAGACCGGCAAAACCATTGTCCTGCGATGCAAACGGAACGTTGTGATAGGCTGACAGGTTTTCCAGGTGAATCCAGCTTTGCCATGCCGTCACCAGCGGGCAGTCCTCGCCTCCGGCTTTGAGTTGCTCCAGCACATCGCCGACTTTTTCCCAAGTTGACAGGTCAGTATCAGGATCAACACCTGCCGCCTGCATGGCGTCGCGGTTGACCCACAAGACCGGCGTGGACGAGTTGAACGGCAGCGACAACATATCACCGTCGGTGGTGGTGTAGTAACCCTTCACCGCGCCGATATAGGCATCGGGATCAAAAGACGCGCCACTTTCAGCCATGACTTCGTAGACCGGCTTGATCGCGCCTTTTGCTGACATCATCGTTGCGGTGCCAACCTCGAAAACCATCAGGATGTGTGGCTGTTCGCCGGCACGGAAAGCGGCAATGCCAGCGTTCAGGGTTTCTGAATAGTTGCCCTTGTGGCTTTCGACCACGACAAACTCATCCTGACCGGCGTTGAATTCTTCAACCTGCGCTTTGACAAGTTCGCCAAGGCGGCCGGTAAAGGCATGCCAGAATTGAACTTCGGTTTGTGCCATTGCCGCCAAGGGGGACAAGGCAGTTGTAACGGCAAGAGCGCCAAGCAAATTCTTTTTCATGATTCCTCCCATGCATCAGGTTTGATGCTTCGTTGAGTACCGACTGCAACGCGTATTCGACACACATGACGATTTCACGACGTTACCGTTACAGAAATATAATTCAAGCCCTACTTATTGGCAAAAAACATAATACAATGTTATACAGTGTGAATAAAAAAGCGGAACTGGGTCTGCAATGAGACAAACTTTGAGAATTCGGCAATTGGAAGCACTCATGGCGGTGACCACCAATGGTTCGGTCACAGCAGCGGCCGCCGATTTGGGGGTGAGCCAACCAGCTGTCAGCAGGTTGCTGTCGGATCTTGAAAAATCGTTTGGTTTTCAACTTTTTGATCGCCGCAAAGGGCGATTGGTGCCAACCCAGGAAGTTCGCTATCTGCAACCCAGCGTGGACCGTGTCCTGGAATTGATGAAGCAGATATCGGACGCGAGTCAGAATATCACACAGCGTAAAGCCGGGCATATCCGCGTCGCCTGCCTGCCCGGTTTCGCCACCAGCCATCTGCCGGATGTTGTGGCAAGTTTTCTGAAAGACCGGCCAGGTGTCACCATGACGATCGAACCGGACAGGCCGGAACGGATATTGGAATGGATGGTTGGCGAACAATATGACTTTGGAATCACCGATGGCTTTAACGGTCATCCGGGGGTCGAAAGCAGAAATGTAGATGTGCGCACGGTTTGCGTATTCCCGAAAAATCACGCGCTTGAGAACCTCTCGGAGGTGACGCCATCCGATCTTGCAGATGAGAACATCATACATACGCGGCGCGACAGCGACTTTTTCGGACGGCTTTCGAAGGCATTTCAGCAGGCCAATGTTACACTCAACTCTCATATCGAAGTCCGGCAATTCACGGCGGCATGTGAATTGGCCATAAAAGGCGTTGGTGTCTCAATCGTCAGCGAACTGGACGCTGTCCATTACACAGACCGGGGGCTAAGCTACAGGCCATTCAAGCCGTTTTTGCCGCATACACTTTCGCTGGTACGCCCGGTTCTGAAGCAGCCGTCTTTGATAACACTGGAGTTCATCGAGCATTTCAGCGAAAGTCTGAATGCGTTCAGAACACTTGCGTGAGGCTGCGGTCACCGGGACGAAGGATACCTGCCCGCGTTTCCAGCCAACACTCTCCAGAAAAAGCAGGAGCCAAGGGATCGAATACGCCCAAAGTCGTCGTTATTGTGAGGCTCCGCGTATCTGTTCAATGGCTCGGGCGGCAAATCTACCCGACAAAGACCCGTCTGCGGCTGCTTCCAATGCAGGCAAAGCGGGGGATGCTTTCCCGCCGATTTCACCCAATGCGTTGGCGGCTTCTTTTCTGACAAAAACCGAAGGGCTGCCCAACAGCATGATCAGTTCCGGAACGGCTGGGGCTGCGTCAGCTCCAAAGAGCGCCAAAGACTGAGCCGCGTCACGTTGTTCCTTGGCATCTCCGCGCATCAGATCAGCTTTGAGGCTCGCAACTGTCGTGCTCGGCGGAAGCGCGGCCAATTGAAGGCCGTTTTTCAAGCGATTGTTCAAATGCTGATGCTCGCCGATCCATCGCACGATAAAGAAATAATCGCGCACCGCTTCGCCCAGAACCTTCTCGTTTTTTCCATTCTGCCATTGTTCGATCATTGCACGCGCGCTGCTTCGATCGCCATTCAAGGCCAGAACCGACGCTGAAAATGGCATCAACTCAACTGCCTGCGGGTTTCGGTCCAGCTCAGACCTAATAACGGCCTCTGCACCTTTCAGATCATTCATCGCAAACAGCGCAGCACCTTGAAATAGCGCGTAGTGGCTGGGGTATTCCGGGTCGAGGCGCATTGCAGCCTGTACAAATGCCAGCCCTTCTTCTGGCTCGCCACCCGCGATCAAGGCCCATCCCATTGTCACATGCGCTTCAGGGTCGCTTGGTTGCAGGGCAATGGCTTTCGCGGCTTCTTGTCTCGCTTCTTCTGTTCCCCGACTTACACCCTCGGCGCTGTCCCAGTCCGGAAGGTTGAGAGCGACTATTGCCCTGATGACGTGGATAAGCGAGGTGTCCTGATGCGTCAGTTCACGGTAGTATTTATAGAACAGCCCGATATGCATCTGCTCTTCAGCATTCGCAAAGCCTGACCAGTGGTGGAAGATGTGCGGTCGCAAATGTACCATAGCTAACATCGCCCAGGCGCGCGCATAATTCGGGTCCAACTCGACAGCCCGCTCAAAATGCGGAATTGCGGCCAGATTGTCCTGTTCATTGAAGCGTGAATAAAGCGCCCACCCGCGCTGGAACGCTTCGCGCGCCTCGATCTTTTCAGTCTCTATGTTTTCGATAGCAATCCGGCTTTGCGTGTCGAGCGGGACATCCAACTCGCGCGCAATCGCCAGTACAATGTTGTTTTGCAGGTCGAAGATCTCATCGATTTCACCGTCGAAACGTTCCGCCCAGATCAATCTGCCGTTCAACGTGTCCGTCAGGCGGATGTTGACCCGAAAACCTTCTCCGCTACGTCTAAGGCTTCCATCAACGACATAGCGAACGCCCAGTTTCTCGGCAAAACCTGCCACATCAATGTCGCGGTCCTGAAATGCAAAGGATGTGTTTCCGGCGATGACAAATAACCCTGATATGCGGGACAAGTCCGTTATCAGATCCTCGGAAACGCCATCTGTCAACATCTTGTTGGACGCGTCGCTGGTGAAATTCGTCAAGGGAAGCACGGCGATCGAGGGCAGGTCCGGCAGAGGGTAAGCCATCTGTGCTTCAGAAGCGCGCAACTGACCCTTTTCCCATGTCTTTGTCCCGATATACCCGGTCGCGCCCAACACGATCAGGATTGCAGCTAGCTTCATTAAACGCGGCGCTTTCTTCGTTTTTTGCTTTACCGCCGGGGTCAACGCATCTGTTTCGACGCGGAACGCCTCAATGGGGTCCGCGATATTCTTGACGGATTGCGGGCCAATTGGCGTAAAGGCGAAGGGCACCTTGTTGCGCGCGTATCCGACAATCGCCTGCGAGGCGATAATCCCCCCAGGTTCTGCCAGCGCCTCAAGCCGTGCGGCAACGTTGACACCATCACCCAGGATGTCATCGGCGTTCGAGACGACATCGCCGACATTCAAACCGATCCGAAAAACGATTGCGCGATCAGGTTCGGTATCCGAGTTTCTTTTCGACAGTTCGGCCTGTATCTCGACTGCAGCGCGAACCGCATCGACTGCGCTGGGGAATTCGATCAGAAAACTATCACCGGCTGTGTTCGCAATGCGCCCTGAATACCCGGCGATCAAGGGCTCGATAACTTCAGCGCGGATCCGGCGCAGCTTGTCGATGGTGCCTTCTTCATCCAAGCCAACCAATCTTGAATAGCCTGCGATATCGGCGGCTAAGATGGCTGCTAATCGACGATTTGGCCGGCTTTCCATAGTCTCGCAGCCTACCATTTAGCCATTTTTCTGGGAACCGGTTTTCAAGGTACCGGTTTTGCTCCGGTTTTTGAAATCCCCCGACCTGTTATCTGGATGGCAATGGAAGCCCGGACTGCTGGGTTTTTAGACAAAAGCGGTCTGGGCAATCTGTCGGCTCTGCGTGTTGTCGGATTTGCATGGCGTCGCGCGTCCTTGCACAATGCGACCAACGCATGGAGGCGAAAATGATCTACGCAATCACAATTTATGGGGAACCGGGCGTGTTCGAGGCATTGCCGAAAGATCGCCAGGACGAAGTGATGTCAGGCCATCGCGCCCTGCAAGCGGTTTTGTCGGAACGCGGAGAGTTTGTGTCGATAAAACTGATGCCGCCAACGTCAGCGGTAATGGTCGAACCGGCGGCGTCCGAAGGTGCTGCCCCCCTGATCACCGATGGCCCGTTTTCCGAGACCAAGGAAAACTTCCTTGGGTTTTACGCCGCTGATTTCAAAGATCTTGAAGAAGCGTTGGAACATGCAAAACTGATCTCTTCACCGGTCGCGCGGCTGGAAGTTCGGCCTGTGGCCTGGGCCGGGGGTGCCATATCGTCGGAATAGATCATGTCAGACTGGCTGGAGGCCACATTTGCTGAACAACGCCCGCGCGCCATTGCTGCCCTGACGCGGGCTTTTCGGGATCTGGACACCGCAGAGGAGGCCTTTGCCGACGCCTGCCTGAAAGCCTTGGCGGTTTGGCCTCAGGACGGGGCGCCTCGTGATCCATTGGCATGGCTTCTGGCCACGGCCCGGAATGCGGGTCTGGATGATTTACGCAAATCCCGGCGGCGCGCGGCAATCCTGTCGCGCCACGCAGAGGAGTTTCAACCGATGCCGGCGGAAACACCCGACCCTGACGAGATGCGGGATGATGTCCTGCGCTTGCTGTTCATCTGTTGTCACCCGGAACTGGACCGGCGGGATCAGATCGCCATCGCCTTGCGGGTGGTCGCGGGGCTGAGCGTCGATGAGATCGCCAGCGGATTTCTGGTCAAGTCCAAGACCATGGAACAGCGCATTACCCGCGCCAAAAAGAAAATAGCAAATAACCCGGTCGCCTTTGAAACGCCAAGCCCGGCTGAAAGACAAGCCCGGTTGGGCGAAGTCTCGACAATGGTTTATCTGATGTTCAGCGAAGGGTGGTCGACCTCGGCCGGGCCGCAGCAAATCAAGCTCACGCTGTGCAAAGAAGCGATCCGGCTTGCCCGCCTTCTTGCCGCATTGTTCCCTGCAATGGGCGAGCAGGCCGCATTGCTGGCGCTGTTGTTGTTTCAACACGCCCGGCGCCGGGCCCGGATTGACGCGGAAGGCAAGCTCGTCGCACTCGACGATCAGAACCGCGATCTTTGGGATCGCTCGAATATCGCTGAGGCTACATCCCTGTTGCAAAAAGCCCAGCGGATTGGCCACCGCGGGGTCTATGTCATCCAGGCTGCAATCGCCCAGGCACATGCCTGTTCAACCTCGTCCGAAGAAACCAACTGGGCGTTAATCGAAAGCCACTACGCCGCCCTTTACGCATTGCAGCCGACACCTGTGATCCGGCTCAACCAGATTGCCGCACAGGCCAAGCTACACGGCGCACAATATGCTTTGAAGGCAATGGATCCTCTGTCACAGGAGCTGTCCAACTATCGTTGGTTTCACGCGATGCGAGGTGGCCTTTTGCAAGAAGCGGGGGATCATAAAGACGCCATTTCCGCCTTTGAAACCGTGTTGGCGCTTTCTCCCACCGCGTTGGAATGCGACGTGATCAACGAAAAAATCAAAATTAGCAAAGAAGAATTGGAGGGCCTGTAGGAAAACACACTCCTCATACGTCCTTGGGTCAGACCCGTATGTGGCGGGCGTAACCAACGGAGGTACCCATGAGTATACTTGAGATGACGGCTGTCGGAAATTCAGGATGGATCGGGCATTCCGGGCCGGATCAGAGCAAGGCCAAATCCTTTTATCAGGATGTGCTGGGCTGGACGATCAGCGATATGCCGATGCAGGATGGGTCAAGTTATTCGGCCGCAGTTGTGGGCGAGACCGCTATCGGAGGCTTTTCACCAATGCCGGAAGAGCGTGGAAGCTGGACGATCTTCTTCACAGTGGCCGACGTGGATGCGAGTGTTGCAAAGGCCGAAGCCAAAGGCGCCACAGTTCTTCAACCCGCGATGGATATGCCGGGTGTCGGGCGCATGGCCACGCTGAACGACCCGCAAGGTGCCCGCTTTGCATTGATCACTTATGAAAGCATGAGACCCTGAGAACTGCCTGAAAGGAGGGCGCAGATGGAACAATATTCGCACATCGTGCAGGTTATTGCGGCGGTATTTGTCTGGGTAACCGTTCCACTGGCGACTGCTTTTGGCCTGCGTCGGTCCAGGGCGGGTATCCATCCG
The DNA here is from genome assembly GCF_056538065.1 of Ruegeria sp. BH8. NCBI lineage: Bacteria > Pseudomonadati > Pseudomonadota > Alphaproteobacteria > Rhodobacterales > Roseobacteraceae > Ruegeria > Ruegeria sp. BH8. The sequence continues at coordinate 116,103 of NZ_JBQFSP010000004.1, read as the reverse complement.
TTATGGGATGGGGGCAACAGGCTCTTGCGCGTAATGCGGTCACATGGAAACTTCGTCGAATATGTTTCGTTCACGCCGTCGATCCACCGGCAGCCTGAGGCATCCAGCTGATGCCGGTGGATGAAACCCTCAACGCACGCATTCGTGACGCTTTGGCCGCGCATGTGGGCATTTCAGAAAAGCGCATGATGGGTGGCAATTGCTTTTTCTTGAACGGCAACATGCTGTGCGGGGCGCGGCGGCATAACGACGGGCTGGGCCGTTTCATGTTCCGGGTGGGCAAGGACAACGAAAGCATTGCGCTGGCGGACCCTGAGGCTCAGGAAGTGATTCACGGCGCACGCAAACTGGGTGGTTTTATCCGCGTGGATGAGAGTGATTGCGATGACGCCGCTTTGCTGCGCTGGTTACACCTTTGTCTCGAACACGCCGCAGCCCTTCCCGCGAAAGACTGAACGGAGAAATCAATGGCCAAATTTGAAAGTTTCTCACCCGCAGCGCTTGGTTTTCTAAGGGACTTGCGGGCCAATAACACGAAGGAATGGTTTGCAGCCAACAAGGCAGTTTACGAGACCCATTTGAAGGAGGCCAGCAGGCACTTCGCGGATAACATGGCGGATGCCTTGCGTGATCTGACTGGCCAGACCCACAGCAGCAAGATTTTTCGTGTTCATCGGGATGTCCGATTTTCCAAGGACAAAACACCTTACAACGCACACCTGCATATTGCGTTTATCCCTGACGGGAATGCGGATCAGCCACCGATGTGGTTCTTTGGGCTCTCACCTGACGATCTGGCGCTTGGCTGCGGGGTGTTTCAGTACGAAAAGGAAGCGTTGGATGCCTTTCGAACAGAGATGGCAGGCCCCAAGGGGGCAGTGGTGATACAGCTTGCCGCTGAGATGCGAAAGCGTGGATTCCGGGTCGGGGATCCTGAATTGAAACGTGTTCCCTCCGCTTTTGACAAAGATCATCCAAATGAAGAAGCATTGCGCCGCAAAGGCTTTACCGTCTGGACGGATCTGGGAAATCCCGCCTTTGCAATCGAACCAAACCTCATTGAAAGAACTATAGAATTGTTCGACGACCTCTTACCTGTTTTTCTGCTGCTTTCTCGGGTCGAGTAACCCCATCTTTCCATATGCGGGGAACATAGGCTCGATGGATATCGCCAAGGTGCCGACCTCAATCGTTCAACGCTGTGTCTGAAAAGTGAGAGATAAGTATGCAGCTTCATTTTGGGTCGCACCTGTGTGCCACGCCGCTCCAGTGTTTGCCCTCTGTTTTTTCTGTTTGGATATGGTGGAGCCTGCGGGAAACGCCGCCGAACGCCTGATACACTGATCGTAAATACTATTGTAGATTTCTTGTTTGCACTGTGGCTTCTCTTGAAGTCACACTTGAAGTTGCACAACCTGCTACGGTGTACTGTGTACGTCCAAACCTTTACGAGGCCAGCTGTCTTTTACTGGTGGGGAAGGTTGCGGCTGGCCTGCATTTGCTGAACATCGTCGGGCCATGTGGAGCGTATGTAACCCAGCACGTCCAAAATATCTTCGTTAGTCAGCGTGCCCTCGAAACCCGGCATACCACTGTTGAAGTCTTTAATGCCGCGTGCTGCCAATGCGTCTGCCCCACCTAGTCTGGTGTACTCGAACAGTAGCTGGTTGTCGTGGTGCCAAGTGTGCCCTGTCACGTCATGTGGTGGCGCGGGCAACACCCCGTCATCGTTGGGTGTTTGCCAGTCAGGTTGTCCTTCCAGATTCACTCCATGGCATGAGGCACAGTGCACTGCGTAGAGTTCCTGCCCATTCGCTAGGTCTCTATCTATCAACTCATGATCTGCAGCAAGGCTCGTACCAATGCTGCATATAGCCAGTGCGCAAAGGTGATTGTTCATCTCTACCTACCTTAACTCGGAAGCGTTAGTACGCTCGTGAGTGTCGCCGTTGTCGCCAGCACCACTAATACGATTATTGCCTCAACCTCGATGGATCGGGCGAGGCGTTGCGCTGCTATTGCCTCTCCACTTTGCATGGCCGGAACAAATCGGAGCTTGTTGGCAGCGGCGAGGATCAACAGCAGTGCCACAAGAAACACCTTGATCAAAAGCGTCTGCCCGTAGCCGGTGAACAAGAGCCCTTGGAGATTGCCGACAAGCAACCAAGCCATCCACAGACCCGCCGCGACTAGCGTTGGCACAATAAGTGCAGCAGCCTGTCCAAACCTGTGCCCTAACACTGCTGCATCTGTCAGGTGTTCAGGCATGAGAGCCATACTCCGCAGCGGGCCAAATATACCCACCCAAAAGGCCACACACAGCAGGTGCAACAGCAGCAACAATTGGACGCCAACACTCTCCAGTTCCGGTACATGTCCGATCTGTGCAAAGGACCACATGGCCAATGTGCCACCCAACAGCGCGATCCATAGACCAAAGCGAGGAACAGACAGTCCCACAAGGATCAAAACTGCGCCTGAAAGGCGATAAGCAAGTACGTCGCCTACGGAGGTCTGCCAAAGCAAGCCAAGCATCTCTGGATCGACCATGCCGTCAACTCCGCCCGTTAAGGCGGCTCCTCGGAGCATGAAACCAAATACCGTTGCTGCGAGGGAAAGCCACGCCAAGACCAAGGCTTGGCGTTTCATCGCAAGGCTTACCGGCGCGACTAGTTCGGAAAAAAGGCACTTAACGGCGACAAGCCCGGTGGACCCAGCAAAGCCGATGTAGAGCACCAGCTTTGCGAGGATTGCGACAACTCCCCAAATGTCTGGCATGCTCATTCCACGGAAAAGGAAAACTCGCCCTGCATCGCATGGCCGTCTTTACCTAAACCACGCCACTCGATGACATAGGTGCCGGTTCCATTGCCCGGCAGTGGGATCGTGAACTCCTGACTAAAACTTGTCTGGTCCCCCAAATCTAGGCTTACTGCCGAGTGTTCTTCATGGGCCATCTCTATCCGCGTCAGCCGGATGTCCTTGGTGAAGCTGAGGCCAATTTCAGCGGGCACAGAGGTTACAGTCGCCCCATTGGCAGGTGTCGTTTCTTCGGCCTTGGAATGCGCCAGTACCCCGCTGGGAATAGCAGCCATGATTGCGAGAGTTACGATCTTTTTCATGGTCCTGTCCTCAATTTATTCCGTTGGCACGTTGAATTTCACGAATGTACGCGATCACCATGGCAACGTCACCTCGCGTCAATCCCTCGACCGGCGGCATGTCACCAAACTGCCAATGATGGCTTCTTACACCTTGTGAAACCGCCCTCTGAAAGGCTTCGTCAGCGTGGTGGCTGGGCTCGTATATCTTGTGGATCAGAGGCGGTCCCGCGCCTTCTACACCGACCGCATTGACGCCGTGGCAAGCAGCGCAAGAGACATCAAAGACACGCTGACCGATTACTGCGTTGCCCTCGATTGGCGGCATCTGAATTGCGACTATGGCGCCGCCTGTGCCTGTCTCTGGCGATGTGGCCTCTTCGATTGGGCCGGGCCGAAGGGTTATGAAAGCGGCGACGGCTGCGACGGTGCCTGCGCCGATGAATAAGAGACTTTTTCTCATGAGTTGATCCTGACTTTTGGAAGCTGGTAGTGCTGCGATTCACTGCGAACAGCGGCACGCGCAGGTCGCAGAATTTCGCAAGGATTTACGCTGCTTCAAAAGTCAGGGGGCTTGTAAGGGTTATCCGGCTCAATCGGCTTGGCTTGGGCTCCAACCTGGAACTCGGGTGCAATTTCACGTTGACTCTTCGCGGCTTCCCCGATTTGGGCGAGCAAAACAACTGCTTGGCAGATAGTGGGATTACACTCGCCGGTTCCTGAATTGTCCGGGTCGTGGTGGCTGTGTAGGGTCGATTTGGCGATGCTGTTATTCGCCACGAAAATGTGTTCTGCCGATTGCATGTGGCTTTCACAGCCAAGACCGATGCAGCCATCCGATCGCGCGTGAGCAACGCCAACAAGCCCGGTCAGGATGACCAGAATGCCAGCGAGTACCAATAGTGAGTATCGTCGGATGACCATGGTTCAGGACGCTACTGCAGTAGACCAAGCATGACAACGCCAGCCCTTTGGTTTTTCGGATCACGACCAGTTTTTTGTTCGGACAATTGATTGAAGCTTCCCCTTTTCCTAGACAGCAACACGAGAAGGACCGTCTTAATACCCCCCTAACTGCAGTGATTTGGGCGACGCTGTGGTTGAGTGTTGACATGTGTCAAAGCGTAGTTTGCCAAGTTGTTGGCAAGGTGCTTCGCAAATGGGTCAGAGCATAAGCATAAAAGCAACCCGGGGAACGGTGGCGTTTTTGGCTATACTCATAGCTATGGCCGCATGCACGGACAGGCATCACCACGGTGACTGGCACGGCCATGGTGCAGAGGGTTGCTATGGACCTCACCATGACGCTATCGGCGAAGCTCGTTGTGGGGCGTTTGAGTAAGCTACTTAGCAAAGGCGCACTCGCAAACAACCAGTTTAGCCAGTTTATGTTTGGTGATCACGAGGCCGCTGTTGATAGTGAACAGCCTCATCTGACTGGTCCAGTTTGATTGTTAGTGCATCGTCGGCCTCTGATCCGTTGGAAGGATGTTTTCCGGGGCTGGTGGGCGACAGATCAATGCACTGCCCGACGTTTGGTGCTTGGTCTTGTGTCGGGCAAGGGCCAACGGAAGTAGTAGATGCCGTGTCGGGACAGAGAGAGATATGCATACAGCTTCATTTTGTGTCACACCTGTGTGTCACACCGCTCTAATGCTTGCTATCTGGTTGTATTGTTAGGTTTTGGTGGAGCCTAGGGGAGTCGAACCCCTGACCTCTTGCATGCCATGCAAGCGCTCTCCCAACTGAGCTAAGGCCCCATCATTGTACCATCGGTACGGTGGACGGACGTTTAGGAGACAGCGGCAGCGAGTGCAAGTCCAAAGTTTGAATCGGGCGCGAATTTTCACCCGGGCTGCTCCTCAGGTGAAAAAGGCGACCCTGGGGATCGCCTTTTACTTGGTCAGTTGTCGTCGTCTGATGACATGTCGGTGATGTCGTCCAGAGAAACATCATCATTGTCGTCATCATCATCGTCCAGCAGATCGTCATCCAAATCCACGTCGACGTTGTCATCATCGTCCAGAACCAGATCGTCATCCGCCGTGTTTTCACGTGCTTTGACCGAAGCTGCGTCTTCTGCATCCGCCGAGATCATACGGCTTTTGGATGTTTCAAGCTCCACGATCTCGCCAGTGTAGGGGCTGATGATCGGGTCCTTGTTCAGGTCGTAAAACCGCTTACCGGTTGTCGGGCAAACACGCTTTACGCCCCATTCTTCCTTGGGCATGTCAAATCCCCTTGATATCAGGTGAGTCGTCTAAATGATTCAGCTCACCTGCCACAGGCAGAGGGCACTGTCAAAGTCTTTGCGCAAGAGAGGTCGCGATATGGGAGAGCACGCATTGCCAGGGACACCGCCGGTGCCACTGAGATTGCGCAAATCGGCTCGGGCGCGGCGTATCAGCCTGCGAATCTCCCAGCTGGATGGGCGCGTCACGTTGACTTACCCGAATGGCGTGCCGGAATCTGAGGCCTTGAGTTTTGCGCGCACCAAAGAAGGGTGGATCCGGCAGCATCTTCAGGGTCGGCCCGATATGACCACCGTGCAGTTTGGGCAAGTGATCCCGATCGAAGGGAAAGCGCGCCGAATCGTTCCTGCAACCGGGCGGCGGGTTCTGCTGAATGCAGATGAGGTTGCCGTGCCCACAGGAGCCGAGGCCCGCAGGTTGGGCCGGTTCCTGAAGGAACTGGCGCGGGACCGGTTGACCGGAGCCTGTGATGATTATGCAGCCATGCTGGGGCGTTCGTACACGACACTCAGCCTGCGTGACACGCGGTCGCGTTGGGGGTCGTGCAGCTCGCATGGCGGATTGATGTTTTCGTGGCGCCTTATTCTGGCGCCTCCTGATGTGTTGCACTATGTCGCGGCACATGAGGTGGCACATCTTGCCGAGATGAACCACTCGCCTGCCTTCTGGGCGCAGGTCGAAAAGATATTTGGCCCGTATAAGCCGCCCCGCCGCTGGTTGCGCGACAACGGGGCCGAGTTGCATCGCTACAGATTTGATACCGAGCCGAGTTGACGTGGCGCCTTTTTGTGATCACATGAGCATATGTTGACCGCACGCCCTTCCGAAACCCAGACCGCAACACATGACCGGGTGTACCGGGCACTGCGATCCCGGATCATGCATGGTGAGATGGCACCGGGGCAGGCCCTGACCCTGCGGGGCATCGGCAAGGAGTTCGGCGTTTCAATGACCCCGGCGCGAGAGGCGGTGCGCCGCCTGGCCGCAGAAGGGGCATTGTTCCTGTCGACATCGGGCCGGGTATCGACCCCAGAGCTGACGAATGACCGGATTGAGGAACTGGCTGCCTTGCGCGCCTTGCTTGAGGTCGAACTGGCAAGCCGGGCCTTGCCCAGGGCACACATGGCCCTGATCGATAGGTTGCAGAGCATCAACATGACAGTTGCCGAGATGGTGACCAAACGGGATGCGGTTGGCTATATACGTTCGAACCTGGAATTTCACAGAACCCTGTATCTGCGCGCTCAGGCTCCTGCGATGCTGGCCATTGCCGAAACCGTCTGGCTGCAGCTTGGGCCGACGATGCGGGCGCTTTACGGACGTCTCAGGCGCGCAGAGCCGCCACATTACCACAAGCTGATCATCGCCGCGCTCAAGGCCGGGGACGAGCCGGGATTACGGCTGGCAGTGCGCTCGGATGTGACACAAGGGCTGCGTTTGCTGGTCAGCTGAGCGGCTTCCTGCCGACATCGTCAAAGCGCCCTTCCAAGGTGTCACTGTTCTGGCCTGTGCAACCCGGCTGGGTTACTCTTGCGGCAAATCACAAACAAGAGCAGACCCAAACCATGATAACTCGCCGGACCTTTTCCATTTGCCTCGGATCAACGCTTTTGGCCGCCTGCACGGGTGGCGCCGCTCCGTCCGGCACGCCTGCAACCCGGATGCGGGCTGTTCCCAATGCCGGGTGGGATGCCTGGGTTGCCGGTTTCAAGGGCAGGGCAGTGTCGCAGGGGATTTCCCGGACAACCGTTGACCGCGCCTTTCAGGGGGCCGGGTATTTGCCCGACGTAATCGAACGCGATCGAAATCAGGTCGAATTCAAGCGCAGCCTCGAAGATTACCTAGCCATCGCGGCGTCGGACGAGCGGATCAGCACCGGCCAGCAGATGCTGCGGCAACATAACGGCACTCTGTCGCGGATCGAGGCGCAATATGGCGTGGATAAGGAAATCGTCGTGGCCGTCTGGGGGCTGGAAAGCCGCTATGGCGCGCGCCGCGGTGATGTGCCCGTTGTATCGGCGCTGTCTACGCTGGCTTATGATGGCCGACGCGGGCAGTTCTTTGAAAGCCAGCTGATCGCGGCGATGAAGATCCTTCAGAACGGCGATACCACGCCTGCCAACATGACCGGCAGTTGGGCCGGGGCGATGGGGCACACGCAGTTCATTCCGACCTCGTATCTAGCCTATGCCGTGGATTTCACCGGCGACGGGCGGCGCGACATCTGGTCGGATGATCCGACGGATTCGCTGGCTTCCACCGCTGCTTACCTGTCGCGCGCAGGTTGGGTGCGGGGTCAACCCTGGGGCGGAGAGGCGGGGCGTGTTTCCGGTACTCCGGTGGCCGTGTTGCAGCCGCAAATACCGGGCCCCCGCATCGCCGTGTTCCGCAATTTCCAGGTAATCAAACGCTATAACAACTCGGACAGCTACGCGATCGGCGTCGGTCATCTGGCGGACAGGATCGCGGGCGGGGCGCCGTTTCAGGCCTCGTTCGGGCCGGATGCAAGTGGGCTTACGCTGGACGACCGCAAGGAATTGCAGCGCCGCCTGACATCTGCGGGGTATGACACGCAAGGCGCAGATGGCGTGATCGGAAACAACACCACCACAGCCATCAGCGCTTATCAAAGCGCCAACGGTCTGCCCGTGACAGGTGAGCCTTCGGTTGCGTTGCTGCGCAGGTTGGGTGGCTGACGGTTACGCCGCCAGCCCCTTCGACCCGATATCAAGGAATTTCTGACGGCGGTCCTTTATCAGGTCCGCCCCATCCTTGCCGTCCAGTTCAGTCAACATGGCGGTGATGGCCGCGCGCACCGACTCAACCGTTGCCGGTCGATCGCGATGTGCGCCACCCTTGGGTTCCGGGATGATCCGGTCACATACGCCCAGCTTGTGCAAATCCTGAGCGGTCAAACGCAGCGCCTCGGCCGCTTCACGCATCTTTTCGGCATCTTTCCACAGGATCGATGCGCAGCCTTCCGGCGAGATCACCGAATAGACCGAATGCTCCAACATCGCCACGCGGTTTGCGGTCGCAAACGCCACAGCGCCGCCCGAGCCGCCTTCGCCGATGATGACCGAAACCAGCGGCACGCCGATTTTCAGGCACATCTCGGTCGACCGGGCAATCGCCTCGGATTGACCGCGTTCCTCGGCCCCTTTGCCGGGATAGGCACCGGCGGTGTCGATCAGGGTAATGACAGGCAGGCCAAAACGCCCCGCCATCTCCATCAGGCGCACGGCCTTGCGATACCCCTCGGGGCGGGCCATCCCGAAATTGCGTTCGATCCGCGACTTGGTATCGCTGCCCTTTTCGTGGCCGATCACCATCACCGGCTGATCGTTAAAGCGCGCAAGACCACCGATAACGGCCAGATCGTCGGCAAAGTTCCGGTCACCAGCCAGCGGTGTGAACTCGGTGAACAATGCGTCCACGTAATCCTTGCAATGCGGGCGTTCCGGGTGACGCGCCACCTGGCACTTCCGCCAGGGTGTCAGGTCGCGATAGAGTTCATCCAGCAGCTTGGAGGCTTTGGCATCCAGCGCGGCGGCTTCTTCGGCCACATCCATTTCTTCGTTGGCACGGGCCAGCGCGCGCAGCTCTTCAGCTTTGCCTTCGATCTCGGCCAGCGGTTTTTCGAAATCCAGATACTGGGTCATGACGCCTCATCTGCGTGAAATTTCCTAGCTATATGCCGCTGGCTGGCCTCAGATGCAACTAGATGACACGGAAGCGGCATCTTTCATGTCAAAAGCCGTTGATCAGATTAAGAGATTCGCTTGCTTGTCAGCACATTCCCGACATGCCCAGCAAAACAATCGCTGAAATCGACCTTTGAGGAAACTCACCCCGGCCAAAGCACGGGATAGAGCGAAACCACAAGCAGCACAGCCATTGTCCAGTTGAATAGGACCAATCTGCGCGGGTTCGTCAGCATCCGGGCCATCTGCTGTCCCAGAACGGTCCATGTGCTGACGGACGGTAAGTTGACGGCTCCGAAGACAAACGCAACGATGGCAATCGCATACATCGTCCGATCTGGCGTATAGGCCGTGGTGGCGGTCAGGGCCATGGCCCAGGCTTTTGGGTTTACCCATTGAAACGCTGCGGCTTGCAGAAATGTCATGGGCACGCCGGTGGCTTCGGCGCTGTTTGCCGGCGCGGCATGCGCGATCTTCCAGGCCAGATAGAGCAGATAGATCACCGACAGGACTTTCAACACCGTATAGCTGACGGGATACCGGTCAAAGACCTGCACCAGACCGGCCCCGACAAGCAGCACCATGAAGGTAAAGCCAAGCCCAATGCCCAACATATGCGGGATCGAGCGTCGGAAGCCGAAATTCGCCCCCGAAGCCATCAGCATCAGGTTGTTCGGCCCCGGTGTGATCGAGGTTACGAAGGCAAAAGCAATCAGGGCCATCAGGATGTCATAAGTCATGGAGCGAAGTATTGTCCGCGCTGCGGCAAATGAAATTGCTTTTTTGTGCGTGTTTCCTGTAATTGTGCAATCAATGATGAAAAATGACCGGATAAACCGCCAGATATTGCAGGAACTGACCCGTGACGGACGGATCAGCAATCTCGACCTGGCCGAGCGTGTGGGCCTTTCCCCTTCGGCCTGCCTGCGCCGCGTGCAAGAACTTGAGCGGGCCGGGGTGATCACGGGGTATCGCGCGGTGCTGGACCCGGCGGCGATGGGTATCGGCTTTGTCGCCTACATCGGTGTAGGGCTGGGCGAGCATACGAAGGCCGCGCAGGAGGGGTTTGAACGCGCGCTCCAACAAGCGCCGGAAGTTGTTGAGTGCCACAACATCACGGGAACAATCGAATACTTGCTGCGGGTCGAATGTGCAGACCTGCCGTCTTACAAGACCTTCCATACCGAGGTGTTGGGAACGCTGCCGCATGTCACCTCGATCACATCCTATGTGGTTATGGGTTCGCCCAAGAATTTACGGGCGTGACGTCTTGAATTGTGAAGGCACACTCACTTGCAGGGCGAAAACTCACGGCCTAATGTCGTGGAAATGACGTTGCCAGGGGATATGCACAGCCATAACGGCACGCAAACAGGGAGATTACGATGAAACGCGTTCGAACAGTGGCGGCCGCAGTTGCCTTGTCAGTGGTTGCCGGGGCCGCCTTGTCTGCCCCGCTGAAACTGCAACCTGCCAACCCGCAGCCTTCTCCGAAGGCGGGGCTGAATGTGAAATACATTGGCACGGGCAATCAACACAAGAAGATCCGCGATCTGAGTCAGGCAAAAAGCATGCTGTCCAAAGCACAGCCTGGGCAACCGTTGCAGGGATTGGATTACAGGGACACCAATCAGGGTGACAATGTCATGACATTCGACGGAGCTTACAATGTTGCCGCCGAGATTACGGGATATATGCGGTTCGACTCGCCTGGGGTTTACGAGTTGGAAACCTGGTCGAATGACGGGATAGAAGCATTCGTCGGAGGCCAGAATATCGGCTATGTCACGGGTATTCAGGGCTGCGAGGCCAACCAGCGGACCGAAGTCGAAGTGCCCAAGGCCGGGTGGTACCCGCTCAAGATTATCTATTTCCAGAAGCTTGGAACATCCTGCCTGATGATGAAGTCGGGAAAAAAGGGCGAAAGGTTCACCTGGACGCCGAATGCAGTCTTTGGGCGGTGACGCCAGAAAACACATGAAAAAGGCGCCGGGTCAGGCGCCTTTATTTGTTTCTCAGCCGTTGGCCGCGATCAGTTCGGCCTGTGCCACGATTACCTCGGCCTGCTTGATCGATGCGATGTCGACCAGACGTCCTTTGTAAACTGTCGCACCTTCGCCATTGGCTTTGGCCTGTTCCATCGCGGCGAGAATTTCTCGGGCCTCTGACACGGCTTCTTCTGATGGGGTGAACACCTGATTGGCCAGCGCGATCTGCTTGGGGTGGATCGCCCATTTACCGACCATGCCCAGCGTGGCCGAGCGTTTGGCCTGCGCAATGTACCCCCCGTCATCGCTGAAATCACCGAAGGGCCCGTCGACTGGCAGCACGCCATGGGTGCGGCACGCGGCAACGATGGCGGCCTGTGCCCAATGCCATGGGTCGGACCAGTGTTTCGCACCCTCGTGCAGCATGTAATAATTTTCCTGCGTGCCGCCGATGCCGGTTGTCTGCATCCCCATCGAGGCAGCAAAATCCGCAGCTCCCAGGCTCATAGCCTGCAAACGGGGCGAGGAGGCCGCGATTTCTTCGGCATGGGCGATGCCAGCTGCGGATTCGATGATAACCTCGAAGCTGATCGGTTTGGCACGACCTTTGGCGCGTTCAATGGCAGTGACCAGTGCGTCTACCGCATAGACATCCGCCGCGCAGCCGACTTTGGGGATCATGATCTGATCCAGACGGTCGCCCGCCTGTTCCAGTACATCGACAACGTCGCGATACCAGTACGGGGTGTCCAATCCGTTGATGCGAACGGACATGTATTTGTTGCCCCAATCCACGGTGTTCAGTGCTTCGATGACATTGGCGCGGGCCGCATCCTTGTCCGAAGGTGCAACCGAGTCTTCAAGATCGAGGTTGATCACATCTGCGGCGGATGCTGCCATCTTCGGGAACAGTTTGGTGTTCGACCCCGGGCCAAACAGCTGACAGCGATTGGGGCGCGCCGGTGCGGCAGGTTGGATGCGAAAGCTCATCTGGACCTCGTCTGAGTAATGAAATTACGATTTTTCTGCTCAATGAGGTATTAAATTGCGTGGTGCGGCGCAAGAGCGATTGTGCATCTGCGGCAATGCGGTTGCAGAAAGCGGCTTCAAAACTGCCCGACTGGGGCGATTAAAGTTTAATCATTTTGAAAACTTCGAAGATTTTTGCGCATATTGCGAATATTGCACAAGAAACTCGCGCATAGCTCGTGGTTGACGGGCCAAAACGCGAAGCGCTCGTTTTGCCGCTTCTCTAGCCTGCCCCGGAATCAAAGGAGTGACCGCAATGATCGAGACACCGTACCTGCTGTTCCTGGGCGATGCGCCCGACCAATTGGCGGCCAAAGTGGCTGTTGGGATCAAGGACTGGCGTCCGGAAAACGCCGTGGGCCAGTATCGAATGGATGGCTGCAAGGCCGATCTGGGCCTGATTGACATGACCCTGACCGAAGCGAAAGAAGCCGGAGCCAAGACGCTGGTGATCGGCGTGGCAAACCGCGGCGGTGTGATCAGCCAGGACTGGAAAAAGGTTCTGGTTATGGCGCTTGAGGAAGGGTTCGACCTGGCCTCGGGGTTGCATAACCTGCTGCGGGATGAGCCCGACCTGGTAGCCGTTGCCGAAGCAACCGGGCGAAAACTGCATGATGTACGGGTGCCCGAGATCGATTATCCGATCGCAAACGGGATTAAGCGCAAGGGCAAGCGGTGTCTGGCCGTCGGAACAGACTGTTCGGTTGGCAAGATGTACACCGCGCTGGCGATGGACGCCGAGATGCGTGAGCGCGGGATGAAATCGACCTTCCGCGCGACCGGCCAGACCGGCATCCTGATCACCGGTGACGGTGTGCCGCTGGACGCAGTCATTGCCGATTTCATGGCTGGTTCGGTCGAATGGCTGACACCGGACAATGACGAGGATCACTGGGATCTGATCGAAGGGCAGGGATCATTGTTCCACGTATCCTATTCCGGCGTGACCATGGCACTGATCCATGGCGGCCAGCCGGACGCCCTGATCCTGAGCCATGAACCGACCCGTGCGCATATGCGCGGCTTGCCAACCTATCAACTGCCGACATTGGAGGCCCTGCGCGACACCGCGCTGGCGCTGGCCAAAGTGGCAAACCCGGATTGTCAGGTTGTTGGCGTTTCGGTCAACACGCAGCACATGTCCGAGGCTGACGCGACCGCCTACCTGGCCAAGATCGAAGCGGATATGGGCCTGCCCGCGACCGACCCGTTCCGCTTTGGTTCGGGCAAGCTGGTGGACGCGCTGGCCGCAATGTGATCTGAACAATGCGCCGGTGGCGGGGCTGTTTCGCCTCCGGCGTGAGTATTTGGGAAAAGATGAAGGAACGGGTGCGTGCAGATTGAGGTTTCTCGCGATGTGTTCCGGCTGGCGCAGGTCTTCACCATCTCGCGCGGGTCGCGGACCGAAGCAAAGGTGCTGACGGTTCGGGTGTCGGACGGAACTCATCAGGGCTGGGGCGAATGCGTTCCTTATGCGCGTTATGACGAAACGCTGGAGTCCGTAGAGGCCGAGATTGCCGGTCTGCCCGCGGATTTCACCCGCCAGACGCTGATGGATCTGCTGCCAGCAGGTGCCGCGCGGAACGCCGTGGATTGCGCCCTGTGGGATCTGGAGTGCAAACGAAACGGCAAACGCGCCTGGGACCTGGCAGGTCTGCCCAAGCCCGGCCCCGAGATCACCGCCTATACATTGTCGCTGGACACCCCTGAGGCAATGCAGGCGCAGGCCGCCGGGAACGCGCATCGCCCGCTTCTGAAGATCAAGCTGGGCACGCCCGATGATATGCCCCGGCTTGAGGCAGTGCGAGCAGGGGCTCCGAACTCCAAGATCATTGTGGATGCAAACGAAGGCTGGTCGGCCGAGGTTTACGCCGACCTCGCGCCGCATCTGGTGCGGCTGGGCGTGGCGTTGGTGGAACAGCCCTTGCCCGCAGGAGATGACGACGCATTGATCGGGATGAAGCGCCCGGTGCCAGTCTGTGCTGACGAGTCCTGCCATGACCGCGCCAGCCTGCCCAAGTTGAAGGGCAAATATGATGTCATCAACATCAAGCTCGACAAGACCGGGGGCCTGACCGAGGCGCTGGAGTTGCGCAAAGCGGCGATAGCCGAAGGCTATGACATTATGGTGGGATGTATGGTCGGCAGCTCGCTTGCCATGGCACCTGCGACATTGCTGGCGCAGGGTGCGATGGTAACGGACCTTGACGGCCCGCTTCTGTTGGCCGAAGACCGCGACACCCCGCTGGATTTTGACGACGCCGGAGTGCACCCGCCTGCGGCCGCACTTTGGGGTTGAGGAGACGAACATGATCCGCACTGTTTACGTAAATGGCGAATATCTGCCGGAGACCGAGGCCAAGGTTTCCATTTTTGACCGTGGCTTCCTGTTTGCGGACGCGGTCTACGAAGTCACCAGTGTGCTGGACGGCAAGCTGATCGACTTCGAAGGTCACTCAGTCCGTCTGAAGCGCTCGCTGGACGAGCTGGAGATGGCCGAGCCCTGCACCAAGGATGAACTGTTGGAAATCCACCGTAAGCTGATTGAGCTGAACGGTATCGAGGAAGGTTTGGTCTATCTGCAGGTTTCGCGCGGCAGCGATGGCGACCGGGATTTTGTGTTTCCGTCGGCAGATACCCAGCCCAGCCTCGTTCTGTTCACGCAGAACAAGCCGGGGCTGGCTGACAGCCCGGCGGCAAGGAAAGGCGCCAAGATCATCTCGATCGAAGACATCCGCTGGGGCCGCCGCGACATCAAAACGGTGCAATTGCTCTACCCGTCGATGGGCAAGATGATGGCCAAGAAAGCGGGGTGCGACGACGCATGGCTGGTCGAGGACGGCTTTGTGACCGAGGGCACCAGCAACAACGCCTATTTCGTCAAAAACGGCAAGATTGTCACCCGCCCGCTGTCCAACGACATCCTGCACGGCATCACCCGAAAGGCCGTGCTGCGCATGGCGGCTGAGGCGCAGATGGAAATCGAAGAGCGTCTGTTCACCATCGACGAAGCCAAAGAGGCGGACGAAGCATTCACCACCTCGGCCAGTGCCTTTGTGATGCCGGTGGTTGAAATCGACGGAGTTGCGCTGGGTGACGGTACGCCGGGGCCGATTGCAAAACGCTTGCGCGAGATTTATCTGGACGAAAGCCGCAAGGCGGCGATCTAAAGAAAAAGGCCCGCCAATCTGGCGGGCCTTTTTCGTATTGGGCCTAGCCCTTTTTCGTTACATTCTCTTCAAACGCGACCTTGAAAGCGGCCTGTTTTTCAGCGCTGGCCTCGGTTTGATAATTGGCTTTCCATTCATCCATGGTCATGCCGTAGAAAAGTTCTCGGGCCTCGTCCTTGCCCATCTCGATCCCCTTTTCATTGGCCGCTTCCTGATACCACCGTGACAGGCAGTTTCGGCAGAACCCGGCCAGATTCATCATGTCGATGTTCTGCACATCGGTGCGGTCTTCCATCAGGTGCTTTTGCAGCCGACGAAAGGCGGCAGCCTGAAGTTCGATTTCGGTTTGCTTGTCCATCATGTGGCTCCGGAAGGCAGTGTGTGTTGCGTTTGACCTAACAATCCTGCCGTGTCGTTACAACAACGGCGCTCGTGGTCAGCGCTACCTACATCAGTTTCAAGGCTAGCCAGGGCACGATGCAAAAGATCAGTGTCAGGATCTTGTAGTTGGCAAGGTATCTGAAATAGGCACGTTTCACGTCGGCGCGATCCATCTGAAACATCCTGCCGTGAATGCCAGCGATCCAGTCCTGCAAAAGCAGAATCATGACGGTGGTGAACAGCAAAACCGCGATATTAAGCGCGGCCACCCAACCGAAAAACGTTGTCAGAAACTCATGTGTCATGACGATCCCCTTTCCCGCAATATATGGGGATCAGAGGCATTGCTCACAATGGCGTGAGGGGTGGAACGTCCCTGCAAACCTTGCGGTCAAAGGTCGCTGGCGTCCAATGCTTCTTGCAGGATTATCGCCAGCCGCTCGGCCCAATGCCGTTGTCCGGCATGATCGGCGATCAGGTCGTTGCGCAGCTCGATCAATGCATTGGGACGGCCAAAAGCGGTGCAGTGCTTGTCAATCGCATCACCTGGCAAAACGCCGGTATAGGGTTCATTGACACCAACGCACAGGTCATCTTCCTGTTGCAGCCGGTCGATCAAAGGGCGCGAAAACCGCTCGTCCGGGGTGTGCAATACGCCAATGTGCCATGGTCGGGGGTCACGTCCACGCAACTGGCGCGTGAAGGAATGCATCGACACAATTACCGCATGTGGCAGTGCCGCCAACTCGGCCAATGCTGTGTGGTAGGGGCGATAGCACATGTTCAGGCGGCGTTCGCGTTCGGCGGCATCGGCATTGCGGTTGCCGGGAATGATCGACCCGTCATACAGTTTCATCAACAGCGTGGGGTCATCTTCCCCTCGGTTCGGGTCGATTACGAGGCGCGAGAAATTGGCGGCAATCACCGGCGCGTTCAGAATCTCGCCCAGATGTTTTGATACCTCATACGCGCCGACATCATAGGCGATATGGCGCTCCATATCCTCGCGCGGCAGGCCAAGGTCTCCGTCATTGACCTCGGGGGGAACGATGTTGGTTGCGTGGTCGCATGTGATCAGCCATCGGGACGGGCGATCCGCGCCGTGAACGAAAAACGGGGTGTAAGTCATAAGCCTGTCATCTAGTTTGTCGCAGGTGTAGGGCAGTTGCTTTAAAAAGGGAATTGCGCAATAAGCGCCATAGCAGTGTTTGCGGTAACATTTTGCAAAAGCTGATCTGTGCAATCTGAGCCGGCATGAGGAGGTCAAGACCAATGCGACGCCTGAGAAATGTAAAAATCGTGGCGACGCTGGGACCGGCGTCCAGTGACTATGACACCATTCGCGCCCTGCACGAAGCCGGGGCGGATGTGTTCCGTCTGAACATGAGCCACGGCAGCCATGATGAGATTCGCGAACGCCACAGGATCATTCGGCAGGTTGAAAAGGATCTGGACAGCCCGATTGCCATTCTGGCTGATCTTCAGGGCCCCAAGCTGCGGGTTGGTGTTTTTGCAAATGATGCTGAGGAACTGGAAGAGGGCGCGGCGTTCCGTCTGGACCTTGATCCAGCCCCCGGCGACACCACCCGCGTGTGCCTGCCGCACCCCGAGATTTTCGCGGCCCTTGAACCGGGCGCGCGCCTTCTGGTCAATGACGGCAAGATCCGTCTGATCGTTGAGGATTGTGGTCAGGACTTTGCCAATTGCACAGTTGAGGTCGGCGGTACGATCTCGAACCGCAAAGGTGTGAACGTCCCGGATGTGGTACTGCCGCTGGCGGCCTTGTCGGAGAAGGACCGTGGTGATCTGGAGTTTGTCTGCCAGTTGGGCGTTGACTGGCTGGCGCTGAGTTTCGTGCAACGCGCCAAGGATGTGTTCGAGGCCCGCGCGCTGGCTGATGGACGCGCTGCGATTCTGTCGAAGATCGAAAAGCCGGCGGCGGTCGAGGCGTTCGACGACATCCTCGATGCCTCGGACGGTATCATGGTGGCGCGGGGCGATCTGGGGGTGGAACTGCCGGTATCTGCGGTGCCGCCCATTCAGAAGCGGCTGGTCCGCAAGTGCCGTAGTGCCGCCAAGCCGGTCATTGTCGCCACCCAGATGCTGGAAAGCATGATCGAAAGCCCGATGCCCACCCGCGCCGAAGTGTCGGATGTGGCCACCGCGATCTATGAGGGCACGGACGCCATTATGCTCAGCGCGGAATCGGCGGCAGGTGCTTATCCGGTTGAGGCCGTGCAGACCATGAATAAGGTAGCCATCGAGGTCGAGGCCGACCCGACCTATTCCCAGATTATCGCCGCGTCCCGCACGGCAAAAGGAAGCACTGTGGCCGATGCCATTGTTGCGGCTGCCCGCGAGATTGCTGAAAAGACCGATATCAAGGCCATCTGCTGCTTTACGCAAAGTGGAACCACCGCCTCATTGACAGCCCGTGAACGTCCCGGTGTTCCGATCATTGCGATGACATCGCTGATGGGAACTGCGCGAAGGCTTTGCCTGAGCTGGGGTTGCAATTGCGTCATGACGCCAGAACTCCAGCGGTTCAAAAGCGCCGTGGTCAACGCGGCCCGCGCGGCGCGGGCAGGGGGGTTTGCAACCGAAACCGATCAGATCGTGGTTACGGCCGGTGTCCCGTTCAACGTACCGGGCACGACTAACATTCTGCGCGTGGCCCCGTGTGATGAACGGCTGATCTACAGCA
The DNA here is from genome assembly GCF_056538065.1 of Ruegeria sp. BH8. Lineage (NCBI taxonomy): Bacteria > Pseudomonadati > Pseudomonadota > Alphaproteobacteria > Rhodobacterales > Roseobacteraceae > Ruegeria > Ruegeria sp. BH8. The sequence goes on along the minus strand of NZ_JBQFSP010000004.1, from coordinate 97,774 downwards.
CGGATCCGGAATAACCGAAGGCCGACACTCGGGCCCGAGTGTCGTGTCAGCCAACCGGCTCTTTTACAATCTCCATAACTGTAAAAGAGCTGGTCTGGTGTATGCCCGGCAGCTTGTTGATCTTCTCGCCCAGCACCAGCCGGAAATGCGCAATATCGCGCGTTCGAACGGTCAGAAGATAATCAAACGAGCCCGCCACCATCAGGCAGCTTTCGATTTCCTGAACACTCCGAACGGCTTCATTGAATTTCACAAGGGATTGTTCCGCAGTTGCGACCAGGGATACCTGCACCACGGTCAGCAGTGCCAGCCCCATTCTTTCTTTGTCGACAACGGCTCTGTACCCTTTGATATAGCCATTCTTCTCAAGTCGTTTTACACGCTCGGAACAGGGCGTATTGGTCAGGTTCACACGCGCCGCCAACTCAACTATCGAGAGCCTGCCATTGGCCTCCAGCTCGTGCAGGATGCGTTGATCGATATTGTCTAAATCTCTGCTAATCAGTAAAATTCCCTGTATTTTTGGCGTAATACGATAAATTACACTGAAATTGGCCCAAAAAAATCTCCAATTCCTAGTGAAATTTCCTAATACTTACCAAAGGGCGGTCTTGTTGAAAAGTTCCAAGTTCCGGCCGCCCTGCCGGGGGCGTGGGCCCCGGCCTTAACAACAAAAACGGAGGAACGAAATGACAACAAAGATTGTCATAGGACTCGACGGGACTGAAACCGGCGAGCGTGCGATTGCCTTTGCCAAGGATTTGGCAAAGCTGATCGGAACGTGCGATTTGCTGGTCGCTTATGTGATCGAATGGTCACCTTACACATTCCAGACACCTGAAGAAAACGCCCAGCGCCACAAGCGCCGCGAAGAAGAGGTTGACCTGGCAATGTCGCGTGTCGTGACACCTGCTGTAGAGGCCCTCAGGGCTGCGGGATTCGAAGCGCAGGGCATTGTGCGCCATGGCGATGTTGCGGAAACGCTGAACGCCATCACGGTCGAAAACGGAGGCTCGCAAATCGTCGTGGGTCGGGCATCTGCGGACGGGATCAAGAAACGCCTGTTCGGCAGTTCGACGCAATATCTGGTAATGCATGCCGACGTTCCGGTTACGGTCGTGAACTGAGGGGAGGGCTAAAATGAGAACGCTAAAAACACTTGGCGCCGTAACGGCCGCCACCATTGCCGCCAGCCCTGCCCTTGCACAAGAGGCGCCGGGACTGGATGAAAAAATCAATCAGGCCTTTGCAAACCTGACCGGACCGTTTGTCAGCTTCATCTTTGCACCGCTGCCCGGAACCAGCTTTCCGTGGATCGTCATGTGGCTGGTGATTGCTGCATCGGTTTTCACACTGTATTTCGCGCTTGTGCAGTTGCGGTTCTTTGGTCACGCGATCAGCCTTGTCAAAGGTGACTATTCCGATCCCAACGACGCGGGCGAGGTCAGCCACTTTCAGGCATTGGCCACGGCGCTGTCCGGCACTGTGGGCTTGGGGAATATCGCAGGTGTGGCCGTTGCCATTGGCATCGGTGGGCCGGGTGCAACCTTCTGGATGATCCTTGCGGGCCTTCTGGGTATGGCATCAAAGTTCACCGAATGTACGCTGGGCGTGAAATACCGCAACGAATACGAAGATGGCACCGTTTCAGGTGGCCCGATGTATTACATGTCCAAGGGCTTTGACGAGCTGGGTCTGCCCGGTGGCAAGATCCTGGCGGTGCTGTTCTCGATCTTCTGTATTCTGGGCGCGTTGGGCGGCGGGAACATGTTCCAGGCCAACCAGGCACATCAGCAGATCGCAGGTATCGTTGGCGACTATCCGGGCTGGATTACCGGTATTGTTTTTGCTGCGGTCGTGTTCATGGTCATTGTTGGCGGTCTGAAATCCATCGCTCGGGTGACTGAAAAGGTCGTGCCGTTCATGGGTGTGCTGTATGTTGCCACTGCACTGGTCATCATCGCGATGAATGCGGACATGATCGGCTGGGCCTTTGGTCAGATCTTTGCCGGTGCCTTCACGGGGCTGGGCGTTGCAGGGGGCATGGTCGGCGCGCTGATCCAGGGCTTCAAGCGCGCGGCATTCTCGAACGAGGCGGGCGTGGGCTCTGCAGCTATCGCGCACTCGGCGGTTCGGACCAAGGAGCCGATCACCGAGGGTTTTGTATCGCTGCTTGAACCCTTCATCGATACCGTCGTGATCTGTACCATGACGGCGCTGGTGATCATCATCACGCAACAGCTGATCATCGATCCTGAAACCGGCAACTACATGCTGAACGAAGCGGGTTCCGCCATCGCAACAGTGGATGGAAATTCCGGTGTCAGCCTGACTTCTGCCGCGTTTGGCAGCGCGTTCAGCTGGTTCCCGTACATCCTTGCGATTGCGGTGATCCTGTTTGCCTTCTCGACCATGATCAGCTGGTCCTACTATGGCCTCAAGGCCTGGACCTACCTGTTCGGAGAAGGACACACAAAAGAGCTGATCTTCAAGGTCATCTTCTGTGTCTTCGTGGTGATCGGCGCTGCGGCCAACCTCGGCCCCGTTATCGACTTCTCGGATGCGGCGATCTTTGCGATGGCGGTTGTGAACGTCTTTGCTCTCTACTTCCTGATGAAAGTGGTGCGGCAGGAACTGGCGTCCTACTCCGCAAGGCTGAAAAGCGGTGAAATCCGCAAATTCGAACACTAAATCCAATCACCGGGGCGGCTTGTGTCGCCCCGGTGCCTGACCAGGCTGCAAAAAGCACAGATTCTGGTCCAAACCCCCTTGCCAGTATGACCGAACTTGCGTAAACGGCGCTTCTGATCGCGTGACCGGCCGAGATGGCATGCCGAGTCGCGTCTGAAACCGAACCCGAAAAAGGAGACGGAAATGCCTAAGATGAAGACCAAATCAAGCGCCAAGAAGCGCTTCAAGGTGACTGCGACCGGTAAGGTCCTTGCTGGCCAGGCCGGCAAACGGCACGGCATGATCAAGCGGACCAAGAAATTCATCCGCGACGCCCGTGGCAACACCACCCTGTCCGCCCCCGACGCAAAGATCGTCAAGGGCTACATGCCCTACGACCGCTAAGAGGAGATGTAAGAGATGTCCCGCGTTAAAGGTGGAACCGTAACTCACGCCCGTCACAAGAAGATCATCAAGGCCGCAAAAGGCTATTATGGTCGTCGCAAGAGCAACTTCAAAGTCGCAACTCAGGCCGTCGACAAGGCCAACCAGTACGCGACCCGTGACCGCAAGAACCGCAAGCGCAACTTCCGCGCGCTGTGGATCCAGCGGATCAACGCTGCTGTGCGCAGCCATGACGAGGCTCTGACATATTCCCGCTTCATCAACGGTCTGAACCTGGCCGGTATCGAAGTGGACCGCAAAGTTCTGGCCGACCTGGCCGTGCACGAACCGGAAGCGTTCGGCGCGATCGTCGCCAAAGCTCAGGCTGCTCTGGCTGCCTGAACCTCTGAAAAGAGACAGTGAAAGAAAGGCCGTCCCTTTGGGGCGGTCTTTTTTGTTGCAACATGCGGTGCATTCCAAGCGCTTCTTGGATCAGGGCATCCATCCCTTCTGCATTGGGATGACGCCAACCAGTTTCAGGCATGACCGGTTTGATCTAGATCATGTAACAGCCCTCGGATCATATTATATATGATTTTATGAATATAAGTGAGAAGGGTGAAATCATGACACTAAACTGGAAAGTTGGAGGTGTTCTGCTAGGGCTCGTGTTCTTCGGGGCAGTTCTTCTGGTGAAGCCGATCGGTGTTTCGACCCAATTCGTCATCCTTGACGGAATTATTGCGGACACCGTCAATTCAGAATTCGTAACACAGACGGATGACGGTTACAGTTCAAGCAACGCATACATGGCGAAATCCAATGGCAAATACGCCAAATACGTATCCAATCCGTTGAATTACAGCTTTGTCTTCGTTTTGGCTATGGCCGCAGGGGCGTTCTTGTCGGTCAAGGCGCGCGGCGGTCTGGAACGCGGCGAGGGCAAGCTGCCCATGATCTGGCGCGAAAACTATGGCGACACGCCCTGGGCCCGAAACCTGGTCGCGCTATTGGGCGGCTTTGTCGTCCTCTATGGGGCCAGGTTGGCGGGTGGGTGCACATCCGGTCACATGATGTCCGGTATGATGCAGACAGCCCTGTCAGGCTATATCTTTGCAGCCGGAGCATTTGCAGCGGCAATTCCTACAGCAATGCTGATCTACCGGAAAGGATAAGGCGATGGAAATCATTCTTGCGATCATCATTGGCGCCGCTTTCGGAGCCGTACTTGACCGGATTGGCGCGGCGAATCCAAATTGGATTGTGGGTATGTTGACACTGCGTCGACTCCACCTGATGAAAACGATCCTCCTGGCAATCGGAACCGGTTCGATCCTCATGTTTGGCGGGCAAATGCTGGGGTTTGTGGATGTAGGCCATATGTCGGTGAAATCGGCCTATGTCGGTGTCTTCATTGGCGGATTGTTACTGGGTGCGGGCTGGGCTGCATCGGGCTACTGTCCGGGAACAGGGGTCTGCGCCGCTGCGTCCGGTCGCCGTGACGCCTTGTTCTTCATCGTCGGTGGTTTGTTGGGTGCTGCGGCCTACATGGCGACATATCCGGCCTGGAAGGCCACGGGTCTGCTCGATGGAATTGCTGGCGGCAAAGTCACCCTGGGTACAGTTCCGGGATCCGCTTACGAGGGTGTTTTGTTAATGTCCGGCGATATTCTCGGTATCGCACTGGGTGCCGTCTTTGTTCTGGTTGCTTTCGTTCTTCCGGACAGCCTGATCGCAACTGGCGAAAAGGTTGGTGTTGCGGCCGAATAATCACGGCTGAGCGTACACATTCACGACCGGCATCCCGACAAAAAAACCGGCGCAACACGCGCCGGTTTCTTTTTAGCCAATATCGGTGATCTTACCCGAACACACGCCCCAGCGCGCCGTCAACCGCGTCGGTGATCTGGTCAATGTCATCGGCTGTAGCTATCAGCGCAGGCGAGAAGCACAGCGTGTTGTTGCGACCGGGGATCGAGCGGTTGGTCACGCCGATGATCACACCCTGCGCCATACAGTCGGCCACAACCGCCTGCGCCAGTTTCTCGTCCACCGGCTCTTTGGTGCCACGATCCACAACCAGTTCGGCCCCCAGGAACAGGCCTTTGCCGCGCACATCGCCGATGACCTTGTGCTTGTCCATCAGCGCCAGAAGGTTGTTCGTCATACGCGCGCCCATGTCCGTGCAGTTCTGCAACAGGTTTTCATCCTGAATGATGCGCATGTTCTCGATGGCCGCTGCCGGACCAGCGGTGCACCCACCAAAGGTCGAGATATCGCGGAAATAGTTCATCGGGTCCGCGGCATCGTCTTTGAACAAGTCAAAGACTTCCTCGGTGGTAACCATGCAGGCAATCGCGGCATAACCCGATGCAACGCCCTTGGCCATGGTCACGAAATCGGGTTTGATACCGTATTGCTGGTACCCGAACCATGTGCCGGTGCGGCCCACGCCACAGACAACCTCGTCGATATGCAGCAGCACATCGTATTTCTTGCAGATCTCCTGCACGCGCTGCCAGTATCCTTCAGGCGCTTCGATTACACCACCACCCGCTGTTACAGGCTCAAGGCACAGCGCACCTACGGTATCGGGGCCTTCGCGCAGGATGACGGCTTCAATCTGATCTGCGGCCCATTCGCCGAAATTCTCTTCGGGTGCGCCATCCAGCTCATGCTTGCGATATTCCATGCAATGCGGCACGCGCACGAAATCAGGTGCGAAGGGGCCGTATTGCGCCGTGCGCTCGTCCTGACCGCCTGCCGACATGGTCGCCAGCGTCGAGCCGTGATAGTCCCGATCGCGGTACAGGATCTTGGTTTTCTTGCCGCCATATTTCTTGTGCGCGATCTGGCGCACCATCTTGAACGCCTTCTCGTTCGCCTCGGAACCTGAGTTGGTGTAATAGACCCGGCTCATGCCCGGCATCTTGTCGATCAGTTGCTCGGCAAACAGCGCACCCGGGATCGAACCGGCCGAATTGGCGAAATAGCACAGCTTCATCAGTTGGTCGTAAACCGCCTTGCAGATCGATTCGCGGCCATAGCCGACGTTGACGGTCCAGACGCCGCCGGAAACCGCATCCAGATGCTCTTTGCCTTTCTGGTCCCAGACACGCATGCCCTTGCCCTCGACAATGATGCGTGGGTCATTGGTTTCAAAGGGTTTATGCTGGATCAGATGGTGCCAGATATGGGCGCGGTCGGCCTCGACCACGCGGGAAAGATCGTTTTCGTTGAACGTGCCGTCCATGACATGTCCTTTCAGTGAGGAAGCGGTGCACGGGATATGGAAATGCCTCATCCCGGCATGTGTTTAAGATGCTTCAGATCACCGCGAAAGCCCGGATGTAGATAGGGCCAGATCGTATCATCCCGTATCGCCAGTCAGTTTTGCCGCCGTATTTCTACGGGTTTGTCAGAACGCGAACTTTGTGCTCAATTCGCCCAAACTGCGTTTCGGGAGGACAGCGGATGGCAGCGACACATATCTACGAGCGTCATTTGGACAAATGCCGGGCAAATTACACACCCCTGTCGCCCCTTACGTTCATTGAACGGACGGCGCAGGTCTACCCGGATTATCCATCCGTGGTTTATGGGGATCGCCGGTATTCCTGGGCTGAAACCTATGCCCGTTGCCGGCGTCTGGCGAGTGCGTTGACAGCGCGTGGGATTGGACGGGGCGATACCGTTTCGATAATCGCGGCCAACATCCCGGAAATGTACGAGGCGCATTTTGGCGTGCCCATGACGGGCGCTGTTCTGAACGCAATCAACACACGGCTGGATGCGCCGATTGTCGCATTCATCCTGAGCCATGCCGAAGCCAAGGCGCTGCTGGTCGACCCCGAGTTTTCGGATGTGGTGAAAGATGCGCTGCAACAGGTCGATCATGACATTCTGGTCATCGATATCGAAGACCCCACCTTCGACGGCGGTGAAAAGCTGGGCCGCCTGACCTATGATGCCCTGCTGGCCGAAGGCGACCCCGCGTTTGACTGGTCACTGCCAGCGGACGAATGGGACGCGATCACCCTGAATTATACCTCGGGCACCACGGGCAACCCCAAGGGCGTGGTTTACCACCATCGCGGCGCGACCCTGAATGCGCAGTCCGATTTGCTGGACTGGGATATGCCCAAGCATTCGGTCTATCTGTGGACTCTGCCGATGTTCCACTGCAACGGCTGGTGCTTCCCGTGGGCCATGGCAGCCAATGCAGGTGTTTCCGTTTGCTTGCGCGCGGTGCGGGCCGAACCGATCTATGCTGCTTTCCGGGACGAGAAAGTGACCCACTTCTGCGGTGCGCCGATCGTTCTGAACATGCTGGCCCACGCTCCGGATGAGTTGAAGGACTTTGACCACCAGATCAAGGTGATGACGGCAGGTGCCCCGCCGCCTGCGGCCGTGATCGAAGCGATGGAGGCGATGGGTGTCGAGGTCACGCATGTCTATGGCCTGACCGAAACCTATGGGCCTTCGGTTGTCTGCGCATGGAAAGACGAATGGAACAGCAAAGGGCCTGAAGACCGCGCGGCCCTCAAGGTGCGGCAAGGGGTGCGCTATACCGCGTTGTCCGGACTGATGGTGGCCGATCCGGAAACGCTGGAACCGGTTCCGGCTGATGGCGAAACCATGGGTGAGATATTCATGCAGGGCAACGTGGTGATGAAAGGATACCTCAAGAATCCCGACGCTACCGACAAGGCCTTTCACGGTGGCTGGTTCGCGTCCGGTGATCTGGGTGTCATGCACCCCGATGGCTATATCGCGCTCAAGGACCGTTCAAAGGACATCATCATCTCGGGCGGCGAAAATATCTCATCTGTTGAGGTCGAAGGCATCCTCTACAAGCATCCGGCGGTGATGGAGGCTGCCGTGGTGGCCCGTCCCGATGAGAAATGGGGCGAAACGCCCTGCGCCTTTGTCGAGTTGAAACCCGGCGCAGCAGCAACCGAGGCAGAGCTTATCGCCTTCTGTCGCGACCGGATGGCCCATTTCAAGGCACCCAAAACGGTGGTGTTCGGCACCCTGCCCAAGACATCAACCGGCAAGGTGCAGAAATTCGTTCTGCGGGATCAGGCACGGGCGCTGGGTTAAAGGTTGTCGAATATCGACAGGTCCAACGCCAGCATCTCACCCATCCAGATCGCGCGGTCGCGGTGATCCTCCAGATGTTCACCGGTTTCCGGGTGCGTGAAGACCGTCAGACCCTGCCGGTTCAGCATCAGCCATGGGATGACCTGATCGAACGCCCCAGCGGCAAAGCCCAGCTGGCAGCTCCAGCGAGGATGGGGGCCGACGTTTCGGGCGTGCATCCGGCCCATTTGAACAGGGAACAGGCGGGCCGCCTCTTCACAGACCTGCTGCGCGGTGTCCTGCGTGTCGGCATCGAAATAGATATGGGCGTGATAGCCGGTGATCTCGGGCATAGAAACCTCATCTGCTTTGTTGGCTCAAAGCTAAGGCTCAAAACGATAAAAACCTAGCTGCACATGCAAACAGGGTCTGTGCAGGTTTAGTGCGGCGCATGTGCGTCGGGATGCGCCGCGACAAAGGCGGGGTGATCGGCGCAGGCCTCTTCAACCCGCAGCAGGCGGGGCATATCCGACAAATCAACCTGCCACCGGCGCGCGTTATAGATCTGCGGGATCAGGCAGAGGTCGGCGAGACCGGGCTTTGACCCAACACAGTAGGGGGCCTGTTCGAAATCACCCAACATGGTTTCGAACGCCTGCAACCCGGGTTTGATGAAATTCCGCATCCAGTCGCCGGGCATGTCGGGGGCGTTATGGCTCAGGGTCGTGGCATAGCGCGCAACCGACAGGTTGCAGACTGGGTGGATGTCGACGGCGATCGCATAAGCCAGCGCCTGAACACGCGCGCGTTCCGCCGGATCATCAGGCAGAAGGTTCAACTGCCGGGTCCGGTCCAGATAGTCGAGGATGGCAAGCGATTGCGTCAGCCGTAGCCCGTCAATATCCAGAACCGGCACAAAGCCCTGTGGGTTTCGCGCGATATGTTCATCGCCCTTTTGTGCGCCGCCCACCAGATCGACAACAACCGGGCGATACGCGATCCCGGCCAGATTCAGGGCGATCCGCACCCGATAACTGGCCGAGGACCGCCAATAGTCATAAAGGACGACGTCGCTCACGTCCGGGCCTGTCAACTGTCAGTCAAAGCGGCAGCGCGAAGGGCGTCCGTCAGAACCGTACTGTCACCGATGTGGTTGGCCAGCACCAGCACCAGCCGCGCATTCAGCGCGTCGCTGTCTGCTTTTTCCAGGCCTTCATGCGCGGCCAGAAGTTCGGCATAGAAGTCATCGGCGTTTTTGATGTTCGGGGTTAGGATCAGGTCTGACATGGGGCTTACTCCTTACCGCAGGCTCTGCGGATCGCGTGCCGGAAGGTGTTTTCTTCGTAACTGTCACGCCGGGCCGCCACATGCTGGTCCGGGCGGATCAGGTAGACCGCGCTGGTCGCGTCACCCAGATAGCGGCGTTTGAGGGCCAGCGTCATATCATCCTTGACCGACAGCGCCAGTCGCGTGACCTCGATCCCATCTTCTTCCAGGGTATCAGGGGCGTCTGCATCAATGGTCAAAAGCGTGAACTTGCCTGCAAGCTTGGGCAGCAGAAACTCGTCACCAAGCGGAGCGTCGGGACAGGCCGAACCCGGGCGCGTTCCGGCCGGGCCGTTCAGCGCGTCCGCGGAATTCAGCGAGGATCCGTCATAGGTGCAGGGCTGGCTCAGGCGGCCCGAATTCACCAGCGGGCGCGCGAAGTCATAATGTTCGCTCAGGTCCAGAACCGCATCGCGCAGGATCCGCGACATTTCGGATTTTGGGGTGATGAAATCGGTCGACCGGCTGGAATTCAGGATGTTCTCGTCGGCCCCGTACACGCGTTCTGTGTTGTAGCTGTCCAGCAGAGTTTCAGGCGCTTTCCCATCCAGAACCAGCTTCAGTTTCCAACACAGGTTGTCGGTGTCCTGAAGGCCGGAATTGGCCCCGCGCGCGCCAAAGGGGCTGACCTGATGCGCGCTGTCGCCCGCAAACAGGACACGGCCCTTGCGGAAGCTTTCCATGCGACGGCACTGGAACGTATAGATCGAGACCCATTCCAGCTCAAATTCGACATCATCCCCAAGCATCGCCTTGAGGCGGGGGATCACGTTCTCGGGGCGCTTTTCGCGTTCCTTGTCGATGTCCCAACCCAGTTGCAGGTCGATGCGCCATACATTGTCGGGCTGTTTATGCAACAATGCGGATTGCCCGCGATTGAACGGCGGATCGAACCAGAACCAGCGTTCAGACGGAAAATCGGCATCCATGATCACGTCTGCAATCAGGAAGTTGTCTTCGAAAATCCGTCCTTCGAAATCAATGCCCAACATCCGCCGGGCAGGGGATGTCGCGCCATCACAGGCAATCAGCCAATCGGCTTCGATTGTGTAAGGTCCTTCGGGCGTCCCGACCTCCAGCCGCACGTGATCGTCATGCGTGCCAATCGCCTCGACCTTGTTGCGCCCGCGTATCTCAATCGGTGCGCCTTCTGCCTGCAACTCGCGGACCCGTTCAACGAAATAGTTCTCAAAATGGTATTGCTGAAGGTTGATGAAGGCAGGGTTGGCATAACCTTCATCCGGTTGCAGGTTGAAGTCATAGACCTGTCGGTCATCGAAGAACACCTTGCCCCGATCCCACAGGACGCCCTTGTCGACCAGTCGGCGTCCGCATCCCAGCCGGTCGGCAATTTCCAGCGTGCGTTGCGAGAAACAGATGGCGCGGCTGCCGAAACTGACCTTGTCGTTCTCGTCCAGAACCACGACGTCGACCCCTTGCTGCGCCAGATCAATCGCGGCGGCCAGACCAACCGGACCCGCGCCGATCACGATAACCTTGTGCCGAACCGGCGTCGGGCTGTCCTGATCGGGGCTGCGTTCATAGCCGTAAAGCGGAGTTTCAAAGATCTTGTTCATGGGCTTCCCCCCAAGCAGATGCGCCAAAGTGCTGCATGTCCTGTGCCCCGGCAGCACGTGCCGAAGCCTTTGGCATATGGTTTCACTGAATCCTGCCGCCTAAAACGATCTGGATCAAACTGGGCCGTTTTTCCTTACCCTTGCAGGGCCTCCCACATCTCAAGATCGCGTTGGGCGGTCCAGATGCGAGGCGTGTCGATACCGCGGGCTTCGTCATAGGCGCGGGCGACGTTGAACGGCAGGCAGTGTTCGTAGATCGCGTAACTGGCGAATTTAGGGTCACATTCGGCGCGGACTGCGTCCCAAGCCTCTTTCAGGCTGCCACCGCGCGCCGCAACCTTGGCTGCGGGGCGGTAGGTGCTTTCGACGAAATCGCGGGTGTTTTCGATGGCGGCATTGACCATGTCCTTGCCAACCAGCGCGTCGCCGCGTCCCGGTGCGATGGCGTCGACATCGAACCACTTGATCTCGTCCAGCGTGTCGCCCCAGTCGCTGAAATGCCCGTCACCGCAATAGCAGGCCGAGTGATATTCGACGATGTCGCCGGTGAACATCACGTTCTGGTCAGGCACATGGATGACGATATCACCGGCGGTATGGGCGCGCCCCAGATGCATCAGGTCGATCCGGCGGTTGCCCAGATAAACAGTCATCGTGTCGCTGAAGGTGGTGGTGGGCCAGGTCAGGCCAGGAATGCTTTCATGCCCTTCGAACAGGCGCGGGAAGCGCTGGAATTCGCTGTCCCAATCCTCTTGCCCGCGTTCCACAACCATCGAGCGGGCGGTGTCGGACATGATCACCTGACCGGCACCAAATGCGCTGGCGCCCAGCACGCGTACGGCGTGGTAGTGGGTCAGCGCCACATGGGTGATCGGCTTGTCGGTCACAGACCGCACGCATTCGATCACCTTGTTGGCCAGGCGCGGGGTCGCCTGCGCCTCGACGATCATCACGCTGTCATCGCCAATGATCACACCCGAGTTCGGGTCGCCCTCGGCGGTAAAGGCATAAAGCCCTTCGCCCACTTCAGTGAACGAGATTTTCTTTTCCGACATGTCCCCCTGGGACGCGAATGCTTTGGCCATCTTGGTTTTGTCCTTTTGCGGTTGCGCGGAAGGCAGGGGTTGGATGCCTCCGGCGGGAGTATTTGGAAAAAGATGAAGCTCAGTGCGTCATCGTTCGAATGGGGAGTTGAGTGCAGGCAGAACGGTGCCGGTACAGTCGCCGAACCCGATAGTATAGCCGTCGCCCCTGGCAGCGCCGGTCAGGGTCATCGTGTCGCCGTCTTCGATGAAGCTTCGGGTTTCACCTGTGTCCAGCGTCAGCGGCTCTTTCCCGCCCCAGCTGAGTTCCAGAAGTGATCCGCGTTCGGGCTTGGTTGGGCCGGATATGGTGCCTGACCCCAGCAGGTCGCCCGTGTTCATCGGGCATCCCGATGTGGTGTGGTGGGCCAGTTGTTGCGCGGCGGAATAGTACATCTGGTTGTAGTTGGTTCGCGCGATGGTCGTGGCGTCTTGGCCTTCGGGTGCCATGGAGACGGCCAAATCGATGTCATACAGCATCGGGCCGCAATCCTTGAGGTGGTCCAGCAGCGCGAACTCGCGGGCTGGCGTGTCACAGCGGAACGGCTCGAGTGCAGCCTTGGTCACGATCCAGGGGCTGATCGAGGTTGCGGTTGCCTTGGCCTGAAACGGGCCCAGCGGCTGGTATTCCCAGGCTTGTATATCACGTGCCGACCAGTCGTTCAGCAGAACGTAGCCGAAGATATGGTCGTCAGCTTCCTGCACGGTTATCGGGCCATCCGAGGGCGTGCCCACGATGGCGCCCATCTCCAACTCGATATCAAAGCGGCGGCAGGGCAGGAAGGCGGGCAGGTCCTGATCGGGGGATTTCAGCTGTCCCCACGGGCGGCGGATATCCGTGCCGGACACCACGACCGAGGACGCCCGTCCGTTATAGCCAATCGGAATATGCAACCAGTTCGGCGGCAGCGCGTTTTCCGGGCCACGGAACATGGTGCCCACGTTGAAGGCATGGTTTCGCCCGGCGTAGAAATCGGTGTATTCGCTGACCGCGAAGGGCAAGTGCATCTGGGCTTCGGCCTGCGGTACAAGCAGCGGTTCGATCTTGCTTTGCTCGTCCGAGCCCTCGGCCAGAATGCTGATCAGCCGCTCACGCAGGGCCGCCCAGACGGCGGGGCCTTCCTCCATCAAAGGGTTCCAGAACGGCAGATCGAACAGCGGCTCATCGCTTAGGGTGATTAACCCCTCGGCTTCGGCGGCGGTAACGTCGAGGATCATGTCACCGATGGCCACGCCGCAGCGCGGATCATTGCCTTCGGTCGAGAAGACACCGTAAGGCAGGTTGTTCAGTGGAAACGGATGCGCCGCGTCATTGGCCGAGGCCACCCAGGACTTCATCAAAGGCATATTTTGCCCCTATTTTGCTATATTTGGTACGTGGTTCGAAACGATCATAACCCCGAATAGACAGGCGCCAAAGCCCACAGCGGGCGCAGTTGCAGCATGTCGACTGCCAGGGTCCCGTCTTTGTTTTCCGGTTGCGGCGACAAGACGTCTGCAACCGGAATGGGTATGTTCATCGCCGTCAGGACGGGTGCCGTCTGGCGAACCCGGTCTGAGGGTCATTTCTTGCCCGGTGTGCCGTCGAACTTCTTCTCAAGCGATGTCCAGCAGTCGATATAGTCGTCCTGCAGCGGTGCCTCATTGGCGGCAAACGGTGTCAGGTGCTGGGGGAACCGGGTTTCGAACATGAACGACATCGTCTGGTCCAGCTTTTCCGGCCCCAGATTGGAATAGGACGCCTTGTCAAAGGCTTCCCTGTCGGGGCCATGCGGGATCATCATGTTGTGCAGGCTGGTGCCACCGGGAACGAAGCCCTGCGGTTTCGCATCGTATTGACCGTAGATGTTGCCCATCAGCTCGGACATGATGTTCTTGTGATACCAGGGCGGGCGGAACGTATCCTCCATCACCATCCAGCGTTCGCGGAACAGGACAAAGTCGATATTTGCGGTGCCGGGCTGGCCAGAGGGTGCCGTCAGAACGGTAAAGATCGACGGGTCGGGATGGTCAAACAGGATCGCGCCAACCGGGCAATAGTTGCGCAGATCGTATTTGTAGGGTGCATAATTGCCGTGCCACGCCACCACATCCAACGGGCTGTGTCCGATTTTAGTGGTATGAAACTGGCCACACCATTTGATCGTCACGGTCGACGGGGTTTCACGATCCTCATAGGCAGCGACCGGAGCTTTGAAATCACGCGGGTTGGCCATGCAGTTGGCCCCGATCGGACCGCGACCCGGCAGTTCAAACTTCTGGCCGTAATTCTCGCAGACAAAGCCGCGTGCCGGGCCTTCCAGGACTTCAACCCGGTAGAGCAGTCCACGCGGGATGATCGCGATTTCCTTGGGCTCAAGGTCAATGATTCCCAGTTCAGTCGCAAAGCGCAGGCGTCCTTCCTGTGGCACCACCAGCAACTCGGAATCGGCCGAGAAGAAATAGTCGTCGACCATGGATTCGGTGACCAGATAGATATGGCAGGCCATGCCAACCTGGGTGTTCACGTCCCCCGCCGTCGTCATGGTCCGCATCCCGGTCATCCAGTTCAGACCTTCGTCGGAATGCGGCACCGGATCCCAACGATACTGGCCCAGGCTGATCACATTCGGGTCGATGCAGGGGGCCGATTTCCAATAGGGCAGGTCGATTTTTTCGTAACGGTGCGAATGCTTTACCGACGGGCGAATACGATAGCACCAGGTGCGTTCAGGCGGGTTGGCGGTAAAGGCCGTGCCGCTCAGCTGTTCACCGTAAAGCCCGTAGTTGCACCTTTGCGGGCTGTTCATCCCCTGCGGCAGCGCATCGGGCAGCGCCTCGGTTTCAAAGTCGTTGCCAAAGCCGGGCATGTAACCGGCATGGGTACCAACAGGCGTTGCTGCTTGCGTCAATGAATGCGGATCCGTCGGACGGTTCATTACGTATTCCTCCGTTTGCTGCTTGTCGGTTAATAGTTGATTTTGTAACTAACAAGCATGACACATGACGAATCTGAAAAAAATGATGACTTTTTCCTGCAGAATTTTCTGCCGTTCCTGCTGAACCAGGCGGCCGAGCGCGCCTCGTTGGAATTTCAGGCTGTCTACAAGGGGCGGTACGGAATGCTCAGAACCGAATGGCGGGTGCTGTTCCATCTGGGGCTGTTTGGCGAAATGACCGCCAAGGAAATTGGTGAACGGGCCAGAATGCACAAGACCAAGATCAGCCGTGCAGTCTCCAAGCTCGAGGAGCGCCGGTACCTGAAACGCACACGGGACGAGGCTGATCGGCGGGCGGAATGGCTGACACTGACACCCGCCGGGCAAGCCGTGTATCGCGACTTGTACGGGGTGGCGGCAAGCTATGACGCCAGGCTGTCGGACCTGTTCAGCGAAAAAGAGGCCGCCTTGCTGCGCCAGATGTTGCGACGGTTGGCTGGTGTGGACTGACCACTGGTAATTGGCACCTGCCGTCCCCAGATATGTGTCATGCTTGATACGGAATTTGAAATGACGTCATTCGAACCTGCCAAGGTGTCCACACACACCCTGATCGACTGGTTGGTCCAGAAGGGGCTTGAGGGTGCCGGGCAGGAAGAGTTGCTGGAAGGCTTCTGCACCAGCCTGGTCGATATGGGCATTCCGCTGATGCGGTTTCATGCGGCGCAGTCGACCTTGCACCCGGTTTATGGCGGAACCGGATATAGCTGGTACAAAAGCACCGGCGGTGAATCCGAGAAGTTTGAAAACACGGATACGCCCAGCGAAATGTGGCAACAAAGCCCGCTTTATGCGCTGCTGAACGAGGATCTGGATGAAATCCGGGTCAAACTGGTCGACCATAATGAACCCAGCCGATTTCCGTTGTTGAACGACCTGAGAGAGGTTGGGGCGACCGATTATTATGCCACCGGCATCTCGTATGAGGGGTCGGGGAAGATGCGCCCCGACGGTACCAAAAAAGTCAGTGATGGCGTCCTGATGTCCTGGGCCAGCGATGCGCCGTCCGGGTTTGATGACAGCGATCTCAGGCACATTCATGCGGTATTGCCGCATCTGGGGCTGGCGCTCAAATCCGCCAAGAACCAGAACCTGACCGAAGACCTGATGCGGGTCTATCTGGGTCGTGATGCCGGGCGCCGCGTCCTGTCGGGTGAGATTCGTCGCGGATCATTGCAGCAGATCGATGCGGTGATCTGGAATTTCGATCTGGAAGGGTTCACCAACCTGTCTGAAGATCTGCCGGGTCACGAGATCATCGACATGCTCAATGATTACCTGGCCGTGGCCGTGGGCGTTGTGCACGACAAGGGTGGGAATATCCTGAAATTCATGGGCGATGGGCTGATGGCCATGTTCGATGTCGGCGAAATCGACGAGGACGCCCGTGCCGCGCTCAGCGCGGTGCCCTTGCTGCAAGCCCGTATGGATGAATTGAACGCCAGACGTCAGGCGCAGGGGTTGCCGGTTGCGAATTTCACGCTGGCCCTGCATTCCGGCGAAATCCTGTATGGCAATATCGGGTCCGAAACACGGCTGGATTTCACGGTGATCGGCCCCGCCGTCAATCAGGCCGCCCGCATCGCGGGAATGCACCGGTCGCTGGGTCAGCGAATCCTGATCTCGGACGACGTCGCGGTCGCGGCACGCCCCTGCGCGCAAGACCTCATCTCGGTCGGGCGCTACATGCTGCGCGGGGTGAACGAACCCAAAGAGCTGTTCACGGTATACAGTTCCGGCGGGCCATCAGTTACCGGGTGAAACCGAGGCTATTCCGTTCAGCGGTTCCAAAGCTGAAAGCCGTGAGGGAGCACATTTGTTCTGCCGGACAAGAACGGCGGGTTGGAGCGGATGTTCGAGGGCAGTGAGGCCTTGAACGAAGGGCTGGTTTGAGGCCTTCTTTGACATTGAGAATAGGTGCTGAGCGTGCGATGCACGAAGCATGGGCACGAATAACTTTCTACGAGCACAAAGAGGCCAAGCTACAAAACGGCAGCGCTGGCAAGCTGGGGCGTTAGTTGAGATTCCAATAGCTGAAAACTGTTGGGCATATGGGCAACTTGGGGAAGAGTATTTCGTCGCGGTTTTTGAAGGATATTTCTCAGAGCGCCCGGCAATCAAAGATCTGATTCACCTACCGATATTGTTCAAGTCCTTTGTCTACCGTGACGTTATTAGCAGAGGTTTTTGGCTGAAAGTTGGCTGGGTTGAGCCTCGAAGTGATGTGATGAAGGAAGACTACCGTTTCAAGCAGGACAATGTTTCCGGGGCTCTTTCGCTTTATCATTCAGACTTTGCGGAGCAAGGCTGGGAACGGCCAGCGCTTCTGAGCGAGTGCCTTGGATTGGAATGCGTTGCTGTTTGGGAAGCAAGTCATGTTGAAGACCGGATCGTCGCTGCTCGTAACGGCCACGAATGTAAATGGGTCAGTTCCTTGGCGATTGATGTGCCAAGAGTTCCCGCACACCAGAACGATATTCATTGACGATAGATATCCGCTTCGTCCGCGTCCCAGCCTCCAATACAGCTGATCAGAAATCGACTTCGACACCCGGCAGGTTCAGCTCTCGCATCATGTCGCGCAGTTCCTGCCGTGCTGCGATGTTCGAGATGTTCAGCTGTTTGACGCCAATATCCTTGAGGTCCAGCAGGGTCAGGCCGCGGGGAAACAGTTCGCGAAAGATCACCCGTTCGGAAAAGCCCGACGCGACGCGGAAGCCGATACGCTGCGACAGCATTTCGATCGCGCGCTGCATCTTTTCCTTGTTGACCATGCGCTGGGTGCCGACGCGGTTGCGCACAACGACCCAGTCGATGGGCTTCAGCCCGGCCTGCGCTCGCAATTGCCGGGCGTTCCAGACCATCTCGGAATAGACGGACGGGCCAAGGATTTTCTCACCCTTTGAATCAATCCGCGCCAGCAGGTCAAAATCGATGAAACTGTCGTTCAAAGGGGTGATCAGCGTGTCGGCCAGCGAATGGGCCACCTGGCTCAGCCGGGTATGAGAGCCGGGGCAGTCGATCAGGATAAAGTCACTGTCGCTTTCTAGTTGCGACACGGCAGCAGACAGGCGGTGGTCATAGATGTTTTCGCCCGGCTTCAACGTGCTGGCATCAATCTCGGGCAGGTCGTGATGGCGTGGGCTGGGCAGTGTCAGGTCCGCGCTTTTCAGAAAGTTGTTCCGGTTCTCGAAATACCGTCCAAGGCTGCGTTGCCGCAGGTCCAGATCAAGCGTGCTGACCTTGTGCCCCAGTCGGGCCAATGCGGTTGCCACATGCATCGACACGGTCGATTTGCCAGCGCCGCCTTTTTCGTTACCGACCACAATGATATGTGCCATGCTTGTATTCCCAAGTCTTGCCGTGTTTGACTACACGTTGTTGGCACCCACTATATGTTGTGTCGCCTGCGATGAAAAGAACCTCAAGCGGCGCTTTTGGGCATTATCGGACTCTATTTTGGAAAACACAGCGCAGTGCGCGGGTTACGGGAAGGCACCAGTCTGGTGATCTGCCTTGATCGGCTATCCGATCACGGTCTTGGCAGCGATATCGCCGTGTCGGCGCCTAGTCCCGAACATCTTGAACAACCGCTGCCTGCAACGATCCGCACTGGAATCAATCGCGCCGTTTGCCTGATTCACACATGTACAGATCGCGCTCCCAAAGGGTCCTTTCGCGGTGACGCCGCTTGGTCCGGATCGTGAAAACTATGCGGGGGGCGGAAAATTTGGTTAAATACCAAACAGATTTACACCGAATAACCTTGCAGGCTTTGCACGGGTCCTCTTCGGTTCATCTTCAAAGCAGGTGAAAGGGGCATTGGCATGCCGGACACTGCTGCGGAAAGTTCAGGCGGTTCACGCGTTGTTCTTGCAATGACGGCCATTTGCATGATGGTCGTTGGCTTCAACACCACCGCTGTTGCGACCATCCTTCCGTATCTGAAGGCCGAGTTCGACCTGACGCCTTCGGGCCTGCAATGGGTGATGGCGATCTACACAGTGGCCAGCGCGACCCTTGTGACGATTGTAAGTCGGCTTGGGGACATCACGGGCAAGATGGGTGTCTTTTTCTTTGGCATGATCGTGTTTGCCTGCGGCTCTGCTTCTGTGTTGTTTTCACAGAACGCGGCGATGCTGCTGATTGGGCGTGGCGCGCAGGGGGCGGGGGCGGCGGCCCTGTTCGGCACCTCATTGTCCCTGCTGACCGCCGCAACGCCCGAGGAACAACGGGCCAGCGTGACCGGTGTTTGGGGCGCAATCGTGGGCCTTGCGATAGGCGTCGGGCCCATAGTCGGAGGAAGCTTTGCCAACTTCCTGAGCTGGCGCGGTGTATTCGCCACGGACCTTGTGTTGCTTGCCATTGCGTTTGTGATCGGCCTGCAGGTCAGCAGGAAAAACTATGTCCCGGATACGCGCCTTCAGGGTGCGAAATTCGATACCGCAGGGGCGATAGCCATTGTCTTGCTTCTGGGTCCATTGTCATTCGCACTCAGCAACGGTGAAGCACGCGGATGGGACAATGCCCTGACCATTGTTCCTTTGGGGGTCGCCGCTTTGGCGGCTGTCGGTCTGGTTTATACCTCGCGGCGCAGCGACGATCCGCTGGTCGAGTTCCGATATTTCCGGCACCCGCGCTACCTTATGGCGGCAACGGGGATGTTCTTTGTGGGATTTGCGTTGTTTTGTTTCTTTATCTATTTCAACGTGTTCGTCCAATCCCCGGACGCGTTCGGCTATTCACCGGTTGAGGCAGGCGTCGCGATACTGCCGCTAAGCCTGAGCATGTTTGTCATTTCCGTCACCGCTCCGCGCCTGCTTGCGCCATACAGTTTTCAATGGCCGGTGACCGTCGCAATGGGATTGATGGCCTGCGGCTTCCTGCTTTTGACAACAACCTCGAACATCGACAGCTATGCTGAAATCTGGTGGAAGCTGATCATTGTGGGGGTTGGCATCGGCATTTGTTTTTCGTTGCTGCCCCGTCTCGGGCTTCGGTTGCTGCCCGACGAACATGTCGGACAGGGGTCCGGGGTGATCAACACATTCCTGTATTTCGGGGCCACGATGGGATCGGTTGTTGGCGGTCTGGCCGCATCCCTGACCATCCGCTCCGGCCTGTCCGAAGTCATCGCGGCGCTACCCGACGGGTCGGCACAGCGCGGCGACCTTGCGCGCGCCCTGACGCATGGCACGGCAACACAGGTGGAACAGTTGATTGCCGGGCTTGACCCGTCAACAGGTTCAACACTGGCCAAAGCATTGCGTGACCTGCGGGATAATGCGTTTGATGCGGCGATGCTCATGGCTGCTATCGCGGCCTGTATCGGGCTGGTGATCGCGCTGCTGTTGCTGCGCGGTCCGGTTCCGCCATTGCACGACGCGGCCGAACTCACGAAACCCAAGGATCAGAAACCGGGGAAAGCAGGGGCCTGAAACGAAAGAAGGCCGCCCGCTGGCGACCTTCCTTTGAAAGACTGTGGCAAAGGTTCAGAAACCCAGGCCTTCGTATTTCTTCTTGAACTTCGACACGCGGCCGCCAGCGTCCAACAGGCGCGACGAACCACCGGTCCATGCAGGATGTACCGAAGGGTCGATTTCCAGTGCCAGCTGGTCGCCTTCGCTGCCCCAGGTGGATTTCATCTGAACGACGGTGCCATCGGTCATCTTGACGTCGATGACGTGATAATCGGGATGGATGTCTTTTTTCATCTTTCCGCTCCTTACGCTTCGGCGCCAGCTTTGGGCTTGTAGTTGGTGACCTCTGCGATACGTGCGGATTTACCGCGACGCGAGCGCAGATAGTACAGTTTGGCGCGGCGAACGCGACCACGGCGGACAACGGTGATGCTGTCGATATTGGTCGAATACAGCGGGAACACACGCTCCACGCCTTCGCCAAACGAGATTTTGCGAACGGTGAACGAACCGGCAATGCCGCTGCCGTTGTTGCGCGCGATGCAGACGCCTTCGTAGTTCTGCACACGGGTGCGCGACCCTTCGGTCACCTTATAGCCGACACGGATAGTGTCACCGGCTTTGAAATCGGGGATGTCTTTCCCCAGGGCGGCAATCTGTTCCGCCTCAAGCTGTGCGATCAGGTCCATCGCAGTTTCTCCTATCTGCTCGTGGTTGGTCCACGAAGTTGGGCACGGCCTGAGAGCTCTTGGTCTTCACCGGGTCCTGCGTACAGCCCGCCAGAGGTCAGATCGAATGTTCCTTTGGTCTGGCCTGACCCGACGCATCCCTGCCGAAGAAAACGGGACGTCACGCCATGGTGCAAACCAAAACACCGGAGACGCAGAACGCGGCACCGGATTGCGGTCGTTTAAGGGTATTGCCGGCAGGGATCAAGGGAAAAACGCCCTGTCTTGCCCAAGGCGCCGGTAGGAATCCGCCAGCCTGAAAGTAAGGCGTTGCCAAGCGGCCCAGATCAGGCATTCTGAGGCAAATAATATGAGCAGATATTTCAGACAGGACCCTATGATGCGATTGGCATTCATGCTGGCCATAACGGCCGTCGCGCTGATGTCTTGCGGGCGGGGCGGCCCGAAACCTCAGGCCGTCGAACCCGTTCCGGGCGTGGACAGGACAGCACCGCTTGTGATCTACCCCGATTTCGGCGACGCGGATCCCCATGACTGGGAAGGGCGTCACCCCGGACAATACCCGATCCATGGCCTTGACGTTTCACGCTGGCAGGGGCCGATTGACTGGCGCACGGCCCGGGCATCAGGCGTCAGCTTTGTGTTTCTGAAAGCGACCGAAGGCGGCGACGTGGCCGATCCCCTGTTCGATGATCACCGCCGCGGCGCACAGTCGGCTGGTGTGCCCTGGGGCGCCTATCACTATTACTATTTCTGCCGTTCGGCCCGGGAACAGGCCCGCTGGTTCATCCAGAACGTGCCCAAAGGGGCAGACCTGCCGCATGTGCTGGATATGGAATGGACGCCGCATTCCAAGACCTGCACGCTGCGACCCGATGGCAGAACCGTCCGCGCCGAGGCGCAGCGTTTTCTGGACATTCTCGAACGACATTATGGCCGCCGCCCGATCGTCTATACCACGGTGGATTTCTTTGAAGACACCGATATCGGGCGCCTGCCCAAGACCGAGTTCTGGTTGAGATCGGTTGCGGGCCACCCCCGCACTGTCTATCCCCGCGCGGTCTGGCGGTTCTGGCAATATACCGGCACCGGTCTGGTGCCAGGCGTTCAGGGCCGGGTAGACATCAACACCTTCAACGGCACGCCAGACGTCTGGGCCAGATGGAAGGCCGGGGGTTAGGTCTTTGGTGCGCCGTAGGTTTCCATAGTGCCGCCGCCAACCAGATGGTCCAACCGGCGCTCCCGCTCTTCCCCAAAGGCGTTGCGCACACTAGACCTGCGGCAAGTGCGCAACAATCCGGCCTATCACTCAGACGAATCCGACCAGGATTTTTCATAGTCGGCCCAGATATCCGGGCGCCGCTCGCGGGTAACGTCCTCAGCCATCTTGTGACGCCATTCGGCGATGCGGCCGTGGTGGCCCGACATCAGAACCTCGGGTATCGGGCGGCCTTTCCAATCCGCAGGACGGGTGTACTGCGGATGCTCCAGCAGGCCCGAGGAAAAGCTTTCCTCTTCGGTCGAGGCCTGATTGCCCAGAACGCCGGGGATCAGGCGCACCGTGGCATCAATCAGGGCCTGTGCTGCAATCTCACCGCCGGTCATCACGAAATCCCCCAACGAGACCTCCTGCACACCGTAATGCTCCAGCACGCGCTCATCCACGCCTTCGAACCGGCCACACAGCAGGGTCATGCCATCGCAGCGTGCAAGGGTCTGCATCATGCGCTGGTCCATGCGCCGCCCGCGCGGGCTGAGGTAAATCAGTGGCCAGTTGCCCTGAATGCCCGCCATGGTGTGCTCGATGGCTTCGCCCAACACATCGGGCCGCAAAACCATACCCGCGCCGCCCCCGGCGGGCGTGTCGTCCACGTTGCGATGCCTGCCGACGCCGAATTGCCGCAAATCCACGGTTTCCAGCTGCCACAACCCCTCCTGCAGGGCCTTGCCGGTCAGGCTTTCCCCCAGAACGCCCGGAAAGGCAGTTGGAAACAGGGTGATAACCTTGGCTTTCCAGACGCCGTGCAGGTCCGGGGTGGGTGTCATCAGCTCACGCGGTTTCAGCGTGGCCCGGATCGCCTTGCGACCATGGGATTTGCCGGGTTTGTCAGTCATTTCTGGCGGGCCAGTTCATGTTGGGCGGTTCGAATCAGGGCCTTTTTCTGAGTGATCAATGCCGCTTCGTCCAGCGATGATCGGTTCAGGGCTAGCATTTCCCTCAGAACGTCGTCGGACAGCTGAGGGCTTTCATGCACGGGCTTCACAAGCTGCGCAGATTTCCCGGGTGGCAGGGCGAGAAATTCGGCAAATGGTGCGCCCAATCCAAGGTGGTGGCCTTTCAGCGCTTCCATCCACGCGGTCCGTACCGTGACAGTTGGCAACCGGTCCCTGATCCGGTCTGCCGTGTTCTGTAGCGATGGCAGGTGCGCAAGATCAGCGCAATAGCCGTCCAGGTCCTGAACCATGCGCGACAGGTGCAGATCGTGGGCCCAAAGGCTGCGCAACCACACATCGCGATTGCGTAACGACAGGTAGACGGTGATGTCGGTTTCTTCGCCCACCAGACGGCGGCGCAGCACGCTGACGACCGTTTCCGCCAGTTCGGGTGCGGCCCCGTATCCTTCGATTTTGTTCCTGCTGGGGCGCAGGCCCAGAAAATTCTCTTCGCTCAGGATCAATCCTCGGCGTGCTCCGAAATCCAGACCGTCGAAAAAAGTGTGCAGTTGACCGCCAAAACCCGCCAGCGTGTCATCCAGTCGATAGATCGAATGGCGCGTGGCCGCTTCGCTTAAACCGGCCTTGCGGGTCTTATACGGAAGGACCAGAGCGAAATGAGGCCAGATCAGCTCGCGGTTTTCATGCAGAAAGGACTGTGCTGCCGTCATGCCGGTCTTGTGAAAACCCAGATGCAGCAGAACACGTCGCATCAGATCAGGCCTTCGGGCGGGTCGGCCACGATGCGGCCCTGTTCCAGATCGACGGTTGGCACCACCTGCATCGTGAACGGCAGCAGAACCGTCGCCTTCAGGCCCGGCCCGTGTAGTTCCAGCAGGTCCGTGGCCCCGTGGTTCTGCACGGATTTGACCTTGCCGAGAAGGGTGCCGCCGGTGTCATAGACCTCAAGCCCAATCAGGTCTGTGTGGTAGAACTCGTCATCGGGTAACGAGGGCAACTGATCGCGCCGCGCAAACAGGCGCAAACCGTTCAGGGCATCCGCCTGTTCCTTGGTTTCGACGCCGCCAAGACGGGCGGCAAAACCGTTCTTGATCGTACGCGTCAGAACCACCGGATAACGTTCCTTGCCGGTTTCATCCGTCAGTGGCGAATACGTCTCGATATCTTCGGGAACGGCGCAGAAGCTTTTCAGGCGCACTTCACCACGTACACCATAAGACCCCGCGACGCTGCCGACGCAGATCAGATCATTCATTGGCAGCCCCCGTCGTCAAACAGATCCCGTTTCTCCACTCGCCAAGCCCTTCGCAGGCTTCGCGCTGATTGTTGCGCTCAAAGAACACGCCCACAATAAAGGCGATCAGCAGCAGAATGGGAAGGCGTATCAATCCGAACATGCGGCCCTACCTTGTTTCGATCTTCAGGCTGTCGGCCCGGTTTTCCCAGCCAACCTGCTCAAGTTCGGGGGTGTCAGAGATCTGTTCCGGCCATCCGACACAGAAATACCCGATCAGACGCCAGTTGCCCGGCACATCCAGATCGCGCGCCATCTGTTCGGGGTCCAGAATGGATACCCAGCCCAGCCCCAGCCCCTCGGCCCGCAGGGCCAGCCAGAACAGGGTGATCGCAGAGACCACGGAATAGCGCCGCATCTCGGGCATCGAGCCCGCGCCAAGACCCATTCCCTTGTCGGTGTTGTCGTCGCAGAAGATGGCCAGTTGCACCGGCGCTTCCTGCATCCCCGACAGTTTCAGGCGGCTGTAAAGCTGCGCCCTGTCGCCGGAATAGCCCGCCAGGGCGTCATCATTGGCGGTTTGGAAATTCCTTAGCGCCGCAGCCCGGGCCGCTGCGCTTTCGACGCGGATCACGCGCCAGGGTTCGCTCAGCCCCACGGATGGGGCCAGCCGAAACGCGTCGAGGCAGCGCGCAAGCACTGCCTCGTCTACTGCGTCGCCGCGGAACCGGCGCACATCGCGCCGGAGCCGCAACAACAGATCGAACTGCGTGCGAAATGCGTCAGTAAAGGTCTGATCCCGCACGCTTCGGCCTGCTTATTCTTCTGCAGCCGCTTCTTCAGCCGGTGCAGCAGCCGCTTCGGCAGCTTCCGCAGCCTTTGCAGCTTTCTCTTCCGCGCGTTCCTGAGCTTTCTTGCCCGGGGTGCCCTTGTTGGGGTTGTTGCGCTCGGCCTTGTCACGGGTGCCGGCTGCTTCCAGCATACGCGCGATACGGTCGGTGGGCTGGGCGCCCTGATCCAGCCAGTGCTGAACGCGTTCCATGTCCATTTTCACACGCTCTTCGCTGTCTTTCGGCAGCAGCGGGTTGTAGGTGCCCAGTTTCTCGATGAAACGGCCGTCGCGCGGCATCCGGCTGTCAGCCGCCACGATGCGGTAAAACGGACGTTTTTTCGAGCCTGCGCGGGCGAGACGAATTTTCATTGCCATGGTGGTATCTCCTTTGAATGGCATCACGCCGGAGGCGTGTATTTGATTGGCCGGTGTCTTTTCCGGTTAATTCTGGTGTTTGTTGAACCTCTGGTTCACTTCTAACTTGCTGAACCTCTGGTTCACCCTTGGTGTTTCCTGTGGTGTCGGATGACTTCCTGAATGATGAAATTCAGAAAAGCCTTGGCGAAATCGGGGTCCAGATCGGCCTCTTTCGCCAGGTCTTCAAGCCGTGCGATCTGCGTGGCCTCACGCGAGGGATCGGACGGGGGAAGGTTGTGTTCGGCCTTGAGCTTGCCAACGGCCTGTGTGTGTTTGAACCGCTCGCCCAGCGTATAGACAAGGATCGCGTCCAGCCGGTCGATGCTTTCGCGATGCTCTTTCAGCAATGCAGCCGCGCGTGTCACGGGGTTGTTCATTGGCCGGTCCTTTCGGGTGTCGAAACGTCAATCTTGGGGTGCCGCCACACCTGGCAGGGCTGGCCCAGCAGTTCGGCATTGTCGCGCTCCAGCGTTGCACCCAACCGTTCGGCCAAAGCGCGCGAGCGGTCGTTTTCGTGGGCGATATACGAAATCAACCCGTTCAGGCCCTGATGCCGCGCCGCATAGGACCGGGCGGCAAGCGCCGCCTCATAGGCAAACCCTTTGCCTTCGAAATCTTCCATCACGGTCCAGCCCAGTTCAGGCTCGTCCCAGCCGGGGGCGTCAATCAGTCCGACGTTGCCTGCGAACCGACCGCTGGATTTCTCGGTCAGGTGCCAAAGGCCAAATCCTTTCAACGCCCAGTGCCCAAGGCGTCTGGCCAACATGCCCCAGCTTTCCAGCGCGTCCCGGGGTCCGCCCACCAAATGGCTGCGCTCGGTCGCAAAGAATGCGGTCAGCGCAGGCAGATCATCCAGATGCGGGGCACGCAGGATCAGGCGTTCGGTTTCAACGGTGGGGATGGTGAACGCGGTCATGCGTAGGCCTCCATCCCGCCATTCACCAGATCGGCAGGCGCGGGGTGCCGCCAAATCTCGGACTTGCCGAATTTGGGGTGGTCATAGTGATACTCGAACTGCGCGCCCAGCCGTTTCGCCACCGCCTTGCTGGCATGATTGTCCAGATCAATCAGCGAGATCGCCGTTTCCCACCCCAGAACATCATACGCATAAGACCGTGCGGCCAGTGCCGCCTCGGTCGCGTAACCCTTGCCGGTGGCATGGTTCATCAGTGTCCAGCCGATCTCGGGTTCGGGCCAGCCTTCGGGGCACCAAAGCCCGATCCGCCCGACATAAGTGCCCGAGGCTTTTTCCTCAGCGCTCCAGAACCCGTAACCGCGCAGGGACCAGTGGCCCAGCAGCGAAGCGATCAGTCGCCAGACCTCATCCCGGCGCAGTGGCCCGCCGACGAACTTCGCCGCATCGCTGGCGAAAAACGCGCTATCGGCGTCCAGTTCAGCCTCGGACGGCGCGCGCAGGATCAGGCGCTCGGTTTCAAGCCGGGGGATATGTTGGGCGACGGCGTTCATTACTTCTTCTTGCCAAACCCGCTCAGGCCCTGAGGCAGCCCCATGCCGCCGCCCAGGCCGGGCAGTCCGCCGGGCATTTTGCCGCCCATTGCCTTGGCCGCCTGTTCCAGTGCCTTGGGGTCCATGCCGGCTGCCATGTCTTCGGGGCTGGGGCCGCCTTTGCCGAACATGCCCTTCATGGCCTGTTTCAGCATCTTGCCTTTGCCCATCTTGCCCATCTTCTTCATCATGTCCGACATCTGCCGGTGCATCTTGAGCAGCTTGTTGAGGTCGCTGACCTCCATCCCCGAACCGGCTGCAATCCGTTTCTTGCGGCTGGCTTGTAGCAGCTGCGGGTTGGCGCGCTCGCGTTTGGTCATGGACTGGATCAAGGCGATCTGTTGGCGCAGGATCTTGTCGTCCAGACCCGCCTGATCCATCTGCTTGGCCATTTTGCCCATGCCCGGCATCATGCCCATCATGCCCTGCATGCCACCCATCTGGATCATCTGTTCCAGCTGCATTTTCAGGTCGTTCATGTTGAACTGACCTTTGACCATGCGCTTCATCATGCGCTCGGTCTGTTCCATCTCCATCGTTTCCTGGGCCTTTTCGACCAGGGCAACGATGTCGCCCATGCCCAGAATACGTCCGGCGATCCGGTCCGGCTCGAAGGTCTCCAGCGCGTCCATCTTCTCGCCCAGACCGACAAAGCGAATGGGCTTGCCAGTCACTGCGCGCATCGACAGCGCCGCACCACCGCGCCCGTCCCCGTCCATCCGGGTCAGGACCACGCCCGAGATACCGACCTTGGCGTCGAATTCTTCGGCCACTTCAACGGCGACCTGACCGGTCAGGCCGTCAACAACCAGCAGGGTCTCGCGCGGGTCAACCGCATTGCGGACCTGCTCGACCTCGTCCATCAGCACTTCGTCGATATGCAGGCGACCGGCGGTATCCAGCATGTAGACGTCATAGCCGCCCAATGTGGCTTGCTGCTTGGCGCGCTTGGCGATGTCGACGGGTTTCTGGCCCGGTACAATCGGCAGCGTATCAACGCCGACCTGCGCGCCCAGAACCGCCAGCTGGTCCATCGCCGCCGGGCGATAAACGTCGAGCGAGGCCATCAGGACCTTCTTGCCCTCTTTCTCTTTCAGGCGCTTGGCCAGTTTACCAGTGGTGGTGGTCTTACCCGAACCCTGCAAACCGACCATCAGGATCGGGGCAGGCGGGTTGTCGATCTTCAGCTTGCCGGGGTCTTCCTCACCACGCAGGGTATCGACCAGCGCGTCATGCACGATCTTGACGACCTGCTGGCCGGGGGTGATCGACTTGGTCACCGCCTGACCGGTTGCCTGGTCCTGCACCTTCTTGACGAATTCACGCGCCACCGGCAGCGAGACGTCGGCCTCAAGCAGGGCAACACGGACCTCGCGCAGGGCGGTCTTGACGTCTTCTTCAGACAGAGCACCCTGTTTGGTCAACCGGTCAAAGACGCCGGAAAGGCGTTCGGATAGATTTTCAAACATGCCTTCGGCCTCCTTAGCCGGTTATCTGATGGCGCGCCCTAGATAGGATGCGTCGGTTAAATGCACAAACGCCCCCACGGGCGAAACTCGCTGGTGGGGGGCGATCCCTGAACGACTCAAGGGACCGGAAGATCAAGACGCTTCCGGATGTTTGGAGGTCATCTACGCCTCTGGGCGCTGCGAGTCAAGGCAAACGCTTTGAGCATCTGGCCACTTGGTGTAGCGTCCAAAGGTCGGGGTCAGTTTTGGAGTTTGGTCATGAGTCAACCATTGCCGCAGCGCACCAAGGATTATGTCGGTGAAGTCACGAATACCGATATCTGGTCCGACTTCATAATCCGTCCCGACGACATCTTTGTCTGCACGCCTCCCAAATGCGGCACCACGTGGACGCAGACGCTGGTACGAATGCTGATCACCAAAACCGCGGATCCAGCCGTGTACAACAACGCGGTCTCACCCTGGCTGGATTGCGGTTTCAGAAATCGTGAGGAGCAGGACAGAATACTTGCCGCACAAACGCACAGGCGATGCATCAAGACCCACACGCCATTGGACGGGATCACCTATTCCCCGGATGCGACCTATCTGGTGGTGCATCGTCATCCGGTTGACGTGCATTTCTCGCTGCGCCGCCATGTGGAAAACATGAAAGACGACTGGCTGGACTACCTGTTTCCAGATGATCTTTCCGAAGCCTTCGCGATGTTTCTGGACCGGCCCGCCTCGTCAAAGGGCACCGACGATCTGACACTGGCCTCATACCTCCACCATTACCGTTCATTCCGCGCGTTCCGGCATCTGCCAAACATTCATTTCCTGCATTACGCGGAACTCAGCCGCGATTTGCCGGGGCAGGCGGCGCGGATCGCAAACATCTTGGGGACCGAGATCGCACCAGAAATGATCGACGATATCGCTGAGGCCGCAAGCTTTGGTTCAATGAAGGAAAACGCCCGGCGCGCTTCGCAGCAGCCTGGTTTCAAAAGCGCGTTTCAGGACTACGCGCAGTTCTTCTCGTCCGGGACCAGCAACAAATGGGAGGGCAAGCTGACCGCCGATGACATGGCCCGATACGACGCGCGCCTGTCCGAAATGGTGACACCGGCCGATCGAGCCTGGCTGGAGCACGGACAAGTCCTGTAATCGTCAGGCCTGTTCCTTCGTGTCTTCCTGCTGCGCGGGCAGCCATGCGTTGACCGCGTCAACCAGTTTATGCGCGCCGCGCCCGTTCGAGAACGCATCGACAATCGGATGACGCCCTTCGCTCATTCCCTTGTCCAGCACCAGAACCGGGCGATACAGCGTCGAACTGCTGCTGTCGCTGCGGAAAGTCGAGCTTTCAACTTCGGCATGGGACAGGCTGGACAGCTGATGCTCGACCGCTTCATAGCCAAAGACAGACTGCCTGCGGATCAGAATGCGGTTCTTTGTGCGGTCCAGAATGACCTGAACCCGCCGCACGAAAACGCAGAACGCCCCGACACCTAGCCCGCCGCCGATTAGAGCAAAGAACAGCCCGAACCAGATATTCTCGCCGCCGTCACTGACCATGACCAGCCCTGCGCCGACAAAGGTCAATATGAAAAAGACCAGCATGATTCCAATGAACCAGGGCGTGTCGGCAAGGATCAGTTGGGTCGGAGTGTTTCGTGTGACTTTCATGGCGGCACGCTAACACCGTTTTCTGCTCTGCCCCAGCTTGAATTCGCCGCCATGTTGCGCGATGAGCGCTACAAACAGGAGGGCCCCATGGACGCATCATCCACATTTCAGGATACATTGCCGCTCAGTTCTGACGCGCTGTTGGCGCAGCTGGATGACTGGGGGCTGCCCTACCGCCTGCATACCCATGTTCCCTTGCGCACGGTCGAGGACTCCAAGGCCGTGGAAGGCCAGTTCATGGTGCCGGGCGAGAACGCGTTGCGGGTCAAGAACCTGTACCTGCGCGACAAGAAAAAGCGCAACTACCTGGTGACGCTGGAACAAAGCCGCGAGATTGACCTAAAGGCGCTGGGCGCAGAACTGGGTGTCGGCGCCCTGTCCTTTGGGTCGGCAGACCGGCTGTTGCAGAACCTTGGTATTCGCCCCGGTGCGGTCAGCCCGCTGGCGATGATCAACGGTGTGCAGAACAATGTGCAATTCTTCATGGACGCCGCCGCCCAAGGGGCCGAGGTGATTTATATGCACCCGTTGGTCAATGACCGTACCGTTGTGATGAAACAATCCGACGTGATGGCGTTCTTCGATCGCATCGGTTGCACCATTACGTGGCTGCCCTGATCACTCAAGCGCCAGTTTCAGCGCGGCGGCGACATGCGCGGCGGACGGGTTGATGAACAGGTGCCCATCGGCCTCGAATACCGGGTCATCCAGATACTTTGGAAAGGCCAGCGGCAGCTCGGTACAGGCCAGCAGGATGGCGGTTCCGGGACGGGCATGTTTGTTGCAAAAGGCCAGCAGTCTTGCGCGGGCCGCATCAGAGGCACCACCGTAGAAATCACTGTCGATCATCGCCTGCATCTCGGAAATCTCGGAGTCGGGCAGCCGCGCATTCGCGGTGATCCCCTCGGCCGCCAGACGATCCGCATAGTTGGTGGCCTGCATTGTCACGGTTGTTCCCAGCACCAATGCGTTTGACACACCTGTGCTGGCCGTGGCCTCTGCCGTTGCATCGAAAATGCTGAGGATGGGCATGGAAACACCCTGTCTGATCGCGTGCAGCCGCGCGTGCGGGGTGTTGGACGCTATGATGCCAAAATCGCATCCCGCGCGCTCCAGCGTCAGCAGCGCGTCGCGAAACACCGCATCAAACGCCGCCCAGCTGGCTTCGTCCCCGGCGACACCTCGCAAGGCGCGGGTCTTGGCCTGTGTGACGGACTCGATGGTCATGGCAGGGATCGGCAAGGGCGCGCCGTGGCCGCGCGCCGCAAAGTGACGCCCGGCACCCTCGGCAATGGCACGGTAATAGTCCACGGTCGAGGCCCAGCCCACACCGCCCAGAATTCCGATCTTTTTCATGCGCGCCATCCAGTCCGCCAGTTCCATCTGACCAGCAGACTGGACGTTTCAGGGCTCAATGACCAGAGGCGATCAGGCCGCCAGTTCTGTCACCGCCTTTTTGGCGCTTTCCAGCGCGGCTTCGGGGTTCACCGCCATCTGATCCGCGGCGATGACCGCCACATCATGGATGCCGATAAAGCCCAGAACGTGACGCACATAGTTGGTGGCAAAGTCGATCTCGGATCCGACGGCAGTACCGCCCGACGCGATTGCCAGAATGGCGCGTTTCCCCTCCAGCAACCCTTTTGGGCCGTTCTCCGAATAGGAAAAGGTCAGGCCCGCGCGGGCGACCAGGTCGATCCAGGCCTTGAATGCAGCGGGGACCGAGAAGTTGTAGATCGGCAGGCCGATAACGATGGTATCGGCCTCTTGCAATTCGGTCACCAGCGCGTCCGAAAGGGCCAGCCGGTCGCGCTGCAGGTCGTCGCGCTGCTCGGCAGGGGTAAAGTTGGCGGCGATCCAGTCTTCGGTCAGCAGGGGCAGGGGGGTAGCCAGGTCGCGGCGGATGATGCGGTCCGCACCCAACTGCCGGACGATGCTGTCAGACAGGTCGCGGGTGGTCGAAGCAACGCGGCGGGCAGAGGCGTCGATATGCAGGATGGTTTTAGCCATTTTCTGGGTCCTTAAGGTCAGGGTAATCTTGTTCTGGTCCCAATATGGCTGTTGCGTTTGCGAACAAAACTCGGATACATCAACAGTTATTGTTGGAAATTGCACAGAGCGGTGTGACGATGGACAATTGGGATGAGGTGAGGACCGCCTATCAGGTGGCACGCATGGGAACCGTCAGCGGTGCCGCCGAGGTTCTGGGCGTGCACCACGCCACGGTGATCCGCCACATCGACGCGATCGAGGCCCGGTTGGGTGTCAAACTGTTCCAGCGCCATGCGCGGGGATACACCCCGACCGAAGCGGGCGACGATTTGCTGCGCGTGGCGCAGGCTACCGAAGACCAGTTCAACCAGCTTGTCGGCCGGATGAAGGGGCGCGGTGACGATGTGTCCGGCGAACTGGTGGTGACGTCGCTGGGCTCCATCGCGCCATTGGTGGTGCCGACGCTGACCGAATTTCAAAAGATGCACCCCGAGCTGATCGTGCGCTACCTGACCGGAGACCGTCTGTTCCGGCTGGAATATGGCGAGGCGCATGTTGCAATCCGTGCGGGATCGGCCCCGGATCAACCCGACAACGTTGTGCAGCCCTTCCGGCAGGAAGAAGTCGGCCTCTATGCCAGCATCTCGTATATCGAACGGCACGGCAAACCTTCGGGCATCGAGGATTTCGGAAACCACCACTTCGTCAGCTCTGACGATGAAAGCAGCCGCGCGCCGTTCACCCGGTGGCTGCGCAACACGGTATCCGCCGACCGCATCACCTTTCGCTGCACCAACAATTTCTGTATGCGCGAGGCCGTTCTGGCCGGTGCCGGTATCGGCTTTATGGCCCGTTGGGAGGCCGCCCGTCATGACACTCTGGTCGAAGTGATCGACCCGCTTCCGGAATGGTTCGGCAACCTGTGGCTGGTGACCCATGTGGACCTGCACCGAACCACCAAGGTGCAAACGTTCCTGAGTTTTTTGAAAGAGGCCTCCAAAGGCTGGTGCCCATGAATCCGCAGATGCGCGGCCATCTGGCCATGCTGACTTTTTCGGCCCTTGTTGCAGGCAGTTTCTCGCTTGGGTCGATGATTGCCAACGAAATTGCCCCTGCTGCCTTGAACGCGGTGCGCTTTGCCATCGCGGCTGTGGTGATTGGTGTGGCGGCATTGGCGACAACCGGTCTGCCCCGCAGTGCCGCGCAGGCGCCCTGGCGGTTTCTGGTGCTGGGCGGGTTGTTCGCCACATACTTTGTCCTGATGTTTTACGGGTTGCAAACCGCCCCGCCGGTCAGCGCTGCCGCGGTTTTCACCCTGACCCCCGTTGTCTCGGCCATTGCGGGCTGGGTCCTGCTGCGCCAGATCACCACGCCGCGCATGGCAATGGCCCTGACCATCGGTGCGATTGGGGCGCTATGGGTGATCTTTCGGGCCGACTGGCAGATGTTCCGCGCCTTCCAGATCGGCGGGGGCGAGATCATCTATTTCTGGGGATGTGTCGCGCACGCGATTTACACCCCCATGATCCGCAGGCTGAACCGCGGAGAACCTGCCGTCGTGTTCACGTTCGGAACGCTGGTTGCCGGGTGCCTGTTATTGGTCCTGTTCGGCTGGTCCGACCTGAAGGCGACCGAATGGGCAGCCCTTCCCGCCATCGTCTGGATCGGGTTGTTCTATATCTCATTCTTCGCAACAGCGGCTAGTTTCGTTCTGGTGCAATTCTCCTCGCTTCGGCTGCCGTCGGCCAAGGTCATGGCCTATACCTATCTGGTGCCAAGCTGGGTGATCCTGTGGGAAATCGCGCTGGGCAAACCTGTCCCGACGGGATTGATCCTGGGCGGTGTGGCGCTGACGGTCATTGCCCTGCTGATGCTGCTGAAAGAAGAGGCCCCGCGCCCCAGCCCTCAACGCCGGGCAGCTGAATAAGGCCGCTTCCGGTCTGAAACCGGAACGGATTGCCCACGAATTCCAAAGGCAAAATCTGTTGAGCCAGATCAAGGCAGGCCCTTGGTCTCAGGACTACCTTGGAAGGCGGACAAAAGGAGGAGATTATGTTCAAACATATCATGCTGCCGATTGACCGCCACCTGCCGCCCGAGGTTCGCAAGGCCGCAGATGTCGCCGCGCAGGTGGCAAAATGGCAGGGCGCCAAGATCACTCTGGTCAGTGTCAGCGGGGCCCATATGGGTGCATCCTCGGAAACCGAGGCCGAGATCGACAAGCAACTGGCCGACTTCACCGAACAGCTTGCATCAAAAGGCGCGGCCGAAGTTGCGGTGCGCAAGATACACTCGGTCGATGTTGCTGCCGAAGTGGACAGCGATCTGACCCGCGCGGCAGAAGAGATCGGTGCAGACCTGATCATCGTGGGCACCCATGCGCCCCGGATCACCGATTACATCTTTTCCAGCCACGCCGGATATCTGGCCAAACATGCCAGCATGTCGGTCTTTGTGGTGCGCTAGGTCTCGTCCGAGATCGGAAGCTCGACTTCCAGAAACCGTTCGAACGCATCCAGGTTGATGGGTTCGAACTGACCGAACCCCTGCATCCAGACCGAAGCGGTGCGCAGCGCGTCGGGTTCCAGCTTGCACCATTTCACCCGGCCGCGCTTTTCCTGTGATATCAGCCCGGCCTTGGTCAGGATGACCAGATGTTTCGAGATCGCCGCCAGCGACATCTCGAACGGCTCGGCCACATCCGTCACGGCCATATCGTCCTCCAGCAGCATCGCCAGAATGGTGCGGCGGGTGGGGTCGGCAAGGGCCGCAAACACGGTGTCGAGATCGTTGGACATGGGTCTTTCCTAATGGGCGAGAACCCGTTTGACAATTTCCCCCATCACGTCACTGTGCAGCGGTGATGCGCAAGGGGGGCGGCTATGGCGCTGAAATACTGGCTGGTGATCTGCGTCCTTGGCATCGGGTGGGGCATGTCTTTCATGTTCAACGCCATATTGCTGCGCGAACTTGGGCCGCTATCCGTGTCATTGGGGCGTGTTGCATTTGGGGCGCTGGGCTGTTGGATCTATGTGATTGCTGCCCGTATGCCGGTTCACCTGACACTCGGGCGCGCCATCGGTCTGCTGGGGTTCGGGGCGCTCAGCTATGCCGCACCATTTGCGTTCTATGCGCTTGGGCAGCAGCATATCGCGTCCGGCGTGGCGGGGATCGTGAATGCGACAACACCGGCCTTTGCCGTCATCGTTTCGCATTTCTGGCCGGGAAGCGAGCGTGCGACGCTGTTGAAATCCCTTGGCGTGTTGTGCGGCTTCATCGGGATTGTCGTGTTGTCCGTCCCGATTTTGCACAATGGCGAAACCTCTCAGTTCTGGGCGGTTCTGCTGACCCTGTGCGCGCCGATCTGTTACGCGTTTTCCGTCAACATTGCGCGGGCCTTCCGTGACATGCAGCCGGTGGTGCTGGTCGCCCTTGCCCTGACAGGAGCGACATTGGCGATTTTACCCCTGGCGCTTTGGCGTGAAGGCCTGCCGGTGATCGAGCACACTGAAACATGGCTTTCGTTGCTGATGATCGGTTTTGTGCTGACCTCGGCCGCTTTCATTGCCTTCTACTGGTTGCTGCCCAGAGTCGGGCCAACCAACATTTCGACCGTCACGCTGATCGCGCCGGTTTCCGCCCTGATACTTGGAACCTGGGTTCTGGGGGAAACTCTGCAACCCGAACATTTGATGGGCATGGCGGCGATTTTTGCCGGGCTCTTGCTGATCGACGGACGCCTTGTTCGACACCTGTGGCCTCAGCGCACGCACAAAGATCAACCAAAAGGTTGAATATGGGTTTTTGGGAGATTGTTGCCGTTCAGGGCATGGGCAAGCAATTTGGCTGGACGAGTTAACCAGTAATAACAGTTTAAAAACAACACACTAACCTGCGTCATTTCACGCCATCAACGCCGTTGACTCTGGGCCTTTCGCGCCTTAGCACCATGCGCAAGACAGCGCGAGGATTCCGTCCGTGACCGATGACGACCAAAAGCAGCGTATGGCGCAGCTTGAGGCCAAGATCGACGCGGCGAAAAAGGCCAGACAACCGGCTGCCCGCGCTGACAGTGACATATCCGGGGGCGAGCTTGCCTGGAGGATGGTCATCGAAATGGTTTCCGGTCTGGGGATCGGATTTGGCATCGGATACGGGCTGGACAGCCTGCTCGGGACAATCCCGATCTTTCTGGTGCTGTTCACATTGCTGGGCCTTGTCGCGGGCGTGAAGGTTATGCTCCGCAGCGCGAAAGAGGTTCAAGATAAACAAGCGGCCCATATGCAGGCCGAAAAGGACGAGAGGGACTGAACGTGGCAAGCGAGACCACCGCAGCACACGGCGCCGAAGGCGCAGACCACGCAGCAGAAGCCAGCAGCCTGGTGTTTCACCCGATGGACCAGTTCATCGTCAAGCCGCTGTTCGGTGGCGAGATTGCCTGGTACACGCCCACCAACGTGACCCTGTGGCTGTTCCTGGCCATCGTGGCGATCTTTGGCCTGCTGGTTCTCAGCACGTCAAAGCGTGCCATCGTCCCGACCCGGATGCAGTCGATCGCGGAACTGGCCTATGGCTTCATCTACAAGATGCTGGAAGACATCTGCGGCAAGGACGGCGTCAAGTTCTTCCCCTATGTCATGACCCTGTTCATGTTCATTGTGACCGCGAACTTCCTGGGTCTGATCCCAACCTCGTTCACCACCACATCGCATTTCGCCGTGACAATCCCGCTGGCGCTGGCCGTGTTCCTGACCGTGACCATTCTGGGTTTCGTCAAGAACGGTGCCGCGTTCCTGGGCCTGTTCTGGGTCTCCAGCGCGCCGCTGGCGCTGCGCCCGATCCTGGCGATCATCGAGCTGATCTCGTACTTCGTACGCCCCGTCAGCCACTCCATTCGTCTTGCCGGTAACGTCATGGCAGGCCACGCGGTGATCAAGGTGTTTGCAGGCTTTGCCGCAATTTCCCTGATTTCGCCTGTGTCAGTTCTGGCGATCACCGCAATGTATGGTCTCGAGGTCCTGGTGGCCTTCATTCAGGCCTACGTATTCACCATTCTGACCTGTGTTTATCTGAAAGATGCGCTGCATCCTTCGCACTAAGGTCCGATAACCCAACATCGAAACTTCCAATTCGTAAGGAGATACATCATGGAAGGCGATCTCGCACACATCGGCGCAGGCCTGGCAGCAATCGGTTCCGGCGCAGCCGCAATCGGGGTGGGCAACGTTGCAGGCAACTTCCTGGCCGGCGCCCTGCGCAACCCTTCGGCGGCTGCTTCGCAGACCGCAACCCTGTTCATCGGTATCGCATTCGCAGAAGCCCTGGGGATCTTCGCATTCCTGGTCTCGCTGCTGCTGATGTTCGCCGTCTAATCTGCGGAACCTGATCCTTACGCGCAGGTGGGTCCAAGCCATAGCGGCCCACCTGTTGTAAAGACAACGTTCCGACGGAGGACATCATGGCGACTGAACCCATTAGCGAAGAAGTAGTTGGCGCGTGCGTTGACTCGCATGGCTCTGCCATCGGGATGCCGCAGCTCTGCTTCGATTGGTTCCCCAACCAGATTTTCTGGCTGGTCATTACGCTGGTCGTCATCTTTCTGGTCCTGTCTCGCGTGGCTCTGCCCCGCATCGCGGCAATCCTGGCCGAGCGCCGGGGGACCATTACAAATGACCTGGCTGCGGCCGAAGATCTGAAGGCCAAAGCGGTCGAGGCCGAAGAGGCCTATAACAAGGCGCTGGCCGATGCCCGTGCCGAAGCGCAGCGTATCGCGGCAGAAGCACGCGCAGAAATCCAGGCTGGTCTGGATGATGCGATTGCCAGGGCGGATGCGGAAATCGCTGCAAAGGCGGCTGAATCGGAAAAGGCAATTGCCGAAATCCGTGCCGGTGCGCTGGAAAGCATTCAAGTGGTCGCCAAGGATACGGCGGCTGAACTGGTCACCGCGCTGGGCGGCGAGGCGGATGCCAAAGCCATCGACAGTGCCATTGACGCGCAGATGAAAGGATAAGTGACATGCGGAACACTCTTGCCCTTATCCTGACCGTTGGTGCCGCCAGCCCCGCGCTGGCTGCAAGCGGTCCGTTCTTCTCGCTTGGCAATACTGACTTTGTCGTCCTTCTGGGCTTCATCGTTTTCATCGCGGTCCTGTTCTACTTCAAGGTGCCGGGCATGATCGGCGGTGCGCTGGACAACCGTGCCGAAGGCATCAAGGCCGAGCTGGACGAAGCCCGCGCCCTGCATGAAGAAGCACGCAGCCTGCTGGCTTCGTACGAGCGCAAGCAGCGTGAAGTGCAGGCACAGGCCGACGCGATAGTCGAGGCGGCCAAACAGGACGCGGCTCTGGCTGCGGACCAGGCGAAGGTCGATCTCGAAAAGTCGATCGAACGCCGTCTGGCTGCTGCGCAGGACCAGATTGCCTCGGCCGAAGCCTCTGCCGTTAAAGACGTGCGCGATCAGGCCGTTTCGGTTGCGATTGCCGCTGCCAGCTCGGTTCTGGCCAAGCAGATGACAGCCGCGCAGGCGAACAAGCTGATCGATGCCTCGATCGCAGATGTGGGCGCCAAGCTGCACTGACGGGGACACCGGCCGGTAAAAAACGCAGATGACCCGAGAGCATTGCGCTGTCGGGTCTTTTGTTTTGGTGACGGGGCTGATTGTATTGACCGCAACATCACCCGGATTCTGTACCCTTCAGAGGGTCTGAATGTTCCGCTTGGGGTCTAAGGGTGCGAAAAGAGCAGGGAAAGACGGGCCGTGGCAGGCGAAGACGTTTCGATGAATATTGTTGGGGTGGTCAGGAACGGCGGGGCCGCGCTGATCGAAAGCATCAACAGGATCGAAGACCTGACCACCCGCTTGCACCGCTATTCCGTGACCATCGCGACAAACGACAACGCCGATCGTACAGATCGGGTTCTGTCCGAATTCGCGCGCCGCGACCCGAATGTGGACCTTGTCCGCATGGATGGTCTGGCGTCCAGACTGCCAGACCGGGTCGAGCGGATCACGGCGGCCAGAAACGCAGTCCTCAACAGGCTGGAAGAACGCGACAGCGGTCACGACCTGACACTGGTGCTGGATCTGAACGGGCCGAATGTCTGTCTGGACGTTCAGACGGTTCTGACTGCCGCACAACGGTCCGTACCGCGCTGGGAAGGTGTCTTCGCCAATTCCCAACCGGCCTATTACGATATCTACGCCCTGCGTTGCGCGGGCTGGTGTGACGAAGACGTCTGGCAAAGAATTCAGACAACGCGCAAACCGCTGTTCGGGCGCCGAAAGTGGCGGAAAGTTCTTCTGAAATCAGCGGTTTTCGACCGGCAGTACCACATCCCGTCCGATATGCCCCTGATACCGGTCGACAGCGCCTTCGGCGGTGCAGGAATGTACAAGACCCGCGCCTTGCGTGGCCTGCGCTATTCCTGCCGGGACGAAAAGGGCGACCTCGTGTGCGAGCATGTGATGCTGCATAAACACCTCAGGGACCGGGGCGCGCGGCTGTTCATCGACCCGGCCCTGACAACCATCGCCCCGAATGACGATCTGGGCGAAGGCAGCGGCGCACCTTTCCCGTCACACCTGATCCAGCCCGAGACCGGGGCCGCCTGATCCCTGAGGGCACTTGGAAAGCGCTAGGCCTGACGGGTTTCGTGCTGCAACCTTTGCTGCGCAACAGCCTCGTTCCGCTCGGCCTTCTGCTGATCGATCATGCAGCGTTCGACAAAGCTCAGATGCGTTTCGACGGCCTGACGTGCGGCTGCCGGATCGCGGGCCTGAAGGGCTGCGTTGATAGTGCTGTGCTGGTCCAGAATGGCCTCGCGGGTCGCGCGCTGCCGGAACATTGTCCGCCGGTTATAGAACACACCCTGCACCAGCAGGTCATACATTGACCGCATCATATGCAGCATCACCACATTGTGGCTGGCTTCGATGATGGCCATATGAAACTCGGCATCCAGCTGCGCCTCTTGGTCCGCAGCGTTCCGGTCATGGGCCGCCCGCATCTTGTCATAGATCGTCTGAACAACCTTCAGGTCGCTTTCTGATCCCAGCCGCGCGGCCCGTTCCGCCGCCAGCCCCTCCATGTCGCGGCGAAAGGACAGGTAATCGAATACGGCCTCGTCATGGCTGCTGAACAACCGGATCAGCGCCGGCGAAAAGGCCGAGCCCAAAACCTCGGCCACATAGATCCCGGAGCCGGCTTTTGTTGTCAGCAACCCCTGTTCCTGAAGCTCGGACACCGCATCGCGCAGGGACGGGCGCGACACACCCATCCGTTCGGCCAACTCACGCTCGGGCGGCAGGCGCTCCCCGGGGCGCAGGATGCCGCGCAGGATCAACAGCTCGATCTGGCGAACGACCGCAAGTGACAGTTTTTCCGTCTGAACTTTCTGAAATGGCATGGTCCGTTCCGAAATTGGTCAACTCATTTGACCATGGACAGGGGGGCTGTTCAAGAATACCCGGTCACATCCGCTGAAATATTAGGTCAGAAGTGTTGACTTTAATTTGAGAAAGCATAGGCTGCGCCGAAATGAGATCGGAGGAGCCTCATGTCCCATCACCCTTTGTTTGCCACCCGGGCTTCCCGGATGAAGGCGTCAGAAATCCGCGAGCTGCTGAAACTGCTCGATCAGCCCGGTATCATTTCCTTTGCAGGTGGCATTCCGGACCCCGCGCTTTTCCCGGCTGAAGCTTTCGCTCAGGCGTTTCAGCAGGCATTGGGGCCGGACATGCAGGCGCAGGCGCTGCAATATTCGGTCAGCGAAGGCTATGCCCCCCTGCGCCGGTGGCTGGTGCAGCACATGCGCGAAATCGGGGTGGAATGTGACATGGACAACGTCCTGATCACCTCGGGCTCGCAGCAGGCGCTGGATTATCTGGGCAAGCTGTTCCTGTCCCCCGGCGACACGGCTTTGGTCGGGTGGCCCACCTATCTGGGCGCGCTTGCCGCGTTCAACGCGTATGAGCCGCGCTTTGACCGGCTCAATGGCAACAAGGGGGCCGATGAATTCAGGGTTGCGGCAGGGGATGGCGCTGTGAAATTCGCCTATCTGTCGCCCGATTTTGCCAATCCGACAGGCGAAACCCTGACCCGCCCGGGTCGTGAG
Source organism: Ruegeria sp. BH8 (assembly GCF_056538065.1). Taxonomy (NCBI): domain Bacteria; kingdom Pseudomonadati; phylum Pseudomonadota; class Alphaproteobacteria; order Rhodobacterales; family Roseobacteraceae; genus Ruegeria; species Ruegeria sp. BH8. The sequence goes on along the minus strand of NZ_JBQFSP010000004.1, from coordinate 56,163 downwards.
GCATTGCTGGACCTGACCGACGAACTGGACTGCGCGTTGATCGAAGACGGCGCCTATCAGGCACTGCGCTATGACGGCGATCCGATCCCGCCAATCCTGGCTCTGGAACAGGAGCGCAAGGGATCGATCGAAAACTGCCGGACGATCTACTGTGGCAGCTTCTCGAAAACCCTGTCACCGGGTCTGCGCATGGGGTGGGTTGTTGCGGCCAAGCCGATCATCTCGCAGATGGTTCTGCTGAAACAGGCGGCGGATCTGCATTCGGCGACCATCAACCAGATGGCCGTGCATCAGGTGGCGGAAGCGTGCTTTGACACCCATATCCCGAAAGTGCGCGACACTTACCGCGCGCGCCGTGATGCGATGCTGGGTGCGCTGCAACAGCACATGCCCGACGGGGTGGCTTGGACGCGCCCCGAAGGCGGCATGTTCGTCTGGGTGACACTCCCGTCGGGAATCAGCGGGTCTGACCTGCTGGCGCAGGCGCTGGATACGGTGAAAGTGGCCTTTGTGCCGGGGCAGGCGTTTTTCCCCGACGGCAGCGGGGCGAACACGATCCGGCTCAGCTTCTCGAACTCGGACGAGGCGACGATCCGCGAAGGTATCCGCCGGTTAGGCGAAGTTCTGCGCGCCTGACGTCCAGAAAGGTTCTGTTAACCAAATTGCTGCAACTCTGCGGCATGATCCGGTTTCTCGCTCCGCTCCTGCTGGCCGCCTGCGCCGCCGGGACCCCGCATTTCCGCGACGTTCCGGCCACCCGCGTGGCGGTGAACGGTAGTGTGTTCGACGTGCGCGTGCGCGGCGATCTGGCCGAGGCGGTGCGGATCAACGCGCAATACGCCCCGCGGCTTGGCCCTGTTCGGGATCGCGCCGCGCTGGCCATGGCGCAGGTTTCAGGCTGCCCGATCCTCGACGTGCTGGGTGACGCGGCTGTCACGGTTGGTGTACTGGGGTGTGACCGCGAGGCGGGGGAACGGCTGTTGCTGACCGCTGTCTCGACGCCCCGGTATGAATGTATCGACTATGGTATCTATGAAAATGTCGGGGGCGACAGCGGCTATCAGGTCTTCGAATGCAGCCCATACTGACATACGCGTGTTCCTGCGCATTTCGGCAAGATGTTGTGGATAACTTGCACTGATCTCCCATATCCTGCGCAACTGCGTTGACTCGGACCCCATCCCTTGCGCAGACTTTCAATTCATAGGAATCACGGGACACGCGGCCATTGCGTTTCAGCAAGCTCAAACTGACCGGCTTCAAAAGCTTTGTTGATCCGACCGATCTGATCATCGCGGACGGGTTGACCGGTGTGGTGGGTCCGAACGGCTGTGGCAAGTCCAACCTTCTGGAAGCCTTGCGCTGGGTGATGGGTGAAAACCGCCCCAAATCCATGCGCGGCGGCGCGATGGAGGATGTGATCTTTGCCGGTGCCGCCACACGGCCCGCCCGCAATTTCGCCGAAGTTGTCTTGACCATGGACAATTCCGAACGTCTGGCGCCTGCGGGGTTCAACGACACCGACCAGCTTGAAATCGTGCGCCGGATCACCCGCGATGTCGGCAGCGCCTACAAGACCAACGGCAAGGATGTGCGCGCGCGCGATGTGCAGATGCTGTTCGCGGATGCCTCGACCGGTGCCCATTCCCCGGCGCTTGTAGGGCAGAACCGCATCGCCGAGCTGATCAGCGCCAAACCCCGCGCCCGCCGCCGCATTCTGGAAGAGGCCGCCGGGATTTCGGGGCTGTACCAACGCCGGCATGAGGCCGAGCTGAAGCTGAAAGCGACCGAGTCCAACCTGACCCGCGTCGATGACGTGCTCGAGCAGTTGGGCGGGCAGCTTGCGCAACTGGCCCGTCAGGCCCGTCAGGCCGCACGCTATCGCGAAATCGGCGAACAGCTGCGTCAGGCCGAGGGGATGCTGCTCTATCGCCGCTGGAAAGAGGCCGACATGGCCCGCCAGCAGGCCGAAGACAAGCTGAGGGACCGGATTTCCGAGGCCTCCCGCGCCGAGGCCGAAGCCCGCGCCGCCGCAGCAAAAAGGGCCGGGATCGAAGAAACCCTGCCCCCCCTGCGCGAGGAAGAGGCCATCGCCGCCGCTGTCCTGCAACGCCAGCAGGTGCAGCGCGATCAACTGACCGATCAGGAAACCCGCGCGCGCCAGACCATTGAGACGCTGACCAGCCGCATCCATCAGCTCGGCAAGGATATCGAACGGGAAACCGGCCTGAACCGCGATGCGGGCCAGATGATCGAACGGCTGGAATGGGAAGCCCGCGAACTGGCCAAGGCTGCAGAAGGGCATGACGCGAAGGTGGCGGAAGCCGCAGAAATTGCCCGCGAAGCGGCTTCGATCCTTCAGGACCGCGAAGACCACCTGTCGCAGCAGACCGAAGATATGGCGCGTCTTGTCGCCCGTCACCAGTCGGCGCAGCGTCTGGTCGAAGACAGCCGCAAGACACTGGCTCGCTCTGAGGGGGAAGAGGAAAAAGCCCGGCTGGCCGTGGATGAGGCCAAAACAGCCCTGACCCGCGCCAGCGAGGCGTTTGAAACCGCGCAGGAGGGTGAGGAAGAAGCCCGCGAAGCCGCCGAGGCCGCCGAAGAGGCGCTGGCCGCCGCAGATGAGCTGCGCAATGAAACGCAGGCCCGCGAAGCCGAGGCACGCGCGCAACGGTCCGAGGCCGAAGGTGAATTGGGTGCAATCCGCGCCGAAACCACCGCGCTTGCCAAGCTGGTGGAACGCGACACGGCCGAAGGCGGGCAGGTGATGGACCTGCTGCGCGTGGAACCGGGTTTTGAGAAGGCTCTGGGTGCTGCGCTTGCCGATGACCTCCGTGCACCGCTGGTCGAAGGTGACGGCCCGTCCGGCTGGGTTCATGTTGCAGGTTATGACAGCGATCAGCCCTTGCCCGATGGGGTCGACCCGCTGGCGCTGCACGTGTCGGGGCCGGACAGGCTCAGCCGTCGCATCGCGCAGATCGGGCTGGTCGATGCGGATCAGGGCGCGCGGCTGCAGGCGTCGTTGAAGCCGGGCCAGCGTCTTGTGTCCCGCTCGGGCGACCTGTGGCGCTGGGACGGGTTCCGCGCCTGGGCCGAGGATGCGCCAAGTGCGGCGGCGCTGCGGCTGGAGCAGCTCAATAAACTTGAGGCGCTGAAACAGGAACTGGCCCGCACCGAGGCGCAGGCCGATGGCGCCCGCGCCGCGCATGAAACCCTGTCGCAGCAACTGGCGGACGTGACCGAGGCCGACCGCCGCGCGCGCGAAGCCCGCCGCGCCGCTGATCAGCGCATGGCCGAAACCGCACGCCAGCTCAGCCGCGCCGAGGCGGATCGCAACCTCGCGCAGGGCAAGCTGGAAACCCTGACCCTTGCCGTGGACCGTCACAAGGAAGACGCCATGTCCGCCCGCGTGCAGCTGCGCGAGGCCGAGGCGGCGCTGAACGATCTGGGTGACCTCGACAGCGCCCGCGCTGAGGTTGAGGACATCAAACAGACAGTCGAGGCGGCGCGGATCACCATGCTGACCCACCGCTCGACCCATGATGAGCTGCGCCGTGAAGGCGACGCCCGCACCCGCCGCACGCAGGAGGTCACCAAGGACCTGAGTGGCTGGCGGCACCGTCTGGAAACGGCCGAGAAACGGATTTCGGAACTGGCCGAGCGCAAGGAAAGCTCGGAAGAGGAACTGACCGAGGCCATGGCCGCCCCCGGCGAAATCGCCGAGGCACGGGAAGAGCTCAACGAGTTGATCGAAGCCGCCGAAGCCCGGCGGGCCGATGCCGCCGACAAGCTGGCCGAAGCAGAAACACAGTTGCGCGAAGTGGTGATGGCCGAGCGTGAGGCGGAACGCCTGGCCTCGGAAGCTCGCGAAAACCGCGCCGCAGCCGAGGCGCGTAGTGACGCGGCAAAGGAAAGCGTGCTTGCGGCAGCAGAACGAATTGCCGAAGACCAGCAACTGACCCCGAACCAGCTGCTGAACCAGCTGGACGTAAACCCCGACCAGATGCCCGCCGCGGATGCGCTGGAGGCCGAAGTGAACCGCCACAAGCGCCAGCGTGACGCCATGGGCGCAGTGAACCTGCGGGCCGAGGAAGACAGTAAGGACGTTCAGGAAGAATTCGACACGCTCAGCAGTGAAAAGGCCGATCTGGAAGAGGCGATCAAAGCCTTGCGCAGCGGCATCTCCAGCCTCAACCGCGAAGGCCGCGAACGTCTGCTGACCGCGTTTGAACAGGTGAACTCGAATTTCGCGATGTTGTTCAAGCACCTGTTCGGCGGTGGCGAGGCCAATCTCGTCATGGTCGAAAGCGACGACCCGCTGGATGCGGGGCTGGAAATCATGTGCCAGCCGCCGGGCAAGAAACTGTCGACCCTCAGCCTGCTGTCGGGCGGCGAACAGACCCTGACAGCGACCGCGCTGATCTTCGGCGTTTTCCTGGCCAACCCGGCCCCGATCTGTGTGTTGGACGAGGTTGACGCGCCGCTGGACGATGCCAATGTCACCCGTTTCTGTGACCTGCTGGACGAGATGTGCCGCCAGACCGACACCCGTTTCCTGATCATCACCCACCACGCGGTGACCATGGCGCGCATGGATCGTCTGTTCGGCGTCACCATGCAGGAACAGGGCGTCAGCCAGCTGGTCTCGGTTGACCTGAAGAAGGCCGAGCAGATGGTGGCCTGACCGCTCACTGCAACGTTATGATGATTGCAGGCATAACGCGCTACCTTGGCCTCATGACGCGTTTCCTGATCCCCGCCCTCATCGCCGCCACTCCGGTTGTCGCCGCTGACTGGCCCGTCAAATCTGGCGATGTCCCGCTGACAGTGGCCGAGCTTGACGCCCTCGCGGGCCAGACGCTGACCTTCTACGATGATGGTCAGGCCAAGTTTTCGGCGGGGGGCGCTTATTCCTATACCTACGCGGGCGGGGGGTCTGCATTCGGAACCTACTCCATCGCCGATGACGGTTCCGTCTGCATCGCGTATCGCAACGGGTTCAGCCGCTGCGACCTGTATGTCCACAGTGGCGAGCGGCTGATCCTGATCGATCAGAAAGGGGATAGGTACCCGGTGCGGCCCAAATAAAGAAGTCACAATTTGGGCCGGCCATGTTGGCAACGGACCAACCCGCGCAGCAATCTGAACCCGCGGCAGACGTCAACGGCTTTGTTGGGAACACCAGCCTAAAATTGCGCGCCCAATGAGGGGCCAGAACCAAACTGTGGGCACCTCGACACAACGCGCTGACGCAAGGCAGGGTAAGTCGCGCCAAAACAGCAGCCGCGGTTGACGACCCACGCACCGCTTCGTTAGTGCAGCAGCGATCCCGTTTCGGCTTTGGGCAAGAGGTGCTGTTTTGGATTTTCAAGTTGCAAGTTTCTGGTTTGGTGCGCCGTTATCTTGCGTTGAAAGAGTATGCATTCAGTCCTTTCTGGATCATGGCTATGTCTTCAACCTGTACGTGCTGGATATGAACATAGATGTTCCCGACGGCGTCGTCGTTCATGATGCCCGCGGAATCTATACAGATGAAACCACGGAAAACCTGACCGGTGGCCGGAGACGGATGGCGGTCTATTCAGACATCTTCCGGATCCACATGTTGCAAAAAACCGACTATGTGTGGGTTGATCTGGATATCTACTGCGTCCGGCCGCTGGATGTTCCACCGGACTATCTGTTTGGTGTCGTCTGGCGCAACAAGGCGATGAACAATTGCGTCTTGCGCCTTCCCAAGACATCTCTGGCCTTGAAGCTGATCCTGAATTTCCTTGAATCAGAAGTCCCGATCCCGTTTTGGTTGGGCAGTGATCACATCGAAAAACTGGTCAAACGCTATGAGGCGGGCGAGACAATCACGCTCTACGATCTTCCGTGGACGACAACCGGCCCAAGTGTGACCCGCTGGGCGCTGGGGGTCACCGGTGAAATCGACCGAGGCCAGCATTGGCATTTGTATTGGCCGCGTCGCGGGTTTCTGGACCCGGTCGAGAACATTGAAGACTACGAACCCGATTGGGCCCGGTTTCACCACTTCCAGGGCGAAACCCGCAGTGGTATTCGCAGCAAGTTCGGCGGTATTCCTCCAAAGGGAAGTTACATTGATATTGTTTGTCAAAGACATGGAATTGACCCCGAGAAATATCCGGTCACATAATCAGCGGCGTCGGTGCCGATATCGTCGAATAATCTTGGGGTTTTGCGCCATACCGCAGCAGTGCGAGCCGCTGGCTCAGAGTTTTTCCAGCAACTCCATCGTTGGCCACGCATCCGCAGGCAGGCCCAGACGGTTCTGTTCGGCCTGCGTTGCATCCCGTGTTCCGGCCCCCAGGATCCCGTCGATCTTGCCTACATCATATCCTTTGGCCTGAAGCTTGGTCTGCAACTGTTTCATCTGTGCGCCATTCAGGCCCTGCGCGGGATTGCCCGCGTCATAGATCTGGCCGCCCTCAAGCCGTGTTCCGAAATATGCGGCGGTCAGAACATAGACAAAACTCTGGTTCCATTCGAAATAGACGTCGAAATTGGGGTAGGCCAGAAAGGCAGGCCCGTTGCGCCCCTGTGGCAGGATCAGCGAGGCGGGCAGGTTGGCCAAGGACCCGCTACGCGCCTGAACGCCCATCGCCTGCCATTCCGCCACCGAAAGCGGTTTGCCGGGGCCGGACAGGGACCAGTCCATCTGCGCGGGCACGGTGACTTCCTGCAACCAAGGCTCACCCGCGCGCCATCCCAGATGAGACAGCATTCTGGCCCCCGACATCAGCGCATCAGGGGCCGAGCTCTTCAGGCGGACATGCCCGTCACCGTCACCATCGACGCCGTTTTCCAGTATGTCACGCGGCAGCATCTGCACCATGCCGATCTCTCCGGCCCATGCGCCGGTGGTGCGGGCCGGGTCGAAATCACCGTTCTGATACAGCTCGATGGCGGCGAAGATCTGCGGCCGGAACAGCTCCGGGCGGCGGCAGTCATGGGCCAGTGTCACCAAAGCGTTGCGGGTGTTGAAGTCGCCTTGAAACGATCCGTAATCGGTTTCAAATGCCCAGAAGGCCAGCAGCACCCCGCGGGAAATGCCATACTCGCGCTCGATCCGATCAAAGACCGCATCGTATTTGCGCGACATCGCTTGCCCGCGCTCAATCCGGTTTTGCGAAATCAGACGACGGGAAAACTCAACAAAGGGCTTCTGAAACACGCCCTGCGCCCGGTCGGCCTTCAGCACGGCGCTGTCCTGCTGCACCCCGTCAAAAAACCCGTTCACCGCTGATTTGTCCAAACCCAGCTGCACGGCTTCGGTCTTCAGCCCTTTGACAAAGGAGTTAAATCCACCTCCACATTGCGCCAGCGCAGGTGAGGTAAACAGGGCGGCGGCGATCAGGCCAGAGAGTATACGCATGAAAAGGTCCGTCAGAATATCAGTTCGGCCCCAACCCACACTGACACGAGCGCAAGCGCAAGCCCCCAAACCCGCCAGAGCATGTCACATGCGCGAAAAACTTCTGATGCGCCGATCTCGCGCGGGGCGTCGCCATTAACCCAGGCCAGATCGCGCACCTGCCCGTCATAGCTGCGCGGCCCTGCCAGCGCGACATTCAGGGCGCGGGCCATGGCGGCTTCGGGCCAGCCAGCATTGGGCGAAATATGGCGTTGCGCATCCCGCACCATCTCAAACCAGCGCGACCATTGGCCGGACAGTGCCACGATCATCACGCAGGTCAGGCGGGCAGGGATCAGGTTCAGCAGGTCGTCGAACCGGGCCGCGGCCCAGCCAAAATCGCAGTACGTTTCGGTGCGATAGCCGATCATGCTGTCGGCGGTGTTCACCGCCTTGTACACCAGCAACCCCGGAAGCCCGGCGACCAGAAACCAGAATGCAGGGGCAATGACCCCGTCGCTCAGGTTTTCAGCCGCGCTTTCTATGGCGGAACGCGCCACCTGTGCTTCGGTCATATCCTGCGTGTCGCGCGAGACGATCATAGCCACCTGCGCCCGCCCGTCTTCCAGCGAGGTTTGCAACCCGTCACCAACCGCGCGGACATGGGCAACCAGCGACTTTTGCGCCAGCAGAATCGCGCAGCCAAGAATTTCAACCACCGGCCCCAGTAGGGACAGACCCCACCCAAGGCCCCATGCGCCGCCGATCAGAAGGGCAAGCACCGCCACCCCCTTCAACCGCCGACCGCGCCCGTAATTCAGGCGTTTGTCCAGCCATCCGATCAGGTTGCCGATCATCACCGCCGGGTGTTTGACGCGGGACCAGAGCCAGTCGGGCTCTCCCAGAGTGGCGTCCAGACACATGGCGCAGACCAGCATCAGGCCAGGGCTCACAGCGCGGCCTCCAGCCTGTCCCACCCCTTTTCCGGTGGCAGACCCAGACGCAGAAAGGTTGTTGAATAAGGAAAGATACGGCTCCAGATATGGGCGCGGGCCAGCCGGTCCTGCCACCCCAAGGCGTCATCAACCCGATACAGACGAAACAGGCTGGTGCCACCGACAATTTCCGCGCCCCTGGTCAGCATCAGCGCATCCAGCCGGGCCGCCTCATCCGCCAGTCGCGCGCGCGTGGCATCAGCCCAGTCATCGTCCGACAAGGCCTGTGTCCCAACCCGTAGGGCCGGGCCGGACACCGACCAGGGTCCGGTCAGGTCGTTCAGGCGGTTGATCAGTTCAGGCCGCCCGATGGCAAACCCAAGCCGCATCCCGGCCAGCCCCCAGAACTTGCCAAAGCTCTTCAGCACGATCACGCCGGGACGTTCCGCCAGATGGATCAACGATACCTCTGGCATGACATCGCAAAAGCTCTCGTCGATCACGGTCAGCGGGGCCGAGACGTCGCTTTCCTGCCAGATACGCCCGTCCGGGTTGTTGGGATGCACGATCACGCGGGCGTCAGTCGCGCTCTCAGGCTGAACACGCCACCCCTGCGCCGAAAAGGCGGCGGCGTGTTCGTTGTAGGTGGGCGGCGTGATCTGGACACGCCCTGGCGCGGCCAGCGCCGGAATACGAGAGATGACAGCCGATGCACCGGGTGCCGGCAGGATTGCAGCCCCCTGCGGCACGTTCCAGAACCTGCGGGCCGCATCACTCAGCCGTTCAAAGGCACCGTGATCCGGCAATTCGGCCCAATCCCCGGCGGTCAGGCCCGCAACGGCGTAAGGATGCGGATTGATTCCGGTCGACAGATCGATCCAATCTGCACGCGCTCCGCCATACCTGACAATCGCCCTGTCCAGCCCCCCGCCGTGGTCGCGAACTGCGCGGGGGTCCAAGCCGTGATCAAGTGTACTCATCTGCTCTCTCTGCGGGGATTGACCGGTTTCGGGGTGCTTCAAGCGGATTTTTGCCATTTACACAAGCAAATCCGCCCGAACACGCAAGCGTGCGGCTGCTGTTAACACTTTGTTAAGGAAATAACGAGATCACGGACCACGGGGGTCGGCACCACTCACCATACCAAGTGCCGAGGTTGTTGCAAATGAAAGTTCTGATTGTTGAGAGTAACCCCGACCTTGGTCGGGTCTGGAAAAGACATCTGGAGCGGCAAGACGCTGAAGTCACGCTGGTTGACGCTCAGGAGGCCGCCATTCTGGCGCTCTATGGCACGGATTTTGATATCATCGTGCTGGATCTGGTTCTGGAAACCGGAAGCGCATTGGCTGTGGCCGATTTTGCCAGCTATCGCCGCCCCGAGGCGCGGGTGATTTTTGTCACCAACACCACCTTCTTTTCCGACGGGTCGATTTTTGCGCACAGTCCCAATGCCTGTGCCTATGTTCAAAGCGAAACGCCGCCAGAGGATCTGGCGGCGATGGTCGAACATTACGCTGCGGGGCGCTGACCGCGTCCATGCGGCTCCATGTAATCCAGTACCGGGTTCACCGGAATGATCCGGTGCGGATTGATGCTGTCATGGCTGTAGTGATAGTGGCGCACAATGTGGGCCATGTTCACGGTCTCGGCGACACCGGGCCATTGATACAGCTCACGCGTATAGGCCCATAGGTTCGGGTAATCGACCAGGCGCCGCCAGTTGCACTTGAAATGCAGGTGATAGACCGGGTCGAAGCGGATCAGGGTTGTGAACAACCGCCAATCGGCTTCGGTGATCCGATCCCCCATCAGGTAACGGTTCCGGGCCAGACGCTCCTCCAGCCAGTCCAGCGTGTCGAACAATGGGTGTACGGCAGCGTCATAGGCGTCCTGCGTGGTGGCAAAGCCCGACTTGTAGACGCCGTTGTTGACGTCTGAATAGATGCGCGTGTTGACCTCTTCGATCTCGTCCCGCATCGCCTCGGGCCAGTAATCGTCCGTATTGCCAGTGATATCGTTGAAGGCCGAATTGAACATGCGGATGATTTCCGAACTTTCGTTCGAAACGATGGTCTCCTGCGCCTTGTCCCACAGGATCGGAACCGTGACGCGACCGGAATAGGACGGATCCGCCTTGGTATAGATCTGATGTGCATAGCTCAGCCCGTAAAGACGGTCACCCGTGGCACCGTGATCATCCGCCTCAAAGGTCCAGCCGTGACCCAGCATGTCGGGATGCACGACCGAGACCGAAACCAGATCGCTCAGCCCCTTCAACGCGCGAAAGATCAAGGTGCGATGCGCCCAGGGGCAGGCGTGGCTGACATACAGGTGATACCGCCCGGCTTCGGCCCGGAACCCGCTTTTGCCCGACGGTCCCGCGCGGCCATCGGCGGTCAGCCAGTTGCGAAACTGCGCCGCGCTGCGTTTGAATGCGCCACCCGTGGATTTGGTGTCATACCAGGTGTCTTGCCATTTTCCATCGACCAGCAGGCCCATATCTCATCCTCCGCATAGGCGTTTGGCCAAAGATAGGTCCAAGCCCCGCCTGTTCCTATGCATTTGCCCGCGCACAAGACCTGCATGCGCGCACAGGCAATGCTGGGATTTCTGTGCAACAAACCGCAGGCACAGCCCGTTGCGTGAACGCGTTCACTGGATTTTTACAACAGTTCCCGCACAATAGAGGTCATTAGCGGGGGAGTGATTTTATGAGTACTTATGTTTCAAAGGAAATACGCGCCGAGTTGGACGCGGCCCGAATCGCCACATTGAAAAAGGCCAGTCGCCTTCGTGTCCAGATGGGCGACAATACCTACAAAATTCTCAAATTGTGGAAAGATGGTTTCACGGTTGAGGCGGAAACAACACCGCGCCTGCGCGGGTTGGTCGATATTTATGACGGGGCCAATCTTCTGTATCAATGCCTGATCATTGCCGATCAGGATGAAGGCGGCGAGATGCGGTATGAATTCAAACGCAGCACCGCCGCCCATGACAAGGCACCGCTGGATTTCTACCGCGCCCCGGATGCGCCCATCGCGTTGCTGGGCTACGAAGACTAGGATCGGAGTTCTATCGTAGTACCGGGTTAGGTCAGGGTAACGCCCAACAGGCCGTTAGGCTGGCTATCGCTATGGATTTCGCCATTCAGGTCCGCGCCCGGCCAACAGGCGCGGTCCATTGTGAGGCCAGCCAACCCAGCCACCGCCTGGATTATTGCAGGTCACCAAAGGCCCGTTTCAGTCGCACGCAAGCTTCCTCGACCCGCGCCCGTTGCGTGGCCAGGTTGAACCGTTCGAAGGTCTCTCCGCCAGTGCCAAAGCCCGGCCCGGACGAGGTTGCAATCCGCGCGTCCTCGCGCAATCGGCGGACAAATTCAGCGTGATCCATGCCGGTGCCGGAAAAATCGACCCAGGCCAGATAGGTTGCCTGCAAGGGCATCGACCACAGGCCCGGAATCTCGGCGATGGTCTGATCGAACAGACGCCGGTTTCCTTGCAGATGCGCGATCTGCGCATCCACCCAATCCGCGCCGGCCGGGCTGTAGGCGGCGGTGATCATCGCCACACCCAACGCGCTGGGGCCATAATCCAGCGTTGCCAGCCGATGCTTCATCGCCTCGCGCAGTTTGGGGTCGGGAATGATCATGTTGCCGGTCCGCTGCCCGGCGATGTTGAAGGTCTTCGATGCCGCAGTCAGCGTCACTGTCCACGGGCGTGCATCCGGGGCCGCCACATCCATCGGCACAAATTTGGCGCCGGGATAGACCAGATCGTGGTGAATCTCGTCTGACACAAGGATCAGCCCGTTACGCTCGGCAAATGCGGCAACGGCGCGCAGTTCCTCCGGTGTCCAGACCCGGCCCGACGGGTTCTGCGGCGAACACCACAGCAACATCTTCTCGGACCCGTCCAGCCGCGACTGGGCGTCGTCCAGGTCAAGGCCATAACTTTCCCCGTCCCGCACCAAAGGGCATTCCACGACCCGGCGGCCCGATTTGTTCACCTTGTGGGCAAACTCATGGTAAACGGGGGTAAAGATCACGATGCCATCACCGTGATCGGTCCAGACATCCAGCGACAGGGCGATTGCATTGCCCAAGCCCTGAGTGGTCAGAACCCAGTCCGTGTCGATTTCCCAATCGTGGCGGGTTTTCATCCACCACTGGACCGAGGCCAGATACTCCGGGTGCGCCCAGGAATACCCGAACACGCCGTGATCCGCGGCCTTGCGCACCGCGTCGATCACGCAGGGGGCTGTCGGGTAATCGGAATCGGCCGTCCACATGGCCAGCCCGTCCTCGGGCGAGACGCCATACAGCATCTCCATCTTGTCCCATTTGGTACTGTTGGTGCCCCGGCGGTCGATCAGGTCGTTGAAAGTCATGTCTGCTCCATTTTCTCGACCGAAAGCTAACCGCAAATCGGGCAGGTGCAAGGGGGGCGTTGCGGCGCGGGGCACGATGCCCTAAATCAGCCTCATGAAACGTAACATCCTGATCTATCCCGACCCCCGTCTCAAGAAGGTCTGCGCCCCCGTGGCCGACCTCACGGACGACCTGCGCGCGCTGGCCGATGACATGCTGGAAACGATGTATGACGCCCCCGGTGTTGGCCTTGCCGCGCCACAGATCGGCGTGCTGGATCGCTTGATCGTGCTGGATTGCGTCAAGGAAGAAGGCGAGGCTCCGCGCCCCCTGATCATGTTCAACCCGCAGGTCATCGCGGCCTCGGAAGAAACCAATGTCTACGAGGAAGGCTGCCTGTCGATCCCTGATCAATACGCCGAGGTGACGCGCCCCAAAGTGGTCGATGTGACATGGATGGACCGCGACGGAAACCTGCAACAGGAAACCTTTGACGGGCTCTGGGCCACCTGTGTTCAGCACGAGATCGATCATTTGGACGGCAAGCTTTTCATCGACTATCTCAAGCCGCTGAAACGGCAGATGATCACCCGCAAGATGCAAAAGCTCAAACGCGAACGGGCCCGTGCATGACCGTTCGTACCTGCCTGCCATGGCCTGACAAACGCCTGCGCACCAAGGCGGATGAGGTGCCCGAGATCACCGATGAGATCCGCGCCATCTGGGACGACATGATCGACACGATGGAGGCGATGCCCGGCGTCGGTCTTGCCGCGCCACAGATCGGGGTGATGCTGCGGCTGGCCGTTGTTGACGGTTCTGCCGAACGGGGCCGGGCCGTGCGTCTGGCAAACCCGGAAATCCTGCACAGCTCGATCGAACTGCGCGAACATGAAGAGGCCAGCCCGAACCTGCCCGGCGTCTCGGCCACAATCAAACGCCCGCGCGCGGTGACCGTGAAGTTCCTGAACGAACATGGCATGCTGGACCGCCGCGATTTCGTCGGGATCGACGCGACCAGCGTACAACATCAGATCGACCACCTGAACGGGCGGATGTATTTCGACCGGCTCAGCAAGGTCAAACGTGACATGCTGCTGCGCAAGGCCCGCAAACAACCCTGACATCCGTAGGCCGGGCTTCAGCCCGGCACCCGTCCCAACTGCCGGAGCCAACGATGCGCATCATCTTCATGGGAACCCCTGATTTTTCGGTCCCGGTGCTGGACGCACTCGTCAGGGCCGGGCACGACATCGCCGCCGTCTACTGTCAGCCCCCGCGCCCCGCCGGACGCGGCAAGAAAGACCGCCCGACACCGGTTCATGCCCGGGCCGAGGCGCTGGGCCTGCCCGTTCGCCACCCAACCTCTCTGAAATCCGCTGACGAACAAACCGCATTTGCCGCGCTGAACGCCGATATCGCCGTCGTCGTCGCTTATGGCCTGATCCTGCCGCAACCCATTCTGGACGCGCCGCGACACGGCTGCCTGAACATCCACGCCAGCCTGCTGCCGCGCTGGCGCGGTGCCGCCCCGATCCACCGGGCGATTATGTCCGGCGATGCCGAAACCGGGATCTGCATCATGCAGATGGAGGCCGGTTTGGACACCGGCCCGGTCCTGCTGCGACAGGCAACCGCGATTGAGGCTGAAGAAACCACCGCGCACCTGCATGACCGGCTCTCGGCCATGGGGGCCGCGCTGATCGTCGAGGCTCTGGCCAAGCTGCCGGACCTGATACCGGAACCGCAGCCCGAGGATGGCGTGACCTATGCCGCCAAGATCGACAAGTCCGAGGCCCGCATCGACTGGGCACGCCCGGCGGTCGAGGTCGACAGGCAAATCCGCGGGCTGTCACCCTTTCCCGGCGCATGGACCGAAATGAATGGCGAACGCGTCAAGCTGCTGGCATCGCGGCTGGCAGACGGGCAGGGCGCAGCGGGTGAGGTTCTGAACAACGACCTGCACGTGGCCTGTGGTCAGGGCGCGGTCGAACTGCTGCGCTTGCAACGGGCGGGCAAAGGCGCGCAGGATAGGGAAACCTTCCTGCGGGGCTGGCCCATTCCCACCGGCACCCGCCTGACCTAGGAGAAGCCCGATGTTCATGGTGATGATGGGGACCGTCGTGATTGCCGGGATCGTCGGATATCTGTCCGAACAGACCGGGTTCACTCATAACGGCTATCTTCAGTCGATCATCATCTGCGTGGGCGGGGCGTTCCTGTTCTACTTCATCCGCATCATGTTCGGGATCAGCTTTGGCCCTCCCGGTCTGGATGCGGTGATCTCGTCTATCGGCGCGCTGATCATCGTGCCGACCCATTGGCGAAAATGACATGCCCATCGTCGCTCTGATCATCATCCAAGCTGCGCTTGAAGTTTTGCTCGCCAGGTTGCTCCCGGCGACGATGCTGATCGGCATTGTTGGGGCTATGATCGGTGGGCCCCTTCTGTGGTCTCTGATACCCGACGCTGGCTGGATGTCGGGCTTTGCGGGCGCGGTTCTGGGCGCATTGCTGGTGATCTGGATCTGGCTGACCTACCTGCGCCGCTAGCATATTCCTTGGCCCCGCATTCCGTCCCGGAAACCTTCACTCGACAAGATAGTGCAGCAGATCAGCGCTCGTCGCACTCCAGCGCTGAACCAAGCGCCGGGGCGGCTTTCGTCGTCATATCGAACCGGTTCGCCTCGGCGGCGGTCATCCAGTGGATGCTGTCGGCGGGGGCCGCATACAGCGTGTACCAGTAAAACGCCTCATCGACGCCAATGTCCCTGAAATAATCCAGATAGCGGTCATGTTCCGGGTCATCCTCGGGCAGCTCCGTGGCCACCAGCCCCGATCCGGCCCAGCTGTGCACGCCCACACAGGCCCCCGGCTGCAAAACGCGGCGGCGTCCGGCCAGGAACAGATCGGTGCCGCCGCTGGCAACCAGACCGTCCGACGGCACGACGGTATCGAACCCGGCCCTGCGCACCTCGCGGCTGAAGATGACATTGGCGTCGTCATCCACCGATCCCTCAATATATTGCAGCACCAGCGTGCGCGCTTCGGGATTTTCGGCGGTGACGTCTTCAAAAGCGGACAGCGTCGTTTCGTCAATCGTGCCCGAGGCGATGATCCGGTCACCCTCGGCAACAAAGTGGACAGGCGCATAATATGCGCCGCAGGAGGCCAGCAAAGCCAGTGAGACCGCAATCGATGTAAGTCTGAACGGCATTTGGCCTCCGGGCTGCGCGTTCCAAACAGCTATCAGCCCGCCCCGGTCGCGTCCACCGACAGGTTCAGTTGCGGGGCGGGCGGCTTTTGTAGACGGGCAACTGCCAGCCAAACACCAGCGACCCGGCCCGCAAGGCCCAGCACACAAGGGCGCACAGGCCCAGCACAAAGGCAGGCTCCAGCCCCAGCCTGACCGCAAGTACCGCCGTCAACGCCCCCACAAATGCGCACGAGACGTAAAGTTCGCCCTGTTTTAGCACCAGCGGCACCTCGTTGCAGACCACGTCGCGCATCAGCCCGCCCAGACACCCGGTCGTCACTCCCATCAGCACGACGATGATACCGGGCTGATCCAGTGACAGCGCGGCACCGGTTCCGGCCGCAACGGCGACCGACAGCGCGAAACTGTCCAGCCAGACCAGCCAGTTATAGCGGCTTTCCACCAGATGCGCGGTAAAGAACACAAACACCGCCGCCGCGACGGCAATCAGGATGTAATCCGGCTGGCCGACCCAGAAGATCGGGTGCCGGTCCAGCAGCAGGTCGCGCACCGTGCCGCCGCCAACTGCGGTCAGGCAGGCCATGAAGGCAAAGCCCACCAGATCCAGCTGAGCCCGGCTGGCCACCAGCGCCCCGGTCAGCGCAAAGATCAGAACCGAGGCATAATCCAGCAGCGTCAGCGCGCTCACGCCTGCGCCTTTTTCGGCTTGAAGGGCGCCATGCCTGCGCGGGCCAGTTCATCGGCCTTTTCGTTTTCGGGATGGCCCGCATGGCCCTTGACCCATTCCCACGTCACGTCGTGGCGACCCTGTGCCTCGTCCAGTCGCTGCCACAGATCGACATTCTTGACCGGCTTCTTGTTCGAGGTTTTCCAGCCATTCCGCTTCCAGCCGAATATCCAGCCGGTGACGCCGTTCTTCACATAGGCGCTGTCGGTGACAATGGTGATCTTTGACGGGCGCTCCAGCGTCTCCAGCGCGCTGATGGCAGCCAGCAACTCCATCCGGTTGTTGGTGGTCTCGGCCTCGCCGCCGTTCAGTTCCCGCTCTTTCAGAACGCTGTCCCCGTCCATCGCGCGCAGCAGCACGCCCCAGCCTCCGGGGCCGGGATTGCCGGAACAGGCGCCATCTGTATAGGCAAACAACTCAGGCATGGGCGAACACCAGAATAAACCCGTCGTACGACCCGGCCAGACCCTTGCCCATCCCTTCGACCGTGCGGTCAACCGTGAACCCGGCCTGGGTCAGCGCCTCTCGGATCTCGGCTTCCGAGTAATAGGTGTAATAGCGGTCCAGATCGTCACGATGCTCGCCCGTGCCCAGCTTCATGCCCAGAAACAGCTGGCCGCCGGGCTTCAGGGCCGTGTGGATCGCTTTCAGGTGACGCGGAAAATCCGCACGCGGCGCGTGCAGCAGGGAAAAACTGGCGTAAACTCCATCATATTCGGCGGTTTCGGTAACATCGTCGAACGTACCCAGATGCGCGTCCACCCCGTTCTGGCGGGCATGTTCGACAAAGGCGGGGGTGGCATCCAGCGCCCGCACCTTCAGCCCCTGACGCATCAGGAAACCGCTGTCCGATCCGGGGCCTGACCCCAGATCCAGCACATAGCCGCCCGCACCGACCGCATCGGCAAAATCCTGACGGGTCTTGAGCTGTTCGGCTGGCAGAGGAATGGCCAGATATTCGTTTACTCTGTTCGTATAGGCATCAATCGTGCGTTTGTCGCTCACAGGTACACTCCTACGGCTAGGCTGGCCAGAACGATTGCGGTCAGCAGGATACGCAGCTGCATCCACCAGACCGGCGTCAGCCGCCAGTATGAAAACAGGGCGTCCAGCAGCAGCAAGCCGGTGAACCCGTAGATCAGATTGGTGCCTGCAGTGACCGGCCCGCCGCTTGTCATGGCAAAGGCCCACAGCGCAGGCAGGACCGACAGCCCATAACACAGCGCCGCCTTGCTGCCCGAGGTCTTGGTGGCAAAGCCCCACAGCACACCTGACATAAAGCTCAGGATGACCGAGCCATAGAACAGCTGCACATAAGGGCCAACAAAGCGTGGGCCAAAGCTGCGCGCGCCCCAGGCGTTCAGATCACCGTTCAGATAGGTCAGCGCGCCCCAGACAAACGGGACCAGTCCCGCCAGCCCCAGATAGAGCGGCGCCTTCGGCACGCCGATCACGCCGGTTGCCTCAACACGCGCGGTACTTTGAACTCGACGTTTTCGGTTGCGGTCTCGACCGGCTCGACAGTGACATCATAGTGATCGCGGAAGGCGTCGATCACCTCGTTCACCAGCAATTCCGGGGCCGATGCGCCAGCGGTCACCGCAACGCTTTTGATGCCCTGCAAAGCGCGCCAGTCGATTTCGGTCGCGCGCTGGACCAGTTGCGCGTATTTGCACCCCTCGCGCGATGCAACCTCGACCAGACGGCGGGAATTGGACGAGTTCGGAGCCCCCACAACCAGCAGCGCATCGGCCTTGGGGGCCACGGCCTTCACGGCCTCCTGCCGGTTGGTCGTGGCATAGCAAATGTCTTCCTTATGCGGGCCGACAATGGCCGGGAACCGGGCCTGAAGGGCTGCGATGATGTCCTTGGTATCATCCACCGACAGGGTGGTCTGGGTGACAAAGGCCAGCGCGTCGGGGTCGCGCACCTGCACGGCGGCCACATCCTCGACCGTTTCGACCAGCAGCACATCACCCTCGGGCAGCTGTCCCATGGTGCCAACGGTTTCGGGATGGCCCTTGTGGCCGATCATGATCATCTGCAATCCCGCATCCGCATGGCGCTGCGCCTCGACATGAACCTTCGACACTAGCGGACAGGTGGCATCCACATAGATCATCTCACGCTGCGCGGCTTCGGCTGGTACCGATTTAGGAACACCATGGGCGGAAAAGATCACCGGGCGGTCATCGGGGCATTCATGCAGTTCTTCGACAAACACAGCACCTTGGGCCCGCAACCCGTCGACCACGAATTTGTTATGCACGATCTCGTGGCGCACATAGACCGGTGCCCCCCATTTCTGCAGGGCCATTTCAACGATCTTGATGGCGCGGTCCACACCGGCGCAGAACCCGCGGGGGGCGGCCAGATAAAGTGTCAGTGGCGGCTTGGTCATTCGGCTGTCTCCTTAGGGCACAGGTAAGTCTTTTCCCGGCCTTGGTCCAGACAGGACATTGTCATTCATCTGACACGAATCGTTGTTAGTCAGAGGATGTTTCAGCACCAATCCTTAGTTAAAGAAGCGCGGCCAGGACCCCGGTCCTGACCGCGCGAATTTTTCCCATCAACAGGCAGTGGTGCCGGATCAGCTGCCGCCTGCAACCGCGACGCTGCGATGCTCTGCCGGCATTTCACGCGGCGGGCGACCGATCACGTCACGCAGATCCTCCAACTCGATGAAGTTGTCGGCCTGACGGCGCAGCTCGTCCGAAATCATTGGCGGCTGGCTGCGGATCGTTGACACGACCGACACGCGAACGCCC
Source organism: Ruegeria sp. BH8 (assembly GCF_056538065.1). Taxonomy (NCBI): domain Bacteria; kingdom Pseudomonadati; phylum Pseudomonadota; class Alphaproteobacteria; order Rhodobacterales; family Roseobacteraceae; genus Ruegeria; species Ruegeria sp. BH8. The sequence goes on along the minus strand of NZ_JBQFSP010000004.1, from coordinate 36,769 downwards.
TGACGTTGCAGGCTGGCGATCAGCGGGCGGAAATCCCCGTCACCCGAGAACAGCACGATATGATCCACACGCGGTGCCAGTTCCATGGCATCGACAGTCAGTTCGATATCCATGTTTCCTTTGACTTTCCGACGCCCCATGCTGTCGGTGTATTCCTTGGCCGGTTTTGTGACCATGGTGAAGCCGTTGTAATGAAGCCAGTCAACCAATGGGCGGATCGGTGAATACTCGTCGTTTTCAAGCAGCGCTGTATAGTAGAAAGCCCGAAGCAACTTGCCACGGCGCATGAATTCCTGCCGCAGAAGTTTGTAGTCTATGTCGAAACCGAGTGCTTTTGCCGCGGCATAAAGGTTCGAGCCGTCGATGAACAGCGCTAGCCGTTCGTCCTTATAAAACATAAATAGGTCCTTCCGGTATAATCCAGACTGCGCCGCGTTACGTGAGTGAGTGGGTGTTTTATAAATTGACGCAATCTGGTGGGCTTATAGTTAGAACTTTTGGCCGTTATCGCAAGTATGCAATGTGTCGAATATAGGGTAGCATATGCACAATTCATTGCCAAACGCTGTTGTGGCATTGGGCGCAAATCTCGATCTGAGAGGAAATGGGCCCGCTGTAACGCTACAGCGCGCAATTGACGCACTTTCGCAGCAGGGCGTAGTGATTCGCTCTGTCAGCCGGTTTTTTGCGACGCCTTGCTTCCCCGCTGGCGCTGGTCCGGATTACGTGAATGCGGCTGTGCTGATCGAAACCGACAAATCCCCGGCCGAGCTTTTGCGCGTACTGCACGAGGTTGAACACCAGTTCGGTCGTGAACGGGTGCAGCGCTGGGGAATGCGGACGCTGGATCTGGATCTTGTGTGCTATGGCGATCAGATTCTGCCCGACCGCGCCCTGTTCGACCGCTGGCTGACTCTGCCGCCCGAGGCACAGCGGCAAGAAGCACCGGAACAGTTGATCCTGCCGCATCCGCGCCTTCAGGACCGCGCTTTTGTGCTTGTGCCGATGGCGGATATTGTGCCCGACTGGCGCCACCCCGTGCTTGATCGCACGGTTTCCCAGATGGTCGCCGACCTGCCCCCATCCGAGGTTGCAGCGGTCACGCCGCTGTGATCCCTGCAAATGCAGCATTTCCTGCTTGTCAAGGCGCGGAATCGCGCTTAGATAAACCTCTTCCTGACATGGACTCAGAAACGGAGAGCGCCCAATGGCCCGCGTGACGGTTGAAGATTGCGTAGACAAGGTTCCAAACCGGTTCGAACTGGTGATGCTGGCCGCCCATCGGGCGCGCGAGATTTCTGCCGGTGCCGCGATTACCGTTGACCGCGACAACGACAAGAACCCTGTCGTGTCCCTGCGCGAAATCGCCGACGAGACCCAAGGCGCGGACGCCCTGCGCGAACGCCTGATCGAGGCCAACCAGACCCAGATCGAGGTTGATGAGCCGGAAGAAGATCAGATGGCGCTGCTGATGGGTGCCGAGTCGGACAAGCCTGCGATGGACGACATGTCCGAAGAAAAGCTCCTGCGCGCTCTGATGGAGGCTCAAGGGCAGGGGTAAGCTCCAAAGACGAAGGTGCGGGCCGGATGATTTCTGCTGACGATCTGATTGCGCTGGTCCGCAACTACAATCCCAAGACGAATGCTGAACGTCTCGCGCTGGCCTATGAGTTTGGCCAGCAGATGCATGCAGGGCAACTCCGCCACTCTGGCGAGCCCTACTTTACCCACCCTGTTGCCGTTGCCGCCATCCTGACCGAACAGCGTCTGGATGATGCGACGATCATCACCGCATTGCTGCACGACACGATCGAAGACACCAAGGCCAATTACGGCAAGGTGTCCGACCTGTTCGGGGATGAGGTCGCCAAACTGGTCGATGGCGTCACCAAGCTGACCAACCTGCAACTGTCCAGCCGCGAAACCAAACAGGCCGAGAATTTCCGCAAGCTGTTCATGGCCATGTCCAAGGACCTGCGGGTCATTCTGGTCAAGCTGGCCGACCGTCTGCACAACATGCGCACCATCAAGGCGATGCGGCCCGAAAAGCAGGTTCAGAAAGCGCGCGAGACGATGGATATCTACGCGCCGCTTGCGGGCCGCATGGGGATGCAATGGATGCGCGAGGAGCTTGAAGACCTCGCGTTCCGCGTCCTGAATCCCGAAGGCCGCCAGTCGATCATCCGTCGCTTTATCACGCTGCAACGCGAAACCGGCGATGTGATCCACCGCATTACCGGCGACATGCGCCACGAGCTGGAAAAGGCAGGCATTGAGGCCGAAGTCTTTGGCCGCGCCAAGAAACCCTATTCGATCTGGCGCAAGATGCAGGAAAAGGATCAGGGCTTCTCGCGCCTCTCGGACATCTACGGGTTCCGCATCATCACGCAGACGGAAGAAGACTGCTATCGCACGCTTGGGGCCATCCATCAGCGCTGGCGCGCGGTGCCGGGGCGGTTCAAGGACTATATCAGCCAGCCGAAATCGAACGGCTACCGTTCAATCCATACCACGGTTTCAGGGCGCGACGGCAAACGGGTCGAGGTTCAGATCCGCACCCGCCAGATGCACGATGTGGCCGAAACCGGCGTTGCGGCGCACTGGTCCTACCGGGACGGGGTGCGCACGGAAAACCCCTTTGCCGTCGACCCGGCGAAGTGGATATCCAACCTGACCGAGCAATTTGACAACGAGGATGATCACGAAGATTTCCTCGAAGCCGTCAAGCTCGAGATGTATTCGGACCAGGTCTTTTGCTTCACCCCCAAGGGCGACGTTGTGAAACTGCCGCGGGGCGCGACCCCGATCGATTTCGCCTATGCCATCCACACCCGGATCGGCCATGCCTGCGTGGGGGCCAAGGTCGATGGCATTCGCGTGCCGCTCTGGACGCGGATGAAGAACGGCCAGTCCGTGGATATCATCACCGCTGACGGGCAGACACCGCAGGTCACGTGGCTTGAGATTGCAGTCACCGGCAAGGCCCGTACCGCCATCCGTCGCGCCCTGCGCGAGGTGGATCGCGAACGGTTCATCAAGCTGGGCAAGGAACTGGCGCGCTCGGGCTTTGACCATGTGGGGCGCAAGGCCACCGACAAGGCGCTTGATACCGCCGCCAAGCACCTGCGCCTGAAAGACCGGCATGAATTGCTGGCCCGTTTGGGCAGTGCCGAACTGACCGCCCATGAGGTGGTTCAGGCCGTTTATCCAGAACTGGCCAAGGATGAAGGCGACGCCATCCCGCTGCGGCGTGCCGTGATCGGTCTTGAGCCCGGCCAGAAATTCGACCGCGCGCCCTGCTGCCAGCCGCTGCCGGGCGAACGGATCGTCGGCATTACCTACCGGGGCAAGGGCGTTGTGGTGCACGCCATCGACTGCGACAAGCTCAGCCAATATGAAAGCGAACCGGAACGCTGGGTCGATCTGCACTGGCATTCGGGCACGCACCCGGCCGTCTATGGGGCGACACTGGATCTGACCATCGGCAACGATGCCGGGGTTCTGGGGCGCATTTGCACATTGATCGGCGAGAAAAAGGCCAATATCTCAAACCTGGAATTTGTGGACCGCAAACCGGATTTTTACCGCCTGCTGATCAATGTCGAACTGCGCGACCTTGAACAGTTGCATTCGCTGATGCTGATGCTTGAGGCTGAAAGCGACGTTGCAGCGGTCGAGCGTTATCGGGACCGGACCAAAACCGCGACCGCGGCTGGCTGAGAAGGGGTGATCACGGGTGGTATTCAAGCGCCGAGACCGACGCTCTCCTGTTCAGGTCGCTTCGGAACTCGTCTATCCGCGTGGCGGATGGACCCGCGCCTTCCACTATGTCAAACACCGTGTCCGCCGCCTGCCGGATTCCCCTGACCGGATTGCCCGCGGCATCGGGGCGGGCGTTTTCGCATCCTTCACGCCGTTTTATGGGCTGCACTTTCTGGTCGCCGCAATTGGTGCGCGGCTGATCAAGGGCAATATTCTGGCCGCGCTCAGCGGTACGTTCTTCGGCAACCCCCTGACCTATGTCCCGATTGGGGTGATCTGCCTGCAAACCGGGCATTTCCTGCTGGGCACCGAATATGAAGAAGGCGACACGCAGGGGCTGATGGGCAAGTTTGCCGACGCCATCGGCGACCTCAAGGACAATCTTCTTGCCCTGTTCACGGACCGCGTGGCCGACTGGCACGGGCTGGGTCAGTTCTACGATGACGTTTTCTATCCCTACATGATTGGCGGCATCATTCCCGGTATCGTGGCGGGCATCATCTGCTACTACCTCAGCCTGCCGCTGATCCTGACCTACCAGCTGCGCCGCCGCGCCAAGATCAAGGCAAAGTTTGAAGAAATCAAACGCCGGGCCGAAGAAACACCTGCCGGTCCCGCGCCAAGATCGCTAAGGTCGGGGCGAAAATCTGCAAAAGGAACCAAATGATGTCCGAAAGCCGTCTGCGTCTGGGTGTGAATATCGATCATGTCGCCACCGTGCGCAACGCGCGCGGCGGGGCCTATCCTGACCCGCTGCGCGCCGCCAAGCTGGCAGAGGAGGCCGGCGCCGACGGCATCACCGCGCATCTGCGCGAAGACCGCCGCCATATCTCGGACGCCGATATCGACGGGCTGATGGAGGTTCTGTCGGTGCCTCTGAACTTTGAAATGGCCGCCACCGAAGAGATGCAGAAAATCGCCCTGCGCCACAAACCGCACGCCGTCTGTATCGTTCCCGAAAAGCGCGAGGAACGCACCACCGAAGGCGGGCTCGAAGTCGCGCGCGAGGAAAACAAGCTGGCCCATTTCATCGCCCCCCTGCGCGAGGCCGGGTGCCGCGTGTCGATCTTCATCGCCGCGGATCAGCGCCAGATCGAGGCCGCGCACCGTATCGGTGCCGAGGTGATCGAACTGCACACCGGCGCCTATTGCGACGCCCACGCCGAAGGCCGCATGGACGCCGCCGCGCGCGAGCTTGAATCGCTGCGCCAGATGTCCACCTTCGCCCATTCGCTGGGGCTCGAGGTTCATGCAGGCCATGGCCTGACATACGACTCCGTAAAGCCGGTTGCCGCCTTCCCCGAGGTCATGGAACTGAACATCGGGCATTTCCTGATTGGCGAGGCGATCTTTCTGGGTCTCACCCCCGCCATTCGGGAAATGCGCCGCCTGATGGACGAGGCGCGCGCGTGATCACGCCCGGCTTTATCGCCATCTGGTTCGCCTGGCTGATGGCGGGGGGCTCGCCGGGCCCGGCCACCATGGGCATTGCAGGAACCGCCATGAACGAAGGCCGCACCGCGGGGCTGGCCTTTGCCCTTGGCATCTGCGCCGGATCGGCCGCCTGGGGCATTGCCGCAGCGCTGGGCCTGTCGGCGGTCATGCTGGCCAATGTCTGGCTGTTCGAAGTGATCCGCTATGTCGGCGTGGCCTATCTGGGCTGGCTGGCGCTGAAGGCCCTGAAACGCGCGATGACCTCGGATGATGAGGTCGCATTGGGCAAACCGGTCACCGGCACGCTGCCCACGATCTTTGCCAAAGGTGCCGCCATCCACCTGACCAACCCCAAAGCAATCCTCAGCTGGGGGTCGATCTATGCCATCGTCGCGCCAAGCGATGCCAGCCTGCCGATGCTGCTGGGCTATTTCGCCATGCTGTACGCGGGATCACTGATGATCTTCATCGGCTATGCGTTTTTGTTCTCATCCGCCCGCATGGTCCGCACCTACCGCCGCGCCCGCCGCTGGTTCGATTTCGCCTTCGCCGGGTTCTTTGGCGTGGCGAGTTACAAGATCCTGACGGTGCGGTTGTCGTGATCAACCTTTGGACATCCGAGCAAAAAACCTTGTTGTTTAACCGGGTTTGGTACGTGGTTTGTTTCGTTGTTAGTATGATGCTGTCGGTTTCGTCGGGCTTTGCCCGGGAAAAACTGGGCCTCGAAGGTGTGTTTTTCTTTCCGGTCGATTTCTTTGTGACCCCCAGCATTATGGCAGCAGTGGTTCTCACACATCCATGGTCAAAGAGGTTTTCTGAAACAACCGCAAACGCCACATTGTGGTACAACGCAGCCTACATGGTTGGTCTTTCAGTGGCGGTGTTGTGGGCTATGCAACTCGCAGCATTGTTTTACCACTTCAGGTATTGGCACCAATTTGGTTTTTCGGCTTTCGCTTTAAGAAACGGTGCTTTGCTGTTTTGGGCAGCGGTTTCTATAGGCATCTGCCGAGCCGTGCTATCGCAATCGATACAGGCAAAACGAACGCTTTTTGGCGGTGAAAGAAGCTCACACAACTGATCCTCGGTATCGGTACAGACCTGGCAAACGCACGCAAATAGATCTCGGCAAATTCCGGTGGAGGCGCTAGGGCGCGTTCGAGATTTCCAGAAACCATTCCGCCACGGCATCACCCCAACCGGGCTGCCTGCCGTGGCCATGTGGCCCAAGCGCCAGGGTGACAGAGCCGTCCTGACACTCGGTCCACTTCTTTCGCCAGGTTGCGCCCTCTGTTGCAACGCTGTTTGCCATCTGCCCGCATCCATTGGTTCTGGTCAGAATTTCAATGGATTTCAAAACGCTGCCCTGTTCGAAATCATAGTCCCCAAAGGTCACAAAACGCCCCTCCAGCGGGACGGTCCGGTCTGCAAATCCGTGGGAATGATGCATGTGAACCGGGCCACTGCACCGCCGCCACATTGGCTCCCAAAAGGCCCCTGATGCCGAGGCATAGGCAAAGGCAAAGGAATGATCCGTGCAGGCCTTGTCCCAAACCAGTGATCCGCCGCGTGAATACCCCGCCAGCAAAATGCGATCTGCGTTCAGGTCGAAACGGGCAATGGCGTCTTCCTTGATCTGCTCCAGCGCGGCCAGATCATCCCGCGGCCAGCGATAGCCATCATGCACCCCCCAATCCAACACCTTGGGGTTGCCAATGTCGACCTGACCGTTCGGCGCGATAAAGGCGATGCCGCGGTCGGTAAAGCCCGCCGCGAGGCCGGAAAGATTCACGGCTGAATTCGCCGTTGCCCCATAGCCATGCAGATAGATAACAGCTGGCGGCTCGGGCGCGGCCTCGGGCAGAACCACCCGATAGGACAACTCTCCTACCTGACAGGGGGTATCCTCGGTTCCGCAATCCTGTGCAAAAGCGGGGGAAACGGTGCTTGCGACAATGCCAGCCACCGCGATTGCCATGAACGGAATTTTCGACATTGCGTCCCCCGCACCAACGTAAAAATTGAACATTCCGGTAAAGTATATCACGGAATGCGGCAACCAACCGCTTGCGCGTGGTCATCAATTGCCGTTGATTGGCCCGACCAGAGAAATGAGAGCCACATGATCCTCGGCATCGGCACAGACCTTGCAAATATCGACCGCATTCAGGGTACGCTTGACCGTTTCGGCGACCGGTTCCGCAACCGTGTCTTTACCGACACCGAACAGCGCAAGGCCGAACGCCGTGCGGATACCGCAGGTACTTATGCCAAGCGCTGGGCCGCGAAAGAGGCATGTTCCAAGGCGCTCGGCACCGGCCTGCGCATGGGCATTTCGTGGAAGGACATGGCCGTCACCAACCTGCGCACCGGGCAGCCGGTGATGCATGTCACAGGCTGGGCCGCCGAACGCCTGAACGAACTGACCCCCGCAGGGCACGAGGCGATCATCCACGTCACGCTGACCGATGACCACCCCTGGGCACAGGCCTTTGTCGTGATCGAGGCGCGTCCTCTGCAAGATCACGTCACACAGCCTTGACTTGACCCCATCCCCCCCGCATGTAGCAGCGAAGCCAAGCACAGAGAACTGGAGAGAGCAGTATGGCCGACGAAGCCAAAACCGGAAGCGGCGTCTGGGAAACGATCAAGACCATCGTCTATGCCCTGCTGATCGCGGGCGTGTTCCGGACCCTCTTCTTTCAACCGTTCTGGATTCCCTCCGGTTCGATGAAGCAGACGCTGCTGATCGGCGATTTCCTCTTCGTCAACAAGATGGCCTACGGCTATTCCTACGCCTCATGCCCCAGCCTGATCATTCCCAGTGTCGGCCTGAATATCGACGCCGAAGATCTCTGCGGCTGGATGCAGGGCGACGACGGCGGCCGCATCTGGGGCGGCGATCCCGTGCGCGGCGATGTCATCGTCTTCCGCCACCCGGTTAGCGGGCGCGATTATATCAAGCGCCTGATCGGCCTGCCGGGCGACCGCATTCAGGTCCGCGAGGGGCAGATCATCCTCAACGGCACACCGGTTCCGCAACAGCCTGACGGCATATTCACCGAAATCGCCGAACCGCAGGGCCCGCAACGCCTGCGCCCCCGCTGCGAAAACGGCCCCGTCGGTGTTGGCGGCGCCTGTGAAAAGTCGCGCCTGATCGAAACCCTGCCCAACGGCGTCACCTATGACGTGCTGAATATCGGCAATCAGGGCTCGGACAATACCGGCATCTATACCGTGCCCGAGGGCCATTATTTCTTCATGGGCGACAACCGCGACAACTCGGCTGACAGCCGCCTGCCGCAATCCGCTGGCGGGGTTGGCTATGTGCCCTACGAAAACCTGATCGGTCGCGCCGACCGGATCATGTTCTCGTCTGCCGGGCGGTCCATGCTGTTCTTCTGGACCTGGCGTGGGGATCGCTTCTTCAAGGCGGTCAATTGAAGCTCTCAGCCGAGATAAAGGCTTTCCAGCAGCGTTTGGGGTATGAATTTGCCAACCCCGAGTTGCTGGTGCGTGCGCTGACCCACGGCTCGGTCTCATCGTCGACCCGGCCCGACAATCAGCGGCTTGAATTTCTGGGCGACCGCGTGCTGGGCCTTGTCATGGCCACTGCGCTGCTTGAGGCCGACAAGAAAGCCTCCGAAGGCCAGCTTGCGCCCCGATTCAACGCACTGGTCCGCAAAGAAGCCTGTGCAGATGTCGCCCGCCAGATCGATCTGGGCGCGGTGCTGAAACTGGGCCGGTCCGAGATGCTCTCGGGGGGGCGCCGCAAACAGGCGCTGCTGGGCGACGCGATGGAGGCGGTGATTGCCGCCATCTACCGCGACGCCGGGTTCGAAGCCGCCCGCGATGTCATCCTCGCCCTCTGGGGCGACCGCATCCACAAGGTCGAGGCCGACGCCCGCGACGCCAAAACCGCGCTTCAGGAATGGGCACAGGCGCGCGGCCAGAAACCGCCCAGCTATGTCGAGGTCAAACGCAGCGGCCCCGACCACGCCCCCGTCTTCACCATCGCCGCCCGCCTTCAGGACGGAACCGAAGCACAAGCCACCGCGGGCTCCAAACGCCAGGCCGAACAAGCGGCTGCCAAGGCGTTGCTGGAGCGGGTCGGCTGATCCCTGTTGAAGCTCGGCCTGTCACAAACTTCAATCTAACTTGAAGACTATAGAAGCCACGACAGACGACCTGTATCTGGGTATCAGTCGTTTTGGCACCCGTCAGACTGCGGCAGGTCAAAGCACTCGGGAAACAACGTATTAAGGCAATCCAATGCAACGTGCAAAACTCTCGCTCGTCAATATCGGCTTCCTGTTCATTGCCGGGTTTGTGGCAACCATGGCCTTCGATTTCTGGGGGCAAGTTGTCAGTCCGGGGATCGGCTGGGCCAACCTGTCACCCGAAGGTCTGGCGCAGAGTTTGCTGTCCAGTCTGGGTTTGCCCAGCAACGCTTTTCTGGGCTTCTTCGTGCATTTCTACATTGTCGGCCTGATTGCCTATCCTTTGGGTTGGTTCCTTATTTTCCAGCCAATCTGGGTCAAGGTACTGGGTCCGGTCCACATGTTGGCAGCCTCGGCAATCTATGGATTCGGTCTGTGGGTGTTTGCAATCGGAGGTGTCACGACCTTTGCCGGTCTGCCGCCGTTCCTGAACTTCGTCGGGATCACATGGGTCGCGCTGATCGGCCACGTTTTGTACGGCATCGTGTTTGTTGCCGTGCTGAACCCCATCCTGCGCCGTCACCCGTGATCTGATCCGTTCTATCCGTCGGTCCGGTGTCGGGCCGACGGCTTTCATTTATCACTCCACCCGGAAAAACCCGGTCAGCCCGGTTTTCTGATGTTCGATCACATGGCAATGAAAGGCCCAGTCGCCGGGGTTGTCCGCCACCAGCGCGATGTCCGCCACCTCATCCTTCAACAGCAGCATCGTGTCGGTCATCAGCGGAGGCAGGGTGCGCAGGTTGGATCGCAGCGGCACGAAGGCCAGCCCGTGCAGGTGGATCGGATGCAGGTTGGGCGACTCGTTGCGCAATCGCAGGACATAACTATTGCCCTGTTCCAGAACCGCCAGCGGCCCGGTGCCCTGCGCTGCATCACCCGGCCAGGGTTTGCGGTTGATCGACCAGAAACTATACCCCAGCGTGCCGCAGAACCCGTCATTCGGGGCACCGCCCTCCGGGGTCCAGCCAAAGACGAACTCATGCAGCTCCGCGCCGTTTGGATCAGGTCGCACAACGGGATTTGCACGCAGCGGGCGCAGCTCTCGCAGATCGCGCGCCGCTGATGCGCCGTTAGCCCGCAAGCGCGCCATGGCGCGGTGCGGCTGGCCGGGAAACTTGGCCATCAGGTCCGCCGACCGCCCTTCGCCCTCGGGCATCCGGACGGCAAAATCCACCCGTTGACCGGGGCCCAGCAACAGCGGTTCATCCGCCGTTGGCACCGGCAGGTCGATCTCGACCGGATGCCCGTCCCAGGCGATGATCCGGGTCTCGGCCCCCTCGGGATGCAGCTTATAGATGCGGGTCGTGTCCGTGTTGACCACCCGCAGCCGTACCAGACTGCCCGCCGCGTGCTCATAAATTGCTGTGCTCTGCCAGTTGGCGGTCTGCACCGTGCCAAACGTGCCCGCCCGCGCCGCACCCCGCGCCGTATAGGCAGGCAGGAACGCGTCATCCTCGTCCAGACGGAAATCCCGCAGATTGATCACCTGTTCGCTGTCGAACCCCGGCTCGTCCGGCTCGGCAATCACCATCACGCCGGTCAGCCCGCGCGCCATCTGCTCCATCGTCATGCAATGGGGGTGATACCAGTAGGTCCCCGCATCCGGTGGCGTGAATTCATAGGTGAAACTTTCGCCCTCGCCGATGGGCATCTGGGTCAGGTAAGGCACCCCGTCCATCTCGTTGCGAATGCGCAGCCCGTGCCAGTGCATCGAGGTATAATCCGGCAGCGTATTGCGCACACTCAGCCGCATAGGCTCGCCCTGCCGCCCATGCAGAACCGGCGGCGGCGCATCGGGCGACAGGCTGACCATCCCTGTGGTCAGCCCTTCTCGCAGCCGGTAACTGGCAGGTTGCAGCACCAGCTCCTGTGCTGCATCACCTGCCGCCAGCGACCATCCGCCCAACCCGAACGCACCGGCGGCAGCACCGCTTCCAAGAAGAAACTCGCGACGTTTCATGAAAACCTCATTGAAAGGATTTGCTGCCGGGCTGGAACTGGCTGGGCATCTATGCCTGTCCTGCCACCGCAAACGCAGGGCCGCAATGCGACAAATCCCTCTGGCCCGCCGGACCTTTCTGCTATACGGGGGCGCAGTTGCAGACAGGATTGCCAGACACATGACCACACGCGCCGGATTTATCGCCCTGATCGGAGAGCCCAACGCAGGCAAATCCACCCTCCTGAACCGCATGGTCGGGGCCAAGGTCTCGATCGTGACCCATAAGGTGCAGACCACCCGCGCCCGTATCCGCGGCGTTGCGATGGAAGGCGATGCGCAACTGGTCTTTGTGGACACGCCGGGTCTGTTCAAACCGCGCCGCCGTCTGGACCGTGCCATGGTCGCCGCCGCCTGGGGCGGGGCCGCCGATGCCGATATCGTCGTGCTGATGGTCGAAGCGCATCGCGGCATCACCGAAGGGGTCGAACGCATCCTCGAAGGGCTGGCCGAGATCGGGCAGGGCCGCACCATCGCGCTGGCCATCAACAAGATCGACAAGGTGCCGTCCGAGAAACTGCTGGCCCTGACCAGCGACCTGAATGCGCGCTACCCCTTTGCCGAAACCTTCATGATCTCGGCCGAAAAAGGCCACGGCGTCGACGACCTGCGCAAATGGCTGGCGGGCGAATTGCCCGAAGGCCCGTGGCTTTACCCCGAAGATCAGATCGCCGATCTGCCCCTGCGCATGATCGCCGCTGAAATGACGCGCGAGAAGCTGACCCTGCGCCTGCATCAGGAACTGCCCTACCAACTGACGGTCGAGACCGAGACCTGGGAAGAACGCAAGGACGGCTCGGCCAGAATCGATCAGGTCATCTATGTCATGCGCGACGGCCACAAGGGCATCGTTCTGGGCAAGAAGGGCGAGACGATCAAGGCCGTCAGTCAGGCCGCGCGGGCGGAACTGGAAGAGTTCCTCGACCGCAAGATCCACCTGTTCCTGCAAGTGAAAGTCCGGCCCAACTGGCTTGAGGAATCCGAGCGCTATTCGGAAATGGGTCTGGATTTCAAAGACGGCAACGCATGACCCGCCTGACCGCCGATTTCTGGGTTCACGCCTATCTGGCGCGGCTCCGGTTTCAGGAAATCCCCGCCTTTGTCGTGGCCCATGGCGATGACACCGCGGGCGCGGTTCTGGTCAAGCTCAACACGCTCGACGGGCAGGCCACCGCCTTTCAACGCAGCTTTGATCTGATGAGCGGCGAACGCACATGGGTCGAACTTTCCTCTGGCCCCGAGAGCGACGTGGATCACGCCATCCAGCGCCAGCGCAGCTTTGACCCCGACCTCTGGGTGATTGAGGTCGAAGACCGGCAAGGCCGACACCTGCTGGGCGAAGAGGGGCTGGAGTAGCGGGCCAGACGCATGTCGGCTTTGAGGCCAAGTCGCTGATGCTGCATACAGAGCAAACTGTACCAGTTCCGCGCGAAGCTGCCGTCGTCGCGGAATGGCTGGAATCTCCATACAAGACTGGCAGCTACTCGCTATTGCAGTTAGCGTACCCGAAGCTGGCGACAATTGTTTAATCTAAGTTTAAGGGATTAGAATGACCAAAATCATTTGGATGTCCGATCCTCATTTCCAGAATGAAGGTACAATCGACGGGCTAAACCCACGAGCGCGGCTCGCTGCTGCCATCAATCATGCAAACACCCATCACGCTGACGCTGATTTCGCGATACTGTCCGGAGATTTGGTTGGGGATGATATCGAGGGTGACTACACCGCATTGGCGGGATACCTCGCCAAGTCTAAGTTGCATATCTATCCGATGATGGGAAACAACGATGACAGGGGTGGATTTAGATCCCATCTTCCTTTGCCCGAAGACACGATGCCTGATTTTATCCAATTCGCCCTAGAGACCGCTGACGGTACAGTGGTTTGCTTGGACACCCATAAGGTTGGCTCCCACGCAGGCCAATTTTGCGAAGTGCGGCGAGGCTGGTTGGATAGCCTGTTGAGCAGGAATGACGATCGCCCCGCTTACATCTTCATGCATCACCCGCCGTTCGCGCTTGGATTGCCTAAACAAGATGAAATCAGACTTGAGGACGAAGAAGCTTTTTTGAATGTCGTTTGCCGCCATACAAACGTGAAGCACTTATTCATGGGGCATGTTCATAGGCCTACCTGTGGGACAGTTCGTGGTATCCCTTTCGCGACATTGGGTGCGTTGTCGTTTCAAGCGCCAGCACCGCGTCCTCCTTGGGATTGGGATAGCTTCAAGCCTGCTAAAGAAGCACCACAATACGGAGTGCTTGAAATATCGAACGGCAACGTGACCCTGCAATATACGCAATTCTGCGATTTCACCCTCGGTATGGACGACTAAGCGGGAATAGTAGACCTCGGCGCATCCGCAGCGAATTGGCACTTCGTCCCACTTAAACCACTAGCCCCCTGCCGTCGGACCAAGCGATTGACGTATCTTTCCGCGTTTGATGTGCAAAACCATTGCAGAACGGACCCCTTCACGATTTTCTGGGAACACCACAACTTAATCACCGACAGGACCCCGAATTGGACTGGCGCGATCACGGCATCCTACTGACCTCTCGCCGCCACGGCGAAACCTCGGCGATTATCGAGGTCTTTACCGAATCCCACGGGCGTCATGCCGGTGTGGTGCGGGGCGGGACCAGCCGCAAGATCGCACCCATCCTGCAACCCGGCGCGCAACTGGATGTGCTGTGGCGTGCGCGGCTGGAAGAACATATCGGCACCTTTCAGGTCGAACCCCTGCGCTCGCGCGCGGCGGCAGCGTTTTCCGGGCGGCTGGCCCTGTCCGGGCTGAACGCCGTCGTGTCGCTTTTGTCCTTCTGCCTGCCCGAACGAGAGGCGCACCCGGCGCTCTATACCCGGACCGAGCGGTTGATGGACCTGTTGGGACAGGATGAGATATGGCCGCTGGCCTACCTGCGATGGGAACTGGCGTTGCTGGACGAGCTTGGCTTTGGCCTTGATCTGACCGCCTGCGCCGCGACCGGCACGACCGAGGGGCTGGTTTATGTGTCGCCCAAGACCGGGCGCGCTGTCAGTGTCAAAGGAGCGGGGGAATGGGCAGACAAGCTGTTGCCGCTGCCGCCCTGTCTGCGGGGTGAAGGCACCGCGCCGGATGCCGAGATTGCCGAGGCTTTGCGCACAACCGGATATTTCCTGAACCACCGCGTCGCCCCTGCGCTGGGGCATAACCCTTTGCCCGAGGCGCGCGCGCGGTTCGTGGATCAGGTCACTCGGCGGCTGTGAACACCATCTCGTGCCCGTCCTCATTGCGCAGGATCAGCACATCGCCCGACACTTCGGATTGGGTCATGGCCAAAAGGGCGGCGAAATAGACCCCTTCGGCCTCAAGCCCGGCGCAGGCGGCCCGCGTTGCTCTCAGGTCCTGAATTTCGAACCACGGGTAGGGCGCGTTCAGCGTGCCCTCATAGCCGTTGCAGGGGGCATTTCCGGCGATCCTGCCCTCTTCGGGGAACCGCAGCAGGGCGCTGGCGGCAAAGGGCTGTCCGTCGATCTCCTGCAACGCCCATGTCCGGTCTGCCGCGCCATAGGCGGCGACGGTTTCATCCCTGTCGCATTGAAACAGGGCCATCAAAGGCAGGGTCAGGATCAGGCGTGTCATGGCAGGGTTCTAGCGTATCAGCCCTGTCGGCGAAACCGGGTCAGTAGGGCAAAGACCCGTTCAGAAGCCGCTCGCGCACTTCCAGCCGGGGTGCCCAGTTGTATCGCGTATCCTCGCGCACCGGCGCCCAGAACAAGGCACCGCTGTTGCGCCAGGGGTCGAGGATGATACCGTCATACATCGTGTCCCCCTTGGCGCTGATCGATGCCGAATGGTGGATGATGCGAAACGGGGTTGGAGGCGACGTGGCCCAGTTCAGGTCCAGCGTCCGGAAATTTTCCTGCCGCAAGCGTTTGGTCATCGCTTCGGCCCAGTCATTGCACAGGCCCTTTTCGCGGAACCCGTTGATGATCTTGGCATTGTGGATGATCGCCGGGTCGGTGACATTCCAGTCCTGCTTCAGCTGCTGCGAATAGGCAAAGGCAATCGTGGCCGCTTGCTGTGCCTCGGCCGGATCGACATCCGCCCCAAGCCCCCGGATCGATTGCGCCAGCGCGTCCACATCACTCCGGCTCACCGTCGGCTGCGAGGTGGTGCAAGCCGCCAGAGCAAGAGCCGCAAGAACGGCCCAAATGGCAAGGAAAGATCGGGTCATGCGGTTTCCCAAAAGTTATTTTTCCGTCTCGTGTCCGGCTGATGCTCTACCGGTGAAAGGGGCGGGATCAAAGGGGGAAGTTTTGAAGCACGAGGGTCATTTGTGACCGTCACGCGGGCCACGAGGGGCATTGGAATGTTTTGTACAAAACGTACTCTGCACGGTTCGGACCGCGTACAGATTGTACAATACAGGAAAAAGACCCGGCGCAAGCGCCGGGCCAGTCGGGGAAACAGGACTGCCGAAATGGGTCACCCGAGCAGACGTCGTGCGATGACCTGTGCCTGAATTTCGGCAGCCCCTTCGAAAATGTTAAGGATACGCGCGTCACACAGAACGCGGCTGATCTTGTATTCCAGCGCAAAGCCGTTGCCGCCATGAATCTGCAACCCGTTATCCGCCGCAGCCCAGGCCACACGTGCACCAAGCAGCTTGGCCATACCGGCCTCAAGGTCACAGCGCTGGCCGTGATCTTTTTCCCATGCGCTGAAATAGGTCAGCTGACGCGCGATCATGATCTCGACCGCCATCATCGCCAGCTTGCCGGACACGCGCGGGAAGTTGATCAGAGATTTTCCGAACTGCTTGCGGTCGATCGCATATTGCATGGCGATGTCCAGCGCACACTGTGCCACACCGATGGCCCGGGCGGCGGTCTGGATGCGCGCACTTTCGAAGGTTTCCATCAACTGTTTGAAACCTTTGCCTTCTTCTCCGCCCAGCAGGTTCTCACCCTTGACGTGGAAGCCGTCAAAACCCAGCTCGTATTCCTTCATGCCGCGATAGCCCAGAACCTCGATCTCGCCACCGGTCATGCCGGGGGTCGGGAAGGGGTTCTCGTCAGTGCCCGGTGTCTTTTCCGCCAGGAACATGGACAGGCCGCGGTGGTCGGTGCTGTCGGGGTTGGTCCGCGCCAGCAGGGTCATCACATGGGTTCGCGCGGCGTGGGTGATCCAGGTCTTGTTGCCGGTGATCTTGTAATCGCCATTCTCATCCTTGACCGCGCGCGTGCGCAGGCTGCCAAGGTCTGAACCGGTGTTAGGTTCCGTGAAAACGGCGGTCGGCAGGATCTCGGCACTGGCGATCTTTGGCAACCACTGTGCCTTTTGCGCGTCGGTGCCGCCCGCGATGATCAACTCGGCCGCAATCTCGGATCGGGTACCCAGCGAACCCACGCCGATATAGCCACGCGACAGTTCCTCGGACACCACGCACATCGACGCTTTGGACAGGCCAAACCCACCGAACTCCTCGGGGATGGTCAGACCAAAAACGCCCATTTCCGCCAGTTCTTCAATGATTTCCAGCGGAATCAGTTCATCCTTCAGGTGCCAGTCATGCGCGTTTGGTTCGACCTTTTCCTGCGCGTAGCGGCGGAACTGGTCCCGGATCATCTCAAGCTCTTCATCCAGACCGGACGCGCCGAACATCGTAGCTCCGGCCTGATCCTGCATCAGCGCAACCAGACGGCTACGTGCGGCCTGAGAATTGGCCCGTGCCATCAGGGTCTGTACTTCGGTCGATTGAAAGCCCGACAGCGCGTCCCAGCCAAGACCCATATCCTGAAGACGCACCACCTCGCCCTGGTTCATCAGAATACCGCCCGCGACCTGATGCAGATATTCGCCAAAGGCTATCTGGTGCAGCAACTGCTCGATCTCGCCAAATTTACCATCGGCTTGCAGCGCTTCTGCCCAGCGCTGCATCTGTTGCAGCGACTGCGAATATGTCGCCAGCCAGGCCAGACCATGCGCGGCGGTCTGATTTGCTTCGATCAATGCGCCAGAAACCCGGCCCTCAGCAGTCACCATGCCACGCACGGATGCGCGGGCTTTTTCAAAAACGGCGTCCACAGCAGGCACGGCGGCCCGCGTTAAATCCAGAAGATCGGGCAAAACTGCATCAGTTGTCATTTGGGTCATATCCTGTCCGTCATGGGCCATGAATCGCGTCCTTTCCTCGGTCGTCTGGTCATATCATGCTGCACGTGCAGCGCAACAAAAATACTCAATTTGCTGCTAGAAAGTTCAAAAATTACCTTATCATTTTTGCAATGCAGAAGAAAATCCAGATGATATCTAGAAGGCATGGACCTGTTTTCCCTTCTGTCGCCGCAAGAGCTGTTACTTGCCATCGCCGTCGCCTTTGCCGCCGGATGGGTCAAGGGCATGGTTGGATTTGCCATGCCCATGGTGTTTGTATCTGGCCTGAATTCGTTTCTGCCACCGGATCTGACCCTGGCAGGGCTTATTCTGCCGACCCTTGTCACCAACGGCGTTCAGGCTTTTCGCGGGGGCGCCAGCGCCGCACTCAGCTCTATTCGACGATTTCGGGTGTTCCTGGTCGTTGGCGGTATTTTTCTGGTGCTGAGCGCACAGCTGGTTACGCTGGTGCCCGGCTCGGTCTTCCTGCTGCTGATCGGTGCATTCGTGTCCTTCTTCGCCCTTGTGCAGGTTCTGGGCGTCAGGCTGGTGCTACATCATCCATCAACCGGTGTTGAGGCTATTGTTGGCGGCGTCGCCGGGTTCGTGGGTGGCATGTCGGGCATCTGGGGTCCTCCCACAGTTGCTTATCTGACGGCTTTGAATACCCCGAAGGCCGAGCAGATCCGAATTCAGGGCGTCATCTATGGATTGGGGGCGGTCATGTTACTGGCCGCGCATGTCTGGTCCGGTTTTCTGCGGGTGCAAACGGTTCCGTTTTCAGTAATACTGATCTTTCCCGCCATGCTTGGCATGTGGGTTGGTTTGAAACTGCAGGATCGCATCGATCAGGCCAGCTTTCGCAAGGCCACGCTGTTCGTTTTACTGGTGGCGGGATTGAACCTGCTGCGGCGTGGCCTGATGGGCTAAGGCGCTAGCCCGGTCGCCTGTCTGCAAATCGGAACGCGAAATACAGACCCAGCATCAGAAAGAACAGGCCCGAGATGTCGCCGATCAGGAAGGCGATGTACTCAACCGTTGCACTGCCAAAGACCAGATTGGTCAGGCCAGAGACCAGAATGGATGTGGCTATGCCCACGCCCATAACGCAAATCCAGCAGGGTTTGCGGTTCGGGTTGGGGAACAGGTCCCATCCGACAGCCTTGAGCAGATAGAAAACCGCAGGAACTGTCAGAACCGCGACAGCAATTGCCAGCAGGCGGGTGGGCAGGAAAACATCCGTTCCCGCCAGATAAGCAAAGACGATGAACACACCCGGCAGCAACGCAAATACCGCGCGCCACCCCAGCAGCCAGGCCGACAGAACCCGCACGCCATGTGGCAAAAACAGCAGGCTCGCCCGGCTTGGGTATTCCGGAAAAAACACGTTCTGCATTGGCATAAGCACGGCGAAGGTCAGTATCGACGCCAGCACATAAGCCAGTGAAGCCGCAAGGGTGTCAGTCGCCCAGCCGCGCATTGCGATCACATCACCGTGCGCGCACGGGGCGCGTCATCTGGGGGCATGAACGATGTACCGCCCGCGATTGGCGCTGCCGCTTTGCGAAAGATAGCCTTTTTCGACCAGCGATTTCAGCGCGCGGAAAAAAGTTGGGCGTGAAATGCTTTGGACCAAAGTATGCTCGATCAAACCGAACGTACGCACCTCCTGAGTGGATTTTGAAAGCTCTTCCGCGGCGTAATAGATGTCGCGCTCAACCGGAGATAGTTTTTCCAGCCCAAGCGTCCGCTCCATGCTTTGCATCAATTTGCGTAGTTCGGTGAGTTTCGAGATTTCCGTCATGGTGTTACCTGTAGTTTTCTGTGCCAACCGCCGCATGTCCGCGACCATTTGAACCACACTGATAGCAATACCAACCAGCCAGTCCCATGTTGACACTCATCCCCGTTTACTTAGACTAGAAGCCTGATTAGGTTGCTCAATCCAGCGTTGTGAGTGTGCGCATATGAGCTTCCATAAAGTCCTTTCAGTCAGTGCCCGGCGCGAATGTGCCGGGCTTTTTCGTCTCAACAGTAAATATGCCTAGCGCAGATCGCACTTTGAAACAACGCACTTGTATGTGCTTTTAACGACATACAACTATAAGATGAGTATTCGGCGGACAGCAAAAAAGCTACGGATCGGCAAAAAGAAAGGGGCCTGACGGCCCCTTTTTCGTTTATCCGATTGCGACGGCTTTGATGTCGTCGTCAATGAACGGCAGATACTGCTCAAAGTTCTCGGCAAACATCTGCACCAGTTTCTCGGCCTGCTTGTCGAATGCGGCCTGATCATCCCAGGTCCGACGCGGGTCAAGCAGAACTTCGGGGACGCCCGGGACAGAGACGGGAACGTCAAAGCCGAAATTGGCGTCCTTGCGGAACTCGGCGTCGCGCAGTGAACCATCCAGCGCTGCGGTCAGCAGGGCGCGGGTGGCCTTGATCGGCATCCGGCTGCCGACACCATAGGCGCCACCGGTCCAGCCTGTATTGACCAGCCAGCAGGTCGCGCCGTGCTGGGCGATCTTGTCGCGCAGCAGGTTTCCGTAGACTTCCGGGCGACGCGGCATGAACGGCGCACCAAAGCAGGTCGAGAAGGTGGGTTGCGGTTCTGTAACGCCACGCTCGGTCCCCGCCACCTTTGACGTGAAGCCCGACAGGAAGTGATACATTGCCTGTGCAGGCGTCAGCCGCGCGATCGGAGGCAGTACACCAAAGGCATCGCAGGTCAGCATGATGATGTTCTTCGGATGACCACCCAGCGCGCTTTTGGAGGCGTTCGAGATATACTCAAGCGGATAGGCGCAACGCATGTTCGCTGTCAGCGAGTCGTCGTCGAAATCCAGTTTCTTGGTCTCGGGGTCAAAGACCATGTTTTCGATCACTGTGCCGAATTTCGAGGTGGTCGCATAAATTTCCGGCTCGGCTTCGGCGTTCAGGTTGATGGTCTTGGCATAGCAGCCGCCTTCGAAGTTGAAGGTGCCCCGATCTGACCAGCCGTGCTCGTCATCTCCGATCAGCGTGCGCGAAGGATCAGCGGACAGGGTTGTCTTGCCGGTGCCGGACAGACCAAAGAACACGGCGGTATCGACCGCGTTTCCGACAGCATGGTTGGCCGAGCAGTGCATCGGCATCACGCCTTTTTCCGGCAGCATGTAGTTCAGCAGGGTAAAGACGGATTTCTTGTTCTCACCCGCGTATTCGGTGCCGCCGATCAGAATCAGCTTGCGGTCGAAGTTCAGCGCAATAACCGTCTCGCTACGGCAGTTATGTTTGGCCGGGTCAGCCTGAAAGCTGGGGCAGTTGATGATGGTGAAGTCCGCGGTGAACTCGTCCAGATCCTCGCGATCCGGGCGACGCAGCAGGTGACGGATGAACAGGTTGTGCCAGGCAAGCTCGGTCACCATGCGCACGTTGATCGCGTAGGTCGGATCGGCACCACCGACGAGATCCTGCACGAAATAGTCGCGGCCTTTCATATGGGCCAGCATGTCTTGGTAGAGGGCGTCAAATCCCTCGGGGGTCATCTCGGCATTGTTTTCCCACCAGACAGTGTCAGCCACGCTGCTGGTTTTGACGACGTGCTTGTCCTTGGGCGAGCGACCGGTGAACTTGCCAGTGGTGACCAGAAAGGCACCGCCATTCCCAAGTGTACCTTCGCCGCGCTTCAGCGCTTCTTCGATCAGCGACGGTTCCATGAAGTTATAATAGACATTGCCCAGACCCTCGATGCCCTGATCCTCGAGGCGGAATTGCGGGTTAACCCGTCCAGATGTCATGTGTATCTTCTCCTGTGGCGGCGCGGGGGCTTTGGGCCCTGAGGCGCCTTTGGGGCAGTGTACCGGGAAAACCGGCGGTTGGGCGCGTCTTACCACGGTCGTTCAGGACATGAACAGGCGGGTTTGACGCAGTTAGCGCAACCAAGTTCGGGTTTAGCGCCATCACAAATTCAATGACCGAGAACCGGGCATATTTTTGCGGGCATAAAGGCAAATTTGCCGCAGACCTGCCGCAACAAAGGCACGATTCGCAGTTACGGATTGATTCGGCGTCTTAAAACCGCCAACAATGCCTTACAAATAAGCGAATTATTGCGCGAGTGAGCAGGAATAGGGGTGAGCCCGATGTCAAAGATTGCACTTGTGGATGACGATAGAAACATTCTGACGTCTGTATCCATGACACTCGAAGCCGAAGGTTTCGAGGTTGAAACTTATAATGATGGCCAGGCCGCGTTGGATGCGTTCAACAAAAAGCTGCCTGATATGGCCGTACTCGATATAAAGATGCCGCGAATGGATGGCATGGATCTGCTGCAACGGCTGCGTCAGAAAACGCAGATGCCGGTGATTTTTCTGACCTCGAAAGATGATGAAATCGACGAGGTTCTGGGTCTGCGCATGGGCGCGGATGACTATGTGAAAAAGCCCTTCTCGCAACGGTTGCTGGTTGAGCGCATCCGCGCTCTGCTGCGTCGGCAAGAAGCAACAAGCGGCGACGCGATTGCGGCCAATAGCAACGACACAAAGGTTATGGAACGCGGCGACTTGCGGATGGACCCGCTGCGCCATGCGGTCAGCTGGAAAGGGAATGATGTATCCCTGACCGTGACCGAATTCCTGCTTCTTCAGGCACTTGCCCAGCGTCCGGGTTTCGTCAAAAGCCGCGACCAGCTGATGGATGTGGCCTATGATGATCAGGTTTATGTGGATGACCGGACGATCGACAGCCACATCAAGCGTCTGCGCAAGAAGATGCGCGCGGCTGATCCCGAGTTTTCGGCGATCGAAACCCTTTATGGTATCGGTTATCGGTACAACGAAGAATAGGCGCCACGCCAGCAAGGGGTAATGGGCTCTCGTGCGCGACACCGAAGCAGCCAGCGAACTACGTGACGGTGACGTCGTACTCGGGGATGACTGGGTCATTCCCGACGATACCGAGTCAGCGGAACTGAGGGAAAAGCGGTCCCAGAGAAACCTGTTTTCTCTGCGAGGCTCGCCTTTGGCGCGCAAGATCATCACCTTCAACCTGATCGCGCTGGTGATCCTGGTTACAGGATTGCTGTATCTGGACGATTCGCGGAAAGAGACGGTTCAGCAGACGGCGCGCAATCTGCTTGGCGATGCGCAGCTGGTCAGCAACGTCTTTGAAACCCAGCTGCGCCAGGGTGCGCAGCACACCGCGCAGGATGCTGGCAACCTCGACGTCAGAGATACGCTGTCAGGTTTGACACTTCCTGAAGGCGGGGAAGTCTTTGTCTATGACGCCAGTGGCACCCTGATTGGCTGGACACGCGGTGCCCCGCAAGTGTCGGCCATGCCGGTTCTTCTGCAAACCAATTCCGAGCTGCAAACCGGCAGCACGGTGATCAGCGACACGTTGAACGCGGTCTGGATCGGTGTGTCGAACCTTCTCAACTGGTCGACCGAGGTCGAGGCACCGACTCTGGCACAGCGGGTGCAGGGAATTATCCCACAGGCGCTGGCAGGTCAAAGGCAGGTTCAGGCAGTTCAGGACGCCGCAGGTGAGACCGTGATCGTAGCCGCTGCTCCGATTCTTTACGAGGATACCCCTGCCGGAGCAGTTGCCATCACAGGCCCCGCCGGTGAGATCGACGCACTGGCCCGCCGTGAGCAGGAGCGCATTCTGCAAATGTTCGTGGTGGCTTTGCTGGTTTCGGTGGGCCTGAGCCTTGTGCTGGCTTCGACCATCGCCAACCCGTTGGCAGACCTGGCCGCAGCGGCGGAAATGGGTAAGGATCGGGGCACAGGGGTCAATCCGGGGCGCATTCGCATACCTGATCTTAGCGCCCGTCCGGATGAAATCGGTCGCCTCAGCCGCGCTCTGCGGGGCATGGTGACTGCTCTGTATAATCGGATCGACGCAAACGAACAGTTCGCCGCTGATGTCGCCCATGAAATCAAGAACCCCTTGGCCAGCCTGCAATCCGCTGTTGGCACGCTTCGCATGGTCAAGCGCGAAGATCAGCGCGACAAGCTGCTGGGTGTAATCGAACATGACGTTCGGCGCCTGGACCGGCTGGTCAGCGACATCTCGAACGCGTCACGTCTTGATGCGGAACTGGTTAAGGAAGAAGAACAACCCTTTGATCTGCTCAAGCTGATTGGCAATATCGGTCAATATCTGGGTGAAGACGCGCGGTCCAAGGGGATCGACTATATCACCGATCTGCCATCCGAACCGATTGTCATCAACGGGCTTGAGGCACGGCTGGCGCAGGTGTTCGTCAATCTGATCACCAATGCCATTTCCTTCTGTGAAGAAAGTGATGCCATCCGCGTCTGGGTACGTCAGCGAGACAACCGTGTTCTTGTCGTGGTCGAAGACACCGGGCCGGGTATTCCGGAACAGGCCTTGACCAAAGTGTTCAAGCGTTTCTATTCGCAACGCCCGGCAGAGCACTTCGGTAACAATTCGGGGCTTGGTCTGGCCATCTCGAAACAGATTGTCGAAGCCCATGGCGGCGTAATCTGGGCTGAGAATATCCGCCCGACCGAAGCGGATATTACATCAGACCCGCTAGGGGCACGCTTTGTAGTGGGGTTACCTGTATAACTCATGCAAGCAGGTTCTCTGTCAGACGCCAAAGACCGGGACAGCGCTTGTGTGCACGCTTCATGCGTAACAGTGGCCGGGCGCGGGCTGTTGATTGTCGGTGCTTCGGGCGCGGGAAAATCGGCTCTAGCATTGCAGATGATGGCCTATGGGGCGGGTCTGGTCGCGGATGATCGGGTCGACCTGTCAAGGCAGGACCATCAGGTCATTGCCGCCGCCGTGCCGCAGATACAGGGTTTGATCGAGGCCCGTCACATTGGTTTGATCAAAGCGGATGTATTCGGACCGGTCCCCTTGGACTATGTTGTGGATCTGGATCAAAACGAGCCACAAAGGTTACCTGCCGAGGCGACAATCGTGCTGCTGGGGCAAACTGTTCCCTTGCTTCGTGGGGCGGGCGTGCCCAACTTGGCCGCAGCGTTGATGCAGCTTCTGAAGAATGGGCGTGTACACCCGGAATGGCCGAACAAATGACAGAGCAACGGCGGATCGTGCTGGTAACAGGCCCATCAGGGGCGGGAAGATCCACAGCCATTCATGTACTGGAAGACCTGGGTTTTGAGGCCATCGACAATCTGCCGATGGGCCTGTTGCTGCGCCTGCTGGACAGTGCGGACAGCGACCGCCCAATGGCGCTGGGCATTGACGCCCGCAATCGCGATTTCTCGACAATAGGGTTTATCGAACTGGCCGAAAGCCTGGGCCGCATGGCGCGGGTGGATCTGACCGTTCTGTATCTGGATTGCAGCGACGACGTATTGGTGCGCCGGTTCTCGGAAACCCGCAGGCGGCATCCCGTCGCCAAAGATGCCAGCCCTGAGACCGGTGTTCAGCGTGAAAAAGAGCTGTTGGCCCCCATTCGCGAAATTGCAGATACCCTGATCGATACAAGCCAACTGAACGTGCACCAGTTACGGGAAGAAGTTGAAAACTGGTTTGCGCCTCAAGGGGGGCGACATCTGGCAGTTTCAATCGAGTCGTTTTCGTACAAGCGGGGCCTTCCCCGCGGGTTGGACATGGTCTTTGATTGCCGGTTTCTGGCAAACCCCTATTGGCGCCCCGAGTTGCGGGCGGCGGATGGGCGACACTCGGACGTTGCGCGCTATGTCCAATCGGATAAGAATTACGAACCCTTTCTTGGACGGGTGATGGATTTGCTAACCTTGTTGCTGCCGGCCTTTCGGGCCGAAGGAAAAGCACATCTGTCGGTGGCTTTCGGATGCACGGGTGGGCAACACAGATCCGTCGCAATGGCAGAAGCCGTTGCAAAGGCCCTTGCAGAGGATGGGCAGCAGGTGGCAATTAGGCATCGCGAGATGGAACGTCGGTCGTTGAATGTGAGGTCGGATTGATCGGAATTGTGATCGTTGCGCATGGCGGTTTGGCCCAGGAATACCTGGCCGCCACACAGCATGTGGTCGGACCGCAGCCCGGCCTTGTGGCCATTGCGATCGAACCCGACCACGACAGGGATGAAAAACAGGCGGAAATCTGTTGTGCGGCTGACGAAGTGGATATGGGCGACGGTGTTGTTGTTGTAACCGACCTGTTCGGCGGCAGCCCTTCAAATCTGAGTCTGCGGGCCTGCGCCCCTCAGGATCGGCGGATATTGTATGGGGCAAACCTGCCAATGCTCATTAAATTGGCCAAAAGCCGCCACTTACCCGTTGGTGATGCTGTTCGTCAGGCAATGGAAGCTGGACGGAAATACATCAATGCGCAAAATGTGACATTGGACTAAAATCGGATTGATGAATATGACCACTCGAAGCCTGAAAATAATAAATGAAAAAGGTCTGCATGCCCGCGCTTCGGCGAAGCTGGTTGAGGTAGTGGAAGGTTTCGATGCGCATGCCGAGGTGTCGAAGGACGGGATTTCTGCGTCAGGCGACAGTATTATGGGCCTTTTGATGTTGGCAGCATCACGCGGAACAACTATTGACGTCGAGACCTCCGGACCGGATGCTGAAGCATTGGCAGAAGCTCTGGAAGCGCTTGTGAACGACAAGTTCGGAGAGGGGTTCTAAGCCGCCCTCGCCAGGACAGAAAGAACGGGAAGGCCAGGAATTGGCGGAAACGACGCACGAGACCAAGACAAGCCCGGTGGTGGATGGGAC
The DNA here is from genome assembly GCF_056538065.1 of Ruegeria sp. BH8. Classification (NCBI taxonomy): domain Bacteria; kingdom Pseudomonadati; phylum Pseudomonadota; class Alphaproteobacteria; order Rhodobacterales; family Roseobacteraceae; genus Ruegeria; species Ruegeria sp. BH8. The sequence goes on along the minus strand of NZ_JBQFSP010000004.1, from coordinate 10,510 downwards.
CGCAGATCAGGGCGAGATCTACGATCGTAGAACTCTGACCTATGCGAACTCTTTCGACGATGCCTGGACTTCGACGGCCATTCGCGCAATCGAATGGTGTACGGGCAAGCTGACCATTCTGCGGATGGTTAATAAATTCGAGAAAAAGAACGAACTTTACCGGGGGCAGCGGTTCTGGGGTGGCGCGCTTGAGGTGATGGGGATTGACCTGACCACACCGCAAGAACAGATCGCCCGTATCCCAAAAACCGGCCCCGTGGTTGTCGTTGCCAACCACCCTCACGGGATGGTGGACGGTATGATTCTGGCCGAGTTGATCGGGCGGGTCCGCAGTGATTATCGCATTCTGACCCGCTCGGTCCTGACGGGTCTTGATGAGGCAGCGACGTCTTTCATGATCCCGGTTCCGTTTCCGCATGACCCCGAGGCGCAGGCCAAGATGCTGGAAATGCGTGGGAAGGCGATGGACCATCTGAAAGACGGCGGCGTCGTGGCGCTGTTCCCGTCCGGCGTCGTCATGTCCTCGGATGACTGGTTCGGCCCCGCGGTCGAGCGCGAGTGGAATGTGTTCACTGCAAAGATGATCCGCCGTTCGGGTGCGCGCGTGCTGCCTATATTCTTTCCCGGCAGCAACTCGCGCTGGTATCAGATTGCAAACAAGCTGTCGCCGATCCTCCGGCAAGGGTTGCTGCTGCATGAAATCGTCCGCTCGTGCAAAAAACCGCAATCGCCGGTCATTGGCAATCCGATCTCGGATCAGGACATGGAACAGCTGGAACGTGACCCGCGTGGTTTCATGATGTGGCTCAGAAACCATACAATGTCGCTGGGCAAGTCAGGTCAATCCTGACCCGTGTCTTCATCTGACCGACACCGTGCTTGGCAAGGGCGGTTTTGTTAGCGGGTCGGAACCGGCACCTCGCCGCGATAGTCATAGAAACCGCGTTGCGTCTTGCGCCCCAGCCATCCTGCCTCGACGTATTTGGTCAAAAGCGGGCAGGGGCGATACTTGGTATCAGCCAGACCATCATGCAAGACGTTCATGATGGCAAGACATGTGTCCAGCCCGATGAAGTCCGCCAATTCCAATGGCCCCATTGGATGATTCGCGCCCAGCTTCATCGATTGATCAATGGATTGGACGCTTCCGACACCTTCATAAAGCGTATAAACGGCTTCGTTGATCATCGGCATCAGGATGCGGTTAACGATGAAAGCCGGGAAATCTTCGGCGCTGGCGGCCGTTTTGCCCAGCCGGTCCACGACCGCCTTGCAGGCTTTGAAGGTTTCCTCATCCGTTGCGATGCCGCGGATCAGTTCCACCAATTGCATGATTGGAACCGGGTTCATGAAGTGGAAACCCATAAAACGTTCGGGCCGGTCCGTGCGGCTGGCCAGACGCGTGATGGAAATGGACGACGTATTCGACGTCAGGATCGTATGCGGCAGAAGGTGAGGTTGCAGATCTTCGAAAATGGCCTGTTTGACCGTTTCCCGCTCGGTCGCGGCCTCGATCACCAGATCTGTCTGCCCCAGCTGCGGCAATTCAAGGGTGGTTGTAATACGCTTCAGGGCTGCCTGCATCGCATCGTCAGTGATCTTGCCGCGTGACGCCTGACGCGCCATGTTGCCTTCGATCGTGGCCATTGCGCTGTTCAACGCATCCTGACTGACATCATTCAGCAAGACATCGTATTCCGCCAAAGCCAGAACATGAGCAATGCCGTTGCCCATCTGACCCGCACCAATCACCCCGACCGATTTAACTTCCATGTTCAGCTGCCTTTGCCCTGGAGGATACCGGGACAGTATCGGCAGACCGGGGCGGGCGGCAAGGGGATCGAACCGGTCAATTTTGCTTCAAATGCGCGCATTAGGAGATTCTCAATACCTAAGGCCGCAAATTGGCAATTGGGTGAAAAATTTGGGGGGCTTGGTATGAGCTTTCATCGGGTAAGCGACGGCACAGAGGCCGCGTGCCAATATGCAGGATCAAACCTTTGGTTTCGGGCGCCGCACGGAAATCTTGAGACGCCTTATGTGGCCTGTCTGGGTGGAGAAGAGACGTTTGGCCGGTTCGTGGAATACCCGTACCCGGCATTGCTTGCCAAAAGATTGCCGCAACCCTGTATCAATTTTGGCAGTCTTTTTTGTGGGGCTGATGCGTTGCTTGCTGATCCGGGGGTCTTAAATCATGTCAATGGATCAGACCTTTGTGTGCTGCAAGTGCTGGACGTGCCGTACCAGTCGAACAGGTTTTATCGCGTGCATTCGCGTCGGAATGATCGGTTTCTTGAACCCTCGTGCGACTTGCAGGACCTTTATCCTGAGGTCGATTTCACGGAAATCCACTTTGTCAGGCATTTACTGGAGAGATTGCGGGCCATAAAGGACGCGCGTTTTGAGGTTGTGGCGCAGGAGTTGCGAGAGACTTGGTTGCGCAACACATCCGAGCTGGTGCGACGGATCAAGCCACGGGTTGTTCTTCTCTGGCTGCATATACAGCGACAGGAGGACCGGCATCGCGACCTTGTCTTGCCCGATGCTGACATGATCGAACAGGTTCGACCGTTGTGTGCCGATGTAGTGGAATGCACGGTCTGTGTGTCCTCCTTGTCAGACGAGATCGAGGACGTGTTGTTCGGGACGCTGCAACAGCCTGTGGCCGAGCATATGCTCGGCCCCTCCGCGCACAGGGAGATAGCTTTGAAGCTTGAGGTGGCTTTGAGGGGGTTAAATTGAAAAAGGCCCGCTTGGTGGCGGGCCTTTGGTGATTGTGGGGCTCAGATCCCGGGCTGTGGTCAGCCGAGTTTTTCGGTCAGTTCCGGGACTGCCTGGAACAGGTCGGCAACCAGTCCGAAGTCGGCGACCTGGAAGATCGGGGCTTCTTCGTCCTTGTTGATCGCAACGATGACCTTTGAATCCTTCATGCCCGCAAGGTGCTGGATTGCGCCCGAGATGCCGACCGCGACATAAAGATCGGGGGCAACAACCTTGCCGGTCTGACCCACCTGCCAGTCGTTCGGGGCATAGCCCGAGTCCACAGCGGCGCGCGATGCGCCAACCGCGGCACCCAGCTTGTCAGCCAGAGCTTCGATCAGCTTGAAGTCGTCTTGCGAGCCGACACCACGGCCGCCCGAGACAACAACGCCAGCCGAGGTCAGTTCCGGACGGTCGCTTGCAGCCACCTTGTCTTCGACCCACGACGACAGGCCGGGATTGTCGCCGACCGAGACGGTCTCGACCGCAGCCGAGCCGCCGGTCCCCGCCGCATCGAAGGACGCGGTGCGGATGGTGACGACCTTCTTGGCGTCGTTCGACTTCACGGTCTGGATCGCGTTGCCCGCATAGATCGGGCGCTCAAACGTCGAGCCATCGACCACGCCCGAGGCATCCGAGATCACCATCACGTCCAGCAGGGCTGCGACGCGCGGCATCACGTTCTTGGCGTCGGTGGTCGCGGGGGCCACGATATGCTCGTACCCATCGGCCAGACCCACGATCAGCGCGGCGGTCGATTCCGCCAGGCGATGACCCAGCGATGCGTCTTCGGCAACCAGCACCTTGGACACGCCGTCGATCTTGGCGGCAGCCTCGCCGGCAGCGGCGGCCGAGCCACCTGCGGCCAGAACGGTCACGTCACCCAGCACCTTGGCAGCGTTTACTGCCTTGGCAGTGGCGTCCAGCGCCAGTTCGCCATTATTGACTTCGGCAAGCAGAAGTACAGCCATTACACAGCCCCCACTTCTTTGAGTTTCGAAACCAGCTCATCCACCGAGCCAACGATGATACCTGCGGCACGTGCCGGCGGTTCTTCGGTCTTGACGATTTCCAGGCGCGGCGTGACGTCGACGCCGTAATCGGCGGCGGTTTTCTCATCCAGCGGCTTTTTCTTCGCCTTCATGATGTTGGGCAGCGACGCATAGCGCGGCTCGTTCAGGCGCAGGTCAACGGTCACGATGGTCGGCATCTTGACGCTGATAGTCTGCAACCCGCCATCCACCTCGCGGGTGATCTTGGCACTGTCGCCTTCAATATCCAGTTCCGAGGCAAAGGTGCCCTGCGACCAGCCCAACAGGGCCGACAGCATCTGACCGGTGGCGTTCATGTCGTTGTCGATCGCCTGCTTGCCCGCCAGAACGATGCCGGGCTGCTCTTCCTCGACCACTTTGGCCAGGATCTTGGCAACTGCCAGCGGCTCGATATCGGTGTGCACATCATCCGTCGCAACAACCAGAATCGCCCGATCAGCCCCCATGGCCAGCGCGGTCCGCAGCGTCTCCTGCGCCTGCTTCACACCAATTGAAACGGCAACAACTTCGTCTGCCTTGCCAGCCTCTTTCAGGCGAATGGCCTCTTCAACCGCAATCTCGTCGAACGGGTTCATCGACATTTTGACATTGGCGAGATCAACACCGCTACCGTCCGCTTTCACGCGGACCTTCACATTGTAGTCAATCACGCGTTTGACAGGTACCAGTACCTTCATTGTAGCGCTTTCTCCTCAAAAAACGGCAAGCCGCGAAGGCGACTCCACCAATGCTCTCGTCGGACTTGATAACGTCTGCTGCACCCGCAAAACAGAGCAAAATCGTCACGTCGTCGCGTCGGGACGTCGCGTTTTGCAGTTTTTTACCTTGAGGCACGCAAGATTGTTGCCCGCATTGTGCCTATTTTCTGGGAAATATTCAGCGGTTCGCGCCAGGAACCCACAGCACGTCGTCCTTGCCATCATTGTTTGCGCAACGGGCCGCGACGAAAAACCAGTCACTTAGCCGGTTGAGGTATTTGACGGCCACGTCGTTAACCGGTTCCATATTTGTCAACTCGACTGCCAATCGCTCGGCGCGACGCGATACGGTGCGGCACACGTGCAAATGCGCGGCCAGCCGCGACCCCCCCGGCAGGATGAAGCTGCGCAGCGGTTCCAGTGTTTCGTTCATGATGTCAATTTCGGCTTCCAGCCGGTCGATCTGAGCGGATACGATTCGCAGCGGTGGATAGTCCGCTTCGGCATCCTTCTCCATTTCAGGGCGGCAGAAATCCGCGCCAAGATCAAACAGGTCGTTCTGAATCCGCGACAAGGCGGCATCGACTTTGCCTTCGGCCTCGGTACGGGCCACGCCAACAAAAGAATTCAGCTCGTCCACTGTTCCGTAGGCGGCAACGCGGCCCGAATACTTTGCCACACGCTCGCCATTGCCCAGAGCGGTTTTGCCATCGTCGCCGGTGCGCGTGTAGATTTTGTTGAGCACAACCATTACTGTACCCCTTGCCCGCGTAGATAGACGTATAGCACGATCAAAATAACGGCGATGAACTGAAAGAGGATACGCAGGCGCATCATCTTGTTGCTTTTCTTAGCTGCTTCCATGCCGCCTTTGCCGAAATTCGCGATGCCCAGGGCTAACACAACGACAACTGCCGCCATGGCCAGAAGCAGAATGACCATTAAAGGGTCCATTTAAAGTCACCGTCCGGTTTTTTCGATTATCCCCATCTAGCGTCAAGGTGACGAAAAGCGAACGGGAAATAACGTCTCAGATATCCGAAAGGATGCGATCCGTGGCTTTTGTGGGCAGAATCCGGCGCAGAACCCCTGCGACATATGTCGGGGTGGTCACATAGTAGCGTGGTTTGGGGCGGCGCGCCTCGACCGCATGGGCCAGCTTGTCGGTGACGGCAGAGGCGGGCAGTTCGAACCAGTCGGGCGCACTGTTTTCGTATAGTCGCTTCAGCAGCGAACCTTCGTATTTTTCCCGCAGGGCCGAGTTCTCCCAGTCGATGTATTTTTCGAACACCGGGATTGCCTTTTCCCTGAGCTTTGAGGTGATCGGGCCCGGCTCGATCAAAACGACCTGAATGTCTGTATCCCGCAGCTCCAGCCGCAAGGTGTCGGTCAGTCCTTCGATGGCGTATTTGGTGGCGACATATGCGCCGCGCCAGGGGAAGGCAACAAGACCAAGTACCGAGGAACATTGCACGATCCGGCCGTGACCCTGTTCCCGCATGACGGGAATAACCTGTCGGGTCAGTTCGTGCCATCCAAAGACATTGGTTTCAAAGATATGACGCAGAGCGTCTGTCGGGACGTCTTCAACCGCACCGGGCAGCCCGTGCGCGCCGTTGTTGAACAGCGCGTCCAGTGTTCCGCCCGTTGCCTCAAGTACATATGACAATCCCGAGGAAATGCTGTCGGGCTCGGTATAGTCGATTCTGGGGCTTTCAAACCCTTGCGCGCGCAGGCGATCACAGTCGCGCTGCTGTCGGCAGGATGCAAACACACGCCAGCCTCGCGCACGCATTCCGTGTGCTGCGTCCAGCCCAATGCCCGACGAGCATCCCGTAATAAGAATCGATTTCTGCATGTGCCTTCCGAAGCTGAACCCCGCCAAAAGCTAGGGCGGGGTTTGCGGCAGGGCAATGACGTCCGGGCGTCAGTTTGATGTTTTCCGGACAAGTGATGCTGAAATCCACCCGACCTGTTGCGCGGGCAACACGCGCAGGCGCAGCCAGCCGGTGCCGGAATCGCTCAGGACCTCGACCCTTTGGCCAAGCGCGGCCTTGCCGATGATGGGATAGATCGTGCCGGGGCCATCGCGCAGATTGACCCGGGTGCCCGAAATCTCGCGGATGTCGGTCTGGGCCTCGGCAGGCGTGGGCAGTTCGACTGTGGGCAACTCGGCGTCGGTGACCACCTGCTCCAGTGCGGTCACACCCTGTTCCAGTGATGCCAGGGTCAGGGTCACGCTTTCGTCTTGAAACAGCGAGGGATTGGCTTTCAGGCCAGCCGCGACCTGCGAGAGGAGGGCCTTTGTTTCGGTCTCACCCAATTGGGTTACCGCCTCGGCAACAGGTGGAACCACCAGAGCGGGTTTGACTGCGGCACGGGTGACCAAATCTTCGACAGGTGCAGGCTCAACGACCGGGGCAACCGGTTCTGCCACTACGGCCACGCGTCCCGGTTTGGCAGGGCGCACGCCGCGCGGTTCAAAATCAGGGCCACCGCTCATCACGTAAAAGGTCCAGCCGAGCGCGGCAAAGGTAACAAGTATCAGGCGCGTCATGGCGCATCCCCCAAAGCAATCGTAACATCAACAAATGGCAGCAAATCAATTGATGAGATCTTAGCATATTTCGGGGGACGAGTCGAAAAATGGGGGAAAACAACACGGTGTCTCCCCCTGTTGCAAAAAGCACGACTTTTCCCCAGCAATTTATGTGCTGCTCGCTTTACCAAGGCGCACTTGCGTCGTATCACATCATATATGAACGATACGATCGATGACCCCAACATGCAGGCCCCCACAGGTGGGGGCGAGGTGGCGGAACCGCTGCGCCGTGCGATTGGTGAGCGGTATCTGACCTATGCGCTGTCCACCATCATGCACCGGGCGCTGCCCGATGCGCGGGACGGGTTGAAGCCGGTTCACCGCCGAATCCTCTATGCGATGAGAGAGTTGCGACTCAGTGCAACCGGAGGTTTCCGGAAGTCTGCCAAGATTTCCGGCGACGTGATGGGCAACTATCACCCGCATGGCGACGCCGCGATTTACGACGCGATGGCGCGTCTGGCACAGGATTTCAACGTCCGCTATCCGCTGGTCGACGGGCAGGGCAATTTCGGCAATATCGACGGCGATAACCCGGCGGCCTCGCGCTATACCGAAGCACGGATGACCATCGTGGCCGAGGCGCTGCTGGAAGGGTTGAACGAAGACGCCGTTGATTTCCGCGACAATTACGACGGCACCCTGACCGAACCGGTCGTGCTGCCTGCACAGTTCCCGAACCTGCTGGCCAATGGCGCAAGTGGTATCGCGGTGGGGATGGCGACGAATATCCCGCCGCACAACATCTCGGAACTCTGCGACGCCTGTCTGCATCTGATCAAGACGCCGGACGCGCGCGATGACACGTTGCTGAACTACGTGCCCGGCCCTGACTTCCCGACCGGAGGCGTGATTGTCGAGCCGCCCGAGAACATCGCGCAAGCCTATCGAACTGGCCGAGGCTCGTTCCGGCTACGCTGCAAGTACGAGGTTGAGGATCTGGGGCGCGGCCAATGGCAGATCATCGTCACCGAGATTCCTTATCAGGTTCAGAAGTCCAAGCTGATCGAGAAGATCGCCGAGCTAATCCAGACCAAGAAAATCCCGATCCTTGCCGATGTGCGCGACGAATCCGCCGATGACATCCGCCTGATCCTCGAGCCGCGCTCCAAGAACGTGGACCCTGAAGTGCTGATGGGCATGCTTTATCGCAACTCGGACCTCGAGGTGCGGTTCAGCCTGAACATGAACGTGCTGATTGACGGGGTGACGCCCAAAGTCTGCTCGATGAAGGAAGTGCTGCGCGCTTTCCTTGATCACCGGCAAGAGGTGCTGATCCGCCGCTCGCGCCACCGCATGGCCAAGATCGACCACCGGCTGGAAGTGCTCGAAGGCTTTATCGTTGCCTTCCTGAACCTCGACCGTGTGATCGACATCATCCGCTATGACGACGACCCCAAAGCCGCGCTTATGCGCGAGGATTGGGGGATCGACCACATCCGCGCCACCAGCGAGGCCGACTATGTCTCACCCAAACCGGGCGAGGGCGAGTTGTCCGAGATTCAGGTTGACGCGATCCTCAACATGCGCCTGCGCAGCTTGCGTCGTCTGGAAGAGATGGAGCTGGTCCGCGAACGTGATGAGTTGATGCTGGAACGCGCCAACCTCGAAGACCTGCTGGCCGACGAAGGCCTGCAATGGGCCAGGATTGCCGAGCAGTTGAAAGAGACGAAAAAGACCTTCGGCAAAGATTACGAAGGCGGCGCACGCCGCACGCGGTTCGCCGAAGCGGGCGAGGTCGAAGAAGTGCCGCTTGAGGCGATGATCGACCGCGAACCGATCACGGTCGTCTGCTCTCAGATGGGTTGGATTCGCGCCATGACCGGTCATATCGACCTGACCCGTGAATTGAAGTTCAAGGATGGCGACGGGCCGCGCTTTATTTTCCATGCGGAAACGACCGACCGGTTGCTGGTCTTCGCTTCGAACGGGCGGTTCTATACAGTCAGCGCGGCCAACCTGCCCGGCGGGCGGGGTATGGGCGAACCCCTGCGCCTGATGGTCGACCTGCCGAACGAGGCAGGGATCATCGATATCCTGATTCACAAGCCGGGGCGCAAGCTGCTGGTGGCTTCGGATGCGGGCAACGGGTTCATGGTGCCCGAAGATGACGTGCTGGCCCAGACGCGAAACGGCAAGCAGGTGCTGAACGTCAAGGACAACGAAACAGCAGTGATCTGTATACCGGTCGAGGGCGACCACGTTGCAATCGTGTCCCAGAACGGCAAGTTCCTTGTCTTTCCGATCGAGGAATTGCCCGAAATGACCCGCGGCAAGGGCGTGCGCCTGCAAAAATACAATATGGCACGCGGGCGACAGGGGACGCTGGAGCTGGATGGCGGTCTGTCTGACATCACCACCTTCAACTGGGAGGAAGGCCTGAAATGGTCCATGGGGGGCGACAAGACCCGGCATGAGGCAGATATGTCCCAATGGCTGTCCAAGCGCGCCAGCGTAGGGAAAAAAGCGCCCTATGGTTTCCCGCGGGACTATAAGTTTTCGTGATCCGGCCTCGGTTGCGGTAGAAATCCACCGATACGGCTTGGCACAACCCGTATCGGTGCGCTAGACCAAAGAAAAACAGGCCTATCGAGAAGAGACATGTTGCGCATTCTGACCCTGATCACCGGATTGGCCCTGATGGGCGCTTGCACCCAGACACAGGTTTATGAACCGCCCGAGTCACTGGGGGAATTCAAGCTGCGGGTCAACTACGCCTTCGCTGACAAGGCCGTGCAAGGGCCAGTGTCGCGCGACGCAACGCCCGACGAATGGACGAAGGCCATCCAGAATGCGGTCGATATTCGTCTGGGCCGTTATGAAGGCACGCAGGAATACGACATCGGGATCAGCCTGGAAGGCTACATGCTGGCGCCTCCGGGAATCCCGATCATCTACAATCCCAAAAGCACCGCGATTGTGTTGGTCAACGTCTATGACGTGAAGAAAGAAAAGTTTCTGGCCAAGGGAAAGCAGTTCCAGGTGCTGGAAGACACGACCGGAGGCAGTGCGCTGAAAGGGTCGGGGCACGAGCGCACCAAAGAAGAACAAATGGCCGGTCTGTCATTGAAAGTTGCCGACCGGGTCGAAGAGTGGCTGGCTGAAGAACATGAAGACAAAGGTTGGTTCGAAAAACGGCCAGACCTGATCCAGCCCCTCGATTCCACCGAGGTTACGCAAAATCCGGCGGGATAAGCGCATTTCCCTCAGGATGTGCTTGATTTTCCCCTTTGAACCAAATATCTCGCGCGCGCAGATAGTAACCTGGGACCAAGGGTCCCCCAAATCGCAAAAGGGCGCCTGAGGAATGGCAAAGGAAAAGTTTGAGCGTACAAAACCGCACGTCAACATCGGCACGATTGGGCATGTTGACCACGGCAAGACGACGCTGACCGCAG
>NZ_JBQFSP010000003.1:0-233198 GCF_056538065.1 Ruegeria sp. BH8 | reverse complement strand
CTGCCGCCAGCGTTCGTTCTGAGCCAGGATCAAACTCTCAAGTTGAAAAGCAGTTACCTGCTTATCCTTGACGTTCGAACCTCTGCACATCTTTGATTGCGCTACCGCCTATTCGGCTACTTGAGCACGTATAAGCGACACCCTCAGCCGGCTAGCCGAGAGTACAACCAAAAGTCATCTGTTTGTCTGTGCTTCAGGTCTCCTAAGAAACCGAAAGCCGTACAAACAGTGAAGCTGACACTCCATCATCGGCATTCCGAAAAATACCTAAGAGCGCGATATACAGACATCCAATCCGTCGAAACGAACCAAACCGCCCACATATCTCTTCAGTTATCCATCAATGTCAAAGAACAAAACACCCAGAGCCAAAAACCAGACCGTAACGCCAATCCCTTAGCGAAACCGCCTAAACCTCAACCTCAGATGCCCACCGTCTCTCCGGTGCGTCTCAACCGTCTTTCCAGTCCGTCAGGCCAACCTCAGTTGCGCCGGTGAAGGGGTATTTACGGATTAGGCTTCCGACCTGCAACCCCCATTTTGAAAAAACTTCACATTTCTCACTACTCTCTCATTTAAATGTTGTAAATCAATAGTTTAAACAGATATTTCGCGATTCCCATCGGCCATTTCAGGTGCAGGCTCATCAGAAGAAGAGGGTGAAATCTGCACTTTGGCTGGAATCGTCGACCCCGTCAGCAAACGACGACATCGATATCCGTCTTGAGTCACTCGATCGACGCGGGCGTACCGTTTCGCTGAATGTCGAAGAACACTTGGAAACTGACTTCAGGTCACAATTGTTTTTTTACTCAATTGACGCAGTCTCAGGTGAGCCTGGCTCGGATGGCGAACAGCGGACCGGCACAATAATGGTTCTGATAGTAGGGAAGCCAGCATGGAGTTCGACTATATCATCGTGGGCGGCGGTTCGGCAGGATCCGTTCTTGCAAACCGCCTCACCGAGAACCCGGCTTCACGCGTTTGCCTGCTCGAAGCAGGTGGGAACGGAAACGGCCTGACTGTCAGGGTGCCGGCAGCTGTCGTGGCAGCCCTTCCGGGAAGACCCAAAATAAACAACTGGGCTTTTGAAACCATACCGCAACGCGGGTTGAACGGACGCCGGGGGTATCAACCCCGCGGCAAAGCACTGGGTGGTTCGAGCGCGATCAACGCGATGCTTTATGTCCGGGGTCAGCGGCAGGATTACGATGGGTGGGCCGATCAGGGCTGCGACGGTTGGGATTGGGACAGCGTATTGCCGTATTTCAAACGGTCCGAGAACAATGAGCTTGGCGCAGACAGCTGGCATGGTGACAAGGGCCCGTTACAGGTGTCACAGCAAAAAGAACCTCGCCCGATCACCCGCGCGTTCATTGAAGCCGCGCAGCAACTCCAACACCGTCATACTGAAGATTTCAACCGAGGCGATAACGAAGGTGTCGGGCTGTATCAGGTAACGCAGTTTCATGATCCGGCAAAGAATGGAGAGCGGTGCTCAGCGGCTGCGGGCTACCTGTTCCCGATTGCCAACCGTCCGAACCTGACGATCATTACACATGCCCATGCGAAAAGGCTGGTATTTCAGGGTAAGCGCGCAACTGGCGTTGTTTTCAGGGTCAAAGGCAAAGAGGCAGACACCACCGTTACCGCCACTCGCGAAGTTCTGCTGTGCGCGGGAGCATTAAAAACACCGCAGCTGCTGCAAATCTCTGGGATTGGAGCAAGCGCTGATCTTGAACCGCACGGGATCGCTGTTCTCAACGAACTACCGGGTGTAGGGCGGAACCTGCAGGACCACCTCGACTTTACGCTGACCTACCGGACCAAAGACACGAACAACTTTGGGATCGGCGCAACAGCGGCAGTGCGACTGCTGAAGCACATCCATCAGTGGCGCAAGACCGGTGTGTCAATGGCGGCCACTCCGTTTGCCGAAGGCGCGGCGTTTCTGAAAACTTCACCCGAGCTGGAGCGCCCGGATATCCAGCTGCATTTCACCATCGCAATGGTCGATGATCACGCCCGCAAACTGCATTACGGTTACGGGTACAGCTGTCATATCTGCAAGCTTCGCCCGGAAAGCCGGGGAACCGTTGGCCTGAGCAGCGCCGACCCAATGGCAATGCCTCTCATCGACCCGGGATTTCTTGCAGATGCACGCGATCTGGACACCATGATCAAAGGCGCGCGAATGACGCGAGACATCCTGCAAGCGCCGGCTTTGGCCAAATATCGGCACAAAGAAATGTTCGGAACGGATATGGCGAAATCCGACGCCGATTGGGAGGGGCATATCCGCGCTCGCGCCGATACGATCTATCACCCGGTCGGCACCTGCAAGATGGGTACCGACGATTTGGCTGTTGTGGATCCCGAACTTCGGGTGCGGGGGATTGAGGGGCTGCGTGTAGTTGATGCGTCGGTGATGCCAACGCTGGTGTCGGGAAACACAAACGCGCCAACAATAATGATCGCGGAAAAAGCCTCGGACATGATTAAGGCAGCCGCGCAGTAAAGAACCTACCGGTCCTTCATAAGCGCCTCCAACCCCACCCGGTAGTTCGGGTAGATCAATTCGACACCCAACTCATCCTTGATCCGGTCGTTTCGGACGCGTTTGTTCTCGTTATAAAAACTGCGCGCCATCGGTGTCAGATCGGCCTCGTCAAATGAAACCGCCGGGGGCAGAGGAAGCCCCTGCAACTCGGCGGCATACCCGATGACATCCTGTGGCGGGACAGGCTCATCGTCGCAGACATTGTAAACACTGCCCGGATTCGGCCTTGTCATCGAGGCTTGCAGAACCTGCGCAATGTCATCCACGTGGATACGCGAAAACACTTGCCCCGGCTTGATGATACGCCGCAGCCCACCGCGTGTGAGCTTAGAGAACGGCCCACGGCCCGGGCCGTAAATCCCTGCCAGACGGAAGATGTGAACAGGCAGGCCCGGCACAGCCGCCCATTGCTCTTCAGCCAGCATGCGCCACTTTCCACGCTTGGCGGTCGGTGTTGGCGGGGTGTCTTCGTCAACCCAGGCGCCCTGGTGATCGCCATAAACAGCCGTTGTCGATAAATAACCCACCCAAGTGAACTGACTTGCTCGTTTTCGGATCTCGTCGCCCAGCGCCGCCAGTACCGGATCGCCCGCCTCGCCCGGTGCCGTTGAGATCAGCAAATGCGTCACCCGATCCAGATTTGGAACCTCACCGGGCCAGATCAGCGGGTCCGCGCCAGAGGCACGTATCGCATCTGTGCCTTCGCCATCTCGTGTGGTGCCAAAAATCTGCCAGCCTTTCGGGGCAAGAATTCGGGAAAGGGCCTGCGCAGAATAGCCGTGGCCAAATGAGAAGAGTGTCTTGGTCATGCACCGTTGATGGGCTTCAGCGCATCGGGATGCAAGCGCCGCATGGACGCACTTGAATCGAATCTTCTGATGCGCCTTTCTGTGGATATGAGCAAAAAGAAACCAGACCTGCATTCTGCCTACGCGCTGAGCTCTCCGGACGATAACAAACGCCTTTATGCGGAATGGGCCGGGGACTATGACGACAGCTTTGCCGCGCGTGAGGATTATCAGCTTCATACCCATACCGCGCGGGCGTTTGTGGGCGCGGGCGGTCAGGGGCCGGTTCTGGATGTCGGAGCGGGAACGGGCCTGTGCGGCGCGGTGTTGTCTGGGCTTGGTGTTGGCCCGATTGATGCCACGGATATCAGTTCAGAGATGCTGGAACAGGCTATGCGCAAGGATATCTACCGGGACGCGATCGAGGCTGACCTGACCCATGGCATCCCGGTTCCGCCAGACAGCTATTCTGGCATCGTGTCATCTGGCACGTTCACACATGGCCACCTGGGTCCCGAAGTGTTGCCTGCGCTGCTTCGCGTCGCACGATCAGGCGCTACGTTCGCCCTGTCAATAAACGCCCGCCATTTCGAAAAGATGGGCTTCAAGGGCAAGCTGCACGAACTGGAACAGGACCAGATCCGCAACCTGACCCTGCCCGAGGTTCGCATCTATGGCGATCTTGCCGCAGGACCCAATAAGGATGACACGGCCTTCATTGCATTGTTCGAGCGGGTTTAGTCCCCGGACAGAACCAGCCGCGTCAAGTGTACATCTGCTTTTTGTAGGCCCTCGTGCGTGTCGTCGCCTCGGCTGAGCCATCGTGATAGGTGCCAAACCACTTGTCGAACGGAATTTCGGATGTGCCGTAGTTGCACTCGAAATACCTGTGGTGGAGCTGATGAAAAAAGTCGCCCGCCCGCGCGGCTTCGGTCTCACCGGCCTTTAGCTTCTCGAACCCAGAATGGGACAGTATCGGGCTGACCTGCTGGAACGAGCTGTGAAACAACACATGCAGCGGATGGGAAGGCACGATCAGGTGGATGAAATACGTCGTGAAATACAGCATGTTTTCATACCAGTGATTCGAAATCCCTGACCATGGCCCGGTATTGACATTGCGGTGATGGACCGCGTGCACAAGTTTATAAAGCCTGGGATGATGTTCCAGCCGGTGCACCCAGTAAAAATGCAGACCGGACCACATGGGAATAAACAACATCCAAACCACGAACCAGACCGGCGCGCTGGCCCAGGTAATCGTCGGAACCCAGCCATTTGCCATCGCCCAGAAGATGACCCACTGGTAAATGGTCGCCACCGTCATGGCGCTGCCCAGCGTCCACCAGATGTTATCCCAGACCTGATTGCGGAATGTGAATGTTCCGTTGTCCCGTGTCAGGTCCCTGCGATCAAACTTTTTGTACATCCCCTGCCCTTTGCGCATGTACAGCCACCAGTGCAGGCTTCCTGCCACCAGAGTTTGCGGCACCATGTTCAGCAACCAGATCCGAAACATCCATCCGGGCGCAAAGCTTTTCATCGTCTCTAACGCAGGAAAAAAGAACGCATAGGCGATGACGGCCAAGGTCATGCACAGGGTCAGGGCGGTGATTTGCAACCACGCTCCGCTGTACCATTTCAGCACGGCCGCCGGACGTGGTGGCCAACTGAACAGCGGGTTGAGACCCACTGGCCCGTCGGGGTGGTAATGCCAGCGGGCAGCTTCAGGGTCCTGCGTGGAATCTCGCATGTCGGTCACTCTGTCTTGCATTCAGGTTGCGTAATCCGAGCCTTCTGCATCGAGTATTGCCTTGATCTCTCGCAGATGCGCTTCGGCTTGACCGGGGTAGTCGTCCAGTTCCTGTGCTGTTTTCTCGGCAATTTCATCCGACAGCACCCGCAGGGGCAGGCCTGTTTGCAGTGCCCGGATGTATGTTTCGGCAGCGCGCTCGAAATAGTAGAGCCTGTTAAAGGTATCTGCAGGGTCGCTGCCGGTGATCAGAACCCCGTGGTTGCCCATGATCATGACTTTCTTCTTCGGATCAGCCAACATCCCGGCGCACCGCTCGCCTTCGCTTTCAAAAGCCAATCCGCCAAATTCTTCGTCAACAACGTAGCGGTTGTAGAAGGTCGCGGTGTTCTGGTCGATTGGCGGAAGTGTACTGTCGGCCAGTGACGCCAGAACAGTTGCGAAAATCGAATGCACATGCATGACGCAACGCGCGTGCGGGCAGTGGCGATGGATCGAGCCGTGCAGGCCCCAGGCCGTGGGATCAGGTGCGCCGGGCTGGGACATCACATCCGGATCGTTGGCGTTCAACAGCAACAGATCAGACGCGCGAATACGCGAGAAATGCGCCTGATTGGGGTTCATCAGGAACTGCGTCCCGTCTGCGTTCACAGCAAGACTGAAGTGGTTGGCAACGGCTTCGTGCATGTTCAGCCGGGCCGTCCAGCGAAAGGTTGCGGCCATGTCCACACGTTCTGACCAATGATCGATGTTGGGACGAAGGTTGGTGAGACTCATGTGACGCGTCCTTTGGTATCTGCGAATGACCAAAGCCTGCATTTGGTCCGGCAATTTGACCAACGAAAAAAACGCAACTATTCCATTAGCTAAACTTATGCCGGAGTTATGTCGATGCAAAACAGGCTTCCCCCGCTTGGCTGGCTGCGCACATTCGAAGCCGCAGCCCGCCATCTGTCATTCACCGGTGCGGCGCGGGATCTGAACATGACGCAAAGTGCGGTCAGTCAGCAGATCAAATCGCTGGAAGGCCATCTGGGTCAGCCACTGTTCCTGCGACGCCCGAAGGCGCTTGAGCTGACAGAGGCCGGAATCACCTATTTGCCGGTGGTGCGCGAGGCGTTTCGGACACTGATACGGGGCACTCAGGCGGTAACTGGCGCGCAACAGAATGCGGTCCAGGTGCAGTGCAACATCAGTTTCGCCGTGAACTGGCTGGCCCCGCGTCTGCCATTATTTCAGGCTGAACACCCGGATGTTCAGCTGAACATCTTCACCGAGTTGTGGGAACCGCGCGAGATGGCTGAAGGCGCAGCAGTCGAGATCCGGTTTTCCCTTCGACCCTCAGATACAACCCGGACAGAGGTGCTGCGCTCTGAATATTACTATCCCGTCTGCGCGCCGGGATATCAGGTGTGCCTGCAAGACCTTCAGGAAAAACCTCTGTTCGACTGTTCCAACCTGTTGACCAACTGGGCGACGTGGGCTGAAGATCAGGCTCTGAATTGGCAGAATCCGCCTATTACCTACGCGACAACCTATCTGGTTTGTTTGTCAGCTGCGATGGCCGGAGGTGGCCTGTGCCTGGCCCATGACACCATCGCAGGTCATTTGATCGATCAGGGACGACTAGTCGCACCATTTGAGCATCGCGCCCCGATGCCCGAGGCGTATTATCTGCTGCTCTCCCCTCAGGCCGAGGACACGCCCGGAGCGGTTACCTTTGCGAACTGGATACGACGAGAATTCGGGTCCGAAACGTAAACCCGGACGGGTTCCTGCGCGCTGTCGGCACCTATGTCAGCTTTCGATGACTGAGTCGGGCAGATTTGCAGAATTGTGATCCGTCGGCAGTAGTAAAGAACCGGGGTTGCGCCCGCGCGCGCATTCGTGAAAGTTGAGCCATGGAAAACACACCCTTCCCAACTTGGCCCGATGTCGCCCCCCGATTGATCGCAGTTGCTGCCGGACGTGAGGCAGCAGATATGGTAATAAAGGGTGGGACTTGGGTAAATGTGCACAGCCGCGAACTGCTGCCGAACCATTCAGTTGCAATCGCTGCAGGCCGTATTGCATTTGTCGGTCCCGACGCCTCGCATTGTACCGGACCAGAGACACAGGTTATCGACGCGCAAGGCCGCTTTATCCTGCCCGGCTTATGCGACGCGCATATGCACATCGAATCGGGGATGCTGACCCCTGCCGAGTTTGCCCGCGCAGTTATCCCCCATGGCACAACCAGTATGTTCACCGACCCGCACGAGATCGCCAATGTGTTGGGGCTGGACGGTGTGCGCATGATGCATGACGAAGCAATGATGCAGCCGGTCAACATCTTCACTCAGATGCCGTCCTGCGCGCCCTCTGCACCGGGGTTAGAGACGACAGGCTATGAAATCACCCCCGAAGACGTGGCCGAGGCGATGAATTGGCCCGGGATCATCGGCTTGGGGGAAATGATGAACTTCCCCGGCGTGATTCACGGAGATCCCAAAATGCTGGCCGAGATTGCGGCCACGCAGCGGGCAGGCAAGGTCGTCGGCGGACATTACGCATCCCCTGATTTAGGGCCTGATTTCGCGGCTTATGTGGCTGGTGGACCTGCCGATGACCACGAAGGCACCTGCGAAGCGGATGCCATCGCACGGGTCCGTCAGGGAATGCGGTCGATGATGCGGTTGGGTTCGGCCTGGTATGACATTGAAAGCCAGATTACCGCGGTCACCGAAAAAGGTCTGGATGCGCGCAATTTCATCCTGTGCACGGATGACTGCCACTCTGCCACACTAGTCAATGATGGGCATATGAACCGCGTCGTGCGCCACGCGATTGCCTGCGGCTGTGACCCGCTTGTGGCCGTGCAGATGGCGACGATCAACACCGCCACGCATTTCGGTCTGGAACGCGAGATCGGATCGGTCACGCCGGGACGACGGGCAGACATCATCCTCAGCTCTGACCTGACCGAATTGCCGGTCGAACTGGTCATAGCGCGCGGAAAGGTTGTTGCGGAAAACGGGGTGATCAAGGTTGATTGCCCCCACCTGAACTGGCCCGACAAGGCACGTCGCACCGTTCATCTGAAGCAGGAACTGGCCGCGTCCGATTTTGAGATCGCGGCGCCGAAGGGTGCAAACAAGGTAAGGGCCAACGTCATTGGCGTGGTAGAAAACCAGGCCCCCACTAAAGCCCTGAAAGCCGAATTGCCGATAATCGGCGGGCTTGTTGAAGGTGAGGGTGACGTATGCCAGATATCACTGGTCGAACGACACCGGGCGACAGGGGGCGTCACCAACGCCTTTGTCTCGGGGTTTGGATATCAGGGAAAAATGGCCATGGCCTCGACCGTGGCGCATGACAGTCACCACATGATCGTCGTCGGCACCGACCGTGAACAGATGGCGCTGGCCGCGAATCGACTGGCCGAAGTGGGTGGCGGCATCACGATCTTTAGGGACGGCCAGGAACTGGCGATGGTCGAACTTCCCATTGCCGGTCTGATGTCCGACAGCCCGGCCGCTGAAGTTGCGGCCAAGGCGGACAGGATGGTTCAGGCTATGCAGGAATGTGGCTGCAATCTGAACAACGCGTATATGCAACATTCGCTGCTGGCGTTGGTCGTCATACCGGAACTCAGGATCTCTGATCTCGGGCTGGTTGACGTGCGCACATTCAAAAAAATTGATCTTCTGGAACCCTTGGCATGACGACACTCCTGACACCTGAAGCCCTTTCGCCAGAACAGTTCACCGATCCCGCAGCCGCAGTTGCGCGACTGGAGGAGCTTTACACTCAAGCAACAGAATTTCTTTGCGACAGCTTCTCGAAGGTACTGCAAAATGGAGCACCAACCGCCAGATACAGGGCCTATTACCCCGAGATTCGCATAAAGACGTCGACCTATGCTCAAGTCGACAGCCGCCTGAGTTTTGGGCATGTGGCGGAACCCGGTGTTCACGCTACAACCGTAACGCGCCCGGATTTATTCCGGTCCTACCTGACCCAGCAGATTGCCCTGTTGATCAAGAATCACGACCAACCGGTGACGATTGCAGCGTCGGACACACCTATTCCGGTGCATTTTGCCGTGGCGAATACGTCAGGTCTGGTTGTGCCGCATCAGGGGGCGGCTGCTTTCACCCTGCGCGATGTGTTTGACGTGCCGGATCTGACCACCACGAATGACGACATCGTTAACGGCGTGCACGATCATGAAGACGCCGTCGGACCCTTGTCATTGTTTACTGCCCAGCGCGTCGATTATTCACTTGCGCGACTGGCACATTACACAGCGACAGATGCCCGGCATTTTCAGAACCACGTTCTGTTCACGAACTATCAGTTCTATGTTTCGGAATTCGAGAACTACGCCCGTGAGCAGTTGGCTGATCCCAGCAGCGGGTATACCAGCTTTGTCTCGACCGGGAATGTTGAGATCACGGAGCCGGACGCAGAAATCGAGCAAC
The DNA here is from genome assembly GCF_056538065.1 of Ruegeria sp. BH8. Classification (NCBI taxonomy): domain Bacteria; kingdom Pseudomonadati; phylum Pseudomonadota; class Alphaproteobacteria; order Rhodobacterales; family Roseobacteraceae; genus Ruegeria; species Ruegeria sp. BH8. The sequence goes on along the minus strand of NZ_JBQFSP010000003.1, from coordinate 223,634 downwards.
CGCTGAAACTGCCGCAAATGCCAACCTATCATCTGAAGCGTGAAGATGGTTCGGGTCTTACTTTGGTGAACATCGGTGTTGGCCCCTCGAATGCGAAAACTGCGACCGACCATATCGCGGTTCTGCGCCCCCACGCGTGGTTGATGGTTGGCCATTGCGCCGGATTGCGCAACACGCAGGCATTGGGTGATTTCGTTCTGGCCCATGCATATCTACGTGATGACAAGGTTCTGGATGATGACCTGCCGGTCTGGGTGCCCATCCCGCCCCTGGCCGAGGTTCAGGTCGCGCTGGAACGCGCCGTGGCCGAAGTGACCGAGCTGGAAGGGTATGAACTGAAGCGGATCATGCGGACGGGAACAGTTGCATCGGTCGACAATCGCAACTGGGAACTGCGCGATCAATCCGGACCGGTTCAGCGCCTCAGCCAGTCGCGGGCCATCGCGCTGGATATGGAAAGCGCCACCATCGCCGCGAACGGCTATCGCTTTCGCGTTCCTTACGGCACTTTGCTGTGCGTGTCGGACAAGCCCCTGCACGGCGAACTGAAACTACCGGGCATGGCGTCTACCTTTTATACCACTCAGGTCGGGCGTCATTTGATGATCGGGATACGCGCTATGGAGCACCTGCGCGGCATGCCGTTGGAGCGTCTGCACAGCCGGAAATTGCGTTCCTTCGACGAAACTGCCTTCCTCTGACGCAAAAAAGCAACGTTTTCCCCATATTTTTAGGGGTTTCTGCGCTACTATTCGTTGTGTTTGGCCACAATATCCCGTTACAGTTACGCGGTGAGGCCCTATAGATCGGGCACGTTAAGGAGACCAAGAAATGGCAAAACCTATGACAAAGACTCAGCTGGTTGCTGCTCTCGCTGAGGAAATGGGAACCGATAAGAAATCCGCGAACTCTGCGCTTGAGGCCATAACCGGCCTGATCACACGCGAAGTTTCCGCAGGTGGTGCAGTGACCCTGCCTGGCGTCGGCAAAATCTACTGCCGCGAGCGCCCCGAGCGTCAGGTCCGCAACCCGGCAACCGGTGAAACCTTCACCAAAGAAGCCGACAAGGTTGTGAAAATGACCATCGCGAAAGCACTGAAAGACAGCGTGAACGGCTGATCTCAAGCGCTTGGAACCATGAAAAGGGGTGGCGGTTACGCGGCCCCTTTTTTGTGCCTGAGCTTCACATTTTAAAGCCTGCGCACATGTGTCCTAAGGCATCAGAGTTCTTATTCAGACTGTAAATATGGGCTACAATCCAACACCGGTTGTCCTTGGCACGTTTTTTACGGACAACCCTTTGATTTCCTGCTTGGCCCGCTAAATCCCAGTTCTATGGAACAGGATATAACCTTCACGCGACTGCCCCTCGTCTCAGCACCTGAGATACTGGCGCATATGAGAAATCCAATTCTTGCCGAACACATGCCTCTCCTGACGCAGGATTGGGATGAGGAAACAGTCGCCGGTTTCATTCACGCGAAAGAGTCGTGTTGGGCGCGGGACGGCCTAGGTCATTGGGCAATTCTGCACCGCGGACATTATGTGGGATGGGGCGGATTTCAAAAAGAAGGTGAAGAGTGGGATTTCGGGTTGGTCTTGAAGCCCGGTGCATTTGGACTGGGTGCAAAGATAGCACGTCAGGCCATCGCATTCGCAAAGCAGGACAATCGTATTCCGTTCGTGACATTCTTGCTGCCGCCTTCACGCACGAAACTGCGCGCAATGACCAAACTCGGCGCTTATTTTGTTGGGCAAGTAGACTACGCTGGCCACAGTTTCCTCAAATATCGTCTCGACACGAACTGAAGTGAACGACAAGGAATGAGGGCCGGATCGGGCAGTGCCCAAAAACGGCTGCGGGCCCCAATGTCGAGGCCCGCTTTTGGTTTGGTAGGTTCGAAACAATCAGTGAATCGTCTCAACCTTGTGGAAGTCCAGATCGCGATCTTCCGGCATGGCATCGATACTCATCACCTCTTTGCGCTTGGTGACCAGGATATAGACCACGCAAGCCAGGTAAAGACCGACTACGACGGCTCCGATCCACTGGATTTGCAACCACTGACTCTGGAACAGCAGCGTTAGCACAAACAGCAGCGCGACGTTGCCAGCGACATAGGTCGCCTTGCCAAACCGCTCGGCGGTCATGTTCAGGTTGTCTGTATAGAGCCTAATCAGCGAGTCCAGCGAGTTGATCACAAAGGTCACGCCCACGATTACCATCGCGATATTGGTGATGCCTGCGGTGCTGATGCCGTTCAGGTGATAGTAGTAGAGAACGGTGAACCAGATCCCCAGCGGGATCGACGGGAAGATCAACAACGCCGCCAGCAGCTGCCAGGTTTTCAAACCGCCCACAAAGCGCGAAGTAAACTGGCCAATCATGATTGACCACGCAAACCACCAGAACAAGTAGAAGGCATGATAATCGGTCAGCGGCAGGACAAATTTGTGCACATTGGTGAAATAGGCACCAATGTTACTGCCGGTTTCGATAAACCCGGTCATTCCCATGCCAGCGGCCGCCCACATACCCAGAATCAGTGCAAGGAACAGAAAGGTCGAACCGACCGACAGGATGCGCACATATTTCAAATCGGTCGACGAGTATGCTGCCGCCAGAATGACCACAAACACGATGACGTAGAAGGTGGTAACGACAGATTCGCCATCTCCGACCTCTGGCAGGTAGCCAGGCAGGTAGATCAGGAACAGGCTGGCGGTAAAGGCGCAGGTACCGATGATGACGACGTTGTTGATCAGCTTGACCAGCGGAATCTCAAAGAAGTTCACGCGCGGTTCGATCACGCAGAAATAGAAGGCTGTCAGGAAGTAAAACGCCCAGATCAGAAACCCCCAGAATCCAAATTCGATCGCCAGCGGGTTGGCAAAGGCATAGGCCGGATCTTCGGCATAGCCACCAAATTCCGTCAGCGGGAACATGATCAGGCCAACATCCAGACCGGACGTAAACAGGATCGCGATGAATGTGAAAAGGTGAACAGGTGTCACGCCAACGCAGCGCAGGTTCCACCATTTCACGACGAAGAACGCGACCAAGCCCAATGCCAGCAGGACGCCAAAAGATAGAATGTACTCCAGAAGCACCGACAACCCTCCCTTGATATGTCAGATCCCGGAGCCGATAACTTTAATTGTTCAGTCAATCAATAAAAACATCCTCGTGACTTTCGTTGCATCACGGATGTGTCTTTTTTGACGCGCAGCGCTTGCGACCCATCGGAAAATCGGGGACAGTCCGCGCAAAGTGACAGGGGGTCTCCATGGATCTGCGCGCCATAGCCATGGGGCTTACTTTTGCCCTGATCTGGTCGTCTGCCTTTACCTCGGCGCGGATCATCGTGGCAGACGCCTCTCCCTTGTTTTCGCTGGCTCTGCGGTTTTTGATCTCAGGGAGTCTGGGGGTTCTGATTGCCCGGGCGATGGGGCAAAGCTGGCACCTGACCCGGAACCAATGGCGGGCGACAATTCTGTTCGGTATCTGCCAAAATGCCCTGTATTTGGGTCTGAATTTCTACGCGATGCAAACGGTCGAGGCTTCGGCTGCGGCGATTATCGCGTCCACAATGCCCTTGTTGGTGGCGCTGGCAGGGTGGCTGATTTTTGGCGAGAAACTGCGCCCTCTCGGGATTTTGGGATTGTTTGCCGGATTCACCGGCGTCGCCCTTATCATGAGCAGCCGGATCAGTTCTGGTGTCGACATGTTCGGCATCGCGTTGTGCGGCATCGGAGCTTTGGCGCTGACCTTTGCCACCCTCGCGGTCCGCGGTGCGACTTCGGGCGGTAATTTCATGATGGTCGTCGGTCTGCAGATGCTTGTAGGTTCAGCCATGTTGTTCATGGCTGCTCCGATCTTTGAGGCCATCTACATCCACCCGACGCTGCCATTGGCATTGGCGTTCACTTACACAACCCTGTTTCCTGGGTTGCTGGCCACGCTGATCTGGTTCCTTCTTCTGGATCGCATCGGCGCAATCCGCGCAGCCACGTTCCACTTCTTGAATCCGGTATTCGGTGTCACGATTGCAGCCATATTGTTGGGCGAGAAACTGGGCGCGATGGACGCAATTGGCGTTACAATCACGACATTGGGTATTCTTGCTGTACAGCTTTCACGCCAACCTGCCAGCAAAACGACTTCGGCCTAACACAAGGACCTAAGTGTATGCGTCTGACCAACCGCACGACTGTGAGAGCGCTTTGAAATATCGCTTTGCTTTCTGTACGGCAGCCCCCAGATAATGGCACAAACGTCAAATCAGCCGGAGGATCCATGACACGCTACACCAAAGACCCCACGGTTATTGCGGCGCTTTCGCCCGAAGAATTTCACGTCACCCAACGCAACGGCACCGAACGGCCGGGGACAGGCAAGTATTTGGGGAACAAGGAACCGGGTATCTACGTGGACATTGTGTCAGGCGAACCGCTGTTTGCTTCGACCCACAAATACGAATCCGGATGTGGCTGGCCCAGCTTTACCAAGCCGATCATCCATGAGCATGTGGAAGAGTTTCGCGACACGACACATGGTATGATCCGGACCGAGGTTCGCTCGAAACACGGCGACAGCCATCTGGGGCATGTCTTCCCCGACGGCCCGCGAGAACATGGCGGCCTGCGATATTGCATCAACTCGGCCTCGCTCAGGTTCATCCATCGGGATGAGATGGAGGCTGAAGGTTACGCCGAATTCCTGATCCACGTGGAGGAAATCCAATGACTGAACACCGTGCTGTACTGGCCGGAGGCTGCTTTTGGGGTATGCAGGACCTGATCCGCAAGCTGGCAGGCGTCTTGCGTACCCGGGTGGGCTACACCGGAGGCGATGTGCCCAACGCCACCTATCGCAACCACGGCACCCACGCCGAAGGGATCGAGATCTGGTTTGACCCATCGCAGATCAGTTACCGCGACCTGCTGGAATTCTTCTTCCAGATTCACGACCCGACCACGGTGAATCGACAAGGCAACGACCGAGGCATGAGCTATCGTTCCGCGATTTACCACGTCGATGAAGCCCAAAGAGCAACCGCCCTGGATACAATCGCAGACGTGAATGCCAGCGGCTTGTGGCCGGGAAAAGTCGTAACCGAAGTGGAACCCGTCGGCGATTTCTGGGAGGCCGAACCCGAGCATCAGGATTATCTTGAGCGTATCCCGAACGGATATACCTGCCACTTCCCGCGCCAGGACTGGGTTCTTCCCAAACGTGCCAGCGCCGCAGAATAATGCACCACCTGCCCGGCCCCTCTGAACGAGTCAGAGGGGCTAGCCCGACGCAACCCGCGGTCGCCCGCTAGCCTCGACCGTGATCATTGCTTCGACAAACACATCATTGGCCTCGACCCGCGCGGTTTTGATGTCGCGATCCACGATCACCCGGATATCTTCTGCACCGGCTTCGCGCACCGCGCCTTCAGCTTCCGACCTCAGAACATTTTCCAGCAAAGCCAGCGCATCTTCTGATGCGGAAAAATCCTTGGGCCCGCCCTCGAGATGTACACGATACCGCCCTTCGGCAGGACTTGTCACCGTGCCCGTTCGCCGTAAGGTCAACCGCCCCACGACAGCGCCAATCGCATTGGCTACGCCCGCATGTTCCGGCAGTATCATCCGGCAGTGAAGCCGTTCACCAACCGCCGGGTAATAGCTGGGGGCAGATGCCCCAAGTCCCACAACATCAACGTTCAGGGCTGCGGTCAGCGACAACAAACCGCGATGCTGCGCCAATCCGCGCTGTGTCAGGATATGCCGCGCCAGCTCCTGTGGCGAAAGCCCGAAACTGTCTGGTTCCTCATCAAAAGCAGCCTCTAACAAGGTCAAACTGGTCTGTTCTGTCAACTGGTCCACGATCATCTGCGCCAGCGCTTCGGCGGAATTTGCCAACATATCTCCGGACCCGACCCGTTTGCGCGCGACCAGTTCAAGTGCCTTACGGGCGGCGTCCGCATCCCAGGCATCCACCCGCCCCAGTACATGGCTGGCATCCGACGGCGTCACGCCCGAGATCTGAATGATCCCGCGGTCCACCAACCGGGTCAATGCGCCGCTCTCCATTCGGGACCGAAGCAAGGAACCGATCGGCAGAACCTGATCTCCCAACCGCTCCAACAGGGCTTCTTCTCGCACATCTATACCGTCGTCACGTATTCCCGGCACGCGACGGGCAAAGCGCGTATCGTGCTCACCCACCGTCGTGGCCCGCAATTGATCGTCCAGAACGGCATGGACGATCTCGGGCGCTTCCGAGGCGATCAGGGACACCGGAAGAACGCGGCGCGGCCCCAGAAACACACCGCCCTGCAATCCCTCGGTCACGACATGCACCTGACTGTCACCTCCAAGGCCATGGGTGCGCATCGCAACTGCCTCGACCATTGTGCGGAACCCGCCCACCTGTGCCCCGGCCGAGTCTATCGCGGGCTTACCGTCACGGATCAACGCCACGTCAGTTGTCGTGCCGCCAATATCCGACACCAACGCATTCTCTGCGCCGGTCAACCAGCGCGCGCCTACAATTGACGCGGCTGGTCCGCTCAGGATCGTTTCAATGGGGCGTTCACGCGCCTGTTCAGCACTCATCAACGCCCCATCACCGCGCACGACCATCATCGGGGCCATTATCCCCAACTCGCGCAGCTGGTCCTGCGCACGCCCGATCAAACGATCGATCATCCCGATCAGCCGCGCATTCAACACGGCCGTCACGGCGCGTTTCGGCCCATTCAGCTTTGCCGACAAGTGATGCGAACATGTTACCGGAGCCCCGGTTCTTTCCGTAACGATCCGTGCGGCTTCCAGTTCATGCGCGGGATTACGGGTGGCAAACTGAGCGGCTATGGCAAAGCCAGAAATCCCTTTATGAGAGTCTAAAAACTGCTCCAGCGCGGCAACGTCCAATGGCGCAGCTTCGCTGCCAGAATGAGAATGCCCACCAGACATAACCAGGGACGGGTCCCCTTTTAACGCGTCCTTCAAACCGTGCTTTTCAAGGTCGCTGTCTTTGAATCCGATATAGATCAACGCAACGCGCCCGCCCTGCCCTTCGACCAAGGCATTAGTCGCCAATGTTGTGGACAAAGACGCCATTGAAATCTGATCCGGCGCAACTTTCGCCTGCTCCAGAACGGCAGAAATCGCCTTGCCCACACCAATTGCCAAATCCGCGCGTGTGGTCAGGGACTTGGCCGAGGCTATGACCTCTTTTTCATCCCGGATCAGTACCGCATCGGTATAGGTTCCACCCGTATCCACCCCCAAAGCCAGCGCCATCGGGTTCTCCTTACTGTTCGCTGCAGATTGGTGTAGCGATTGGGGCCGACACGTCCAGCCTGTTTGCGGCAATTATGAAAGTTGTTCCACCGCCCAACGCGCTGCGTCGGCCACGGTTTCATCCGGGTCATCTGTCAATCTCTGGGCCGCAGCCCTCAGTTTCGACTGCCCCGAGTTTCCAATGGCATAAAGCACGTTGCGCACAAACCGGTCGCGCCCAATCCGTTTGATGGGTGAGCCAGAGAACTTCGCTCGGAACGAGGTATCATCAAGTGCCACCAGCTCTTCCAACGCAGGCGCTGCCAGATCTTCACGCGCGGCATAGCGTATGTCACTTGCGGCAACCGCAAACTTGTTCCACGGGCAAGCTGCCAGGCAATCATCACAGCCGTAGATTCGATTGCCCAGCTTTCCGCGAAGTTCAGGCTCTACAGGGCCTTTATGTTCGATGGTCAGATAGGAGATGCACCGCCGTGCATCCAATTGATACGGGCCTGGAAAGGCGTCCGTGGGGCAGCTGTCCAAACAGGCCCGACAAGACCCGCAGCGATCAATCTCAGCAGAATCAGCGGGTATATCCAATGTTGAAAAAACAGACCCTATAAAGGCCCAATTACCCCATTCCCGACTGACAAGATTTGTGTGTTTCCCCTGCCAGCCCAACCCGGCGGCCTGCCCCAAGGCTTTCTCTGGCACGGGTGCAGTGTCAACAAACACCTTAACCTCGCCGCCCGCCTCGGCAATCAGCCACCGCGCCAGACGCTTCAGTCGCTTTTTGACCAGATCATGATAGTCTTTGTTCTGCGCATAGACAGAAATCGCCCCGTGGCCGCGTTGCTTCAAGACGTCTGTCGGGTCATGTTCCGGCGTGTAACTCTCGGCCAGCATGATCACTGATCGCGCCTCGGGCCAAAGGGCTGCAGGATCACCGCGCCAATGCGTTCGTTCGGCCATCCATCCCATCTGCCCATGATACCCGGCACCCAGGTACGCGGCCAAACGCTCGGGAACTTCTGGAACATCCCACGGGCGGCAGACACGGCACGCAACAAACCCTTCTTCAAGGGCCTGTTGTACCAGCTTTTCCTTCAAATCAGATCCGCTCTTCATCTGGCCAAAAATATCCTCGGGGGGAATCGCGCATCCGCGCGATGGGGGGCAGACAGCCCCCCTGGCGCACCCTATCAGAAATCCAGATCAGCGTAATGGGGCGGCGGCCGGAAACCCGGCACCTGATCCGCCAGAATAGAGCGAAACGCAGGGCGTGATTTGATTTTCGCATACCAATCCTTGACCACCTGACTGCGGTTCCAATCCACGTCCGAGATATAGTCCAGCGAAGACAGATGCGCCGCTGCTGCGAAATCAGCCAATGTCATCTGGTCACCGGCCAACCACCGGCGGTGATCCAGCAGCCATGCCATATAATCCAGGTGGTACTTGATGGCCTTGGCACCCTGTTTGACGTTCTTGCTGTCCGGATAGCCCTGACCCGTCACTTTTTTGTTTACCCGTTCGTACAGCAGCTTCGACGTCACCTCATGGTGGAATTTGTCGTCAAACCAACCAACAAGGCGCCGCACTTCGTATCGGGCTTCGGGGCTTTTTGGCATCAATGGCGGTTCGGGACGGGTTTCTTCGATGTATTCGCAGATCGCTGCGCTTTCCGACATCATTTGTCCGTCCAGACGCAATACTGGTACTTTACCCGCGGGGTTACGGCGCAAAAAGTCGGGGTCCTGTTCCCAGTATCGCTCTTCGACAAGCTCAACCTCGATCTTCTTTTCCGCCAGAGACAGCCGAACCTTGCGGCAATATGGAGAGAGGGGAACATGAAACAGACGCGCCATGGGCTTCCAATCGAACCAGTGAGTACCCGACAGATTTAGCCTTGGCAGGCGACGGGTTTCAATCCTCGAAACAATCTGCGCGACCATCTGCGCGGATGGTGGCCGCCCCATCCAGAATAGATGCCGCCCGCCTGCGCGTTTGCGCCGTCGGGTCAGTGACCGATCTGTTGCGCGGTGACGGCAGAATGGCGGCAATCCGCGCCGCCTGAACTGGGGTCAGTTTTGAGGCGCTGGTGTTGAAATACCGTTGCGCGGCAGCCTCGACCCCAAAAACACCATTCCCGGTTTCGGCAACGTTCAGATAGACCTCGAGAATTCGCTGCTTGCTCCAGAAAATCTCGACCACAGGTGTGATCGAAGTTTCCAACACCTTGCGTATCCAACTGCGCCCTTGCCAAAGAAATACGTTCTTCACAACTTGCTGTGTAATCGTCGAGGCGCCGCGATTCCCGCCATCCTCAAGCGCATCGCGAATGGCCTCTACGTCAAATCCCCAGTGCAGGCAGAAATTTGCATCCTCTGCTGCCACGACCGAACGCGCCATGATCGGAGCCATGTCCTCGATCGGCACCCATTCGCGCTCAACCTTTCCCAAACGGCGCCATTCCGACCAGATCGTATGGGTTACGGGTGGGTTCACAACCGAATACAACAGGATTATCGCAAGCAAAGCTCCGGCAATTGCCGCAACCGCACGAGTCAGCCAACGGCGAATCTGACGCACCGTAGGTGTTTTTCTGCTGGATGCCTTGTTTTTCTTACCGCTTGATTTGCGGGCTGCTTTCTTCGCCATGCCTCAGCTATACGACGCGCGGTCCGGGTTTGAAACGGCCTAAATCGCGAAAGCGCGCGCTTCGCGCGGGTGAACAACCGGTCGTGCGGTTTCTACCGACATCGGATCATGACCTGCCAGTTCAGGGAACAAGTGCAGGACCTCGCTCTGCGTTTCGCGGTCCGAGGCCGACAACGCGTGCCCCGGATAATAGCTTTCGCTTTTGGCGCCATTGGCGATGACGATCTCGTGCTGCTTGAACAAAAGGTGGAAATACTCCACCTCGCCGCCTTCCACCCGGGTCACCGTTTTTCCATTGACCAGAGCATGTGCCGGAATCAGCGCTTCAGCGTGCCCAGACAAGTACGAGGCCCGCCAGTCTTCAACCAGCATCCGATGCTGAGGCGAAACAAGCAGCGGACGATCCAGGTCAAACACTCCGGCCTCAAACCGGATCGGGGCCAGCTTTCCTTCGGCCGCCACCACTGTACGCCCAACCCAGATCAAAGGCTGGGGGCCATGATCCACGGTCGTGACCAGATCGCCGACTTCAAGATCTTCAACCGCACGTTCGCCTTCCGGGGTCGCTATCATGGTGCCCGGCGTGAAACAGGGCGGACCCAGATTGCCGACATTCAGCGGCCCCTGTGTGTTGACGAAGGTGGCTGAAACAAATGTTCCCGGCTGCAGGACCTGGCCGTCTGTCGGTGTGAAAACCCGAGATCCGTCAGCCAGATAAAACGTGGTGCCGGTATAGGTTACGTTCCCGACGCCCGCCACGTTGATGGTAACAGTGTCCCCTGGCCAGGAATTCGTGACGTCCTGACCGTTGACGGTGTCGCCGCTCGGTGCATCGATTTCGTTGTCATCGTCTGCATCGATCAAAGTGAAGCTGCTAACAGTGACTGCCGTTCCCGCAGGTGGCGGGTTTGCTGGATCGAAAGTATAAAACTGATCCTGATACGGTGTTGGCATCCGGTTGCCCCTGTTTGCTTATCATCTGGCGCCTAGATCGGCCCATGATTGTCGCCTGAGTGTGAAGAAAGATTGGCGATTTTCGGATAAACGGGCAAGACCTGCACTGAAACGTCGTTAACATACGAACCCCGCGTGGTGCAAATGACACGCGGGGCTTTTAGAGACAATAGGTTTCGGCTTATTCCGCCGGAACTGCTTTGGCTTCAACACTCAGCGGGTGGCTGAGCTTGTTCAGCATCTCCTTCGGGCAAACCTGCAGGAAGTTGCCTTTTTCCACTTCCCAGTGCTGAAGAATGTCAGTGGCCTTGCGGCTTTGCGATTCAGCAGCATGGCGCATGATGAGTGATTTCAACTGCTCTTCCCAGTGATCCACAGTGACCGGGCAAGTGACCAGCGTTTCCCTATTCATCAGCGCCTCAGCCTTGCCTTCGGGATCATACAGATAGGCCATGCCGCCTGTCATGCCCGCGCCAAAGTTGGCTCCGATCGTTCCAAGGATAACGGCGACACCGCCGGTCATGTATTCACACCCGTTGGAACCGCACCCCTCGACAACAACCTTGGCACCAGAGTTCCGGACCGCGAACCGTTCACCGGCGCGACCGGCCGCGAACAGATACCCGTCGGTGGCGCCATAGAGCACAGTATTGCCAATGATCGTGTTGTCATCTGCTTTCAGCGGGCTGACCTGCGGTGGACGCACGACGATCATACCGCCGGACAGGCCCTTACCGACATAGTCATTGGCATCGCCCGACACTTCCAGCTTCAGACCGGGGGCCGCAAAAGCTCCCAGCGATTGCCCGGCCGAGCCCTGCAGTTTCACATGCAGATGGTCGTCCTGAAAGGTGTTCCGCATCCCGAAATTCTGCACAATATGGCTGGACACTCGGGTTCCAACGGTCCGGTGTGTGTTCTGCACTGCATAAGACAGCTGCATCTTTTCACCATCCTTCAGGAACCGGGCCGCATCACGAACAATTTCGGCGTCCAGCGTATCCGGCACCGCGTTGCGCTCTTTGTCGCGGTTGTAGATGATGTTATGTGCCCCATCGACAGTGATCAGCAGCGGGTTCAGATCGAGATCATCCAGATGAGCGGACCCACGGCTGACCTGAGCCAGCAGATCGGCCCGACCGATGATTTCATCAATCGAACGCGCGCCGAGGCTGGCCAGCAGCTCGCGCACTTCCTGCGCGTAGAAGGTGATCAGATTGACGACCTTATCCGCATTGCCGGTGAATTTGGCGCGCAGGGATTCATCCTGCGTACACACGCCCACCGGACAGGTGTTCGACTGACACTGACGCACCATGATACAGCCCATGGCGATCAGCGCAGCGGTACCGATGCCGAATTCCTCGGCCCCCATCATCGCGGCCATGACAATGTCGCGCCCCGTGCGCAGGCCACCGTCGGTCCGCAGGGTGACGCGGTCGCGCAGGTTGTTCATCGCCAGAACCTGATGCGCCTCGGTCAGGCCCATCTCCCACGGCAGACCAGCGTATTTGATCGAGGTCGCAGGCGACGCGCCTGTACCGCCATTGTGACCCGAAATAAGGATAATATCCGCTTTCGCTTTGGCTACACCGGCAGCAATCGTGCCAACGCCCGAGGACGCTACCAGCTTGACCGTCACCTTGCAGCGCGGGTTGATCTGCTTCAGATCGTAGATCAGCTGCGCCAGATCCTCGATCGAATAGATATCGTGGTGCGGCGGCGGCGAGATCAGCGTCACGCCCTTGGTCGAATGGCGCAGGCGCGCGATCAGGTCGGTGACCTTCATACCTGGCAACTGACCACCTTCGCCGGGTTTTGCACCCTGAGCGACCTTGATCTCAAGCTCCTCACACTGGTTGAGGTATTCCGCAGTCACACCAAACCGACCTGAAGCCACCTGTTTGATCTTGGCCGAAGGGTTGTCGCCATTGGGTTCAGGCACGAAATGTGCCGGATCTTCGCCACCTTCGCCACTGTCGGATTTCGCACCGATCCGGTTCATCGCCACGTTCAGTGTTTTATGCGCTTCTGGCGACAATGCACCCAGCGACATACCTGGCGTGACAAAGCGTTTGCGGATCGAGGTGATCGATTCCACCTCTTCGATCGGCACCGGCTTGCCCAGCGGTTTGAAATCCATCAGATCGCGCAGATGAATTGGCGGGTTCGACTGCATCTTGGCTGAATACTGTTTCCACAGCTCATACGAAGCCTTGTTGCAGGCCATCTGCATCATGTGCATCGAGGTCGCTTCCCACGCGTGGGTCTCACCTGACTTACGCGCCTTGTAGAAACCACCGATGGGCAGCACATCCAGACCGCTGTTCCAACCCTTGGCATGGATTTCTTCGGCCTTGGCCTGAATACCTTTGATACCTATGCCCGAGATACGGCTGGTCATTCCAGGGAAATACTCGGCCACCATGGCACGGCTGAGGCCAACGGCCTCAAAGTTCAGACCACCGCGATAAGACGAAATGACCGAGATGCCCATCTTGGCCATGATCTTCAGCAAGCCCTGATCGATCGCCTCGCGATAGCGCGCGACGTTTTCGGTCAGGCTTCCGTCCAGCAAACCGCGATCGATACGGTCAGCCAAAGAATCCTCGGCCAGATAGGCGTTCACCACAGTCGCGCCACAGCCGATCAGAACGGCAAAGTAATGCGGGTCTACACATTCAGCCGAACGGACGTTCAACGAACAGAAGGTCCGCAAACCCTGACGCGTCAAATGGGAATGCACAGCGCTGGTCGCGAGGATCATTGGCATCGCAATCCGATCCTCGCCCGACCGCATATCAGACAAGACGATATGCCCGGCACCAGATCGCACAGCTTCTTCGGATTCGGCTCTGATACGGGCCAAAGCCGCGCTCAATGCGCCTTGACCAGCCTCGAAGCTACAGTCGATTTCCGCCAGCGGCGCATCAAAGTTCTCAACCAGCTTGTCCCATTGCGCGTTGCCGACAAAGGGGCTTTCCAGAACCACGATCTCGGTCTGGCTGCTGTCTTCGTCCAGCACGTTCTTGAGGTTGGCAAACCGGGTTTTCAGCGACATCACGCGGTATTCACGCAGGCTGTCGATCGGCGGGTTGGTCACCTGGCTGAAGTTCTGACGGAAAAAATGGCTGAGTGGGCGGTATTGCTTTGACAGAACAGCCGAGGGCGTATCATCCCCCATGGATGCCAGGGCTTCCTTGCCGTCTTCCGCCATCGGAGCAAGGATTTGTTCCAGCTCTTCCACCGAGTATCCCGCAGCAATCTGGCGCTTGCGCAACTCGCCACCCGCAAAGATCGGAACTTCGCTCACACCCGCAAGCGTTTCGTCCAGATCGTTTATCTTGCCAACCCATTCGCCAAATGGCAGCGCGCGGGCCAGCTTGTTCTTGATCTGGGTATCGCGGTACAGCTTGCCCTTTTTCATGTCGACCGCCAGCATCTGACCCGGCCCCAACGCGCCTTTTTCGGTCACGGTAGCTTCGTTGATCGGCACCATTCCGGCCTCGGATCCTGCGATGACAAGGCCATCGCCAGTCACAACGTACCGCATGGGGCGCAACCCGTTCCGGTCCAGACCGGCGCAGACCCAGCGTCCATCGGTCATCGCCAGCGCGGCCGGGCCATCCCATGGCTCCATCACCGAGTTGCAGTAGGAATACATGTCGCGCCACGCTTGCGGCAGCTCGACCGCCTGCTTGGACCAGCTTTCCGGAACCAGCATGGTTTTTGCCATCGGGGCCGACCGCCCCGCGCGCACCAGAACCTCGAAAACCGAGTCTAATGCGGCAGAATCTGACGAACCACCTGCGATGATCGGCTTGATATCTTCAGCATAGTCACCAAAGGTTCCGCTGGCCATCCGGATCTCATGGCTTTTCATCCAGTTGACGTTGCCCTTGAGGGTGTTGATCTCGCCGTTGTGGGCCAGCATGCGGAATGGCTGCGCCAGCCACCATTGCGGAAACGTGTTGGTCGAATAACGCTGGTGGTAAATCGCGAATGCCGATTCAAAGCGTTCGTCCATGAGATCGGGATAGAATACAGCGACCTGTTCGGCCAGCATCATACCCTTGTAGATGATCGACCGGCAGGACAGCGACGCAAGATAAAGACCAGAGATACCCGACACCAAAGCCGCTTTTTCGATGCGGCGACGGATGACATAGAGCTCGCGCTCGAAAGTTTCTTCGTCCACACCCTTGGAGTTCGAGATCAGGATCTGCTCAATCTCGGGGCGGGTTGCGTTGGCCTTTTCCCCAAGGCAAGTCACATCGACCGGCACGTGTCGCCAGCCATAGATGTAGTAACCCATACGCAGAACTTCGCTTTCGACGATGGTCCGGCACCGCTCCTGCGCGCCGAAATCGGTGCGGGGCAGGAAAACCTGACCAACAGCAATCAGCTCATTCAGCTTGGGTTCGTGACCCGTGCGGCGGACCTGATCATAGAAGAAGGGAACCGGAATCTGCACATGGATGCCCGCGCCATCGCCGGTCTTGCCATCGGCGTCAACGGCCCCGCGATGCCAGATCGCTTTCAGGGCATCGATCCCGGCATCCACCACCTTGCGCGACCGTTTGCCATCCACGGACACAACAAGGCCCACACCGCACGAAGAATGCTCTTCTGCCTCGGAATAGAGACCATTTTCGGCCATCCACTTGCGTTTTGCTTCTTCTGCCCGCACCCAATCGGCATCATATTTGGTCATTGGCTGTCTCCTTCGTCAGAGGGGGAATACATGGCTTCGACCTCGGCTTTGGTCATTTGCCGACGTTCACCTGCGAACGCGTATCCCTCGGGCTTTTTGTCGATATAAAGTTCAAGTTTCAGCGGGTTACCTGTTGCATTTTCAAACAGGCCAGCCGCCATTTGTGTCTGTCCGTGCATCTCACCCGGCAGCGTGATCCGATACCAGAGCGAGGATCCGCATTCGCCGCAAAAAGCACGTTCTGCCCAGTCGGACGAGGTAAATGTCTTGACCGGGCCCAGCGCTGCATAGCCTTCTTTCGCCTGAAAGGTCACCAGCATCGAACTGGTCCACCGACGGCATTGATCACAGTGACACGCCCCCAGAGCATCCCGCACAGGGGTGGCGGTGACTGTGACCGCGCCACACATGCATTGGCCTTGAAGTTCCGACATTTCGAACCCTCCTGAAAACTGGGGTTATTCCGCCGCCACGGCAGTTTTGGCGTTGAACCGGTCGATGATCGCGTCAGCGCAGTCGCGCCCGTCGCGTATCGCCCATACGACCAGTGAGGCACCGCGCACGATGTCCCCGATCGCGTACACACCATCCATTTCGGTTTCCCCGGTCTGGAATGCTGCCCTGACCGTTCCCCATCGGGTGACAGGCAAGTCGGGCTGCCCGAACAAGGTGGGCAGGTCTTCAGGCTCAAAACCCAATGCCTTGATCACCAGATCGGCGCCCTCAACATAATCCGCGCCTTCGATCACTTCGGGGGCCTGGCGACCAGATGCATCGGGTTGCCCCAGACGCATCTTCTGCACCATCACGCCAGAAACCTTGTCGTCGCCCGTGAACCCCTTGGGTGCACTGAGCCATTCGAATACCACGCCTTCTTCCTCGGCGTTCTGTGTCTCGCGCTGCGAACCCGGCATGTTTGCCCGGTCACGACGGTACAGGCATTTGACCGATGTCGCGCCCTGACGGATCGACGTACGCACACAATCCATCGCGGTGTCACCACCACCGATCACGACAACCTTCTTGCCCTCGGCATTCAGCCGTCCGTTGTCGAAATCCTCAACAGTGTCACCAAAGCTTTTACGGTTTGATGCAGTCAGGAAATCGATTGCCTTCTCGATCCCGGCAAGACCACTGCCCGGCATGGACAGATCCCTCGACTTGTAAACGCCCGTTGCGATGATGATCGCGTCATGCTTAGCGTGAAGTTCAGCGAATTTTGCGGCGTCCACGTCGCAGTTCAATACGAACTCGACACCGCCGTCCGCCAACAGGTCGTTACGCCGCTGGACGATTTCTTTTTCCAGCTTGAAGCCCGGAATGCCATACATCAGCAGACCACCCGCACGGTCGTAGCGGTCATAGACCGTGACCTGAACACCGGCCCGACGCAGCATGTCCGCCGCGGCAAGACCACCCGGCCCGCCACCGATAATGCCGACGCTTTCACGGCGCTCTGTCGCAGGGACCACTGGTTTGACCCAGCCTTTGTCCCACGCCGTGTCGGTAATGTACTTTTCGATCGTGCCGATGGTGACCGTTCCGTGGCCGGATTGTTCGATCACGCAATTTCCTTCGCACAAACGGTCTTGCGGGCAGATGCGGCCGCAAATCTCGGGGAAGGTGTTTGTCGCCTGGCTGGTTTCGTAAGCCTCTTCCAGCCGTCCGGTTGCAGTCAGCCGCAACCAGTCGGGAATGTTGTTATGCAGCGGGCAGTGCGATTGACAGTAGGGCACACCGCATTGACTGCAACGGCTGGCCTGTTCTGCTGCTTTCTCGGCGGCGAACTCGGCATAAATTTCGTTAAAGTCTTCTCTGCGGTCATTGGCGGCACGCTTTTCCGGCATGACGCGGTCGATCTGCACAAATTTCAGCATCGGTTGCTTGGCCACGGGTCAGACTCCATGAATTGGCTTGGTTGGATTTCTTTATGCGATGCGCAAACGGATGAAAAGTCATATATGCTGACCTATTGTGAGAATTTTCCGCCCACCCGCTCGAAATCTGTGAATTCTTAAAGGAATTTTAGGTACGATTCGGACCCATATGAAGACTTTCCTTTTCCCCACCACCCTTATAGCCATACACCACATAAAAAACGTGGCGGCAGCACGGCAGGGCAGATGAGTCTTTTCCACCTGATTCTCGTGGCAATCATTCAGGGAATAACTGAGTTTTTGCCCATTTCGTCTTCGGGTCACCTGATCCTGCTGCCGAACTTGTCGGGCCTTCAGGATCAGGGTCAGGCCATAGACATCGCGGTGCACGTGGGAACTCTTGGTGCGGTCGTTCTGTATTTCTGGGCGGATGTGAAGCAGGCTCTTGCCGGGGTGCCGCGCGCCCTGACCGGCCGGACAGATACACCGCAGGCCCGTTTGGCTCTGGGCCTCATCATTGCGACACTTCCAACCGTGATTGCAGGTCTAATTTTGCATCTGACCGGGTTAAGCGAGGCCATGCGTTCGATCGCTGTAATCGGGTGGACGATGCTGGGCTTTGGCCTGCTGCTCTATTGGATTGACCAGAAAGGCCCCCAAAAGAAAGAGGCGTCTGATTGGGATATTCGCGATGCTTTCGTCATGGGGCTGTGGCAGGTTCTTGCGCTGATCCCCGGAACATCGCGGTCCGGGATCACCATTACAGGGGCACGTCAACTGGGCTATACCAGAGAAGACGGCGCGCGGATTGCCATGCTGATGTCAATCCCAACCATTCTGGCCTCTGGCACACTGCTTGCACTGGATGTGATACGCGACGCTGATGCGCAACTGGCCCGGGATGGGGCCATTGCCGCGGCATTTGCTTTTGTCTCAGCACTATTGGCGCTTAGCCTTATGATGCGACTGCTGCGCAGTGTCAGCTTTACGCCCTATGTGATCTACCGCGTCATTCTGGGCGCGGCATTGTTGTTCATGGCCTACAGCTGATCAGATACGCAGGTTTTTCGCCGAGTTCTGAATGTCATCATACTGCCCCGATGGGCGAAACTTCCACAGATATTCCGGCAGCACCGATTCCAGAGTGGTCGGTGCAATGCCTAGGTCCGCAAAGGACTTGGCCCCGTCAGTTACCACGTTGTCATGACGCAGATTCCTGACCTGATCGCGGGTCAGAATGTTGTTCGGGAACAGCTGGAAGCTGACGAATTTTGCGATATCCAGCACACCCGCCATAATCCGGGCAGCAAAAAACGGCAGGCCGACAATGATGCGCCGCCGGTGGATAACTTCAAGCATCTGCTGCATCAGGGCGCGGAAGGTTTTCACTTCCGGTCCGCCAAGCTCGTACACGCCCGGCTCTGCCTGCCCCAGAATACCTTTGATCGCTGCCTGGGCCACGTCGTCCACGTAAACCGGCTGGAATTTGGTCTCGGCACCAACCACTGGCAGGAACGGACCCATGCGGGTCATCCCAGCAAATCGGTTAAAGAACTGATCCTCGGTACCGAAGATCACAGATGGGCGAAGGATCACCGCATCCGGTATGTGCTTCAGCACACCTGCCTCGCCCAGCGCTTTGGTCCGGGCATAATCGCTGGCCGCGTTTGCATCCGCACCGATGGCCGAAATATGCACCATTCGACCAATGCCCTGCTGTGCGGCCAGGCGCGCAATACGCTCGGCCCCTTCGGCCTGAACGGCATCAAACGCGTTCTTGCCCAGTTCATTCAGCACACCTACGCAGTTCACCACGACATCGGCGCTCTGCATCGCCAGCGCGACCGAGGCGTCATCGCGGATATTGCACAGCACAGGCTCCACCTGTCCCACGACGCCGTAGGGTTTCACGAACATGGCTTCGTTCGGGCGTCGTACTGCCACCCGCACACGCCACCCCTCACTCGCCATGCGTCGCGCGATGTAGCGACCGACAAATCCCGATCCGCCATAAATCGTCACCAGTTTCGACATGAGAGGGCTCCTGCTGAGAAATTGCGCCCTAGAACTAACGCCCGCAGGCCAGCCAAACAAGGCACTAATTCGCCGCGCCGGTCATGAAATACTCAGGCCAAAATCTCAGTTCGAAAACCGAATTCAAAAAACTTTCAAAATTCATTCAGAATCCGGTTGACGCCCCCCGCCAGTCAGCTTAAACGCCGCTCCACGACACCTGCCCAGGTGGCGGAATTGGTAGACGCGCTAGCTTCAGGTGCTAGTGTCCGTATGGACGTGGAGGTTCGAGTCCTCTCCTGGGCACCATCTTTTCCTCAAAAATATATAAATCACAAGAGCTTAGCGGAAAGTTCAAACCTGTAAAAGTGACACAAGAGGTGACGCAATGCCTCTAATCATCTTTGCAGCAGAAGCGATTCTGATCATGGCTAGATACATTGAACAAAAGAACTCCAATGGTGTTTGGTAATTTCGTAGGCGTGTTCCCCAAGACGTTCGAAAGCACTACCCCAAGCTAAGCAATCGAAACGAACTCGATTTTCTCTCCAAACGAAAGACCCCAAGGAAGCGACTGTTCTGGCTCAGAGAAAAGTCACCGAACAAGATGGGTTCTGGAAAAGTGTCAGAAGGGCCGAAAGAGTATTTCAGGTTGATGGGAAAAGACCCAGAAAGCAGGCAGGAAATGGTCGCGCTCGAATAGTCTGTCTGACGTCAGACAGAGGTTGAAAACGCCCAGTCCGAGAACAAAAGGAGGCACCATCATGGCGATGGCGGCGGGATTATCGATAAGGGCGGATATATCTTTGGCGGCAAAAAGCGGAAACTTTCTTCTCCGTTGTTTTGCGACGGAAAAGTGTGCTCCTCAGCAACAGGTACTTTTGAGCACTGTCGTTGGAATGAATGCATACCCGGCAACATTGCAGATCGTTCAGACCTGAGTGGGTAACGCAGAGGTTCGAAATCTGGCAGGCGGTTGCCCGATCTCTTTCTTGAACGCGCGACTGAACGCTGCTTCCGAGGAATACCCACTCAGATCCGCGGCCTCGGCAACACTGACACCTTTCTCTACCAACGCGCTGCGGGCAATCTGCATACGCCATGCAGTCACATATTGCATCGGTGTGATCCCAAGCTTCTCGGAAAACCGCATTGCGAAACTTGTCCGAGACAATGCCGCCCTGTTGGCCAAAGAATCGACACTCCACTGCGCAGTCGGGTCATTGTGGAACGCCGTCAATGCGCGGGTAAGATGAACATCGGCGAAACCTGCGAGTTTTCCCCCTGTTCTGGCGGTATCTTCGATATGGCACCGGATAGCCTGCGCAAAAATCGCCTCTGACATCTTCAGCGCTATCAAATCACCTCCAAAACGGCCGAACCCTGCCTCGGACCCTATCACGCGCAACGTCGCTTCCAGCCAATCGCTGGCCTCGGCGCCATAATCCCGGATGACAATGCTTGGCGGCAATCGGTCAAGCAACAGATGCCTTGATCCTTCGGCTAGTGAAAAATGACCACAAATCAGCTGGTTCTCCATGTTGGGGTCGTTGCCGCCATACACCAGAACACCCTTACCATCATAGCCGGACCTTTCCAGCACGTCATCCAGCGGCAAGGCGTCTTCCGGGCCCGAAACACGACAATTCAACGTATGTGCCGCCCCGTGTGGAACCAGGATAAGATCGCCTTTGGTAAGGCGTAGCGCCCGATCTTCTCCTGCGACGCGCACTACGCACTCACCGCGATGTACATAGTGGAACCGGGCCACGTTCTGAAACGCCGGCACCTGGATCCCCCAGGGCTGTTCGCTAAGGCTGGTGCGGAAATACAGTGTCCCCTTGAGCGACAGGCGGGTCAGAATATCACTTAGCAGATCAAGCATGGTTGCTGATATTACCAAGAGTTCGATATCTGTCTACATGTTCGAACGATAGGGCATGTCTTCTGGACGGCAGGTAATTCAAAGACAAGGCAAACTGTACGCATATCAGGGCTTCAATCAACTTTGGAGATTCCAGATGAAAACCGTTTTCCTTTCTGCTGCTCTCGTCGTCGTCGGCTATGCTGCTGTTGCAGATGAGAACAAGATGAACGATCTTGAAATCGCGCATACAGCGTATACTGCCGGTGAAATCGACATCCGCTATGCGCATCTTGCTCTTGCTGTGTCCGACAATAACGACGTTCGGGATTTTGCAAACACAATGATCCGTGATCATGCGGCCGTGAACCAAGCTGCAGGGGCGTTGATCCAACAACTGAATGTAACGCCCCAGGACAACGCCCTCAGCCAGGCCCTGGTTAAAGGTTCGGTCGAGAAACGCGATGAGCTGAGCGGGCTGCGCGGCAAAGCCTTTGATTGCGCCTACGCTCAGAATGAGCTCGCCTATCATCAGATCGTGAACAAAACGGTTGAGGACGAGTTCATCCCCAACACCACCGTTGAGCCGCTCACCAACCTGCTGCAGGATGCTCTTGCAACATTCAAACAGCATGAAGGCCACGCCGAACAGATGGTGTCTGGGCTGGATTGCGGCTGATGGCTGTACTGTCACGCAGAAAGTTTGGTGCCGTACTGGGTGCGGCACCGCTTACTCTTCTGGCTGGCGCACAGGTTGCGTCCGCCGGGGCAACCAGCCATCAGGTTTCCATTCGCAAATTCAAGTTCGCGCCTGAGAAACTCGAAGTTTCGGTCGGTGATGAGGTGATCTGGACCAATCTGGACATCGCGCCTCACACCGCAACGGAACAAAAGATGCAAGACTGGGACACCGGACCGCTAGAGCGGAACGAAAAGGCAGCCGTGGTATTCGACAAACCCGGGGTTTATACCTATTTCTGCGTGTTTCACCCGCATATGAAGGGGACTATCATAGTGAAAGATTAATCAGCGGCTAAACGCGGGGAACTGAGCGTCGCCGTGTTTTGATTTCTTCATCAGAGTCACCTCATTCATCCGTAAAAACCTACTTCTAAACGCCCCAAATTTTCGGTGAGATTACCACCCGGCGCGTCTGTTCAACCCGCGGCCGAAGAATACGAAAATCACACCTGCAAGAACGAGGGAGTGTCGGAGGCAGAGTATACGTGCGAAGTTGCCGTGATATTCGGCGGCGGACCAATTCCATTCCTAAAATCCTGCTGTTTTGTCACGTTTTCCTTTTGGATTGAAATAACGCGTCGCACCCGAAGAATTCGCACGCCATTGCCGTCGCAGGCTTTGCCTTAATATGCTCCATCCAACGTGTAACATTCGGTGCATTCTCAAGTGAAAGGCAGAGATGGTTGTGGTCATTAATCCAAGGGAACAAGGCAATATCTGCAACACTGTAAGAATTGCCGCAAAGGTACTGCTGGTCATCCAATATGCTGTCCAGATACGCGATAGAACGATTAGCAATTGAGTTATACAACGCAAGCGCCTCTGGGTTGGGGTTTTCTGCAAGACCAGACCAATACTCAACCTGACCAAAGTAGGGCCCTTGAGACGAAGACTGGTAGAACAACCAAGAATTAATCTCGTCCAAACCCGTCGGCGTTTCGACAAGTCCCCATCCGGTTTTTCGAGCGAGATACAAAAGAATGGCGTTGGATTCAGTGAGTACAAATCCACCGTCATCTATGACCGGCGTTCTACCGGCCGGGTTCAACCTCAGGAACTCAGGCCGGTGCTGTTCTCCTTTTCTGATATCGATTGGAACAAACTCGTATTCGAGCTTTGTTTCCAATAGCATCATCAGAACCTTCAGAGCATTTACAGTGTTGTATCCATAGAATTTAATCATCAGAATTCGAGACCTTCTTCCGACAACCCTTCAAGATGAGGCATCAGAAAAAGCAGTTCCTCTGTGTATGAGGTCTGGGGATTGGTAAACAACTCTGCGGTTTCCTGTACTTCAAGAATACGGCCAGATTGCATAACTGCGACGCGGTCACACATCTGGCGCACAACAGGAAGGTCGTGGCTGATAAACAGCATTGTCAGGCCAAGGTGCTGCTGCAGATCTTTCAGGATATTGAGGATCTGTGCTTGAATAGAAACATCCAGCGCAGAAGTAGGTTCGTCGCAGATCAAAAAGCGTGGCTGTGTCGCCAGTGCCCGCGCTATCGAAATCCGCTGGCGTTGTCCCCCTGAAAACTCGTGAGGGAATTTTCCGGCCGCTGCGGCGCCAAGTCCAACTTGATCCAAGAGTTCATGCACACGTTTCGTCAACTCATCGCCTCCCAGAATTTTGTGGTGACGGATGGGTTCAGCAATGAGATCCAACACTTTCATACGCGGATTAAGAGATGAGTAAGGGTCTTGAAAAATCATCTGAATGTCGCGACGAAAATTCGCTTGTGCAGTCTTGTCCAACGGATTGCTCACGACTGTACCGGCGAACTCAACTTCTCCGCCATCTAACGCGTTAAGTCCGCTGATTAACCGCGCGACCGTTGACTTCCCTGAGCCGCTTTCACCGACAACACCAAATTGTCCGTCATCGTTTGCCTTGAACCCGGCTAATGTCGGGGGAATTTGTCTCAAACTTCTTTGAAAAATGAAGGGGAGTGGCAGGTTCAGTGCTTGGTCGCCGAACTTCGAAAACTGGTTGAATGGGCATATTCCGACTCCCTACTCGCCCATCCTGATCATCTGCGCGACTTGAATGCCATCCAGCGTTGCGGATGCAAAGGATTTGAAGCCGAGCATTGGGTGATCCACATCTTGATGATCCTATGGTCTTTTCAATCACGTTTCCGGGGAACTTGCCCCTGATAGCCTTCTGGAATGAAAAACCTTGCGCGCGCTCGGGTGACGGCGTGACCGTCCTGAACGGAGGCGCGCGCATCGACGTGCCGGTCAAGAGGATCGTCCCCGTAGACGCAACCGGTGCCGGAGACCAATTCGCCGCGGGGTTCCTGTATGGAATGGCCACAGGGCGCGATTACGAGACCTGTGCCAGGATCGGCAACGTCTGCGCCCGCGAGGTCATCAGCCATATCGGCCTAAGACCCGAGGCGGATATGCTGGAATTGTTGCGGGAAGAAGGGCTGCTTTGAGTCCGGAGTTGCCGATGCTGCGGCATGCTCGAACTGGTCGATAGTGCTGCAGGCGTGCAATCCCGGGCGGATAGCCGGCCTGAATCTGACCGTGCGCGCCTTTCCCAGCAGGGCTAGGAGTCAGCTTTCTACTCGCCTGAGATGCGCGTGATCGCCCTCTTGGCACGAAGCCCTATTATGGGCTCCTCAGTGACGGCCTCCAGCGCTGGCAAAGCTGCACTGGCTGGCGCGCCGATCTTTCCGAGCGTGATTACGACCTCGCGGCGCGCGCGCTTACCGCCAGTTTCAAGAACACCGAGCAGATCAGAGACCGCGCTGGCCGCCTGGGGACCGAACCAGCCCAACATCCGCAGCGTTTCGATTTGCGCTGGTCCTTCCTGCGTCTTGAGGTCTTCCAGTAGGGATGTCACGGTAGTGGTTGGCCTGAGCGCTGCGAGTTTCAACCCGTCGGCCATCTTGCGGTTTAGTTCCTCGTGATCACCGTCCCACTGCATCGGCAGCAGATAGTTTTCGGCAAGCGCCAGCCGATCCTTGTCGCGCGCCCAGGCATACATCAGGTCGTCGGCTTTCCGGCGGTCGCCCAACTGCGCGTGAATCGACGCCGCGGTGATGATCAGGTTCAGCGACTTTTTCGTTCTGGCAGTCGCCTCGTCCAGAATTTCGGCTGCCCTGTGCAACTGCCCTAACGCATAATACGCAGCTGCCTCGACAATAACGACATTGGCGGGCACACTGGGGTCAAGCCGCTTGGCAATCGCAATCTCGTCTAGACCCTGCTCGGGATTGCCCGAAGCGATTAGCGCCCAGGCCATAGTGACATGCGCCTCGGGGTCATTTGGGCCAAGCTCGATCGCCCTGGCCGCTTCTTCGATGGCCTTTGCCGAGCGCGCGGCGCCAGTTTCGCCAGTGTTCTGGTCACGGAAGTTAAGCTGCCGCATGGCGCGAATAATGTGCACCATCGACCCGCCTCTGTCGCCGGCTTTTTCAAGATGATCGGGGATCAGAACGGTATAGAGGTGGGCGCGGGAGTTACCGCGAATTTTCTGGTTCCACCGGAACACGCCATCTCGTTGAAAGGCCAGCGCCAGTGCGGCATGGGCACGGCCATAGTCGGGATCAATTTCAATCGCCCTTTCGAAATGATCCACAGCTCGGGCATTGTCGCGTTCGTTGAAGTTCGACATCAACTCCCAGCCACGTTGAAATGCCTCGCGGGCGGCGACGACTTTAGTATCGGCCCGGTTCACCTCCTCGAGTTCGTCGTCGGTCAGTTCAACCTTCAGCGCGTTGATGATCTTCAGTACAAACGCGTCCTGTGCCGCAAAAACATCCGAGGCGTCGCCGTCGAAGCGGTCAGCCCAGACGTGGTTGCCGGTGGTAGCGTCAATCAACTGAGCGTTGACGCGCAATGTGGTGCCCGAGCGCCGCACGCTGCCTTCGAGCACGTATTGCACGCCCAGGGTTTCGGCGACGTCTTTGATGCTCACCGACTTGCGCTTGTAAATGAAGGTCGAATTGCGCGCGATGACGAACAAGCCCGAAACTTTCGACAGGTCGGTGATCAGATCCTCGGTTATCCCGTCGGCCAGAGGTTCCTGTTGGGACTCGCCGCTGAGATTGTCAAACGGCAGAACCGCAACCGAGGCCTTGTCGGGTAACGGCAATGCCATCGCTTCGATCGAGGCCGCTTCGACCTTCACCGGACGGGATTGAAGCCAGTACGCCGCTCCAGCACTGATGGCCAGAAGGCCAAAAAGCGCGGCTATGACCGCGCTTGCTTTACCGTAGCGCCCGCGGGATGGCCGAACGACGGTTGGTTCGGTGCGTCTTGTGGCACGATAAACACGGACAGGCTCGGGGATGTTTTTCAGCGTCTTGTCGCCCAGATCGCCGAACGCCGCCTCAAGCTTGCCGCTGGCATGATCGACGACCGTGCGCGATACCAGCACCGAACCCGGCTCAGCGATGGATTCCAGCCGCGCGGCTACGTTGATGCCATCTCCGAAAATATCGTCGTCCCTGACAACGATATCACCCAGGTTTATCCCGATCCGAAATTGCAGGGCGTCCGGCTCGTCCGCGCGAGGCCTTATCCGGTCCTGCCAGTCCAAAGCGCAGTTCACCGCATCTACGACGCTGGCAAACTCGATCAGATAGCCGTCGCCCATCCGCTTGACGATCCGTCCCCCGTGGCGTTCGACCAATGGCGTGATGATACCTGTGTCGAGCGCCTCGAGCCGGGCAAGAATGCCAGCCTCGTCCTCGTGCATGAGGCGCGAAAAATCGACCAGGTCGGCAACAAGAATGGCTGCTAGGCGCCGCTCCATCCAGAATTCCGCTGTGGTACAAGCTATGCCTTTAAGGTTGCCCTAGCTGTTCGCGTCGTTCAATCCCTTTCGAATATTCGCAAACATCCCAGTCGCGAGCTGCAAACACAAGTCATGGGTAAGCGAAGGCCGAACTGCTGGCTTCGTCTCGCTTAGCGGAACAACCTGAAAAACATCCCTAGCGATCAGAATTCGCTTAGATAATCGGAAAAAGCCTCGACCACGCGCTCATACACATCGCGCTTGAAGGGCACGATTTCGGCGATCAGCCGGTCTGGCTTCTGCCATTTCCAGCGGGTGAATTCGGGATGATCGGTGGCGATATTGATCTGATCATCGGCGCCTGTGAAGCGCAGCAGGAACCATTTCTGTTCCTGCCCGCGATAGCGGCCTTTCCAGATGTGGGGCACGATGTCATGGGGCAGGTCATAGGGCAGCCAGCCCGCGGTCTCGGCGATGATTTCGACCAGATCAGCCGTGACCCCGGTTTCTTCCCACAGCTCGCGCAGGGCTGCGTCGCGGGGATCTTCGCCCTTGTCCACACCGCCCTGCGGCATTTGCCAGGCGTCTTGTGGGCCGTCGTTTCGCATGCCCACAAAAACCCTCCCCTCGGTATTCATCAGCATCAGCCCGACGCAGGGGCGATAGGGCAGTTTGGCGATTTCTTCGGGGGTCATGCGCGGCCTCATCGGGTTGTTCCGCCCACCTCTAGCAATCACCGGCGCTACAGCAAAGAGGGTGACGTGGGGTTTCGCGTGACAAAGTTGACGCGAACGTCAATCTAGCGGGCAAATTCAGGAGGGAGAGTTCCGCCATGACTGCGTACCCGAATATGCTGGCCCCGCTGGATCTGGGCTTTACCACGTTGAAAAACCGCGTGCTGATGGGCTCGATGCATACGGGGCTTGAGGAGACCGGAGACTGGAACCGGGTGGCCGAGTTCTATGCCGGCCGGGCGCGGGGCGGCGTGGCCCTGATGGTGACGGGCGGGATTGGTCCGAACCTTGAAGGCTCGGTCCTGCCGGGGGCTTCGATGATGGTGAGCGACAAGGATGTGGCGCACCATTCCATCGTGACGCAGCGCGTCCATGAAGCGGGCGGCAAGATCGCAATGCAGATCCTGCATGCGGGGCGCTATGCCTATGGGCCGAAATGCGTGGCCCCCAGCCCGGTGAAATCGCCGATCTCTCCGTTCCCGCCTATTGAGCTGGATGAAGAGGGCATCGAGAAGCAGATCAGCGATATCGTCAACGCCGCCGTACTGGCGCAAAAGGCGGGTTATGACGGGGTCGAGATTATGGGGTCGGAAGGGTACTTCCTGAACCAGTTCCTTGTGACCCATACCAACAAGCGCACCGACCGCTGGGGCGGGTCTTATGAGAACCGGATGCGTCTGCCGATCGAAGTTGTACGCCGCACGCGCGAGGCGGTGGGCACCGACTTCATCATCATCTACCGGCTGTCGATGATCGATCTGGTCCCCAACGGCTCGACCCATGACGAGGTGGTGCAACTGGCGCAGGAGATCGAAAAGGCCGGCGCCACGATCATCAACACCGGCATTGGCTGGCACGAGGCGCGGATTCCCACGATTGCCACCAGCGTGCCGCGCGCGGCCTTTGCCTGGGTGACCAAGAAGCTGATGGGCAAGGTGGGGATACCGGTGATCACATCGAACCGGATCAACACCCCCGAGGTGGCCGAAGAGGTTCTTTCGACCGGCTGCGCCGACATGGTCTCGCTGGCCCGCCCGATGCTGGCGGATGCGGATTTCGTGGCCAAGGCGATTGCGGGTGAGGCCGCGAAGATCGCGCCTTGCATTGCCTGCAATCAGGCCTGTCTGGATCACACGTTCAGCGGCAAGCTGACCTCGTGCCTCGTGAACCCGCGCGCCTGTCATGAGACGGAGCTGGTGATTGAACCGGCCAAAACGCGGAAATCCATCGCCATTGTGGGGGCAGGTCCTGCCGGTCTGTCGACCGCAATGATCGCGGCCCAGCGCGGCCACGATGTTACCCTGTTCGACCGCGCTGATGAGGTCGGCGGGCAGCTGAACATGGCCAAGCAGGTGCCGGGGAAAGAAGAATTCTGGGGACTGGTCGACTGGTACCGCACCATGATGGATGATCTGGGCGTGAAAGTGGAACTGAACCGCGAGGTAGGCGCAGATGACCTGACCGGCTTTGACGAGGTGGTCATCGCCACCGGTGTCAGCCCGCGTGATCCGCAGATACCGGGGCAGGATCGGGACAACGTGCTGAGTTACATCGACGTGCTGCGCGGCAAGGCCGAGGTTGGCAAGTCTGCTGCCGTGATCGGGGCCGGTGGCATCGGTTTTGATGTGTCCGAGTTCCTGCTGGAAGAGGGGCACAGCGCCACGACCGACCTGCCACTGTGGATGAAGGAATGGGGTGTGACGGACCCGGCTGAACACCGTGCGGGATTGGCGCCCGAGGGGCCGCAACCCAGCGCCCCCGCACGTCAGGTCACCCTGTTGCAGCGCAAGAAACAGGCGCATGGCAAGGGTTTGGGCAAAACCACTGGCTGGATTCACCGGGCAACGCTGAAGATGAAGAACGTCAATTTCGTGGGTGGCGTGAATTATGAACGCATCGACGATGACGGCCTGCATGTCAGCTTTGGCGAAGAGCGCGCGGACCCGACGGTAATCGCGGCCGATACCATTGTGTTATGTGCCGGTCAGGTTTCCGAACGGTCACTGGCGGACGCGCTGATCGAGCGGGGCATCACCCCCCATGTGATCGGGGGTGCGGATGTCGCCGCCGAGCTGGATGCCAAGCGCGCGATCAATCAGGGCACGCGGCTGGCGGCGAAGTTCTGATCGCCCCGGTTTAGCGTTTCCTAGTCGGACAGCGCGAGTTTTGCACCCAGAGCGCCAAAGGCCGTTGCAAAACTCCGCCTGATCCACTTCATCACCGTTGGACGGCGGATCACATAGTCGCGGGCCAGTGCTGCGCAGCCCCCGTATCCGACGAAGACAACAAAGGTCATGGCCATAAAGGCCAGGGCCAGCTGGATCAGCGCACCCCCTGCGTTCGCCGTGTCGGCTGGCAGGAACTGCGGCAGAAACGCCAGAAAGAACAGCGACAGCTTAGGGTTCAGCACGTTGATGAGCGTTCCCGTGATGGCAATCTTGAAACTGCTTTTCGCGGTCTTGTCGGCGGTGACATCCAAGGCGCCGCCACTCCTGAGGATGCCCCACGCCATGTAGAAAAGGTAAATGACACCAAGGTATTTCACGAGCTGAAACGCCACGGCACTGGTGTGCAGCAATGCGGCAAGCCCGACGATACTGGCCACGGCAGCGGGAACGATTCCCACTGTGCATCCGACCGCGGCGGCAACGCTGGCCCGGAAACCGCGGCCAAGGCCAACGGCCAGTGTGTAGATGACACCGGTGCCTGGCAGCAGCACGACGATCATGGATGTGATGAAGAATTCCAGTGACATTCAAACCCCCTGCAAATGCGCGCAGGGTCGCGAACATCCGCGAAGATGTAAATAGCGATCGGTCCGGGAACAGGGGTTGCGGCCCGGTGTCGCCGCTGGGCGTGGTGGTGAAACTTGGCTTTGAAAAGGGTTTTCGGGGTACCGTGCCCCCGGCCAAAAGACCGACAAGGACGGAGACGGAGAAAACGGATTTCCTGACCCCCTCTGTCGTCACAAAAATGCCATTCTAAGATGAACAGAAACGAAGGATTGCGCGGAAAATGCAGTATCGCAGGGTTCGGGGCCGGTTTGGAAACCACTGTTTCTGCGTTTCTCATACGCAAACGATCCGATTCAAATCCCTGATATTATCCCATGTATGCCCCGATTCCGCCCAGATTCAGAGCGATAGTCGGGTTGGAAATCAAGATCTGGGGAACGAGAATGGACCGACTGACCGAAATGGAAGCCTTCGCCAACGTGGTGGACCAGGGTGGCTTCACCGATGCGGCCAAGAAGATGGGCATCTCCAAATCGGCCGTGTCCAAACACGTCTCGAGCCTCGAAGCGCGTCTGGGAGCCCGGCTGCTGAACCGCACCACGCGCCGGGTGTCGCCGACAGAAATCGGCCTGGCCTATTATGACCGCGCGCGTCGCGTTCTGAATGATGCGGGTGAAGCGGATTCGCTGGTCACATCGATGCAATCGGCCCCGTCCGGACTGCTGCGCATCAGTGTTGCCACGGATTTCGGCGTCAATCACCTGTCGCCTGTCCTGTCCGATTTCCTGGCCGTCTACCCCGACATCACCGTGAACATGGTTCTGAACAACCGCTATGTCGAACTGATTTCCGAAGGATTTGATGTGGCCGTGCGCATCGGTGAGCTGGAAGACAGCACGTTGCGCGCCCGCAAGCTGACCGAAACGGTCAAACGCATGGTCGCCGCGCCCAGCTATATCGAACGGTTCGGGCGCCCGCAGAAGATCGACGATCTGAACGAACACAAGTTGCTGCACTATTCCAGCCAGTCGTCAGGCAATGTCTGGAAACTGACCGCACCGTCTGGCGAGAAGCGTCAGGTGCGCACCGCGGGTTGGCTGAGCGTGAATGACGGCCAGTCGCTGCTGAACGCGGCCATCTCGGGGCTGGGGATCGCGTATCTGCCCAGCTACCTTTATGCCGAAGCGTTGAAATCGGGGCGGGTTGTCGATGCCATGCCGTCCCTGCCGGACGAGGTACAGGGCATTTACGCCGTTTATCCGCCCGGCCGCTTCACACAACCCAAAGTACGGGCCTTCATCGATTTTCTGGTCGATGCATTCGAAGACAAAAGCCCGATGGATTGGTAGTTTCTCCCTGAAGACCAACCTCTGGCCCGCATGTCAAAGTGCGGGCCTTTTTTTATGAACCGATCACCGTCAGGCCGATGGATCGCGCGGAAGAGCGTAGGCTTTCCATCAATACGTTCTGGCCCGGCGGCGGCGTTTCGGCATTGCGCGCCAGCAATGCGATATCGCGATTGGCATTGGGAATGGACAGCGGGCGCAGCCGTACTTCGTCGCGGTAAATGCCCTGTCTGCGGGCAAACAGATCCGGCAGTACCGCAACCCCAACCCCCGAGGCCGCCATCAAGACAATGGAATCAAGCGTTGTGCCTTCATATTCGTCCGAAACCACGCCACCGCACTCGGCTGCCAGCGCATAGACGATACGCGACAGGCGGTGGCTTTGGTCAAGGGTCAGGAACAGCCGGTTCTGCAAGTCGGCCGCTCTGACGCCCTGTGGGTCTTGTGCCAGAACGTCGTCAACGGCCACCGCGACCCAGAGGGGTTCGTTGAACAAACGGTGCTGCACGGTATTGGGGTGATCTTCGGGCGTTGACAGGATCAGATCAAACCGACCGGATTTCAGACCCTGTTCCAGATCGCGGGTGTTTTCCTCGCGCACGACAATGCGCAACCCCGGGCGCAGGCGGTGCACCTCTTTGATGGCTTGCGGCAGCAGGTACGGCCCGATCGAAGGCAAAACGCCCAGTCGCAACCTTCCTCCGACAGGCATATCGTTGGTCATGGCGTGGCGCAGGTCCTTGACCTCGGCAAGGATCTTTTGCGCGCGCGAGATGAACTCTTCCCCCTTTGTCGTCACCTGAATTCCGCCGCGGTTGCGGTCAAAGATCCGAACGCCAAGCTCTTGTTCTACGGTCGCAATTTGCGCTGACAGGCTGGGTTGGCTGACATTCAGCACCTCGGCGGCCAAACTGAACCGCCCGAGGCGGCTGACCGTGACGATGTATTCCAATTGGCGCAAGGTTGGACGCATTTCATAGCCTGAAACTATGTTAAACTTAAAAAGATAGTATTTGGCGAAATCAATTTTGCAAGGCACCTAGCCCTGAAACGAGGGATCAGGAGTCAAGTATGCCCGGAGTGATCGAGACGCTGTCCAGCAATCTGCTGGTGCCCACCATTTTGTTTTTTGCCCTAGGGCTTCTGGCGGCTTTTGTGCGCAGTGATTTGTCTATCCCGGCGGGCGCGGCCAAGTTCATGTCGCTTTACCTGCTGCTGGCCATCGGGTTCAAAGGCGGTGCCAGCCTGGCCGCGCATGGCATCCACCTGCAACTGTTCCTGACCCTGCTGGGCGGCGTGGCCCTGTCCTTTACCATCCCCTTCGTGGCCTTTGCCCTGCTGAGGGTTATGACACGGCTGGATGCGTTGAATGCAGCGGCGGTCGCAGGGCATTACGGCTCGATTTCGATTGTCACCTTTGTCACCGCCACCAGCCTGTTGGATCTGGTAGGTCTTGCCCATGACGGGTTCATGGTGGCGGTTGCGGCAGCGATGGAGGTGCCGGCCATTCTGTCGGCGCTGTGGCTGGCGCACAAGACCAGCGGCAATGGCGTCAAGGATGACAAGCTGTGGCGTGATCTGCTGGCCAATGGATCGATTGTGCTGCTGACCGGGGCGTTCCTGATCGGAGCCATAACCGGGGGTGAAGGCATGCAGATGATCGCGCCTTTCATCGTAACGCCTTTCACTGGCATCCTGTGCCTGTTCCTGCTGGATATGGGGCTTTCGGCTGGGCGCAGCCTGATCAGCAATCGCGACAAACTGTCGGTTGGCCTGTTCGCCTTTGGCGTATTGATGCCCCTGATCGGCGCGCTGATGGCCTGGGCCGTCGGTGCGGTGATCGGATTGCCGCAAGGCAGCCTGTTCCTATTCATGGTGCTGTCGGCCTCGGCGTCTTATATCGCGGTTCCGGCCGCCATGAAAATCGCACTGCCAAAGGCCGAGGCCGGGATTTATCTGACCCTGTCGCTGGGGGTGTCCTTTCCGTTCAACATCACGGTCGGACTGCCGCTCTACCTGTGGTGGGTCAGTTGACGAGCAAGACCGCCTCGACCCGGCGGTTCAGCTCGCGCCCTTCGGGGGTTGCGTTCGAGGTGAGCGGGGACAGATAGCCGACGCCCTGCGCCTCGATCCGGTCGGCGGCCACACCATGCGCATCAATCAGACGGGTGCGGACCGACTCGGCCCGGCTTTTGCTGACCGCGATATTGGCCTGCAACGCGCCGGTGTCATCGGTGTGCCCCACCAGCGCTAGGCGCATCTTGGGGTTTTCGGCCAGATACCCGGCCAGCAGGGTCAGAGAGGCGTATGTCCCTTCGCCCAACGCAACCTCACCGGTTGGGAAATGCAGATCGTCCAGTATCACGTGACCCGATGTTGCCAGCGCCTCAATCAGCCCGCCCGACCCCTCGACTGCCTGTTCGATCACGACCGGAACAGGGTCCGGTGCATTCTGGGGTGTGACGCGGATCATCTGGACATACCCGTCCGGGGGGTTGCGGCTGACCAACAGGCTGAGGGCAACAGGCCCCTTGGTGGCCGACAGGAAACGGTAATCCTGAATGGCGACATACATGTCCGGGGTCGGAACGACCTCGGTGCCAAAGCGGAAATCGAAGCCGCCACAGGCGCGGGCATCACATTCGAACAGAATCTTGTAGCCCTGCGCCTCGATCTGGTCGCGCAGCGGGGTCAGAAGCTGAAGGGTTGTGCTTGAGCCCGCCTGAAGCCGCCACGTGTAGCGTTCAACCCGGCCTTCGAGGGTGTCAGCAGGCACCGCGCCATTCGCATAAGGCCCCGTTGGCAGGTCATAGCTGTCCAGCGGCGAGGTACGGTCGCTGATCTGGCGGGCGCTGGCTGGCAGGGTCAGGTCCTGCGCCAGAACCGGCCCCGCCAGCAGCGTGGCGATAAGGGCGGCTGATCGGATCATCGAAACTGCGCGTGATACTCGGGGTTGGGTACCATTGCCGTGGCACTGGCCACCCGGTTGGACATGTTGAAGAACCCGGCAACATTGGCGATGTCCCAGATGTCGCGGTCGGAAAAGCCTGCGTCGCGCAGGTTCTGGCGGTCGGGCTCTTCGATCTCGGCGCTGGCGGTTGTCATTTTGGCGGCAAAGTCCAGCATTGCGCGCTGCCGGGGCTCGATCGGGGCAACGCGGTAGTTCATCACCAGCATCTCGCCCAGTTGCGGGTTGCCCGAAAGCTGCCGGACCGCCGCACCATGCGCGACCAGACAGTAGAAGCACTTGTTGATCGACGACACGACTACGGCGATCATCTCGCGCTCCAGCTTGGACAGGCCGCTGTTGGCCAGCATCAGATCGTTATACATCGCCGTGAACGTGTTCAGCTTGTCGATATCGAAGGCGTTCGCTTTCAGCACATTCGGCACCATGCCCAGCTTTTCGACACAGATATCAAAATATTTCTGCGTTTCCGGCGGCAGCGGATCGACCATGGGCAGGTTCAGCGCGGTGGGCATGTCTTTCTGTGTCATGGCGACCCCTTTTGTTCAGACAAGGTGACGGTAATGGTATTCACTGGCGATCTCCATCCCGAGGGCGCAATAGAGACCATTGGCACCTTCATTGGCCTTGGTGCAGATCACACTGAAGGTTTGAGCGCCGTTGTCACCTGCCCAAATCGCCGCGGCACGCATGGTCCACTGACCCAGCCCCTGACGGCGGTGCGCGGGCAGGATTTCAAGCGCATGCAGCATCGCGACATCGCCATGCATCGCCACGAAGGCTGCGCCGCTGGGTTGGTCGTTGTGGCGCAGCAGCAGACCGGTTTTGGGACCCTTCGCGCGCTCCATCACCGCCAGACGTTCGGGCCCGATCCCACCAGCTGCCCAGATTTCGCGCATGATTTCAAGCGGCTCCCAGACCGAAAACACCATGACCGGAGGGATCGGCTGATCGGTGAGGTGAGAGACGGGGCACGTATAGATGTTGACCGGATCAAGGATGTCATATCCCCGTTGCGCCAGCTTTGCATCCAGCGCCTCATCCCCCGGGCGCAGGCAGAAGATGGATTTCTGCCCCATGGCCTGCATCGCGGCCTCGGCCGCGTCGATATCTGCATCACTGGCCGGGGCCAGCGCATTGGCTGCAGAAACACGCGAGCCGCCGCCCTGCCCTTCGCGCAGCTGAAACGGCCCCAGCCTGCGATACCGCGCGGCAGGCCATGTGCCGTCGACGATGTCCGCCCAGTCGCCGCTCAAAGCGCAAGCTCTTTCGCCAGACGGGTCATGGCCGCGTCAATCCGACTGCCATCGGTGCCGCGCACCACCACGTTGGCCCCGAAGGCCCCGTTGATCTGAAACGGATAGCAACCGATGGACAGATCGCTGAAATCCTCGGCCAGCGCGGACAGGTTTGCGGCGATATCGCCTTCGCCCCGGTCCACGCGCAGGGTTTGCGACAACAAGGGGCTGCCACCGGTCAGTGTGGGCAGGACGCTGGCGACCATGGCCTGAAACACCAGCGGCACCCCGGCCATCACATGCACGTTCTT
This sequence comes from Ruegeria sp. BH8, assembly GCF_056538065.1. NCBI lineage: Bacteria > Pseudomonadati > Pseudomonadota > Alphaproteobacteria > Rhodobacterales > Roseobacteraceae > Ruegeria > Ruegeria sp. BH8. The sequence goes on along the minus strand of NZ_JBQFSP010000003.1, from coordinate 187,447 downwards.
CAGGGTGAAACCCGGCGCCGTCGAGACCGGATTGTCGATCAATGTCGCGCCATCCGGGATACGCGCCATGCGCAGGCGGGCAGCGTTCAGTTCCAGCCCGGATTTGTCGTAATGCGCCTGCAACAGCGCGCACGCGTCGTCGCGAATGTCAATCGGGGTGTCAAAGGCGCGCGCAATGCAATCGGCGGTAATATCGTCATGGGTCGGGCCGATGCCGCCGCTGGTAAAGACGGTGTCGTGGCTGTCAGACAGCGCTTTGACCGCCGCTTCGATGGCGGGGGCGTCATCGCTGACGATGCGGACCTCTTTCAGATCGATGCCGTGTTTTGCCAGCTCCTGCGCCAGATAATGCATGTTTGCATCGCGGGTGCGGCCCGACAGGATTTCATCCCCGATCACCAGCATTGCTGCGGTTGGATTGGCCATGGCGCGGACTCCTCTTGATCGTCTTCAGGGGCAGGTATAGGCCGTGAGACATGCGTTTTGGAACCCCTCTTGTCCCCGCCCGCCTGATCCGTCGCTACAAACGCTTTCTGGCCGATTGCCGTTTGGAAGACGGGCACGAAGTGACTGCCCATTGCGCCAATCCGGGATCCATGATGGGGCTGGCCGAACCGGGCCAGTTGATCTGGCTTGAGCCCAATGACGACCCGAAGAAAAAGCTGAAATTCGGCTGGCGGCTGGTGGATCACGAAAACGGGCATTTCACCGGGGTCGATACTTCCGTCCCGAACCGCGCCCTGCGGGCAGCGCTTGAGGCGCGCGAGATCCCCGAGCTGGCCGCTTATGACACCGTCCGGCCCGAGGTGAAATACGGGCAAAACAGCCGTATCGATTTCCTGCTGAGCGGCCCCGGCCTGCCAGATGCCTTTATCGAGGTCAAAAGCGTGACGCTGTCCCGCCAGCCCGGTCTGGCCGAGTTCCCCGACAGCGTCACCGCCCGCGGCACCAAACATCTGGGCGAGCTGGCACAGATGGCAGCGCAGGGGCACCGGGCGATCATGCTGTACCTGGTGCAACGCACCGATTGCGACCGGTTCGCGCTGGCCGCGGATATCGACCCGGCCTATGCGGCGGCGTTTGAGGTCGCGCAGGCGCAAGGGGTAGAGCGGATGATTTGCGGGACGCGGATTGCGCCGGATGGGGTTTGGGTTGACGTCAGTACCTTTCCAGTAATCAACCAGCATGACCCTGGCCTGCTGACGTAGCCCAAAATGCGCGCGATTGACTAAGGAGCACTGATTGAGACTGTTTGGCGCGCGTCTAAGACGCAGCAACCGCTTGTGCCATGAGTTTCAAATGCCTCATATCTGTACCGCAGCACCCTCCTATCACTGAAATTGACGGGTTGTTATGCACGACGTCCGCAATCTCTTGCCCAAGCACATGGGGGTCACCTTCGTCTAATTCCTCGGCCTCATCCAGTTCCGCATGAGAGCAACTTGATGCGTTTGCGACAACGCCTCTTAGTCTTGGATGGCGATTTAGCGCATCGGAAAAGTGGGTCGGATGGGCACAATTGACCATGAAGAACTGCGCAGCCGCATCCGTGGCGACATCGATTTGATCCAGCGCGTCTACAAGCTTTGTTCCATCAGCCAGACACCCGTCGGTTTCAACTACCAATGACATCACTATCGGTAGTCCCAAATCCTGCGCAGCCAGAATGCAGCCCGCTGCTTCGCTAGGTCTGTTGAACGTATAAGCTGTCACCAAGTCGACACTGGTTTGTTTCAAAACGGCAAGCTGCGCACTGTGATACTGACGGGCATCATCGATCGACATGGCCGGAACGTCCGCATAGGGATCGTGGCGTGGGCCGACGCAGGCAGAAACCAAAACGTCATCTCGACCAGCGCTCTGACGCACGTCTTCCATTAACGCGACAGCATCCCGGTTTATTTCATCCAGTTGTTCGGCATCGTAACCCAGAGGAGCAGCCCGATCAGCATTGGCCATCCAAGTCGGTGCATCAAGTATACAACCCACTTCCATCTCGCCCGCCAACTGAACAAGCGCGTGCATCTGACCTGCCAGGACAGAACGGGTTTCTGGGTTCTCTAGCAATGGAAATGAGGCAAATCCCGGCAAATCTATGCCGTGGTTAAAGATCAGATCCGTGCCAGTTCCGGCAAAAACCAAATACTTTTTGTCTGTCTCGTGCGGGAGCTGTCGTGGCACTTCAGTGCGCTCCTTTAGTTGTTGGAGTTCATCGCAACAATAACAGGGCAGAGGCTGTCTGTGAAATTTGCTGTGTAAACTGAACAAACGCCAATCCGTTATGCGTCAACGCAATGGTCGATGGGTCAAACCGGATTTGAAACCTAACTTCAGTTCAAGTTCTTGAACTCTCGTGGTTCTGCCCCATGTGCCGCCTGATACACTGCGCCCTCTGGTACTTTCTGCACAAGCAGCGTAAAAGAAGTGCCGCGCGTAACATTTGGAGCTTTGCGTCGATGAAAGAGCATCGTGGCCGCCTGACCAAGGACGGTATCCGCATCTATGAACAGGGTGATTTTGCCGGGATGCACGCGGCGGGCGCTCTGGCGGCGCGGATATTGGATGATATCGCCGCGCATGTCTTTCCCGGTCAGACCACGGGTGCGCTTGACGGGCTGATCACGCAGATGGTCGAGGATGCGGGCGCGACCTCGGCCACGATCGGCTATAAAGGATATGAGCACGCCAGCTGCATCAGTGTGAACCATGTGGTTTGCCACGGTATTCCCAGTGACAAGAAGCTGAAGGATGGCGATATCCTGAACATCGATGTGACCGTCATCGTGGATGGCTGGTTCGGTGACACCTCGCGCATGTATGTGGCGGGCAAACTGCCGCGCAAGGCCGAGCGTCTGATCCAGGTAACCCATGACGCACTGTTCAAGGGCATCGAGATGGTCAAGCCGGGCAACACGTTCGGCGATATCGGCCATGCCATTCAGGCCTATGTCGAAGCGCACCGGATGAGTGTTGTTCGCGACTTTTGCGGGCACGGTCTGGGCCGCGTGTTCCACGCGCCGCCGAATGTGCTGCATTATGGCCGCCCCGGCACAGGCGCGGTTCTTGAGGAAGGCATGTTCTTTACCATCGAGCCGATGGTCAATCTGGGCCGTCCCGAAACCAAGACACTGGCCGATGACTGGACCGCCGTGACCCGCGACAAGTCGCTGTCGGCACAGTTCGAGCATTCGGTGGGCGTAACGGCGGATGGGGTCGATATCTTTACCCTGTCGCCAGGCGGCAAGTTTCACCCGACCTATTCGTCCTGATCGGCGGCCTGTTCGCGCAGGAGTTTCAGCAGCATCGTCTCAGCCCCCCAAGGGGTAACCGCATCGTGGATGAACACCGGCGCGCGCAGGGGCTTGGGGTCAGGTTTCGCCATGACCTCGGCGTCGCGGGAGACTGTCCAGACAAAGGGTGTCAGAGCATGATCCATGGCTGCACCCTAGCACAGTTGGGAGTCAGAGTCCCAACAGCGGGTGCGCCTGTGACATATCCGTGATCACCTCGGCCCCAAGATCGGCCAGCCTGTCACCACCGCCATGCGGCGCGTAGGCCAGACAGCGCATATTGGCCCGGATTGCGGCTGTAACGCCATTGTGGCTGTCTTCGATGACCACCGGGGCCTGTGCGCCAAAATTCTCGGCCGCCAGTTGGAACATCTTTGGATCAGGCTTGCCGGTGCCAAGCACATGGGCCGAGAACATCACATCTTTGAACCGGTCCCAAAGCCCATTCTGGCCCAGCGTGATCTGCATCTTGTCCGGGCTGCCGTTTGAGGCCACGCAACAGGGGATGCCCCGCTGATCCAGCGCCGCAAGCAGGTCCGCGACACCCGGCACCAAAGGCACACCGGCGCGCAGGCGGTCGTAGGTTTCGGCATAGACCTGATCAATCCAGTCTTCGGGAAGATCAGCGCCCATCGCACGCGCCTTGTCGCGCACCCCGACCATGGTTCCGCCCACAAACAGGGACATGCATTCGGGCAAGGTCAGGTGCAGGCCATAGCCCGCCAGATTGTCCGCCAGCACCTGGTTCGAGATCACCTCGCTGTCGACCAGAACGCCATCGCAATCGAAAATGACCAGATCATGCACTTTGATCACCGTTCCGCATCAATGAGATATAGGTGTCGCCATATTTGCGGCTGTCGTGCAACGTGAACCCGGCCGGAGCCTGCATCCGTGAGTTTTCTTCCCAAACCAGCAGCGCATCATCCGCGATCCAGCCATTGGACAGCGCGGCGATGGCTTTCTGTCCCATGGCCTTGCCATAGGGCGGGTCCAGAAAGATCAGATCGTAGGGTGCGCCCGGATTTTCGCCCAACCGGGTTGCATCGCGGCGGATCAGGTCGGTGCGCCCGGCACTGCGGGTCAGGTCGATATTCTTGCGGATCAAACCCTGCGCCACGCGCCCGTCATCAACGAAGGTGACATGTGCCGCGCCGCGTGACAGCGCTTCGAGCCCAAGCGCCCCGGTGCCAGCAAACAGGTCCAGCACGCGCAGGCCGTCGAAATCGATCTGATGGGCCAGCACGTTGAACAGGCTTTCGCGCACCCGGTCGGTGGTCGGGCGCAGATGTGCGCCCGCATCGCCCTTGCCGATGGGGGTCAGGGCGCGACCGCGGAACTCTCCGGCGATGATCCTCATGCCTTGAGCAGCGGTTTAAGGTCTGCATCCGGGTCGGCCACGACGGCCGGGTCTGCCGTTTTTCCCATCTCGATCAGGCGCTTGCCAACCATATAGGCGCGCGGATCGTTCATCGCGTCGACCGCAATCAGCTTGTCACCGTTGTAATACCAGAAGGATACGGTCTGCCCTTCGCCCTGCCGCGTCACCACGCGGTCATATCCGGTGTTCAGGCCCGCGATCTGAAGCTTGACGTCGTATTGATCCGACCAGAACCACGGGGTTGCCACATAATCCTTGGCCGCGCCCAGCATGTTCTGGGCCACGATCTCGGCCTGATCAATGGCGTTGGGGACGCTTTCCAGACGGATGCGGCCTTCGCCATGCGGAAAAGAGGCGCAATCGCCAGCCGCCCAGATCGACGGGTCGGACGTGCGGCCATGGGCGTCGGTCCTGATGCCGTTATCCAGTTCCAGCCCGGCCATCTCGGCCAGCTGGGTCGCGGGTGCAATGCCGACGCCAACCACTACAAAATCAACGTCCAACTTTGTGCCGTCGGTCAGAACCGCGCCGGTGACCTTGCCGTTTTCGCCGATCAGACGATCCAGCCCGACACCCTCGCGGATGTCAGCGCCGTATGCACTGTGCAACGCGCGGAAATAATCGCTGGTCTCGGGCGCTGCGACCCGTTGCAGGATACGGTCGGCCATTTCAATCAGAGTGACCTTGACGCCGCGCTTGGCGCAGACAGCGGCAGCTTCGAGCCCGATATACCCGCCGCCCACGATCAGCGCGCGGGCGCCTTCGGTCACTTTGGGCTCCATCTCGTCGATATGGGCCAGATCGCGCACCACATGCACACCGTCCAGATCGCCACCAATCGCGGCAGGCAGGCGGCGCGGGTCCGATCCGGTGGTCAGCGCCAGTTCGTCGTAAGAGATAACCTCATCCCCCAGGGTGACCGTTTTGGCCTTGGGGTCGATACCGGTGACGCGCTGACCCAAACGCAGGGTGATGTTGTTTTCCGTGTAAAAACTTTCGGGCCGCAGGAACAGACGCTCAAGCTCCATCTCGCCCAGCAGATAGGCTTTGGACAGGGGTGGGCGTTGATAGGGCAGATGCGGCTCGGCCCCGATCAGAGTGATCTCACCCGCAAACCCGTCCTTGCGCAGACGAGCCACCAAAGAGGCGCCTGCCTGCCCCGCGCCGATCACGACAATATGGTTCATGCTTTGCCTACCCCGTAGTTTTCAAGTGGTCACCGTGTTCAGACCACCTATATTGCGGCTAAGCACATTTCTGCAAATCCAAACGACAGGAGCTGAATAATGATTTCAACAGGAGATACCCTACCCGAAGCAACGCTGATCCAGATGGGTGCGAACGGGCCGGAAGAGGTGCGGATTTCAGACAAGACCAAAGGCCGCAAGGTGGTGATCTTTGCCGTGCCGGGGGCCTATACCGGAACCTGCACGACCGCCCATGTGCCCAGTTTCATCCGCACAAAGAAACAGTTTGACGCCAAGGGCGTGGACGAGATCCTGTGCCTTTCGGTCAATGATCCGTTTGTGATGCAGGCGTGGGGGCAATCCACAGGCGCGACCGAGGCGGGGCTGACCATGGTGTCGGACGCAGCGGCAGAGTTCACCAAGGCCATCGGCATGGATTTCGACGCGCCGCCCGTGGGGCTTTTCGCGCGGTCCAAGCGGTATGCAATGCTGGTCGAGGATGGCACGGTCACGGTGCTGAATATGGAAGAAAACCCCGGCGCCTGCGAGATTTCCGCCGGTGAAGGCCTGTTGGATGTGATCTGATTTTGATCGGCCCCGGTCCGACCGGGGCCTTTCGCCGCCAATTTAACTTGAAGCACCGCCCCAGAGCGCGAATACTTGGCGTATTCATACGGGGAGTTTTTCATGAAACTTAACGCGTTCTACCTATTACTGTCCGGCGCGGCCCTTTTGGCGGCCTGTGGACCGGTCCCAACTCAGCAACAGCAAGCTGCACGCCAGCACGAAATCGCCTGTCTGGGCGGAACGTTGGGCGGGGCGCTGATCGGGGGCGCAATCGGCAACCAGTTTGGTGGCGGATCAGGCAAGACGATCCTGACCGCAGCGGGCGCTGCCGCTGGCGGCATCGAAGGTCAGAGATTCGCGTGCTGAGGAGGTCGATATGAAACAGCTAAGCCTAGTGATGTTCATGGTGGCTTTGGCCGGTTCGGGTCACGCCGAAAGCGTGGCTGAACTGCACGAAAACGAGTTGAAGGCCATCGACGCCAACAATGACGGGTTCCTGTCCAAAGACGAGTTCGATGCTTTCTCGGATTACGCCTTTCAGACGATGGACGAAGACAGGAACGGCACTTTGGGTCAGGCCGAGGCCAAACCGTTCATGGACATCAAACTGTTCCGCAACGCTGACCGAAACGGCGACAACGTAATCTCAAGACCTGAATTTGACACCCAGATGGGCGAGGATTTCCTGTCTGCCGATCAGAACGGGAATGGTCAGCTTGATTAATGGCAGGAGCATGAGATGAACAAATGGCTCGGTTTGACAGCGCTGGCGCTGGTTGCGGCCTGTGACGTGCCGCAGGCCCCGTTGGTGACAGGCCCGGACGGGCAGGCCCGCATTCAGATCAACCTGTCTGGCCTGACCTGCTATGAAAACAAGTGTCTGGATATCAACCCGGCCGCGCGCAGCGTGCGTCAGATCGGAAACAAGACCACGGGCATTCCAAGGGCAATTGACGTCAGCGACGGCACTGTCACGCCTGCCGAGTTCCGGCAGATGGGCACTGCCGCATCGCTGGCTGGCGGTGAAGGGTCAGGCCGCAACGATCGCTAGCACAGACTGTCCATCTTGCGGGCCAGCTTGGCATCCAGCGACGACAGGCCGCCCACGTCATGGGTGGACAAGACAACCTCGACCGTGCGGTAGACATTGAACCATTCGGGGTGATGGTTCCACTTCTCGGCCCAGATTGCCACCTGTGTCATCCAGCCGAAGGCATGGACAAAATTGTCGAAAATGAAGGTCTTGGTGATCGCATCGCGGCCTTCAACCATGGTCCAACCGTTTTTGAACAGCGGATCCAGCAGCGGGCCACGGGTTTCGGTCGACAAGAGTTCGGTCATTGCTGTTCCTCCGGGTTCGATTTCCTGAACGGGCCGTAATCCGTCAGAATCTCGATCTCTTCTTCCACTGCGTGGCCTTCGGCGTCCAGATATTTCTTGACCGCATCAGCAAAACCCGGATCGCCCACCCAATGCAAGCTATGCGTGCGTGTTGGCAGGTACCCTCGCGCCAGCTTGTGTTCGCCCTGTGCGCCTGCCTCGACCCGGGCCAGACCTTGGGCAATGGCAAAGTCGATTGCCCTATAATAGCACAGTTCGAAATGCAGGCAGGGATGATGTTCGATGCAGCCCCAATAGCGCCCAAAAAGGGTTTCACGGCCGATGAAGTTCAACGCACCCGCAATGGGAAAGCCATTCCGTTCGGCCAGCACAAGGGCCATGTCTTCTGCCATCGTGTCCTGTGCAATATCAAAGAACTGCCGCGTCAGATAGGGTGAGCCCCATTTGCGCGATCCGGTGTCCTGGTAGAACCGCCAGAACGCGTCCCAGTGTTCGGGGCGCAGCTGGTCACCGGTCAGAGTGCGGATCTCACCGCCAAAACCACAGGCCTGCGCGCGTTCTTTCCGGATAGTCTTGCGCTTGCGCGACGACAGCGCGCTCAGGAAGTCGTCGAAATCTGAATAGTTATCGTTCAGCCAGTGAAACTGCTGCGATCGGCGCAGCATCAGGCCCATCTGTTCACCAGCAAGGGCTTCGTCTTCGGTACAGAAGGTCACGTGAAGGGACGAAACCCGGTTGTCAGCCGCAAGCTGCACCGCCCCCTGAACCAGCGCCGACATGCCGATCCGTTCATAGCCCGGACGCACCAGAAACCGCCGCCCGGTTGCCGGGGTGAACGGCACCGCGATTTGCAGTTTGGGGTAATACCGCCCGCCCGCGCTTTCATAGGCATGGGCCCAGCTGTGATCGAAGATATATTCACCCTGGCTGTGCGATTTGGCATACATCGGGGCCGCCGCGATCAACATCCCGTCATGATAGGCGGTCAGGTATTGCGGCTGCCAGCCGGTGCCACGCCCGACCGAGCCGCTGTCCTCCAGCGCCAGCAAAAAGCGATGTGTGGTAAAGGGACCAAGCGGCCGCCCGCCATCGGCAGCTTCGGGGCAGGCGCAGGCATCCCACTCTGCCTCTGAAATCTGCGACAGAGCGCCCAGTACCTGAATCTCGATCTGTGCCTGATCCATATGTCCTCCGCGCCTGTCCTTTATCTGTGACCGCACGGAGGGGGTTCAAGTCGAATGCGCGGCCAAATAGCCTTCGAAGGTCACATTGTCGGCAACCTTGCGGGCTTCTGCCTCTTGTTCGGGCGACCGGATTGTCCAACACAGGATCGGCACGCCCCGCGCCTTGAGTTCCGCCACGCGGGGGCGCGACAGGTCTGCGGCTTCGTGGCTGATGAAACTGGCGCCGACACGGTCGAAATCCGGGATATCGCGCAAGTGATCGCAGACGCTTTGCGGCAAAAGCTCGACACTGGGCTCATACGCGCAGGTCGTGATCCCGCGCGGCAGATGCGGGGCCAGCCGCGCCAGTTCAGCGACCGAGTTGGGATTGAAGGACATCAGGGCCACCGGGCCTTTGTAGCCCTGCAACGCGCGTACGGTGTCGCGTTCAAGCGCGCCCACCTTCGTGCCCATCGCCCCGTCCTGATCCTTTAATTCGATCAGCAACGGCACCCGGCCCGCGACAATTTCCAGCACATCATCCAGTGTCGGAATGCCGTCATCCCCATGCAGAAGCGGCGTGCCAGAGGCGGCCAGTGCCGTGACCTGCTGAATGGGGCCCGACTGCCCGGTCAGACGGGTCATGTCATAATCGTGAAAGACCATTGCCTGGTCGTCCGATGTCAGTTGAAGATCGATCTCGATCCCGTAGCCAGCTTCAATCGCGGCACGAATGGCCGCCCGGCTGTTTTCCGGGCGGTTCTTGGTAATGTCGTGCAGCGCCCGATGCGCAATCGGGGCCTGCAAAAACACATCTGGTAGGGGCGGCGTCATTCGATTTCGAAAATGCCTTCGATCTCGACCGCGACACCCAGCGGAAGCGACGCCGCGCTGACGGCGGAACGCGAATGGCGACCGGCATCGCCCAGCACCTCGACCAGAAAATCGGACGCGCCGTTGATCACCTGCGGCTGTGCCGTGAATTCAGCGGTCGAGTTCACGAATCCGGTCAGCTTGATCACGCGGACCAGCTTTTCGATATCGCCGCCGCAAGCCGCCTTGACCTGTGCCAGCAGGTTGATCGCGCAGACACGCGCCGCCGCAGCCCCGGCTTCGACATCCAAGTCATCGCCCAGTTTTCCGGTGATCAGCTTATCAGTCTTCGAGATCTGGCCAGATACATAAAGGATGTTGCCGACACGCACGAAAGGCACATAGTTGGCCGCAGGCGCGGGCGCGTCTTCCAGCGTTACACCGAGGCTTTCCAGTTTGGCAGCGATGCTCATTGCGAGGGTCCTTCCCTAAATTCAACTCTGCGGGACGCTAACCGGGAAGCACGGATTGGGAAAGACGGAAACCGGTAAATTTCGGCCTTCCTGCGATCTGAGCGTATCTTTACTGAAAATTCACTGTTGATCGACGGTCACTTTACCCCACCGTGATGAACAGGTTACACGCAAGGTGTTTCATTTAAGACCTGAAACGACTATGTGACTGCAACTTGTGCCGCTCCGGCACGTGGATTTTGGTGGATTATTGATTGAATGTCCGGCAGGCGCATATGCCGGGCCATTTAGGAGAGACAAAGATCGTGTCGAGCAGATTTCGCCTGAAACACCTTGTTTTACTGTCGCTCATGGCCGTTGTGTCCGCCTGTGCAACCACGCCGCCCGAGGGTGCCTCGCGCAGTGACGTGTTTGACCCGTATGAAAATGCGAACCGGGGAATTCACAAGTTCAATCTGGGTGTTGACCGGTTTCTGTTCCGGCCGGCCTCGAAAGGCTATGTCAAAATCGTTCCTGACCCGATGGTCACCAGTTTCAGCACTTTTGCCGAAAACATCTCGCTGCCCGGTCAGGCTGTTGACTACCTGCTTCAGGGCAACCCGAAACAGATGGGCAACGCCCTGCTGCGCTTTGTGATCAACATGACCGTTGGTGGCTTTGGCCTGTCTTCGCCCGCTGATGAGCTGAACCTGCCACCGGTGGACACGGATTTCGGTGAGACCCTGCATGTCTGGGGAGTGGGTGAAGGCGCTTATATCGAGCTGCCATTCTATGGCCCGTCGACCCAAAGGGATGCGATTGGGGTTGTGGTCAACCTGTTCTCGAACCCGATCAATTTCAGCCCGACCCGCCCCACCGACAACCTTGGCGTCTACGCCGAGATCGTACGGCGCATGGGAGATCGGGGCCGGTTCTCGGACACTGTCGATTCCATTCTTTACGAAAGTGCTGACAGCTATGCGCAGGCCCGCCTGATCTATTTGCAAAACCGCCGCTTCGAACTGGCAAGAGATGACGAAGACGCCTATCTGGACTTGTATTCTGACCCCTATGCCGAAACCGGAACGGACCCGGTCAGGGACCCCTATCTTGACCCCTACGAGGACCCCTATGCCGAATAACGCGTTGAACCGCCGTCATTTTATCGCAGCCGGGCTGGCGCTGGCAGTGCTACCCGTACCTGCCTTTTCCCAGACCGAGGCCGCCGCCAAGGCGCTTGTGACCAGCGTGGTTACCGACATCAACCGGGTGATCGAGTCGGGCAAGTCCGAAAAAGCGATGCTGCGCGATTTCGAAAAGATCTTCGCTCAATATGCCGACGTGCCGATCATGGCGCGCTATGCGCTGGGTGCGGATGCCCGCTCAGCCAGCCCGACCCAGCTGAAACAGTTCACCGCTGCATTTCAGGGTTATATCTCGCGCAAATACGGCCGCCGTTTCCGCGAGTTCATCGGCGGTGAGGTCGATGTTCGCAATGCCCGCAGGATCAAGGCCGGGTTCGAGGTTCGCACGATGGTCAAGCTGCGCGGATCAGCCCCGTTCGATGTGACGTTCCTTGTTTCCGACAAATCCGGCCGCGACAAGTTCTACAACATGTTCATCGAAGGCGTGAATCTGTTGCTGACCGAACGCACCGAGATTGGCGCAATGCTGGATGCCCGCAAAGGCAACCTGAACCAACTGATCACGGATCTGAAAAAGACGGGTTAAGCCGTTTCCGGCACAAAAGTGTGCCGGACAGCTCGTGTTTTTGGAAGTTCAAGAGGGTCGGGTCTGCCTGACCCTTTCTCATGATGCGCGTGCCTGACAGATTTACGGCATGTAGCTGCGAACCAACGCGCCTGCGATCAAAGCCCACCCGTCGGCGATTACGAAAAACGCCAGCTTGAACGGCAAAGACACGATGGCAGGTGGCACCATCATCATGCCCATCGACATAAGCACCGCCGCAACCACAAGATCGATGATCAGAAAGGGCAGGAAGATCAGGAACCCGATCTGAAAGGCACGCGCGATCTCGGACAGCATGAAAGAGGGCATCAACACCGATAACGGGGCCTGGGCAGACAGCTCGACCGCGTCACCGCCGGGGCGCAGGGCCGCCATTGCATAAAACGTATCTGAATCCAGCCGGTTCGCCATGAAGGTGCGAAACGGCTCTAACGCGCGTTCCAGCGCGGGCTCGACCGCCATGGTTTCTTCCATCATCGGGCGTATTCCCGCGGTCCAGGCCTCGGTGAACACCGGGTCCATGATGAAATAGGTCAGAAACAGCGCAAGACTGACCAAAAGCATATTCGGCGGCGATTGCTGCAGGCCGACACCCTGCCGCAGGATCGACAGAACGGTGATGAGAAACGGGAAACAGGTGATCATGATCGCCAGACCCGGAGCAACGCTGAGCACCGTGATCAACAGGATCAGCTGGATGGTGCGGGCCGAGATCGAACCGCCTTCGCCCAGCGACAGGGTTACATCCTGAGCCGCCGCCATCGACGGCAGGGACACCACTACAGCCAGACCCAGCCAGATCACATAGCGCATCAGCCGATTCCGTTTTGCAGATCCGCAATCTCGGTCAGGCGCACGGCCAGTTGCCCAGCCTGATCGCCCTCCATCTCCTCAAGCACCCCGCGTGCCACCAGCTGATCCCCGACATAAAGGTCGACCGGGTCCTCGATCCGCTTGTCCAGGGTCAGCACCGCGTTCTCACCCATGTTCAGCAAGTCCCGGATCAACGGGCGGGCGCGGCCAACCGAAACGGTCACTTCAATCGGAACCGTTTCGAAAGGATTGGGTTTTTCGGTTTTCGGGAACTGGGTGTCATTCATTGGACAAAGCCTTTCTTGCCTCAAAGACGTATGCGTCAAATGCCTGTGCAATGGTGGACAGCAGGGCCGCGCAATCAATCTCGCGCCGGCTTGTGCCGACCTGCAATCGCGCCTGTCCGGGGGCCAGGCCAGGGTCTTCGATGACGCGCGGTGCGGAGTGCAAGGTCTGCGGCAGCAGGGATTGAACGGCTTGCGCGCACCCTTCCGGCACCATGATCTGCATCGGTTGTTCGATTTCCATGCGCGCCATCTCGCAAAGCTGTTCGACGATCCGGGCGGCCAGCCCGCGTTCGACCATGTCAGGCAATACGGTCTGAACCAGGCTTTCGAACATCGGTTCCAGAGACAATGTCATCCGGTTAAGCGCCTCGTGATAGGTGAAGGACATATCCTCAAGCGAACCCGCCAGTTCAGCTGAAACGCGGCCGCGGTTCTGTTCCTGCGCCTGCGCGGCATCCTCCCAACCGGCGCCGTACCCGCTTTCGAACGCGGCAAGGCGTTGTTCCTCAAGCGCTTCCTCGTCCAGATACAGAACTGCTCCGGCGCTGGTTCGGGTGGTGAAATCCTCAAGCAGATGAGCGATGGACATCACACGCGCTCCTCACCTTCTTCAAGCCAACTGCGCAGGATCTCGACCGTTTCTTCCTGTTTGTCGCCGATCATTGCGCGCAACCGATCAACCGGGTCCCCGATGGCACTGACCCCAAGCACGGGAACGGTCCCTTGTTGGGGCAGTGGCGTGAACTCTGCCGTTCCGTCGGCTGCAATTTCACCGGTCAGGACCGACGGGGCCGGTGCCCGTCCCTCCGCAGCTGGCAACAGCGCCGGGACCATCGCAGGTTTCATCAGGATCGGACGGATCACGAACAACGCCAGCACCAGCGACACCAGCGCCAGCGCGGCCATCTGGATCAGTGACATGGCGTCCAGATGGATGTTTTGCCAAAGCGACGAGGAAACCAGCGTGCCTTGCGGCGTGACCACTGGTAAATCCAATGATTTCAGCGTGATGACGTCCCCACGCGCGGCGTCAAATCCCACAGCCGAGGCCACCAGCTCCTCAAGTGCGTCGAGTTCCGTCTGTGGCAGCGGCGTGAAGGATTCAGCGCCCGAGGCATCCACCGCCCGCGTTCCGTTAACCAGAACGGCAACCGTCAGGCGTTTGATCGCACCGGGGGCAGTGTGCACCTCCAGCTCGGTTTCGGAAACCTCGTAATTCACCCGCTCGCGTGTCTGGGTCCCGGTCGAATTCGATTCCTCCCCCCCCGCGCCATCGCCGTCGGGCAGGTTTGAGGCCACCGTGACATCAGATGACTGATTGCGCACGCTGTCGGAGCGTTCCTCGACATCTGTGCTGATCGCCACCCTGCTTTTGGGGTCAAAGCGCCGCTCACGCAGGGATTCTGTCCTGGTTTCGGTATCGACGCTGACCTCGACAACCGCATTCCCCGTACCGACACGCGCTTCGACCAGACGCAGAACCCGTTCCCGCAGCTGCCGTGCCTTCTCATCTGCCATGTCAGCGGCAACGGCGGTGTCCTGCTCGCCAATCACGGACCCGTTCGAATCGATCACAGTCACGCTTTCAGGCGACAGACCACTAACGGCCGAGGCGACAAGAAACCGGATGGCCTTGGCCTGATCACCGGTGATATCCCCCCCCGAGGGCACCAGATAAACCGAAGCCGTCGGTGCGACGCTGCGCTGAAACGGATTGGCAGAGCCATTGGCGATATGAACGCGGGCCTGGCTGATATGCGGGCTGCCCACGATCGTGCGCGCCAGTTCCCCCTCTTTCGCGCGCCAGTAGGCGGCATCAAACATCTGGGATGTGGTGCCGAAGCCGTTCAGCGAATCCAGTAATTCATAGCCCTTGTTGCCGTTGGCCGGCAGACCTTCGCTGGCCAAAGTCATCCGCAGCTCGTCCCGTTGTGCGCCAGAGACGTATATTGATCCGCCCCGAATCTCGAAGGTCACGCCACGCTGATCCAGCGCGCGCACGATATCCCCGGCGGCACCGCTTTCCAGACCCGCGTAAAGCAAGGTCATCGACGGCGCTGTCGCAAGGCGCGACATCCCGAGGATCCCCAGAAACACCAGCACAACCGCACCGGCAACGACGATTTGTTTACGCCTGTCCAAACTTGCCCAGACAGTTCCGATCTGCTGCACGCTCACCTCCGACTCGCCGACATTCTGCCCGGCGCGTCCTCTGTTTGGACGATTGCCCTTAACAATCGGTTAGTCCCTGCAAGGTTATGACAGGGCAGATCACAGGAATGAGGACGTCATGACCGACGCAACGGCTGAACAGGCGGAAACCCCGGAAAAGAAGGGGAAAAAAGGAATGATCGTCGGAGTGATTCTGGCCATCGCCGGTGCCGCCGGTGGGTATTTCCTGACCTCATCCGGGCTGCTGCCTCTGGGAAACAAGGCCGAGAAGGCGGAAAGCCATGACTTGGAAAAGGAAGAACCGGCCAAGGCATTGGCGGATGTTGCCTTTCTCGATTTGCCGCCGGTGATCGTTTCGGTGAATTCCGGCGGCGCGCGGCATCTGAAGTTTCACGCACAGCTTGAGGTTAACGCCCCGTACATGACTGACGTGGAAAAAATGCGACCGCGAATCATGGATGTCCTGAACGGGTATCTGCGGGCCGTCGAATTAATGGATCTTGAGGATTCACTGGCGTTGATGCGCATCCGGGGCCACCTGCTACGCCGCATCGAGATTGTCGTTGGCGAAGGTCGCGTGCGCGACGTGCTGGTGATGGAATTTGTTCTGAACTAGGAGGCGAAATTGGAGCTGATTGCGGATATTTTGCTGGTCGCCGGCGCCATGGGTGCGGGTCTGTATTGTTTTGTGCTGTCGCGCCGTCTCAAGCGTTTTGCCGATCTTGAAAAGGGCGTCGGCGGCGCGGTAGCGGTGTTGTCAACCCAAGCGGAAGAGCTGCGGAAATCACTGGATGATGCGCGAAACGCCTCTGATCAGTCAGGCGACCAGCTTAAGGCGCTGACGGGGCGCGCCGAAACGGTGGCACAGCGGCTGGAACTCATGATGGCGTCAATGCACGACGTCGTGCCCGAAAAAGACGCTGATCCCCAACCCGAGGCAGAGATTTCAGCGACAAGCACCATCACCGAAGTTCCGGAGAGCGTGAAGCACGAAGGCAAACCCGAGCCGCAGGCCAGCGAAGCCGCTGCGCCCCAAGAACAGGCACGCGCACCTGAGGGGCTGATGTTCTTCCGGCATGACCGCAAGCAAGGCGAGGCGCAGGCATGAGCCGCCCGCGGATCAACACTCCCAACGCGCGGCCCCGCGGAGGGGTGCTTGCCGTGATCTCATTGCTGATGATCGGCTCGGCCGCTATCCGCATCGGACTGGAAGCCGGACCCGCCTTTGCCAAACCAGCCAAACCTGAGGCGGAACACGATGAACCCGCCCCGTCCGACACCCGTGACATGCAAGTTTTGCTGACCGAGCTTCTGCGCCGGGAAGAGCGTGTCAAACAAAAGGAAGACATGCTGCGCGAGCGGGAAAACGCTCTGGAAATCGCGGGTCAGGCTATTGAGATGCGCATGGCCGCGCTTGAGGAGGCCGAGGAGTCGTTGCGCACCACTCTGGCGCTGGCGGACAGGGCGGCGGAAAACGACCTGACGCGCCTGACCGATATCTATCAGAACATGAAGCCGAAAGACGCGGCTGCGCTGTTCGAAACCATGGACCCGACCTTTGCCGCCGGGTTTCTGTCACGCATGTCACCGGATGCGGCAGCCGGGGTTCTGGCGGGGCTCAGCCCCGAAGCGGCCTATACGATCAGCGTTGTCATGGCGGGCCGAAACGCCTCGGCCCCTCAGGAATAGTCGCCCGTGTTCCCCGCGGTTGCAACACACATAGCCGGAGATCTCAGATGATTGGAATTGTTGGAATTGTCGTCATTTTCGTGATGGTCTTCGGCGGCTATCTGGCCGCTGGCGGCAAGATGACCATCATTCTGAAATCGCTTCCGTTTGAAATGATGATGATCGGTGGTGCCGCGGTTGGTGCCTTTTTGATCAGCAACGACATCGGCGGCGTGAAACACACGATCAAGGACATGGGGAAGGTCTTTAAAGGCCCGAAATGGAAGCCCGAGGATTACCGCGACCTGTTGTGCCTGCTGTTTTCCCTCATCCGCATTGCCCGCGCCAATCCGGTAGAGGTGGAACAGCATATCGAAGACCCCGGCAGCTCGGACCTGTTTTCGTCCTACCCCAGAATTCAGGCCGACAAGGAAGCGGTTGATCTGATTTGCGACACGATGCGGTCCGCGGCGATGAATTACGACGATCCGCATCAGGTCGAAGAGGTTCTGGAGAAACGGATGGAAGCGAATTTCCACCATGCCCTGCATTCGAGCCACGCCTTGCAAACCGTGGCCGACGGCCTGCCCGCACTTGGAATTGTCGCCGCCGTTCTGGGGGTAATCAAGACAATGGGGTCCATTGATCAGCCACCGGAAGTTCTGGGAAAACTGATCGGCGGCGCCCTTGTGGGTACGTTTCTGGGTGTCTTTCTGGCCTACGGTCTGGTTGGTCCCTTTGCGGCCAAGCTGAAATCCGTTGTCGAGGAAGACAACCACTTCTATCAGTTGATCAAGGAAGTTCTGGTTGCAAACCTGCACAACCACAATGCTGCCATGTGCATTGAGGTCGGACGCCAGAACACACCAACGCACAACCGCCCCGGTTTCTCTGAGCTTGAGGATGCGTTGAAAGAGCTCAAACGGGCCGCAGCATGAGGCAAACCGCGATACTGGTTGCAGCGTTGATCACGCTTGCAACGGCCGCAACCTCTGAAGAGGTGACTGTGCGGTCCGGTGAACATGACGGCTACACCCGGCTGGTTTTCACCGTTCCACCGGATACGGGTTGGGTTCTGAGCCAGCGCAAGAACGGCGCCAAGCTGGCAATTGACCTGAAGGGTGTCACATTTCGGACGGGTTCGGTGTTCGGGCGGTTGACATCAGATCGGCTGGCCGCGCTGTCGCAAGCGCAACCCGGTGGCGCGCTTGAGCTGGAATTCGGTTGCGACTGCACCGCGTCGGCGTTCCTGTTTCGAAACTCGATGATCGTTCTGGACATTGCGCCAGCAATAGCCCTGCCCCCCTTGCTTGCGGAAATCCCTCCGCCGACTCGAAAAAAACCGGCAGCGCCGAAAGCTTCTCCCGCGGAACACAAGCTTCTTTCCCAGCTGGACCTGCCGCTTCTGACCGGGAAGACGCACGGGATCAGGGATCAGTTGTCGACCCGTCTGGTGCAAGGGGCGGACCGTGAGCTGCTGGACCTGAATCTGGCACCTGTCGGACCGCGCCGTTCTGCCTCGTCCGAGGCCGTGACACCGTTACCCGGATTGACGTCGAACATACGCGTGACCTCGGTTCTGGATGATCTGCAGGACATTCTGAACTCTGGTTTGCAGCAGATCGATAACAACCCGGTTTGTATCTCAACGGCTGAACTGGGCTTCACGACATGGTCCGGGACGCGCCCGTTTCCAGAGCAGGTGTCCGTCCTGCGCACCGCCCTGTACAAAGAGTTCGACCGTCTTGACGCGGAAAGCGCGCTGAAATTGGCAAAGCTCTATGCCTATAACGGCTTTGGGGCCGAGGCGCTGAAGGTTTTGCAGTTATTGACCCCCCCATCGGATGAGATTGACCGTGTTAAAGGGATTGCACGGCTGGTGGATGAGCGGCCAGCACAGGTTTCAAATCCATTCAGGGGCCAGCAACGGTGCAACAGCGACATCGCACTTTGGGCCGTGCTATCTGAGGGAAAGTTGGCACCTGATGCACATCTTGAAGCCATCGAACACAGCTTTGCAAAGCTGCCAGAGCATCTTCGCCGCCACCTTGGCACGCGGCTTTCGGATATCCTGACAGACGCGCAGGAACTGGAGGCCGCGCGAAGGATCATGCGTTCGGTCGACCGGATTGAACAGAACCCGTCCCCGAACGCCACGCTGGCCCGTGCTGGCGTCGCCGAAGCCGAAGGCGACAGCGCCCTTGAAGAGGCGCTGTTGACCGAGGTCACGACCTCGGCCGTGGCCAAGAGCGAAGCGCCTTTGGCTTTGGCGCGGCTGGTGGAAAAGCGGTGGTCCGACCGCAAGACTGTGTCTTCAAGGGAACTTGAACTGGCCGCGTCTTACGCGATCGAGTTCCGGCGATCTGAACTGGGCCCGATGATGAACCGCACCCATGCGATTGCCCTGGGTCTGAGCCAGGATTTCGACAGCGCATTCGATGTGATCCAGTCTTTGCCAGACGGTTCGGACAGCAACAGCGCTTTCAACCGTCACCTGCAATTGCTGGCAGAGCGATCAGACGACCTTACCTTTTTGCGCCAGGTCACATTGGTGCAGCAGTCGGGCCGGGCGGCGGTGCTATCCACGGATACCGCGATTGCACTGGCCGAACGCCTGGCCGTGCTTGGCTTTGCCGATCAGGCCGTTGCGCTGGCAAACAGGCCTGAAGATCAGGCCCGGCGGTCAGAGCGTGCCCGTCTGCGCGCCCGTGCGGCGTTGTTGTCGGACCGCCCGCAACAGGCCATGCTTGAGCTGGCCAATGATACCTCGGACGAGGCGCTCGTCCTGCAGGCGCAGGCGTTGGACAAGGTGCAGGACTATGCGGCGGTGGCCGAACTCATGCAGAACCGCGGGCAACAGGAAGAAGCAAACCGATACCTATGGCTGGCCGGGTTACCGGAGGAAAGGATTGGGCCCTCTGACGGAAAGTACGCAAGCCTCAACCAAACCTCCGAGGCCCTTTTGGCCCCGCCGGTTCGCGTGTCAGGCAAGCCGTTGGCGGATGCGGGAAGCCTGCTGGAGGACAGTCTGGCAACGCGGCAGAGGATCGTCGAAATGCTGAACACGGTCAGGGTGGAGTGAGGTTTCCCAGCCAACCGGTCCAGTTGCCCGGATCGTTGCAGGCGGGACGGGGCGCGGTTCACGGTTCTGGTGGATCAAAAATCAGCGGTGTCAGGTCTGCATACCGCGCGCTTTTGTCCGGCCAACTAAGTATCACTTGACGGATGCGGTCGGCACGATCTTGTCCAAGCACGGGGGCCGCAAACTGCGTATACTTGGCGATGACATCGTCCCGTGACATGGGGGCCTCGGGGCCGCCGCGGGCATGAATATCCCCGGATTTCAGAACACGGCCATCCGTTGCCGTGATCGTGACGTCTGCCCAGCGCCCTTCGGGAAACCGGACGCTGTGGTGTTCGCTTTCCGCGACCGTGATGCGGGACATCAGATTGGCGACCGCAGGATCAGACAGGCCAGACCCTGAGATTTGTTCAACGCCGATGCGCCCGTAAACGGCCTGAACTGCCACGGCAAATGGCAGGGAATACTGCGCTTGCGAAGTTGTTTCGGGCAGTCCCGCAAAAAGGCAGGCCGCCTGATGAAAGCTGCTGATATGCAAAGTTTCGATCTGCGTGCTGGTCAGGTCATGCGCGATCATGACAGCGCGCACGCCATCAATCGCGGCATGGGCCCAGCGACAGATCGGATAGGGTTTCACGTATTGATGTTCGACCTGCCAAAAGGTTCCCAGATCCTCCCAGTAGGGTGTGACCTCTTCCGCCTCGATTGTGATGGCGGGCGCGCCGGTAAAGCCGCGTTCGGCCAGAACAGCGGCGGACAGCCCCACCATCGCGCCCCAACCCGACCCGTCATGCAGCATTGTGGGGTTGGCAATCTCGCGCATCATCTGGCTGCGTGGACCGTGATATTCGGCAATTCCCATCGCCTGCCGCATCTGGTCGACAGAAAATCCGCGCAGGCGCGCCGCCATCGCAACCACGCCAAGCGCGTTCCAGGCACCGGATGTGTGGTAATCGCTGACACTTGCGTGCAGCGACAGGCCCGCGCGCCCGGCCACCTCGTACCCGGCAACGACCGCCGCCAAAGCCTCGGGTCCGGTCAGATTCGGGCAATGTTCGGCCAGTGCGGCCAGCGCTGGCAACACGACCACCCCGATATGGCCCTTGGTGGGGTTATATCCGTCGTGACCGTCCAGATTGTCGGTTTGCGTGGCGGCAGCATAGGCAGCACCCGCCATGCTGACGGTGCGGCCATCGAACAACATCCGTGCGCCATATGCAGGATCGGTACTGGCATAAAGCAATGCCGCCGTGTCCCGCGCGATCACGCCTGCCTGCATCGGGCCGGATGCGATCAGGATCCCCATCGTGTCGAGCATCATCAGCGCCGCAGCCTCTAGTGCGCTTTCAGGCATGTCCGAGGCCGCGCGGGTCAGCGTGAAATCGGCAACCCTGGAAAATGTATTTGTCTGCGGGTTATGCGTCATGAGAGCTCTCCTGTCGGGCGGGGCCGGTACAGGAAAGTCAGCCACAGGTAAGGGCGGGCTTGTACTCTGTTCCCGACGCCAAATGTCGGGAACAGAGGAAAACGAACGAAGAAAAGACCCTAGTAAGGGGCTTCGACGTCATTCATGGAAACGTAGACTGTTTTCATTTCCGAAAAATGGTTGATCGCCAGCTTCGAGTTCTCACGTCCGACACCCGACATCTTCGATCCCCCAAACGGGGCTTCGACCGGGGCAAGGTTATAGGTGTTGATATAACAGGTTCCCGCCTCGAACCCGGCCACAACACGGTGCGCGCGGGTCAGGTCATTGGTGAAGACGCCTGCGGCCAGACCAAATTCGGTGTCATTGGCACGGGCCATGACCTCGGATTCCGTGTCGAAATCCAGCACCGACATGACGGGGCCAAAGATTTCCTCGCGCGCGATGGTCATGTCATCGGTCACATCAGCAAAAACGGTCGGCTGCATGTAGAAACCGCCGCCTTCGATCCGGTTGCCGCCAAAGACCAGCCTTGCGCCCTCGGCCCTGGCTTTGTCGACGTAGCTCAGCGCGATGTTCAACTGGTTTTCGCTGACCATCGGACCAAAGCTGACGTTCTCGTCCATCGGATCGCCGATTTTGGCGTTGGCCAGACGTTCGGACAGGCGTTTCAGGAAGGCATCCTTGATCCCTTTTTGCACAAAGACGCGGGTGCCGTTGGAACAGACCTGGCCCGATGAATAGAAGTTGCCAAGGATCGCGCCGGACACCGCGTTTTCGATGTCGGCATCGTCAAAGACGATCATCGGAGATTTGCCGCCCAGTTCCATGGTCACGTGCTTCATACCGTCAGCCGCCGCGGCATAAACCTTGCGGCCTGTCGGCACCGATCCGGTCAGCGAGACCTTGGCCACACGCGGATCGGTGACCAGCGCGGCCCCCACGTCGCCATAGCCCTGAATCACGTTGTAGACACCTTTGGGTGCGCCGGCCTCGACCAGAATCTCGGCCACTTTCAACGCCGAAAGAGGCGTCGTTTCCGAGGGCTTGAAGACCATCGTGTTGCCGCAGGCCAGCGCCGGGGCACCTTTCCAGCAGGCAATCTGCGTGGGATAGTTCCACGCCCCGATGCCGACGCAAACGCCCAGCGCCTGACGGATGGTGTAGACGAAATCGCCACCGCCCAGCGGAATATGCTCGCCGGTCAGAGAGGCGGCCAACCCGCCGAAATACTCCAGCGCGTCCGCACCCGATGTGGCGTCTGCCACCGTAGTTTCCTGAATCGGTTTGCCGGTGTCATGGGTTTCCAGAACCGACAGGTCATAATTGTGGTCGCGCATGATGTCGGCCGCGCGGCGCAGAATGCGGCCGCGTTCCGTTCCAGTCAGTGCGGCCCAGGCTGCCTGAGCCGTTTTCGCGCTGTTCAGAGCCTTTTCCACAATCGCCGGTGTCGCCGAATGCAGGCGGGCAATCACCTCGCCGGTAGCGGGGTAGATCACGTCAATGGCCGCGCCATCGGTATCCTCGACATAGGCGCCGTCAATGAAATGGCTGGCCTTGGGCTGAAACTTCATACCGTGTCCTTTTCTTAAACACCCGTCCGGACGGGGCATTTGGTCGTTTGGAATCGGCCCTAACGGTTATTGACTAGCCAGTCAATAAAATCATCCAAGCGGCAAGATAACGCCTGCCATCGCTCACAAACCTTGAAATTTTTGGTTAATGTTCTATATATGTTCCACATAGTCAGAGGACAAACCGATGACCCAGCACATGCGCCACGTGGCACTGAACGGGCCAAACAACGACTACCATCTGCTTCCGGTAACAGACCGGCAGATGCGATATGCGCGCGCCATTGCCGAGAAATCAGCGCTTGAGATCCCGGTCGAGGCGCAGCGCGACAGGCGGTTGTTGTCCGACTGGATTTCGGCCCACAAACCGCGCGGCACCTCGCAATTCGACGATTACCCGACGGGCAAGCAGGTGGCATTCGCCGAACGGATCTCACGCAGCAAGCACCGCCCGATCCCGTCCGAGTGTTTTCGGGACAAGAAAATGATGTCCCGCTGGATTGATCACAACAGATAACCCTTACTTAGGGTCTTCTGGCGCATGATTGCGGGTATAAAGCGCAACCGCAGCCGCAACAAACATACCCAGCAGAATGTAACCGGTCACAGCCTCGGACACTGCAAGCCCGCGACACAGGCCGGTCGGGGACATGTCGCCATACCCGACCGTGGTGAAGGTGACATATGAGAAATACAGGACATCCCCCGGACCCTGCGCCCCGACCACACAGTTGTCGTTGTACCCAAAAGCCCCGTAGACGGCGGCGAACAGGAACGGGACGACCTGGATGAATGACACGCCCATCAGGAACAAAAGCCGTCGCGGCGATTTCACCTGTGTCATGTAGTACCAGGATTGCGACACCAGCCAGATCAGCAGGCCAACCGACGCGATTGTTCCGATCATGTCACCCGCAGCGGTTTCGTTAAGACGCGATAGCCCGAACCAGGCAAGAAAACTTGTCAGAACCAGCCCCAATGCAGCAATCAGGGTCGATTTCCATTCTTCCAGAGTTGTGGGTTTGCGGTGCATGAACGCCCTCTCAGCCTAGTCTGACGGTGATCATCCGACCTAAAGCAAGGGCCTGCAACCCGCTTTCAGTCCTGCCGCAAATGCGGCTCGCCCCGCTTGCGCGCAAGCACTATCTGTTTTTGCCGTTCACGAAAGCGCATCTTGTCGGCCTCGGAGGTCTCGTCGATGCATTGGTGACAGGACACACCATGTTCATATTCGGGGCGTTTCATATCCTCGGGCAGGATCGGGCGACGGCAGCCATGGCACAGCTTGTGCGGTCCTTCAACAAGGCCGTGCCCTACCGAGACACGATTGTCGAACACAAAACATTCACCCTGCCACGAGCTGTCTTCGGATGGCATCTCTTCAAGATAGCGCAGGATGCCACCTTTGAGGTGATAGACATCATCGACCCCCTGCCCCAGCAGGTAATTGGTGGACTTCTCGCACCGGATGCCGCCGGTGCAGAACATGGCAACGCGCTTGTTGTGAAAGCGGTCCTTGTTCGCCTCCCACCAGGCAGGAAATTCGCGGAAACTGGCTGTTTCAGGGTCGATTGCGCCTTCAAACGTGCCGATCGCCACTTCGTAGTCATTGCGGGTGTCGATCACCACGACATCGTCCGAACGGATCAGATCATTCCAGTCCTGCGGATCGACATAGTTGCCGACACGGGCGCGCGGATCGACATCCGGCTGACCCATGGTCACGATCTCTTTCTTCAGGCGCACCTTCATCTTGCCGAAAGGCGGATGGTCCGAGGTCGCCTCTTTCCACTCCAGATCCGAGCAACCGGGCAAGGCCCGGATATGTGCCAATACCGCATCGATCCCGGCGCGTGGACCTGCGATGGTGCCGTTGATACCTTCCTGCGCCAGCAACAGCGTTCCCGTGACGGACTGCGCGCGGCACAGATCAAGCAACGGTTCGCGCAGTGTGACGGGGTCTGGGAATCGGGTAAAGTGATAGAGGGCAGCGATCGTGTACATATGCGCGATCTACCCCCGCAAACCCGGAGTCGCAAGGGATTGCATTGACGCCCCGGCCCCTGCCCCCTACCGATAAGGCAGTTATACGGAGGCCGCCATGACCCATGCCCTGCTTGTCATCGATGTCCAGAACGATTTCTGCCCGGGCGGTGCCTTGGCAGTGGCCGGAGGAGACGAAATCGTCGCGTCTATCAATACCATGATGGAGGAGTTCGACGCCGTGATCCTGACGCAGGACTGGCATCCGGCGGGGCATTCTTCCTTTGCCAGCTCGCACAAAGGCAAAAACCCGTTCGAGCTGATCGACATGCCTTATGGCCCGCAGGTGCTGTGGCCGGACCATTGCGTTCAGGGCTCAAACGGTGCTGCGTTTCACCCCGAGTTGCGCACTGATGGTGATTTGATCCTGCGCAAGGGGTTCCGCAGTGGCATCGACAGCTACTCCGCGTTCTTCGAAAATGACCATCAGACGCCAACAGGCCTGAAAGGCTATCTTGAGACCCGAGGCATCACCCGTTTGACACTGGTTGGATTGGCGACCGATTTCTGCGTTCACTATTCGGCTGTAGACGCTGCCCGGTTGGGATTCGATGTCACAGTCCGGATGGATGCCTGCCGCGCGATTGACATGGACGGATCACTGGCTGCCGCCGAGCAGGCCATGCGCGACGCCGGTGTTACGCTGACCTAAGGGGTCGCCCCGGCAGCCGCCAGCAGTTTGATCGTCACAAACAAAACAACGGCCAGCCCAAACGCCAGCCCGATACGCCCCGAAATAGAACGCCGACGGTCCGAAACAGGCTGCTGTGGCTGTGGCGGTGGTTTGCGCACCTGACGCGTGCGCACGATCCCGGCCATGGGCTGCGCCATCCGAATGTAATTCAGAAAATCCCACAGGTTGAACTCGCCGCAATATTCCCCCTGAACGCCGCGCGATTTTATGTTCTCAAACAGAGAACGCAGAATCCTGACCCGGTCCACCTGATCTTCGGCCGGAAACACACCGGGCACGATGCCGCTGTTCCGCGACTCGAGGCTGAACCCGGCATCCAGGAAAATCTTGCGGATTTTCGGCGATGTTCCCCGTAGCGCATCTGCTGTTCTGATGTCGCGAAACACCGCACACACCTGGCGTTCCACGTCAGAGTCTGACCCCAGCTTCTCCGGGTCAATTTCGTTCAGTGCTACATTAACAATATCAAAATCGTACTCGAGACCCATTCACAAACTCAGTTTCGTCTTTCCATCCCCTTCTCTCACTAACCGGCGAAAACAATGCACAATATGCCCGTATTGTGACGTCATGCTGGCATTGTCACCAAATCAGCGACTCTTGCCATTCCCGTTGTCGATTGATCTAACTACGGAAATCGCAGGAGTTCCCCATGGTCGACATCGCGACCCGCGTCTACAATCATAAATGGAAGATTGACCCGATTGTCCGGTCTTTAATCGACACAGACTTCTACAAACTGCTGATGTGCCAGTCAGTGTTTCGAAACAAGCCCCAAACAAATGTGGTGTTTTCCCTGATCAACCGGTCGAATCACGTGCCTTTGGCCCGTTTGATCGACGAAGGTGAGCTGCGGGAACAGCTGGATCATATCCGCTCGCTTAGTCTCAGCCGGGGGGAAAGCACCTGGCTGCGGGGCAACATGTTCTATGGAAAACGCCAGATGTTCCGTTCCGATTTCATGGAATGGTTCGAGAATATGCGCCTGCCGCCCTACCACCTTGAACGCAAAGGCGATCAGTATGAACTGACCTTCGAAGGCAAATGGCACGAGGTCATGTTGTGGGAAATTCCGGCGCTGGCGGTGCTGATGGAACTGCGCTCGCGCGCGGTGTTGAACGACATGCGCCGGTTTGCGCTACAGGTGCTATATGCCCGCGCGATGACCCGCGTATGGGAAAAGATCGAAAAGCTGAGCACGATCAACGGTCTGGGGATTGCCGATTTCGGCACGCGGCGACGGCATTCCTTCCTGTGGCAGGATTGGTGCGTGCAGGCGATGATCGAAGGGCTTGGCCCCGCGTTTACCGGAACCTCAAACTGCCTGATCGCGATGCGGCGTGAGGTTGAGGCCATCGGCACCAACGCGCATGAGCTGCCGATGGTCTATTCCGCGCTGGCCGACACCGATGCCGAACTGGCACAGGCCCCTTATGACGTTCTCAGCGATTGGCATGACGAACATGACGGCAATCTGCGCATCATTCTGCCCGATACCTACGGCACCAAGGGCTTTCTGGACAACGCACCCGACTGGCTGGCGGGCTGGACCGGTATTCGCATCGACAGCGGTGATCCGGCCACCGCCGCCGAGGTGGCCATCGACTGGTGGAAAGCGCGCGGTGAAGACCCGACCCAGAAACGGATCATTTTCTCGGACGGGTTGGATGTGGACAAAATCCAGGAATTGCATGCGCAGTTTGCTGACCGCACCAAAGTATCCTTTGGCTGGGGTACCTTGCTGACCAACGATTTCCGCGGTCTGGTTCCAAATGACTCGCTGGCACCGTTCTCATTGGTCTGCAAAGCCGTATCCGCCAATGGACGCCCGACGGTAAAGCTGTCGGACAACCCGGAAAAGGCGATGGGCCCGAAGGACCAGATCGAACGCTATAAGCGGGTGTTTGGCGTTGGCGCTCAGGAGGCGATCGAGGTGATTGTCTAAGCCAAGGCACAATATCAAACACTTATCCTCAATTCATATGATGCCGGGACTAAACGACTACAGATTGGCGTCGGCAGGATCGGCGATATGGTTTTCGAGGTATTGCAGCACGATGTTCTCGGTGATGGCGCCGTCGGTGGTTGAGAAATACCCCCAGCCCCAGAACCGGCGTCCACAGTAGCGGCTGCGCAGCGCGGGAATTTCCCGTTGCACCTTGTGAGACGAACGGCCCTTCATCTTGCGCACCAGACCCGAGATGGCAATCTTCGGCGGCACCGACACGAACAAATGCACGGGATCGCTCAACAACACCCCGCGCAAGATGTCGACCTCGTTCTCGTGGCAGACCTGACGGACGATGGCGCGCACCCGCAGGCGCACCGCACCGGTCAGCACCTAATAGCGATACTTGGTCGACCAGACGATATGGTACGGTGATAGAAAACGCAGTGCTTGCCAATATCATAACACGATTCTCCGCACTGAATCGGGCCCGACCGGAAGTCGAAGGGTTTGCGTCAAAGCGTGGATACTGAAACTTGTGGTGCCGCTGAAGGGACTCGAACCCCCGACCCCATCATTACGAATGACGTGCTCTACCAGCTGAGCTACAGCGGCGCCTTGAGTCATCCGAAACTGGTCTCTTCCGGATGAGATGGCTCATTTAAACTGTCAGCCTGAAGCCTGCAAGACCAGTTGTGTCCGTTCGGGCCTTTCCGCTCTTTTCACCAGATGTTGTCGTCGAGGTATTGGGCCAATGATCAATCCATTGGGGCGAGCTTCCAGTTTGTGAAATTTTTGTAACGACGCAAAAGTCGTTTTGACTTCATACCTATAATTCCATAATTCATGAAATATGATAACAGAAGTAATCGATCAACTGGCCATCCTTGGCCACCCACAACGTATCACCGTGTTTCGCATGTTGATGCGACGGTATCCCGACACTGTTTCGGCGGGGGAACTGGCGTCGGAACTGGGGATCAAACCCAGCACCTTGTCGAACTATCTCAACGCGTTGCAGCGATCCGGGCTGGTCAAGCAGGAACGCTCCGGGACGTCACTGCTCTATTCGGTTGAAATGAAGAACGTGCAGCACATGTTCGATTTCCTGCTCGTGGCTTGCTGCCGTGGCCGACCCGATCTTTGCATGCCCTTAGCCAAAGGACGTGAAACCATGGCTGACCGAAAATTCAACGTGTTATTCATTTGCGTGGGTAATTCTGCCCGGTCGATCTTTGCCGAATCCCTTTTGCGGGATATCGGCGGGGATCGGTTCAATGTGTATTCGGCCGGCATACGACCGTTTTCCGAACTCAACCCGTTTGCAATTCGGGTTCTGCAAGACAAGGGGCACGATACTTCGGCGCTCCGCTCAAAGAATGTATCCGAGTTCTCGGGGTCGGGCGCGCCTGAAATGGATTTCGTCTTTACGGTCTGCAATCAAGCTGCGAACGAAGAATGCCCCGCCTGGGAAGGCCAGCCGATCAGCGGTCACTGGGGCATGGCGGATCCAGTCAAGGCAGAAGGCACCGATGCCGAGAAAAGCCTGGCCTTTCAAAACGCGTACGGCGCGCTGAAGCGTCGGATTCAAGCCTTTACATCGCTGCCGGTTGAAAGCCTGGACCGGATCGCACTGCAATCCGCCGTTGATGAAATCGCGCGGTCGCCACTTGAGGATGCGACATGACGACTTATGCTTTGAACGGCCTTGGCCGAATGGGGAAACTGGCCCTGAAGCCACTCTTGGAACAGGGGGCAAAGATTGCCTGGATCAACGATGCCGTCGGCGACCCCCAGATGCACGCGCATCTGTTAGAGTTCGACACCGTGCATGGGCGATGGGATGCAGAATTCAGCTTTGATGCCGACAGCATCACTGTGAATGGAACCCGCCTGCCGTTCATCGGCACGAAAGACCAGAACACCCTACCGCTGGATGGCGTCGACGTCGTGATCGACTGTACGGGCGTGTTCAAGACCGAGGCCAAGCTGGCCCCGTATTTTGATGCCGGGGTGAAGAAGGTCGTCGTCTCGGCCCCGGTCAAAGACGGCCCGACGGCCAATATCGTTGTCGGTGTGAATGACGGCACATACGACCCCGCGACTCATAAAATTGTGACAGCGGCCTCGTGCACAACGAATTGCCTGGCGCCGGTGGTCAAGGTGATCCACGAGAATCTGGGAATCCGCCACGGGTCGATGACCACGATCCATGACGTGACCAACACGCAAACGATTGTTGATCGGCCCGCAAAAGACTTGCGGCGCGCACGGTCGGCCCTCAACTCACTGATCCCGACGACCACCGGTTCGGCCACCGCCATCACGCTGATCTATCCCGAACTCAAGGGGCGTCTGAATGGTCACGCCGTCAGGGTGCCGCTTTTGAACGCCTCGCTGACCGATTGCGTATTCGAAGTTGAGCGGGCCACCACGGTTGACGAGGTCAACGCCCTCTTCAAAGCGGCGGCTGAGGGTGATCTGAAGGGTATTCTGGGTTATGAGACCCGCCCACTGGTATCCACCGATTACACCAATGACAAACGCTCCTCGATCGTCGATGCGCCCTCGACCATGGTGATAAACGGGACACAGGTGAAAATCTATGCGTGGTACGACAATGAGATGGGCTATGCGCACCGCTTGGTGGATGTGGCGCTGATGGTCGGGTCCTCGCTGTGACCCAGCGGCCCGAAGGACTGTCGGCTTATGTCGCGGTCACGGCGGCTTATTGGGCCTTCATGCTGACTGACGGGGCGCTCAGGATGTTGGTGCTGCTGCACTTTCACACCATGGGATTCTCACCGGTTCAGCTGGCCTATCTGTTTGTGCTTTACGAGATTGCTGGGATCGTCACCAACCTGGCCGCAGGCTGGATTGCCGCCCGGTTCGGGTTGACGTCCACCCTTTATGCAGGATTGGGGCTGCAGGTGGTGGCGTTGCTTGCCATGACGCAGCTTGATCCGCACTGGACCGTTACCGCCTCGGTCAGCTTTGCGATGATGGTGCAGGGGGCAAGCGGAGTGGCCAAGGATCTGGCCAAGATGTCGTCGAAATCATCAGTCAAATTACTGGCCCCGGCCGAGGGCGGAGGGCTGTTTCGGTGGGTCGCGGTGCTGACCGGATCAAAAAACGCCGTCAAAGGGCTGGGTTTCCTGTTGGGCGCGGCCATGCTGGCCACGTTGGGATTCATGACGGCAATTCTGGCCATGGCGGCGGTTCTGGCACTGATCCTGTTCGCAGTTATTCTGTTCATGCCAGCGGGCCTGCCGAAGGGGCGAAAAGGGGCGAAATTCTCGGAAATATTGTCAAAATCCGCCAATGTGAACTGGCTATCCGCAGCGCGGGTCTTTCTGTTCGGTGCCCGCGATGTCTGGTTCGTGGTCGGCATCCCGATCTATTTCTATGCCGCCCTGTCGGACGGCACCGACGACGGCAACCGTTCCGCGTTCTTCATGATCGGAACATTCATGGCGCTGTGGGTCATCCTCTATGGCGCAGTGCAGGCCTACGCGCCAAAGATCCTTCGTGCGGCGGATCGAACCGAAGGCGATTTGATCCGCGCGGCACGTAATTGGGCGATTGTCCTTTTCTGCGTTCCTGCGGCTCTAACATTCGCCGTATCGCTGTCAAATGGGCCTGAAACCTGGCTGACCACAACGCTTGTGGTTGGGTTGCTGATCTTCGGAGCGATATTTGCGGTGAATTCATCGCTGCATTCCTATCTGATCCTGGCCTTCACCCGGTCCGAACGCGTGACAATGGACGTCGGATTTTATTACATGGCAAATGCAACAGGCCGGCTGATCGGCACGGTTCTGTCCGGCCTGACCTATCAGATCGGAGGATTGCCAATGGTCCTCGGCACCGCGTCCGTGATGTTGGCCCTTGCTGCGCTGACTTCATGCAAACTGACAGACCAAACCTCCGACGCACTGACGTGACCGTTTTTGAACGAAACCTCATTGACTGAATCGCCCTCGCCATGATTGGTAGCGATCTGATCGGCGGGGCTGCGCAAGGTTATAGAAAATCGAATGGCGCGAATTTTACATGTTTCGGCATATGCCTTCGCAATGTTCAGTAAACCATGACGACTCCGCTGGCCGCTGAATCCCGGTATCCGACATATTATCCTGTATTTTTGGTGACCCCGGCAGGATTCGTACCTGCAACCTGCCCCTTAGGAGGGAGTTATTCATCTTTGATTTCCTTCTTTGTTTTCCGTTTCTTAAGTGATTTTGGCTTTGCCGCTTGTACAGGCTTCGTACGAAAACGCGCCCTGATGGCGGCTTCGTCGGTCTCTGCATGGGCATAGATACGCATCGGCAGATTGGGATCTTACCACCGCCCTGCCCTGGCTGCTGTCACTGGGTCAACGCCCTGCCGGACCACCAGTTCTGTGAAAAACCCATGCCTCCCGGCGGGGTGCGCCGAAAGGTATGGAATGCCCGCACGCTTGCAGATCGTCTTCCAGCGGTTGTTAGAGCCGGTCGAGCTGCCGTAACCAAAAACACGGGGAGACAGGAGCTGTCCGGTTTTCAGGTTCTTGGGCCGCTTCGGCTGCAAGGCCTCAAGCTCAGCCATCATTTCGGGAGAAACTGCAATCCAGCTTTCGGCATGGCCTTTCTGAGCCTTGATACGAACCTCGCAGGTTTCGGGTCTCAGATCGTCCGGCTCAATTGAAATCGCCTGGTCAATGCGCGCTGCCGTCTCAAACATGAAGCGCGCCATCGCGGCATTGTAGGGATCGGCCGCCGCGCAAAACGCCTCGATCCATTCGCGCGTTGCCGGGATGCGCTCAACTCGGCTGGTTTTCTGCCTGCGCTGATCTTGGGCAATCCGCTCGAACTTGTCATACCGTTTAACCCGCAGGAGTGGCGTCCCCTTGAATTCGTGCGCGTTGTTGATGACCGCGCGCGCCGGAGTCACGATCTCGCGCCACCAAGTATCTGTGCAAGCCTTCGGTTTCAGTTTGGGTCCAAGGCTCTTGAGTAGCGCCCCCGTGATCGCACCGAGAGGCAAGTCCCCGATTTCTTCCAGTATCGGCAGGAGCTGCTTCGCCGTTTGGGGCGACGGGAGATAAATCTCAACGGCGTCAGCAAATCGCAAGGTGTGTTCTTCGCCGATGACATGCTTACGGATCTGAAGTTCCGTTTCATCCCTTATCCAGTCCCTTGCGCAGCCTCAGTAGTCGCTCGCGTGCTTTTGCGATATGGACCGGCGATCGGTCGACCGTTGTATTCGATCCAGCCCTTGACCCAGTAGACCGATCCGCGTTGGTAGGGTTCGAGCGGCATCCTTGGCTCTACATCAAAATTCTGTCGAGTTGCGATGGGGTGATAATCAACGCATTTCCAATCTTGAATCGTGCACCCAGCCGATTTGCCTTCTCTCGAACCGTTCGTTCGGTAATCCGGATCCCACGGCTGACCAACACCTCGACCCACTGGTCCGGTGTCTTGCCCGTTGCCAGAATTTCCGAACCGAAAGAGGAGCCGGGCGCACCATTCATCTTTATTGGCCCATCGCTTTCTGTGACGACTTGATCAGCGCTTCGAGGTGCTCGGGTGTCAGCTACATCAAACGACCGATATTGTAGAAGTTCCCGGTCCTGTGCGCCTTTTCCCGGATAAGCCGGGGCGAAACATGCACGCCGTGTTCGCGCAAGCTCACGCTCCACGCCTCTGGTGTCTGACTCTGCGTTAGAAGCTCCGACATTTCTCCACCTGCAATCTTCGTAAACTCTTGCAAGAAGTTGCAGGCCATAGGTAAGAAGTCACGCGACAGTACAAATATTCTACATTTTCGGAACATATGTTCCGAAATCAGGAGTGCCATGCCGTTTGTTCCGCAGAAACCGCCTACACCTGAAGAAGAAGAGCAGGCCAAACGCGAGCGAATGAAGCAAGATTTGCTCGATTACAGGCGGGCATATCATTCCCCTGTGTCGCCTCTGCACGAAAACTTGCGAACCCTTCGAATCAACCGACAGCTAAAGAAACAGGATATGGCTGATCTGATGGGGATCACGCCGCGCACATATTATACCTATGAAAGTGGCGCGCGGCCTGTTCCTTCAGACTCACTTGCTAGGCTCGCAACCATGATCGACGTCGATCTGGATATGCTCCTAATGGGACGTTCTCTCAAGCCGACACCACAGATCATTGAGAGTGCAATCGACGACCTCATGAAAATCCTTGAGTTTCTGGATCGCGAGTATCCAACCATGGATTGGAAGACCCGGATGAAAGTTGCTCGACATGCCGTCATGGCTGATACAGGTGACTGGCCCCGCGTGGATCCCGAGATGATCCGTGGATCAGTTAAAGTCCTTACCAGGTACAAATTTCATCCGGAAAATCTCCCCCAACCACCTAATCCTGACGACTACGGCGATGATGATCGACCGCACGGTTATGAACGGGACATGGCTGCCTGGCAGGCCATTGTTGATCAAGATCTTGGAGACGACACCTAAGGCTTCAGCAGCGTCCAAGCCTCAACGCCGAACCCCTCGGCCACCCGATACAGGTTGTCGATCGAGATGTTCTGTTCCGAGCGCTCGACCGCGCTGAGATAGGTTCGGTTCAGCCCGGCCTCGTTCGCCAGATACTCCTGCGACCAGCCACGCTCGGCGCGCAGCTTGCGCATATTGCGCGCGACGATGTCTCGCAGGGGGCTCTTGGGCGTCGTTTTCATGCACAATGCTATTGTGCTTTGACGCTTTTAAATCTACCTGTTTTAACATACATTCGACGAGTTGGAGAGTACCCATGCCCCAATGCCCCACTGTATGACCGAGATCCACGAAGAGGCACGGGTTTGCCCGTCCTGCGGCGCAAAGAAGGGCGTTCTGGGCGCGGGGTTCACTGGGCGCTACCTGAAGGTTCGGGCTGGTATCGTGGCGGCGATTGGCCTGCTGCCGCTCCTCGTCGGGCTTGGCTTTCTTGTCACAGGCGACGTCATTGGCTTCATGCTGCTGGGTGGGCTTGCCGCCATACCTTTCGCCATCGCTGCCGGAATCTTTGTCGCATCGGAGGGGCGCGAAAAATGGTATCGCTGAACCTTCACGATCCGGACGGCGTGCAGCGCCGCTTGCAGGCCTTTCTTGTCCAGTTCACCGTGCCGCATTGGGTTACGCAGACCCAGACCAACGCCACGATTGAGGATCAGGAACGCGCCGCAGGGGGGCTGGACCTCGTTCTGGATATCCTGCTCGATGCGCAGCTCGGGCTGGAGGCCGATCTGGTTCCTGCCGATCAAGAGCAATTCTGGCACAGCCCGCGCTGTTTGCACGCGCCGGAAACGGGGGCGCAATTCGATATCCGCGTGGGTGCGCGCGGCGGCTATGGTCTGCGCGTCACGGCGGGCAACGCTGTGTTCACCGATAACGCAATAAGCTTTGAGGCCCTGACCATGGCACTGCGCAGCTTCGCTGCCCTGCACCGCGAGGCCACCGCATGAGCGAGCAGAAGCACACCTCTTTCTACATCAGCGCCGAGGGCCACAAGGCTCTGCGGCTGGAGGTGATCAAACGCGGCCTGTCGATGAGCCAACTCATCGCCCGCGCGCTGGCCGATGCGGGGGTCGATATTCCGGCAGAGGATTTGAAGAAATGAAAACGCTGTTCACCGCCGCGCTGATCGCGCTCGCCAGCCCTGTCATGGCCGGGGGCTGATATTTCGAGGCATCACTGGAAGGCGGGGCCGAATTCTGGACCTTCACCAATGCGACGGGCGATGTCAGCCCGCGCCGCCAGACGGGGGATGAAATCTGGCTCATACGCTCGGACGAGGTGAGCGAGCTGGGGCCGGACGGGGCCTGCACCTTTGACAACTGCGCCGTGAAGGTGCTGCCAGGCGGGCAAGTTCCAGAAGCGCGGGAACGGGTGCAGCTCACCTTCTCGAACGGCGAGATGCTGGACTTCGAGGCGCGCGGCGGCGAGATTCTGTTCGACAACTATTCCGCCGCAGGCATGGGCGCGACCGCGCTGTTCGTCGAAAACATCCGCGCGGCGGAATGGGCCGAAGTCGGCTTTGGCGGGCTGGCGCACAGGTTCAGCCTTGCCGGATCGGCTAAGGCGCTGGATGCAATCAGGGTGTATCTGCAATAGGCGTGCGATGGAGATATAGGGCGATAGCACTATCACACGATCAAATGAGGGCGCGGTATGGCGCGGTTTCTGGTCTGGAGCGACCTGCTTGACGAATTCTGGGGCGGCTTCGACCTGCCCGATCTGTCCGCTCCGCTGGACGGGATTCTGATAGCGGGCGATACGCACACGCGAGGGCGGCATCTGGAGATTCCGGCGTATGCCGCGCACAAATATAGCTGCCCGGTCGTGGTGATCTGGGGCAATCATGAACCCTATGGCTCGGTCTGGGCGGAACTGTTGACCGAGGAGGAGCGCCAGCTTACCGAACTGCGCGCCGAAGGCCTCGACGTCCGCGTTCTGCATGGGGCCGAGACCGAAATCGCGGGCGTCCGTATCATCGGCGCGACGCTCTGGACGAATCTGCAACTCTATCCAGAGTTCGACGACCTCGCGCGGATCATGGTCTCGGCCTACATGCAGGACTACCATGCCATTCACACCGCGCCCGATACCCGCTTTACCATCGACGACATGCTGGAACGTCATGCGCAGGACAAAGCTGCGATCCCCGCCGCCCTGCGTGCCCCATATGATGGCCCGACCGTAGTTATGACCCACCACCTGCCGCTGCGCGAACTGATCGCCCTGTGCGCATCATCGGCGGCCACGTGAAGCGCGCGATGAACAACGGGTTTGCCTGCGACCTCTGGGACGAGATCCGGGGCTTCGACATCGACACATGGATTTGGGGGCACAGCCACGAGGGAGAGAGCCGGACATTCGAAAGCGACCACGGACCGATCCGCTTTGTCACGAACCAGCGGGGATATCCAGGTGAGGAGGTGTCGTTCGATCCGGCCTTTGTGCTGGAGGTCTGAGAGTGTCAGGATAGGGCGATAGCGCTATCCCGCTGCCGCATGATCGCTTCGAGCCTATTTTGTCGGATGCTGCGTCGTGCATGAATGTCTGGCTCCAATTCAAGCAGGATGCGTTGCTCTCCGCAAAAAAGTTGCAAACGGTAGTCTTGGGCTTTCTTTACCAATTGTGAATAGAACATTTCCGGCACGCTTTCGGAGATTCCATGCAACACAGTTTCAGCCACTTCTTAAGGCACGGCGGTGACGGCAAGTACGAGATCGCGCAGCGACACGGTCATCTGATTGGCCGCCGCGTAGGATTATCGCTCAAGTCGACATTTCCTAACTACACAGCTCTACGGGCCGATTTCAGCGAACGCCTCGACCAGGTGATCTCCGAAAACACTCGGATGCTTCTGAACGCGCTGACCCCGCCTGACACAGTGCCAATTGTCTCCGAAGCTGAATTGCGGGATGTGTCAGATGCAAAGTCAGAAGCGCTCGACGCCTGGGACGCGCGCCTTGAGAGAATATTCGGCGAATACCAAAACCATCCGCAACGGTTGCGGCCACTGCGCACAGACATGGAAGAACGTCTCGTTCGGGCTTTTGCGGGAGTAATAAATCGGCTTCGGCAGGAAAGCTTGGGGATTCAGCAATACATCTGGCGCTCGCGAGATGATGCCAAGGTGCGCGACAGCCATGCGGCCTATGACGACCGCGTTTTCCGCTGGAACAATCCACCGGAGGGCGGGCATCCCGGCGAGGCACACAATTGCAGGTGCTATGCCGAGCCAGTGTTGCCGGGCGTTCAGAGCAATGTGGTACTCGCTGACTTTGCACCCATGGCAAATGGTGTCCCCGCTCTCGATCTGACGGAGGCGATGCGTGGCTTGCGCGCTCTGACGGGCGTCGGCGCGGCGCTTCTTGCGTCTGATGCGCTGCAAAACTGGACGCAAGCCATGCGTGATAGGCGCGTGGACGATGCTGGCGCGCGACTGGGGGTCGATGTAACAACTGTAGAAGGTCGCCTGGCGGCGACAGCCTATGCCCTCGTGCAGGAAGGGATTAGCACCGGCGAGTATCCGGTCCTGCCCAAGACCCCCGAATTCGCACGAATAGGGGCCGAAGCGGCAGCGCTTTATGAGTTGCTAAATCCCGGCACCATTCTTGATACGGGCGTTGGCGGTGATCCCGCGAAACAGCGCGCTTTGCAGGATTTCATCGCAGCCGCCGGGGCAGCGTTCGCGCGCGGTGAACTGCGGCTTCAGGATGGGGAACTGGCGCAAGGCTGGGTCGAAGTCTTTCCTGAGCTTGCGGAGGATGAACGCCGCTTGGGGCAACTGCCGGGCTTCACTCCGGAACGGGTCGAGCAATGGCTTGAAACCTATCCGATTGAAGAGCTTGGCCTGCCGAACCACACCGGATCGCCAATTCCTGATGATCCGACCGACAACATTGTCTCAACGCCGATCCCGGAAGGGGCGGGGCCGAATATTGTCGAAGCCCGACCTGGGGCCACAACGACACCTGGCGGCAACAGAATTCTGCCCCACGGTGGCAAAGGGGGCGGGCGAGAATATATTGGCCTCAAAGGCCACGATGTTGAGCAAATTGACGAGATCATCGCCAATCCTCGTCCAGATCTGAGTGGTATCGTTGAAGGGCGCGGCAGATACAAAGGGCAGGATATGACCCTGTTGACAGGCCAGGATGGCCATTGGGTTCTTCTTGACCCCGATGGTAACGTCTTCGCTGTAAGCAATCGTAATCTGCCGCTTGGGCACAAAGAGAACCAACCGGACGACATCATCCGTCCTCTGGAGGAGCAATGAATACACGGTTTGAAGACCTGATAGAGCAGGCACAAACAGGGGCAGGCACTGAATGGATTTCCGAAGCCGAGCTTCTGGACTTCAACGAATATCTTGCCACGCGCGGCTTTGGCATTTCAAGAATGGAGGTCGCACAGGCAGCCGGTGGGACCGTCAAGCGAAATTTCGGCTACGGCATCTTGCCTGCCCCAATCGGCGACGACCCCGAACACTGGCTCAATCATTTCGATCCCCAACGTTCCGCCGCATATGTTCGCGAAACTGTTCAGTTTGCCAAAGAAGACGGCGCCCTGTTCGACTACAAGGTTTGGGCCGAGCTGCCTTAAATCACCGAGAAGCTTGGTCAAAAAACATACGTTTCTGCCCTGCCAACCCTGAGCCGCCATTGGTGCGATCGCAGAGAAACGAGGCTTTGTCTGCATTTCTGCCGTCTAACACTTCTAGCTGGGCTGATCTTTGAAGCTGCGCTTCCGCCAACTGAACTGCCACTATGATGCTTTTGGGGACAAGCGCTGACGCCCGCCAGAAACCCCACAATCGCTCGATCCTTGGCGTCTCGCTCATGTAGATTTTCCGGCTCCCGTTGCACACACCGGCCCTGCCTGACATCGCCCCCCACATGGCAGGGATAGCGACTGCCGCCCCGTAGGGGTATGGGCTTAAGCGGAGCACTCAAGTTCGCCTGTCCGCAAACAAAGCCACCTGATTTCGTCGTTTGTTCTTGATTAAGGTGACTCATGTAGACATTGTGTCAGAAAAATTCCCAGAGGGGCGATGACACATGCAGGCTGACTTTTCGACTCTACTGGCGCAGGCCGGATACACTGTGCCAGAGGCCGCGCGCGTGCTTGGCTATTCTGAAGGCCACATCTATCGCTGGAAGCGCGGTGAGGAAATCCCCCGTGAAAGCGTGATCCGCCTGCTGAACATGGAGATCGAGCGGCGGCGCGATACGGGCGATGCGGAAAAGACCTTTACCTTCATTGATCTCTTCGCCGGGATCGGCGGGCTGCGGCGGGCTATGGAGAGTGCGGGCGGGCGCTGCATCTTCACCTCTGAATGGGACAAGTACGCCCAGCAGACCTATATGGCGAACTTTCCCGACAACCGGCTTCCGGTGGGCGATATCCGGGAAGTCGACGCCGAAGACATCCCCCGGCATGACGTTCTGGTTGCGGGCTTTCCCTGCCAGCCCTTCTCGATCGCCGGTGTGTCCAAAAAGAATGCCCTCGGCCGCGCGCATGGCTTTGAGGATGAAACCCAGGGAACGCTCTTCTTCGATGTGCTGCGCATCCTGATGCATCACCGCCCTGCGGGTTTCATGCTGGAAAACGTCAAGAACCTGAAAAGCCACGACAAGGGCCGGACCTTCGAGGTGATCCGCCGCAAGCTGACTGAGGAGCTGGGTTACACGCTGGAGACCCGGATCATTGATGCCGGGCATTTCGTGCCGCAGCACCGCGAGCGGATTGTGATGGTCGGCTTCCGTGAAGCGACCGGGTTCAGCTTTGATGACGTGCAACTTCCGACTTACGGCACCAAACGGATGCGCCATATTCTGCATCCCGAGAATGGCACGGAACAGCCAGAGGGCCATTTCACCGTTGGGTCGGATGCGGTGGTCAGCGACAAATACACCCTGACCGACAAGCTCTGGGCCTATCTGCAAGGCTATGCCGCAAAGCATAAGGCCAAGGGAAACGGTTTCGGCTTTGGCATGGTGGACGGGGACAGCATCTCGCGTACGCTTTCGGCCCGCTATTACAAGGACGGCTCTGAAATTTTGGTCAGCCGGGGTGAAGGCAACAACCCGCGCCGCCTGACGCCACGCGAATGTGCGCGCCTGATGGGCTACCCGGATGACTTCCGGATCCCGGTCTCGGATACGCAGGCCTACAAACAGTTCGGCAACTCGGTCGCGGTGCCTGTCTTTGCCGAGGTGGCAAAGGTGATGGCTCCGCACATCCTCGCGCTGACGAGAGCTGAACCGCTCAAAAAAGTTGGCTGACGTTCACGACAACAAGACCCGCAGCCGGAATATGGCGGCGATCCGTGGCGCTGATACCAAGCCTGAAATGCTGATTAGGCGCGGGCTTTATGCCCGTGGTTTTCGTTATCGGCTCCATGATCGAAAACTGCCGGGTAAGCCGGACATCGTGCTGCCAAAGCACCGTGCCCTGATCTTTGTGAATGGCTGCTTCTGGCATGGCCACGACTGCCCGCTCTTTCGATGGCCCGCAACGCGGAAGGAGTTCTGGCGCACGAAGATCACCGGCAACATCGAGCGGGACGCCCGGAATATCGACATGCTGATCGCGTCAGGCTGGCGTATCGCGATTGTCTGGGAATGTGCGCTGAAGGGACGTGGCAGGTTGTCGCCGGAGGTGGTGATTGACTCCCTGGCCCGATGGATATGTTCTGGTGACCAAAGGCTGACTCTTGAAGGCCTGAACACGAAAACAGGCGATTTGAGTTGAGCGAGCAAGGTATTTTCGATTTTGAGGGTGAAGGCGGCGGGCAGGCTGGGCTTCTGACGGACCTTCTGAGCCGGGCCGAACGGGTTCTGGTCAAGAAGCTTTCGAACAATGACCGGGACTGGGCGCGCTATGCCAACAAGCACCAGGCTGGGGTCTATATCCCGGCGGAACAGCGCGAGGGCGGGTTCTTTCCGCCGCTGGAGGTCAAGGCGCGCAAAGACCCGGATGCGGCCCCGATCCGGGAGGCCTGGTTCGAAACGCTCTGGCCGCAGGCTTCGGGCGATGCGCAGGCCAAACGCACCCGGATTGTGCATTACACGAGCAAGGGCCCTGAGACGCATATGACGCGCCTGCCGAAAGAGTGCTTTGAGCAGCTTTCGCCAGCCTCTTTCCTCGTGATGGGGCGGTATCGGCAGGGTGAAAACACCGTCTATGAATGCCTGACCATCGATTCCGCCAGCGATGAAGCCGACCTGCTACTGATGCATCTCGATATCACGCCGGATTTTCTGATCGGTGAGTTTGAGCCCGCCGTGATCCGGGCACGGGAACAAGACCGCGTTCTGGACTTCGCGGAAGAGCTGATCGCGGCCTGGAAGGCCGGTACGATCGTCGAATTCGGCCGCTCTCGTGCGGCCATGCCTAAACCCCTGGAACTGGCCGGGCTGGCGCGCGCCCGTTACCTGGAAATCCACGGTCTGGACTGCCTAAGTCCTTTTGCCATCGAGCGCCCCGGTGATGCGCTCCGTGAAATCAGCCGCAGCATCGAGTGGGATATGTTCCGCGACTTCCAGCGCCGCGAGCGGGCTGTCGAGCTGGTGCGCATCGTCTTGGGTGACAAGCCACGCGACATGACCGTCGCAGAGATCATCCGGCAGCTGATCAATGAACTGCCCCGGATTGACGCGCTGATGCTGTCTGCCAGCCAGCAGCGGAAATCACGGGCGGGCTATTCCTATGAACACCATATCGAGGCGATGCTGAGCGGCGGGAAGATCCCCTTCGAAAAGCAGGTGGTCATCGAAGCGAAGAAGCGCCCCGACTTCATTCTTCCCTCGCTGGCCTTCATCAGCAGCGGTGAAGTCCTCGCCGCGACAGGCCTGATACTGAGCGCCAAAACCACCCTGCGCGAACGCTGGAAACAGGTCGAGCGTGAGAAGGGTGAACGCAGGCTGTATCTCACCACGGTCGATGAGAATATCGCGGGCAACGCCATTCAGGACATGGCGGGCATCGGCGTCCAGCTCGTAATCCCCGAGAGCCTGATGGACGCCAAAGAAACCGAATATGCCGGGCACGCGAATGTGCTGACCTTCCGGCGGTTCTGCGATGAAGTGGTGCAGCCGAACTTGGCGGTTTGGGCGTAGTGCGATGGCCGGTTGTTTAGGCATGAAGGGCGGGAAGACGTCAATCGCTGCAAACGCATGAGAGCCGGTAGGCATCCAAGGGCACGGCACTCTGGAGGACGGGCCAGGATCAAAACTAGGCACCAAGGCCTCCGAGGTTGCATCTCAAGGCAAGTGAACGGCCCACCACCCACTATTTAATTTCCAACGCCCACTGTGAATTCATAAAGCGAATAGTCAGACATGTGAAGACTGACAGGGCCCTTGGCGGTTGAGCGCGGCTATTGCACCCTCGAAGCACAGCCTGCGAATGTCTCCGAACAGCTTTTTGATCCGGGCGCGCAGCCGTTCGGCCTCCTCCTCTTCAAAGGTCGCCATTCGAGCCGCCGCCTGAATCTCGGCGGCACGCGCAATCAGGGGCGCGAGGTTGATCCCGAATTCGTGGCCGATCCTGCCATCTCTTCGGGAGCCTACGCGGCGACTGTGATCGGAAGCTGATTTCGCCAGAAAGCCCCGCTCAATTAAACTAGCCTCGATCCGTGCGACCTGCCGCCGGTCAAGCCCGGCCTGCGATGCGGTTTTCGTTATCGAAATCCAGAAACCGCAAATCCGGCCAGCAACGTAATCTTCATCCATTATGTTGGAGATCGCGACCTTCAGATAGGCGATTGCGCCCTTGCTGAGTCCGAGCTGCCGCCGGGCTCTCTCGATCAATCCAAAGAACTGCCAGCGCGTCATGCCCTCCGGGAGGCCACCATGCGTAAGATGCTGCGTCATGACAGCACCTCTTTTCTGGACGGCATCTCTC
The DNA here is from genome assembly GCF_056538065.1 of Ruegeria sp. BH8. Lineage (NCBI taxonomy): Bacteria > Pseudomonadati > Pseudomonadota > Alphaproteobacteria > Rhodobacterales > Roseobacteraceae > Ruegeria > Ruegeria sp. BH8. Next base: position 144,370 of record NZ_JBQFSP010000003.1, on the reverse strand, counting down.
TGGTGATGCTATAAGCGTCGGGAAAGTCGGATACTTTCACATGCACTTTGACCCCGGTTTCGGTTGCCGCCGAGCCGGGGTTTTCATTTGGGCTGCACCTGGCCGCAGCAGCGTGAAGAGCGGATATCTGTACAGGTTTTGTACAGACGAAGCCCGGATTCCGTCCGAAATGGACCGGAAAATCATGCAAACTGCTGCATGAAGCTCCAAGGTTAATCCGACAGTCATTTGATTTTAAATAAGAATTTGGTGACCCCGGCAGGATTCGAACCTGCAACCTGCCCCTTAGGAGGGGGCTGCTCTATCCAGTTGAGCCACGGGGCCGTGCCAGGCTCTCTGTAACCGGGATTTTCCGGGTTGTCATCGCCTTTGCACAATTGTTGTACACACTGACCTGTTCACGCTACCATCGGACAAAACAACAACGCAGGTGCCTCCCGTGAACAGTGAAACCAAACGCCCGCTTACCCTTCGTGATGTGTCCGAGGCTTCCGGAGTATCCGAGATGACGGTAAGCCGGGTTCTGCGTAACCGGGGGGATGTGTCTGACGCCACCCGCACCCGCGTTCTGGCCGCCGCCAAAGAGCTTGGCTATGTCCCCAACAAGATCGCGGGCGCATTGGCGTCCAGTCGGGTTAATCTGATCGCGGTGATCATCCCTTCGCTTTCGAACATGGTCTTCCCCGAGGTGATGACGGGCATCAACCAGGTGTTGGAAGACACCGAATTGCAACCCGTGGTCGGGGTAACCGATTATCTGCCCGAGAAAGAGGAAAAAGTGCTGTACGAGATGCTCTCGTGGCGGCCCTCTGGCGTGATCATTGCGGGGCTTGAACATACCGAAGCTGCGCGCGCCATGCTGGATTCGGCGGGTATTCCAGTGGTCGAGATCATGGACACGGATGGCAAGCCGGTGGATGCGATGGTGGGGATCTCACACCGCCGCGCGGGGCGCGAAATGGCGCAGGCAATCCTGAAGGCCGGATATCAGCATATCGGTTTCATGGGCACCAAGATGCCACTGGATCACCGCGCACGGAAGCGGTTCGAAGGCTTTACCGAAGTTCTTGGCAAACACGGGATCGAGATCGAGGATCGCGAGTTCTACTCCGGTGGATCGGCCCTGGCCAAGGGGCGCGAAATGACCCAGGCTATGCTGGAACGCTCGCCCGAGCTGGATTTTCTGTATTACTCGAACGATATGATCGGGGCCGGTGGTCTGCTGTACCTGTTGGAACAGGGTATCGATATTCCGGGACAGATCGGCCTGGCAGGCTTTAACAATGTCGAGCTTTTGCAGGGCCTGCCCCGAAAACTCGCGACGATGGATGCCTGTCGTCTGGAAATCGGCCGTCAAGCTGCCCAGATCATCGCCGAACGTCTGGAAAATCCTGATACCGAGATCGAGACACGCGTTACTCTGACCCCCACGATCAGCTATGGTGACACGCTGAAACGGCGATGAACACACCCCTGAAAAGGCTCGACAACCGGACGGCACGGGCGATCTTCATGGACCGCCACGCTTTGGGCGAACAACCCTCGGGTTCAGGCAAAGGTGTCGCGCTTCTGGATCTGATCCAACGGCTTGGGTTTGTTCAGCTTGACAGCATCAACACCGTTGCCCGAGCACATGACATGATCCTGTTCTCGCGCAGGCCCGCCTATCGCAGCGCCAACCTGAAAAGGCTCTATGAAAGGGACAATGCGCTATTCGAGCATTGGACGCACGATGCGGCGGTCATTCCGATGGAGTTCTATCAGCATTGGCATCTGCGCTTTCAGCGGGATGCGGATATGTTGAAGGCGCGGTGGAAGAACTGGCGGCGGGATGGGTTCGAACAGCAGTTTGACACAGTGCTGCAACACATCCGCGACCATGGGGCGGTGTCGTCATCGGATGTTGGCAAGGATGAAAAGAAGGGCTCGGGCGGGTGGTGGGACTGGCACCCATCTAAAACCGCGTTGGAGTATCTGTGGCGCTCGGGTGCCCTGACCGTCGTTGGTCGGGATGGCTTCCAGAAACGCTATGATCTGACAGAGCGCGTGATTGAAACACATCTCTGCCCCGGCAGCACGCCCTGTGATGCCGAGGGGACCGTGGATTGGCTGTGCAACGCCGCACTGGACCGGCTGGGATTTGCAACATCCGGAGAGTTGGCGGCTTTCTGGGACACCGTCAGCGCGGCTGAGGCAAAAGACTGGTGCGCCGCGGCGCTGGAAAGTGGCGATATTGAAGAAATCGAGGTTACCTGTGCCGATGGGCGCTTGCGCAAGACATACGCCCGACCAGATCTGACGACCGAAGTACCGCAGCCACCAGGCCGCATTCGCGTGCTCAGCCCGTTTGATCCCATGCTGCGCGACCGCAACCGGGCCGAGCGGCTGTTCGGCTTTCACTACCGCATCGAGGTTTTCGTCCCCGAGGCCAAACGAACCTATGGATACTACGTTTTTCCGCTGCTTGAGTGCGACCGTATGATTGGCCGTATCGATATGAAAGCCCACCGCGATCGTGACCTGCTTCACGTCAAAGCGCTCTGGCCCGAGCGCCGGGTCCGCTGGTCAGATGCCCGTACCCGACGCCTGAACGCCGAGCTGGACCGGGTGCGGCGACTGGCCGGTGTGGAACATGTGACTTTCGCCAAGGACTGGCTGAAAGAGCCTGTTTAGGGTCTATTCTGCGTCTGACAGGGTCAACTTGACCGGCTCCAGCCTATCAATCTTACCTGTCAGAACATCCCCCGCAACAACCGGACCAACACCAGCCGGTGTACCGGTCAGGATCAGGTCACCGGGGCGCAGGTGGTAAAAGCCGGACAGGTGCATGACAATCTCGTCGATCTTCCAGATCAGCTCATCGAGGGTCGCGTTCTGGCGCAACTCTCCGTTTACGCTTAGCTGAATGCGTTTGTCATCCTCCGGGGTCCAATCGGCAGCTGGTGTCAACGGGGCAAAGACCGCTCCGTTTTCGACGTCCTTTCCCAGATCCCAGGGCCGCTGCTTGTTGCGCTCGCGGATTTGCAGATCACGACGCGTCATATCCAGGGCGCAGCCATAGGCATAAACGGCTTCCCACGCCTGCGCACTGGTTGCGCGAAACACGGGCTTTCCAATGGCCAATGCCAATTCCATCTCATGATGGTAATTCTGGGTCCCGGCAGGATAAGGAACCGTCGCACCCGAGAGTACGGCGTTCGAGGCGGATTTGGTGAAGTAGAAAGGTGCCTCGCGATCCACCTCATTCCCCATTTCTGCGGCATGGGCGGCATAATTTCGACCGACGCAGAAGATCCGTCCAATGGGATATCCGGCCGCCGCGCCGACAACGGGGATGGTGATCGGGTCCGGAAGCGAAAAAAGGCTGTTTGGCATGATAATCCCTGAAGGTTGCGTAGCTGCCATATTACGTCTGCCAGACCCTCCAGCAAGCCCGGAAAACACGCTGTATTTCGCCAATCTCGAAGTGGTGTTTCAGCGTGAAACGGCTCAATTCTGACCTGATTGACTGACGCCGTGTCAAAAATTGGTTTCATCAGTTTTTATGGTCTCACCAGTACACAAACAGGTCGAAACAACTCTTGGCTCAGTCAAAAGCCGGGCAAAATCCTCAGGTAGTCAGGACCGCTCCGATTTCGGTGCGGTGCCAAAATTCAGAACAGCAGCTTTGGTAAAGCATTTCACCAAAGTGACGTCGGCAAACCATAGGCTGACCCATTTACCGGTCGGCAACTGCCTAAATCAGTTTCGGAGAGTATAGGTGCAAGGCCCCTCCCCCAAGGGCCGAAAGACCCTGTTCAGAGCCACATTATAGGCTTTTCATATACTCCGAAGCACAGGCCGGACCGTCAGGTTTGACGTAACCGGTCTTGGGCCAGGCACCAACGACCAGTCCGGGTCTGGCCGCCCCGTCGGAGACTCCCCCTACAGTTTCCGGCGGGGTCACTGCCGACGACACCGGATGCAGTGCCAATAATCAGGATTCGAGGTCCTTCAACTCGTTCAGCAGATCCAGCAGTAACTCATGCTTGTCCGGTCCAAGCTGAGATCGAATACGTTCCGCCTGTGCCGTGCTTGCAGCCAGATTGGCACGAATGATCTGAACCCCTTTTGTGCTGATCTCAACAACCTGACGCCGTCGGTCTGCCGGATGGCTGCGCCGCGTGATCAGTCCGCGGGTCTCCAGCTTTTGCAGAATGCGCGTCAGGCTTGGCAGCAACAGGCAGGCGCGATCGGCGATGTGGGTCGGCTCTTGCGGGCCTTCTTCATTCAACACCCGCAACACCCGCCACTGCTGTTCCGTGACACCAGCGTCAGCCAGCATTGCTCGAATGGGTCCCATAACCTTTTCCCGCGCCCGCAAAAGCGCAATGGGCAAAGATCGCGACGTCAGAGGGAGATCGTCGGTCATAAGAAAATTATCACCGAAATCCGGGATATAAGCAAGCAACCCGACACGCAGCAGCAGCGCCCACACCCGTATTCGCACGTTATGCGGGCCGATTTCAGGCTGGACAATTAGGAACGACCGTTGATGATGCGACCGAGGTCCATTTCATGTCCTTCTCACCTGCTCCGGCTCAAATATGAGGTTTCAGCATGTCAGCCCCAAAGAATATGTTCAAACAGGCTCTAATAAAGGGCGAACAGCAGATTGGTTGCTGGATGAGCTTTGCTGAATCCGTAACCGCCGAAATCATGGGAACCGCGGGTTTCGATTGGCTGGTGGTAGATGGAGAACACGCCCCAAATGATATCCGCTCGATCCGGGATCAGCTGACGGCTTTGGCCAGCAGCGCATCTCATCCCGTTGTTCGGGTCCCTGTTGGAGAGACCTGGATGATCAAGATGGTTCTGGATGCTGGTGCCCAAACAGTACTGGTTCCGATTGTCGAAAGCGCCGCGCAGGCGCAGGATCTGGTCCGTGCCTGCCGTTATCCGCCGGACGGGGTGCGGGGTGTTGGTGCAGCCGCATCGCGTGCCACGATGTATGGGTCGACAAGCGACTATATCCAGACCGCAGATCAGGAAATCTGCTTGTTGTTGCAGGTGGAAACCCGCGCAGGAGTGGCCGCGTTGGATGACATTCTTCAAGTCGAAGGTGTGGATGGCGTTTTCATTGGCCCCGCTGATCTGTCAACCGACATGGGGTACAAGGGCAACAGCGCCGCACCCGAGGTGCGTGCGGTCATCGCGGACGCCCTGGCCCGGATCAAGGCCGCAGGCAAAGCGCCGGGCATCCTTGCCACCAATGACGAAGCGCGTCAGGCCTATCTGGACATGGGCGCCCAATTTCTGGCGGTCGGTATTGATGTGATGCTGCTGGCACAGGCGGCACGCGCGCTGGCCGCGCAATGGAAACCTTCCTAGACACTCAAGTGCGCATGGCCGCAGCGGCCTGCGCATAGCCGCCCGAGGCTCCATCAACAAAATGCACATGGTTATCCCGGGTGGCCGAGGGGACGATACATGTCATCATCGCCTCGTCCTGTGCGTGCAAACCGTATCTGATTTTCCCACGGCGACGCGCCTCTTCAAGCAGGTGTTCGATTTGGCGCAATGTGTCCGGATCGCAGTCGAGCGTCATTTTCAGCCCGTCATCAAACTTTCGGTAATCGGCATTGCTGCTGACCATATGTCTGTAATGGTCCGGCTCAAAGCGTCCCATCCGCAGGCCAGTTTTGAATAATACCGCGATCAACAGGTTCTGAACCAGCAGGACGAGCTTGTGCAAAATCACATGACGTCCGTTGCGCGACACATGTGCGTCGATGTCAAGCCCGGGCGGAGGCCATGTCATGGGCGGACCCTTTTCCGACACCGGATGGCCAGCACGCTCAAGCGCTTCCGACGCGGACAAGACGGATTGCGCAAGATCGGCAAAGTCCCGTTCGGTTGCTGACGGTGTGGGCTGTACGACCAGTGAAACGATTTGACCGTGACGGGCCGGGCTGTTGGACCACCTGCAAGAAAGGCCGGTCAGATCCGGCTGCGCACCTGGCCCTGCGGGTGTGACCATATTTTGCCCGGCTTTCATCCCGGCCTCGGCCCAGGCCAGACCGCCGCCGGAAAACATGGCGTAGTCCACTCCGGTAGAGGGTGCATAGCGAGCAACGCGCAGATCCTTACCCGCTTTGCGAATATCAGCCACCGACACCAGCGCCGCCCGTAATGGCATGGAGAACTCTTCATCTGCCCAGCGCCGCAAATCAGCCAGCGTAGTCCGGGCGGTTTCAGCTTTTCCAGGCGGGACAGCAAACCCCGCCCCATCGCCGCCAAAAACATACGGAAACAACGCGCCGTCCATTGCATTGATCATGGCCGAAATGACCGCAGCGCCCACAGTGTTAACGGTCTTGTACCGGCCCCGTGCAATTTCGCCCGTTGAATCGACAATGTCGGCAACACCCAGAACCCAATCATCGGGCAGTTTTGAAAACTGCGCAGGGTCTGACAGACGGGTAAAATCGCGCTGCAAGGGAAGGTTTTCGTAAAATGCAGACTGGAGGTCTTTCATGCTCCCCTCGGAATCAATGTTTGGACAAAGATAGCCGGAAGGCGAGCCATGTCCTGACTTTGAAACATAATACACAGGCTTGTGCGTTGCATCACGGCGTGCCAAGCATTTTCCTCGGACGAGCAGGAAAGGGCTGAAGATGCAGGCAGGTTTGGTGGTTTTATGCCTGGGCTATGTGCTCAGCCAATTTTTCCGCGCTTTCCTTGCGGTTCTCAGCCTGGATCTGGAACGTGACATCAGTGCCATGCCCGAAGATTTGGCCTTTGCTTCCGGTCTTTGGTTTATCGTATTCGCCGTCATGCAGATCCCGGTCGGATGGGCGCTGGACAGGATTGGTCCCCGCCTCACGTCCGCCGCGCTGCTTCTGGTGGGCGGGGCAGGTGGAGCGGCGGTTTTTGCAGCCGCAACAACGCCCCTGCACATCAGCATAGCCATGGGCCTGATCGGTGTCGGGTGCTCTCCGGTCCTAATGGCCTCCTACTATATCTTTGCGCGTGAATACCCCCCGGCGCGGTTTGCCACATTGGCCGCCGTGATGTTGGGCGCAGGGTCCGTTGGAAATCTGGTGGCTTCTTATCCAACCGCGCTTGCCGTGGAATGGATGGGGTGGCGCGCAACGATGGTCGGGCTGGCCACAGTGTCCGCCGCAATCGCATTGGGCCTGTGGCTGACAGTTCACGACCCGGCGAAGGTCGAAACAGAACACAAGGGATCCCTAATGGATCTGCTGAAGGAGCCTGCCCTGTGGCTGATCCTGCCCCTGATGCTGGTTGCCTACGCCCCCGCTGCCGCGCTGCGAGGGCTTTGGGCCGGGCCTTACCTGAATGACGTCTTTGGCTTAAGTGCCACTCAGATCGGCACTGCAACGCTGATCATGGGTGCGGCTATGATTGCGGGCACTTTTGTTTACGGACCGCTGGACCGCGTTTTTGGTACCCGGAAATGGGTGGTTTTCGCTGGCAACGCACTGGGCGCAGCTGCGTTGGGCTTGCTCTGCCTGTGGATCGAGGATGCAACATGGCTGTCTGTCCTGCTGATGGCCGTGATCGGCTTTACCGGAGCCAGCTTTCCGGTCATCATGGCTCATGGCCGTGCCTTCGTGCCACCCCATCTGGTGGGGCGTGGTGTGACATTGCTGAATCTTTTCGGCATCGGCGGCGTTGGCATTGCTCAATTCGTCACCGGACGTATTCACGCAGCCACCGTGCAAGACGGATCAGCGGCACCCTACACCGCAATATTCGGGTTTTTTGCGGTCACCCTTGCCATTGGTTGCGTGATCTATCTATTCAGCCGCGATAGTGTGGATTGACGCAGCCATCAGGAGAGCCTGTTGAAAGACCCCATTGTCATAGCCCCAAATCTAAAACGCAGACTTTCGGGCGTAACGGCTACCATAGCAAGGCTGGTTCCGCTGCAAGCGCAATGGATCGATATCGCCGCCACTGGCCCGGGTCTGCCCGCCGACACCCCGCACATCCCGCTTGGTCGACTGCCTTTCCTGTCGCGTCGTAAATGGCGGGTCTGGCACGCGCGCCGCAACACCGAGATGTTGCTGGGCCTCATCCTGCGCGATGTGTTCCGGTTGAAACTCAAAATGCTGTTCACAAGCGCGTCCCAAAGGCCGCACACAGGCTATACCAAATGGCTGATCGGAAAGATGGATGCGGTCGTTGCAACCTCGCGCAAAACCGCAGGGTATCTTGAGCGAGACTCGCAGGTGGTGATGCATGGCATCAACCTAGAAGACTTCGTTCCGCCTTCAGACAAGGCCGCCGTCCGTGCTCGGCTGGGGCTGCCGGATGGGGTACTGTTAGGGTGTTACGGCCGCATTCGACACCAAAAAGGCACTGATGCCTTTGTCGACGCCATGATTGACGTGTGCGGGCGGTTCGACACAGTGTCAGGCATCGTCATGGGCCGGGCAACCGAGAAACACACCGCATTTCTGGCCGAACTGAAGGATAAGGTCGCAAAGGCTGGCTTGTCGGATCGCATCCTTTTCAAGCCCGAGGTGACCGTAGATCAGGTTGCTGAATGGTATCAGGTTCTGGACCTGTTTGTTGCGCCACAAAGGTGGGAGGGGTTTGGTTTGACCCCTCTCGAAGCAATGGCCTGCGGTGTTCCGGTTGTAGCCACAGATGTCGGTGCGTTCTCCGAGATCATTACTGATCCATCCTTTGGCAAGGTGGTGACCCCCGATGATGTTCCCGCCTTGGTCGAGGCGATTGCCCAGATGTTGAAATGCAATGATTCCCTGTCACAAGCGGGTCAGGCATCCCGCACCCATGTCGAGCAGAATTTTGACATTCAGGGCGAAGCAAAGACGCTGGTTGCGCTATATGAACGACTTTTGAACGATTGAACCGCTTGAATTCAGCATCAGTCGTTGAAAACCCCGCTGATAGCCCTTTTTTCTTCGCCGCAACGCGGCTATGAACGCGCGTCCTTAACTTTGGAGACATGAAATGGGCTATCGCGTCGTAGTCGTCGGCGCCACGGGCAACGTGGGCCGCGAAATGCTGAACATTCTGGCTGAACGCCAGTTCCCGGTTGATGAACTTGCCGCCCTGGCAAGCCGTCGCTCGCTGGGTACCGAAGTAAGCTTTGGCGACAAGACCCTTACGACCAAAGATCTGGACACGTTTGATTTCACCGGCTGGGACATGGCGCTGTTTGCCGTGGGTTCCGAGGCGACCAAAGTCTACGCCCCCAAGGCAGCTGCGGCGGGTTGTGTGGTGATCGACAACTCGTCGCTCTATCGCTATGACCCGGACATTCCGCTGATCGTGCCGGAATGTAACCCGCAGGCGATCCACGACTACAAGAACAAGAACATCATCGCCAACCCCAACTGCTCGACAGCGCAGATGGTTGTCGCACTGAAGCCGCTGCATGACCGCGCCAAGATCAAGCGCGTTGTTGTGTCGACCTATCAGTCAGTTTCGGGTGCCGGCAAAGAGGGCATGGATGAGCTTTGGGATCAAACCAAGGCCGTCTACAACCCAACCACCGAAGTCGCTCCGAAGAAGTTCCAGAAACAGATCGCCTTCAACGTCATTCCGCAGATCGACGTCTTCATGGAAGACGGCTCGACCAAGGAAGAGTGGAAGATGGTTGTCGAGACCAAGAAGATCGTCGATCCGTCGATCAAGGTCACCGCAACCTGCGTCCGCGTTCCGGTCTTCGTCGGCCATTCCGAGGCCGTGAATATCGAGTTCGAGGAATTTCTGGACGAAGACGAAGCCCGCGATATCCTGCGCGAAGCGCCGGGCATCATGGTGATCGACAAGCGCGAAGCCGGTGGCTACGTCTCGCCCATCGAGTGCGCAGGCGACTTTGCCACATTCATCAGCCGCATCCGCCAGGATTCGACCATCGAAAACGGTCTGAACCTGTGGTGCGTCAGCGACAACCTGCGCAAGGGTGCCGCCCTGAACGCGGTTCAGATCGCCGAACTGCTGGGCCGTGAGGTCCTGAAAAAGGGCTGACAATCCAGCCTTTGCAAAAACTAAAAAAGAAACCCGCTGTTTGATCAGCGGGTTTCTTTTTAGAAAGCCAAACTTGCGGAACAAGACTGGCTTTGTGCATCAAGCATTTGGAATGTTGATAATATATTCAAACTACAATATTCAACTTTTCTGATCCGATAAAGCGTTGGACTTACTAAAACACTATCTCGGTTAATTAAATGGTGAACCGCCGTGGCTCGAGCCTTTTTCGATAAGCTAGAAGCAATCTTACGTCCAACTCCCAAAATCCGTATCGAAAATTTCGAGCGCGACCCAAAAGTAAGCTACGTCTCATCTAATAGCCCATTGAGCCAAGGCCCGTTAGGTTCAGAAATCGCTCGAACAGGACGCCTAAACTCGAATGAGTTTGCCGCCTGCATTGAAGAACTCAATCTTCCTCATACTCACCATCGCAAGTATTGGGAGCTGGCTTTCATTTTACAAGCTTTGCGCGAACGCGACCTACTCCAGCCCGGAATCAAGGGCTTGGGTTTCGCAGTTGGTAAGGAAAGAATCCCTGCCTACCTCGCAGCGAAGGGCTGCGAAGTTCTAGCGAGTGATCTGGCTGACAACAACAAGGGTAATGAAGGTTGGGAGACAACTGGCCAATGGAGCGCATCAGTCGAAGATTTACTTTTCTCTGAGATCTGCTCAAAGGAATTATTTAAGAAGAGCGTCAAATTTCGCCCCATTGATATGAACGATATTCCCAGCGATATCTCAGGGTACGACTTTACCTGGTCCACGTGTTCTTTCGAGCACTGCGGTTCTCTCGAACTCGGAGTTCGTTTTTTGGAGAAACAGATGGACTGCCTGCGTCCCGGTGGGGTCGCTGTGCATACAACGGAATTCAACCTATCATCAAACACCCGGACGTCAAAAGGCGGAAAGACCGCAATCTATCGCCTACGTGACATTGAAGATGCTGTGAAACGCCTTCAATCCAAAGGACACAAAGTGGAGCCGTTGGATATTCGCTTAGGCGACGATCCACTTGATTTAACCGTGGACAGGCGCAAAGGGGATCCAAGACAGTACTCTGGCACCAAGCACATGCGATTGCTGATGAAGGGGTACGTTACAACTTCTATAGGCTTGATAATCACTAAGTCTACAAAGCCAGTGCTGCGTTAGTTTAAGAAACGCGCAATGAAATTGTGTTGAATAGACCCGAGAATTTTCGGCACCTCGGGTGGCAACCGTTAATCAGAAAGCAAGGACGACAAAACCTTGCATCTGGGCTCGAAGCGGACCTCCGGTAACTTACACAGACCCACTTTCATCACCCGTTCCTCTCTAGTGGAACCTTTAGGCTCATCAGTCCGAACGAAATGTTCAAATACCGGTCCTGAATTCGGAACATTCCCCCGACCAGTTGACAAATTCAGGCGTGCTTGCCAGCTAAGCACGGATCTGAACGCAACGGATGAGACAGAGCAGACAACAGGTGGTGCCCTGCACAGGGCATCAGAGGCAGAGCATGGGAAATTCGGCCAAACGCAGAATTGGAAGATACCTGATCACAGGATGTACAGGCATTCTGGTTGGGCTTATCCTCATCGGGTTTACCGGACAATTCCTGGCGGTCGGAGATTCCTTTGCGCTTTTCCGCCCGCAAGCTGGCGTTCTGCTTTTGCCGTGTGCCGCGATCCTGCTGTATATGCGCGCCAGATACCTTGCTTTGGTCACCCTGGCCTTTGCCGCTGTTGCTGTGGGATCAATCGCAACCAGTTTCGCCGCCCCGCCCAAGGACTGCGACGGTCCGTGTCTGACCCTGTATCAAAAGAACCTCATGAGCCGGGCGTGGCCCCGGTATTCGCTGGCCGACGACATCATTGCATCCGATGCTCAGATCGTGACGTTGCAGGAAGTCTCGAGTCACAACCGCGAATACATGAGCAACCTGTTCGAGCATTACCCCGAAAAGGTGATCTGTGAGTTTCGTCCCGAACAAAACGTTGCCATCCTGACAACTTTGCCGATTGTCGAAGGGTCCGGGTTTTGCCTGAAAGGTCATGGTCTTGTCGGAATACAAGTCGAAGCCCCGGACGGGTCTTTGGTCTGGATCGTATCGATCCACCTGAACTGGCCTTTTCCTTATGACCAATCAACCCAAAGCCGGATCATTGCGGAACGCATTGCGGATCTGGATGGCCCGGTTCTGATAGCCGGGGATTTCAACATGGTTCCTTGGGGTGCAAGCGTCCGGCGGATAGCGGCGGCAGCAGACAACCAGAATTTTGGGGCCGTCCTGAACACTCATGATCTTGGCAGCTGGCACCTACCGTTGCCAATCGACAACCTTTTGCTCCCGAAGGGAACAACCGGAACAGTCGAACTGCGCCCGTTCATGGGATCCGACCATTTCGGCAAATTCGCGCGGTTTCGTTTGGATTGATCCGCGAGGCCCCCGCTGCCTTGGTGGACATACCAGAACGTATGTCGCGATCCCAAGAAGGGTCTAGGTGTTATTTTCGATCAGCACTTTCAGATTATTCAACCCCCGCTCGTAATCGCCGCCAACCCATTTATCCATCATCACCCCCATCCAGCGGGACATGGGGTTGAGCCCCAGATCGGATTCGAACCCCCAAGTCACATTGGTTGAGTCACCATCGGGTTTCAGAGTGAACGAAGCCGACGCCGTGCCCATCTGCCCAAAGTCCAGATCTGTTTTGACCAGTTGATTTTCCACGCTTTCGACGATTTCCTGCGACCCCGTACCGACCTGTGCGTGATCCGAGCTCCAGTTCAACTTGTTACCGACACCTTCCTCGGGGCCACTGTAGCTTAGTTTCGTCTCCGGATCGCGTGACAGCCAGGGTGACCATTTCTCGGTCGCTTGCATGGAATTCACAAACGGAAAGATCACTGCAGCCGGGGCGTCGATGGTGATGCTGCGGGACACTTCCGCCTTGCCGGGCAACACGTATGAGACGGCGACGAACGGAAAAACAAGAAGGCACAGCCCTGCGAGAATTCGTTTAAGTATCTTCATAGCAAGCTCCAAAATCAAACGTCATGTGTGGAGCATACGAAAAAACGGCCCGGAATCAGAGCCGTATTCCGCATCATTTATTTGCTATGAACTGTCGTCAGACCGGAACGAATTTCTTCTGTACGGGATCGTAACTCTCTAACCCGCCAGCTCCGATATCGGTCCACAACCCGTGCAGGCTCAGGGTGCCCTGTTCGACCGCTGACGAGATAAACGGGAACGTCATCAGGTTTTCAAGCGACGCGACAACCGATTGGCGTTCCAGCTGTCGGGCTTGTTCGAGGCTGTCTTCGATATCAGCGACAAGTTCGAATTTTGGTTTCAGAATGTCCATCCAGCGGCCGACAAAGCTTTCCTTTGCATCCAGTTGCGGCGCCTGACCCTTGCACATGTCGATACAGCCCTGAACGCCACCGCATTGCGAATGGCCAAGAACCATCAGATGCGCAACCTTGAGAGAAGTGACGGCGTACTCGATTGCTGCGCTGGTACCGTGATGATCGCCGTCCGGCGCATAGGGTGGCACCAGATTGGCGATATTGCGGTGGATAAAGAAATCGCCCTGATCCGCACCGAACATCGAGGTCACATGGACCCGGCTGTCGCAGCAGGAAATCACCATCGCCCGGGGCCGCTGCCCTTCATCTGCCAGCCGCTTGAACCAGACCTGGTTTTCCGAATATGTGGTCGCTTTCCAGCCGTGATACCGCGTGACCAGATAGCTCGGCAAAGGTTTGGCAAATTCCATTACGGTGTCCCCGTTCTTGTCGCTGACCGATCCTCTAAACCGAATTCTAGGAAAATTCGAGCAATTATCCGATTTCTCTGCAAGGTTTTGCAAAGGAATTTGTCACCAGTATCAAACCTGCGCCGTGGGGGCGTCAGAATTAGGGTGAATGTGGTGGAAAAAATAATCACGCTTGAACACAAGGAATCCGTCCGTCTGGATTCGGATCAACTAAGTGGCCTTTACCGTCAACTGGGCGACAAGAACGCGCTGGATGTGCTGTGCCGCACCATCGAAGAACTGGCAGTGCGCCTGTCGAACTGCGAACGCTTTTGGCGTCAGCGCGAATGGGCCGAACTGCGCAAATGCGCAAGGTCCCTGGTTGCGATTTCCGAACAGGTCGGGATGACGGTTCTGGCCAGGGTTGCAGGGGACGTGGCGCAGGCCGTCGATGCCGGTGACGCGGTAGCCGCAGGTGCAACGCTGGGACGTCTGATCCGCGTTGGTGAGCGATCATTGACAGCCGTCTGGGATCAACAGGACCTTTCCGTCTGACAGGGGTTGCGGGCAGAATATGCGCGGCTAGTCTGTGCACAGAATCAATCTGCCGAGGCGCCCATGACACTGTCCTTCGCCCCATCCTCTGACCCTTCCGTACCGCTTCATGTGATCGCGCAGCCGGATTTGGACGGCTGGCTTCTGGATCAGCCCGAGCGCGTGCAGTCCTGGGTCGCAGCAAACGGGTTTTCCGGTGCACTGGGGCAGGTCCTGCTTGTGCCAGCCACGAACGGCGCAATTGAATTCGCGCTGGCTGGTTACGGAACCGAAGACAAACGCGCGCGCAAACGGTTCCCTCTTGCCGCAGCGGCTTTGGCGTTGCCGGAAGGAACCTACAGCCTTGCTTCGGGCATTCCTGCGGATTTGTTGGAGATGGAGTGTCTTGGCTGGCTGATGACTGGCTATGCCTTTGATCGATACGCATCCCAGACCGGAGGGTCAGCGGCGTTGATTGCACCTGATGGCATCAACGCCACCCGTATTGAAGCCATGGCAAATGCCGAGGCTCTGACGCGCGATCTGGTCAACACGCCCACTTCGGATATGGGACCGGATCAGTTGCAGCAAGCGGTCGAGGTTCTGGCGAATGAATTCGGCGCGTCTTGCAAGGTGATCACTGGCAAAGCGCTGCTGGACCAGAACTTTCCCATGATTCACACGGTAGGGCGGGCCGCGGAACAGGCCCCCCGGCTGATCGAACTGAACTGGGGCACCAGTGGCCCCAGACTGACACTGGTGGGCAAAGGTGTATGTTTCGATACCGGCGGGCTGAATTTGAAACCGGGCGCTTCCATGGGCCTGATGAAAAAAGACATGGGCGGCGCGGCCAATGTGCTGGGACTGGCCCGGATGATCATGGCGCTGGACCTTCCCCTGCAATTGCGGGTTCTGATCCCGGCCGTTGAAAACGCAGTATCAGGCAATGCCTTCCGCCCCGGTGATATCCTGACCTCACGCAAGGGCCTGACCGTTGAAATCAACAACACCGACGCGGAAGGGCGTCTGGTTCTGGCTGATGTGCTGACTTTGGCGGATGAGGGGAATCCCGATCTGGTGATCTCGATGGCGACGCTGACCGGTGCGGCGCGCGTGGCCGTGGGCCCTGATCTGGCACCGTTTTACACCGACGACGAAAGCTGCGCGATGGCCTTGGCACAAGCGGCCAAAACGTCTGCCGATCCGGTCTGGAGAATGCCGTTTCACACACCCTACGAGGCGATGATCGAACCCGGCATTGCCGATCTGGACAATGCCCCTTCGGGCGGGTTTGCCGGGTCTATCACCGCCGCGCTGTTTCTGCGCCGGTTCGTAGGGTCCAGCCGCTATATCCATTTTGACATCTACGCGTGGCAACCCAGCAATGAACCCGGCCGCACAAAAGGCGGTCTGGGTCAGGGAACACGCGCAGTGCTATCGGCCTTACCGGAGGTATTGGGGTTATGACGGATCACAGATTGCTCCCCTTCAACGGACGAGTAGCGCATTCATCGTTGAAAGGTCATATCGACGCTGACGATTTCACGGATGGTGAAACATATCGTATCCAATCGGTTGTGCGGGACGTTCTGGACAAACCCAATGGTAGCCGGCGGTGCCAAATGGTGTGTGGAGAAGTATTCATCATCTTGGAACGGACGCAGAACCACCTGTTCGGGTTTCGCGAAAAAGATGGCTATGTTGGATGGGTGCGACAGGAAATAGCGGTTCGGCCGCTTCAGCCAACGCATCGAGTTTCCGTGCCAAGGGCCGTTTCGTTGAAACACCCCGATGTGACCAAGAACGTGAATGAGCGGATACTGCCTTTTGGCGCTGGTGTTGAATACTGGCCGCGCCGCGATTCTGAACGCGAAAAAGCCATTCGTTCGACCGGGTGGGTTTGCGTGAAAGAAGAGGGCCACATTCCAACGCCGCGATACATTCGCGAAACACAGCTGGTCGAAAAAGACTGGGTGGGTTCTGATCCTGCAGCCATAGCAGAACAGTTTCTTACCACCCCTTACATCTACGGTGGCGATACCGGGCTTGGACTTGACTGTTCGGGCCTGATTCAAATCGCTTTTCATTCTTGCGGATTACCCTGCCCTCGCGATAGCGACATGCAAGCAGAGTTCTTCAAGCCAATCTCAAGCCCCGAGCTTCGCCGTGGTGATCTGGTGTTTTGGAAAGGTCACGTAGGCATGATGCTGGATCAGGACACGCTTCTGCATGCAAACGCACATCACATGGCTGTTGCCAAAGAACCTTTGGAAGACGCTATTTCTCGAATCGGCCGAAAAGAGTTCGGGGCTGTAACAGGATATGGGCGACATCCTGCGTCTTAGGCTCTAATCCGGGTTTACGGCCCGGATGAGCTTGCGTTCCAGCACCCGCAGTACCGCGCGCAGATCATGGCCGCGTTTCAGGATGCGGCCATCCATACCTATGACTGAGTACATCCCCTGCCGGGACTTCAGGCGCGGGTGCTTTTCGACGCGGTAGATCGGGTGCTCAGCGGTGCGACGGAAGATCGAGAACACTGCCATATCGCGCAGGTTTGAGATACCATAGTCTCGCCACTCTCCAGCGGCGACCATCCGTCCATAAACGGACAGGATTTGCGACATCTCATGCCGGTCAAAGGCCACGGGCATCTGCGCTGCGTTTGCCGAAAACCGGTTGGGAGGCTGCATATTCATACCTCCAGCCTTGCCGGAAATCATGTTTGAATCAAGCCTGATGCGCTGTTGCCCGGCTTTTACAACACAAGTGTTACCGCCGACCAACCTGACGGCAGATCAGGATTACCGGCAGCAGGCCGACCGCCAGAATGACCAGTGACGGCACGGCGGCGCCCTCAAGCCTCTCATCCGAGGCAAGCCTGTATGCCTGTACGGCCAGTGTGTCGAAGTTGAACGGGCGCATGATCAGGGTGGCAGGCAATTCCTTCATTACATCAACAAAGACGATCAACAGCGCAGTCAGCAGCGACGGTGTCAGAATGGGCAGGTGAACGCGCCGCAATGTTCCCAGCGGTGTTTGCCCCAACGACCGGGCCGCGGCATCCATATTGGCATGAACCGTGCTTTGCCCCCCCTCATATGCGCTGAGCGCGGCAGCAAGGAATCGCACCATGTAAGCGGCGACCAGCAGCCAGATTGAACCTGTAACCAACAACCCAGTTGACACATCGAATGTCTGCCGCATCCAGGCATCCAGCGCGTTGTCAAAGCTGGCGAAAGGTACAATCAAGCCGACTGCGATGACGCCACCGGGCACGGCATATCCCAGTCGCGCCATGTAGGCCGTCGCAGACGACGCGCGCCCGGGTCTCAGACGTTGAAAGAACCCGACACAGATCGCCGCAAAGACAGTGACGACCGCGGCCGTGCCAGCAAGGGTCAGCGAGTTCTGGATGAAACCGATATAGCGCCGCGACAGCAGGTTCTGTTCCGATTCCAAACCCATCTCGACCAGTATGATAACGGGCAACAGAAACCCGAAAATAACGGGTATCGTACATAACAGGAATGCCGCGACGGCGCGAAGACCGGTCAGGTGTTCCGCCGGTTGGGCAGCATGTTTCTTTCCGGCCTGATAGTATTTTGCCTTACCGCGCTGGGTGCGTTCGGCCACAGCCATGATCAGTGCAAAGACAAGCAGGCACCAGGCCAGCTGCGCCGCCGCCGCACGGTCGGCCATTGAAAACCAGCTGGTGTAAATCCCGGTCGCAAAGGTCTGCACACCGAAATAAGACACGGTTCCGAAATCGGCGATGGTTTCCATGATGGCCAGAAGCACACCACCGGCAATTGCCGGGCGCGCCATCGGCAGCGAGACGCGCCGAAACGCCAGCCATGGATTGTTGCCCAGCGCCCGAGCAGCCAGAAACGCCGAAGCACTTTGTTGCAGGAACGCAGCCCGCGCCAGCAGGTAGACATAAGGGTACAGCACCAGAATCAGCATCACCGCAGCGCCCCCGGTCGAACGGATTTCAGGGAACCAATAGTCGCGCGGCCCCCAACCCGTTACATCCCGCAAAGTGCTTTGAACGATACCCGGATGATCCAGAATAAAGGTGTACGCATAAGCAAGCACATATGCCGGAAAAGCCAAGGGCAAGACCAGCGCGATCTCAAGGATCCTGACACCGGGAAAGCGGGTCATCGTCACCAGCCAGGCAGCGCCCGTGCCGATACTGAACGTACCCGCCGCGACCAGCACCACAAGGATCAGGGTCGTCACAGTATAGCTGGGCAGCACCGTTTCCACCAGGTGCGAGATCGTATCTGTCCCGCCCGTCACTGCCGCCAGAACCACGGCCACCATGGGCAACAGGCATGCGGCAGCCACAAGATAAGCAACTGCGGCCAACAGCCGTGTGCCGCGTACACCGCGATTGCGTGATCCGTTTTCTGAATAGTCGATCTGGGCCATTATCCCGGCTTTTGATTGGCAAAGGCTTAGGGTACGCCTTTAATCGACCAAAATGCTCGGAAACACCAGTGCGTCGGTCAACAAATCTGCGGCACAAACTGCCGCAGACCTGTTATTCACCACTATTCGTAGACGCGCTGATCCTCGATCACCAACCCGTCTTTGGGCAGCGAGCCGGGGGCGACGACTTCGATTGCGCCTTTCAGTTTCAGCACTTCGGCCACCGATCTGGCATATGCCGTATCATCCCCGCCTGTGCTTTCGATCTGGACAGTCATCGAATCCATCTCGCCCTGACGGGTGGCGATGACACGAGCCTTGACGATTTCCTCATGCTTGTCGACCAAAGCGGCAACCTGTTCCGGACGCACGAACATACCTTTGATCTTGGTCGTCTGATCTGCACGCCCCATCCAACCTTTGATCCGGGTGTTCGTGCGACCGCAGGGGGAAATCCCCGGCATCACGGCGGAAAGGTCGCCTGTCGCAAAGCGGATCAGCGGGTAATCGGGGTTGAGAGAGGTCACCACGACCTCACCCACCTCACCCGGTGCCACCGGAGTTCCGGTTCCAGGTGTCACAATCTCGACAATCACGTGCTCGTCGATGATCATCCCGTCGATCGCGGCGCTTTCATAAGCAATATTGCCCAGATCCGCTGTCGCGTAACATTGCAGGCACGAGATACCCCGGTCGGCGTATTCCTGTCGCAGAGACGGGAACAAGGCCCCACCTCCAACGGCGGCTTTCGAGAAATGCAGTGAAACGCCCATCTCATCGGCTTTGTCCAGAATGACCTTCAGGTAATCCGGCGTTCCTGCATAGGCCGTACAGCCAACGTCGCGGGCGGCAGTCACCTGCAACTCGGTTTGTCCGGTTCCTGCGGGCAGAACAGCCGCGCCGACAGCCCGTGCGCCATTTTCAAAGATCATACCGGCTGGGGTTAGGTGATACCCAAAACAGTTCTGGACAATGTCCCCTGCGCCAACACCCGCGGCATTCAGGAAACGGCCCATGCGCCACCAGTCGTGATCAGTGCTGCCCGGCTCATAGATCGGTCCCGGCGACTGGAACACATGATGGAAATGCCGCGCCGGTTTCACTGTAAATCCACCAAACGGGGGGCGTTTGGCCTGTGCTCTGGTCAGGTCCGATTTCCGCAGAACCGGCAATGTTGGCAAATCTTCAACTGATTTTACCTTATTAGTGTCTGATTCTGACAGATGCGACGCAAATCCAGGGGCCGACATCGCGCGTTTGATCTGCTCCACTAGTGCCCTGGCCTGGTCCGAGGCGCGTTCGTCTGCCGAGCGTGTTTCGAGTGCGTCGAAATAGGTCATAGCCATATCCTCCATCCGCTCACAGCCACCTTTTGCGACGACGATAGGACCGCACATCGCGAAAGCTTTTGCGGCCTTCGTCGGACATGCCCAGGTAAAACTCTTTCACATCCGGGTTTTCGCGCAGGTCGGCTGCCGGGCCATCCATCACGACACGCCCGGATTCAAGAATGTAACCGTAATGTGCAAAGCGCAGGGCGACGTTGGTGTTCTGCTCTGCCAGCAGAAAGGACACGCCCTCTTTTTCGTTGAGGTCCTTCACGATACTGAAAATCTCTTCGACCAGCTGCGGAGCAAGACCCATTGAGGGTTCGTCCAGCAAAATCGTCTCGGGCCGCGACATCAAGGCCCGCCCCATGGCAACCATCTGTTGTTCCCCACCCGAAGTATAGCCTGCCTGCGACCGGCGGCGTTCCTTGAGCCGGGGAAAATATGCGTAAACCATCTCAAGATCCCGCTGGACCGCAGCCGCCCCGTCTTTGCGGGTGTAGGCGCCGGTCAGCAAGTTTTCTTCGACGGTCAGGTGCTCGAAACAGTGGCGGCCTTCCATCACCTGAATGACACCCTTTTCAACCAGATCGGCCGGATCGCTTTCATGCACGTTCTGGCCGCGATACTTGATCGAACCTTTGGTGACTTCTCCGCGTTCGGAATGCAGCAGGTTCGATACGGCCTTGAGCGTGGTTGTCTTGCCCGCACCATTGCCGCCCAGCAACGCTGTGATGCCGCCCTTTGGAACGCTCAGGCTGACGCCTTTCAACACGAGGATCACGTGGTTGTAGATCACCTCGATATTATTGACCTCAAGCAGGGTTTCCGCCTGCACGTCAGTGGTTTGTGCCGCATCCAGCATCAGCGCGTTTCCTCATGCCTGCCCGTTCCGGGGCTGTTCGTGAGGAGCGGCAGGTGACCCGCCGCTCCGGTTGTCTGAACGCCCCGGATCACATCCGTGGCGCAACATGCCTTACTCGCAACGTGGCGAGATGCTGTTTTCGGTTGCGTAGGCACCGGAATCTTCTTCGATCAACGCGCCGATAACTTCGGCATCTGTCGGTTTGAAGTCCTGTACCGGGTTCCAGGCACCAGTCGCCGCATCCCACTGAACAACACCGACAAGGCCGGGGCCGCCGTGGTTTTCGCAGGAAACCGAGAATTCAGGGCCGAACCCGGACATGCCAAGCGCTTCCATCTTGGCGTTGGTCATTTCCAGTGCTTCCATGCCGTCGCGCATCATCGACGCGTCGATATCAGCGGTTCCGTGCATCGCCTGCGCCGTTTTCACAGCCTCGGCTGCCAGCATGGCGGCATAAAGACCACGGTTGTACTGAACTGTACCCAGCTGATCGCCGGCACCTGCAGCCTTGCCCGAGTCAACGACGTACTTTTTCAGGTCGTCATAGACCGGATAGTCCATGCCAAGGCCGGTAAAGGTCAGCGCCTTGTAACCGGTCGCTTTTTCGCCAGCAGGCTGAACGTCGAATTCCGCGCCAGACCACCAGACACCAATGAAGTTTTCCATCGGGAAACGGATGTTGGCCGCTTCCTGAACCGCAACCTGGTTCATGACGCCCCAACCCCACATGATGACATAGTCAGGCTTTTCACGGCGAATTTGCAGCCATTGCGACTTCTGCTCCTGTCCTGGGTGATCAACCGGCAGCAAGGACAGCTCATACCCATGCTTTTCAGCCAGAGTTTCCAGCGTCCGGATCGGTTCCTTGCCGTAAGCAGAATTGTGATAGACCAGCGCAATCTTCTTGCCGCTCAGGTCACCGCCATTTTCATCCAGCAGATAGTTGATCGCACCGGACGCACCGTTCCAGTAGTTGGCCGGATAGTTGAACACGTGGCTGAACACTTTGCCGTTCGCAGCCGAGGTCCGGCCATACCCCATCGTGTGCAGAGGAATGCCGTCTGCGGTCACTTTGGGGATCAGCTGATAGGTGATACCGGTCGACAGCGGCTGATACACCAGCGCGCCTTCACCTTTGGTGGATTCATAGCATTCCACGCCTTTTTCGGTGTTATACCCGGTTTCGCATTCGATCACGTTTGCTGGTACACCGCCAATGCCACCGTCCCGCTCGTTCAGAAGAGTGAAATAGTCGGCGTAACCGTCCGCGAATGGAATACCACCGGCCGCATAGGGCCCGGTTCGATAGCTGAGCGACGGGAACACAAGATCCGCCATCGCAGGTCCTGCCGCCATCAGGGCGCTCAGCGCCACGGTTGCCAGTTTCTTGTTCATCGGGTGTCTCCTCCCTTGATTGATCCGATATTGAGTTCGGGCTTGATCACCCGTCTTTATGATTGGGCCAGCCCTCAGTGCGGGAACGGCCAGAGTCTGAGTTTCTCTTTCGCAACGCGCCACAACTGTGCCAGACCGTGGGGTTCCAGGATCAGGAACATGATGATCAGCGCGCCCACGATCACCAGCTGAAGATGGGCAACGATATCGGTCGGCCAACCCAGAAGATCGACGCCAACCAGTTTGAGCAGAACCGGCAGCAGCACGAGGAAGGCCGCCCCGGCAAAAGACCCGAAAATCGAGCCTAATCCGCCGATAATCACCATAAACAGCACCAGGAATGACTTCTGAATGCCGAATGCTTCGCCCACCTCGACCGCGCCGAGATAGACGGCAAAGAACAAGGCCCCTGCGATGCCCACAAAGAACGAGCTGACAGCGAAAGCGCTTATCTTGGCTTTCAACGGGTTCACCCCGATGATTTCGGCGGCGATATCCATGTCGCGGATCGCCATCCATGTCCGCCCGGTCGTGCCGCGGGTCAGGTTGCGCGCAATAATCGCGCTGAAGGTCAGGAAGATCAGGCAGAACAGGTAGGTCGCCCAGGCCGGGGCGTTCGGGCCCGAGATGATGATGCCGAACACGTCACGCTCGGGCGCGTTGATCTGACCCGAGGCCGAGTAGTTGTAAAACCACGGCACCCGGTTGAAGAGCCAGACCAGAAAGAACTGTGCCGCAAGCGTGGCCACCGCCAGATAGAACCCCTTGATCCGCAGGGAAGGCAGGCCGAACAAGACGCCTACAATCGCTGTGATACCACCAGCCAACAGGACATGAATGAACATGCTGACATCTGGAAATGCGGTCATCAACTTGTAGCAGGCATAAGCACCCACCGCCATGAAACCGCCTGTACCAAGGCTGACCTGCCCGCAATAGCCCACGAGTATGTTCAATCCGATCGCCGCGATGGCATAGATCAGAAAGGGCAGCAGCAGGGCGTTTGCCCAATAGTCGTTGATGATGAACGGAATGATCCCGAACGCCACCGCCAGAACGACATAGTACCGGTACCGGTCGAACTTGATCGGGAAAGTCTGGCTGTCATCCACGTAGGAGGTTTTGAAATCTCCGGCCTCACGATAGAACATCTGTTACTTTCCCCATTCTTCCTGCGCCCGGTTTCGGGTCGCGGCGTCCAGCTGGCTGGACCCTTTGGCATATCCGCTCGCCTCAGAGGCGCGCACCAGTTTCAGGTAGGCCAGAACACCCATGATCAGACCGGCAAAGGCCAGGATCGCGGCAATCGTCAACTGGCTGTCAGTCAGGTCATTCGAGGTCAGCGCGATATAGCCAAAGGCCCAGAACCCCGCCCATGCGATTACGTTGATGATGGCGATCAGCTTGGTCATGCGTTACACCCTCTCGATGATCTTCTCGCCGAACAGACCCTGCGGTCTAAACACCAGGAAGATCAGCGCCAGCACATAGGCGAACCAGTTCTCGGTCGCACCGCCGACCAGCGGGCCAACCGAGAATTCGAACAGCTTCTCGCCCACACCGATGATCAGTCCGCCGACGATGGCACCGGGGATCGAAGTGAACCCGCCCAGCATCAACACCGGCAGCGCCTTGAGTGCGATCAGCGACAGCGAGAACTGCACGCCCGATTTGGTGCCCCACATGATCCCCGCGACCAACGCCACGAACCCGGCCACCGACCAGACCATGACCCAGATGAAGTTGAGCGAGATCCCGACCGAAAGTGCCGCCTGATGGTCATCTGCCACAGCACGCATGGCCCGGCCCTGTTTTGTGTACTGGCTGAAGGCCACCAGCGCCGCCACCAGAAGCGCCGCAATTACGGTTGCCACGATGTCGAGGTTGTCGATGAAGAAGCCATAGCCGAAGATGTTAAAGGTGACCTCGTCGATCCACAGGTTGATGCCCTGCGGCAGACCCACATCCAGCGTCTTGATCTCGGATCCCCACATCAGGTCGGCCACACCTTCAAGGAAATAGGCCAGACCGATCGTGGCCATGAACAGGATGATCGGCTCCTGCCCAACCAGATGTCGCATGACAAAGCGCTGCACACACCAGGCCAGCAGAACCATCACACCCATTGTCAGGATGATCGCCAGCAGGGCGGGGATGTTCCAGCCGAAGTTATAGACATGAGTGCCGAAGGTCGCGTTGATCAAATGCGCGAAAGGCACCTGCCCGTTCATGATCCCGACCAGTGTCATCGCCGCAAACAGGGCCATAACCCCTTGCGCGTAATTGAAAATCCCGGATGCCTTGTAGATCAGCACAAAGCCCAGCGCGACCAGCGCATAAAGCACCCCGGCCATCAGACCGTTAAGGATGACCTCCGTGGCAAAGATTAACTGCTCAGGCATATGTGCCTCCCCGGATATCTGCTTTGGTCTCAGTCATGGCTGACCCCCAGATAGGCGTCGATGACTTCCTGATTGTTGCGCACCTCGTCGGGTGTACCGTCACCAATCTTTTTTCCGTAATCCATCACGACCACGCGGTCGCTCAGGTCCATCACCACGCCCATATCGTGTTCGATCAGGGCGATGGTGGTGCCGAATTCGTCATTCACATCGAGGATAAAGCGGCTCATGTCCTCTTTCTCTTCGACATTCATGCCCGCCATCGGTTCATCCAGCAGCAAGAGCTTTGGTTCTGCCGCCAGTGCGCGGGCCAGTTCGACGCGTTTTTTCAGGCCATAAGGCAGGCGCGCAACGGGCGTCTTGCGGATGTGCTGGATTTCAAGGAAATCGATGATCTTCTCGACCGCCTCACGGTTTTCAACCTCTTCCGCCTCGGCCTTTCCCTTCCACCAGGCCTGCTGGAAGATGTTGGTCTGCATGAAGTTCAAACGCCCGGTCATGACGTTGTCCAAAACGCTCATCCCTTCGAACAGGGCGATGTTCTGGAACGTCCGCGCGATCCCCTGCTGCGCCACCTCAAAGGGCCGCATCGCTGGGCGTTTTGATCCGTGGAACCAGACCTCGCCTTCCTGCGGGACATAGAACCCCGAGATAACGTTCAGCATGGATGATTTTCCGGCCCCGTTCGGCCCGATGATGGCGCGAATTTCGCCTTCGCGAATATCGAACGAGATGTCCTTGATCGCCACGACGCCGCCAAAGCGCAGGGTGATGTTCTTCATTTCCATCACCACGCCGCCGATCTTGCGACCGTCTTCGGTGACATATCCTTCGGCGTTATCCAGCATCAGTCACTCCCTGACTTGCGCATAAACGGGATGGCGGGCGTGGCGATGGCCGCAGGTCTAGCGGTGCAATGGCGGCCCTCATTCCGCTGCCACCTTGTGCTGCGCACCCGGTACAACCGGCGCGTCCACGATTTTCAGTGTCGCGCTGATCGCTCCCTTGCGCCCATCTTCATAGGTCACTTCGGTCGTAGTCGACACGCTTTCGGACCCGTCATAAAGCGCCGCAATGATGTCGTGGAACTTCTCTTCGACAAACCCGCGCCGCACTTTCCGGGTGCGCGTCATCTCACCATCATCAGCGTCCAGTTCCTTGTGCAGAACGACAAAGCGATGCACCTGGCAACCGGACAGCATTTCATCAGCTGCTACCGATTTGTTGACCTCTTCCACATGCGCCCTGATCGTCTCTAACACACGCGGATGGCCTGCCAGTTCCTGATAGGAGGCATAGGCCACGTTGTTGCGTTCCGCCCAGTTGCCGACCGCTGTCAGGTCGATATTGATAAAGGCCACGCAGCGGTCCTTGCCGTTTCCGAACAGAACGACCTCGAGAATATCGGGATAGAATTTCAGCTTGTTCTCGACATATTTCGGCGCAAACATGGACCCGTCGGCCATTTTGCCCACGTCCTTGGCGCGGTCGATGATCCGCAGATGGCCGCTGCTTTCCTCGATGAACCCGGCATCACCCGTTGCCACCCAGCCTTCGGCATCTTTGGTCGATGCCGTGGAATCCGGGTTGTTGTAATATTCGACAAACACGCCGGGTGAGCGGTAATGGATCTCGCCCTTGTCGTCGATCCTGATCTCGACATCCGGCGCGGGCACGCCAACCGTGTCGGCCCGAACCTCGCCATCCGGCTGCACCGTGATGAAAACGGTTGCTTCGGTCTGGCCATAAAGCTGTTTCAGGTTGATGCCCAAAGATCTATAGAAATCAAAGATTTCCGGTCCGATCGCTTCACCCGCTGTATAACCAACCCGGAACCGGCCATAGCCCAGCGTATCCTTGAGCGGCCCGTAGACCAGCAGGTTACCTAGCGCGTATTTCATCCGGTCGCCAAACCCGACGGGTTTGCCATCCAGCAACTTGCCACCCACCTTTTTGGCATGCGCCATGAAGTGATGGAACATGCGCTGCTTCAGCTTGCTCGCATCCTCCATCCGGATCATTACATTGGTCAGCTGGCTTTCAAACACGCGCGGCGGGGCGAAGAAATAGGTCGGCCCGATTTCGCGCAGGTCGGTCATCATCGTGTCGGCGCTTTCCGGGCAGTTCACGCAGAACCCGCACCAATAGGCCTGACCGATGGAAAAGATGAAATCACCGACCCATGCCATCGGAAGATAGGAAAGGATATCTTCATCGCGGGTCAAATGGTCGAAAATCGCTGAATTCTTGGCGCTTTCGATCACGTTGCGGTTCGACAGAACCACCCCCTTGGGCTTGCCCGTTGTGCCCGAGGTATAAAGCATGACGCAGGTGTCGTTATAGGTGATCTCAGAGATGCGCTTGTCCAGCTCTGCATCAAACCGCTGATGTCCTGCCTGACCTTCGGCCATGAGATCTTCCAGCGCGTTCATCTGGCTGTGGTCGTATTTCCGCATCCCCCGCTTGTCGGTATAGAGGATGTGCTTGATCTGGTGCACTTTTTCCTGAATCTCGATGACCTTGTCGACCTGTTCCTGATCACCGCAGACGACATATTTCGCGCCGCAATGCTCCATCACATAGGTCATCTCTTCGGCGACTGCGTCCTGATACAGAGGCACCGGAACTGCACCGACCATCTGTGCTGCGACCATGGTCCAGTAATGTGCTGGCCGGTTGCGTCCGATCACGGCAATGTGGTCACCGCGCTCAACGCCAATTTCAAGAAATCCAAGGGCGAGCGCGCGAATTTCCTTGGCCGCTTCAGCCCAGGTCCAGCATTGCCAGATCCCAAATTCTTTTTCCCGATAGGCCGGGGCATCCCCGAACTGGGTCGCGTTGCGGTGTAGAAGCGCCGGAAGGGAATGCAACCCTTCGGCGCCCGACTGCGTCTGAGCCAATCTTTTTCTCCTCCCCATCCGGCCTCCTCAAAGCCGGAAATGGCGGATCCGGGAAAGCCCCCGGATGCCAGTGCCCCGATTTGGGACACCCGCACGATCAGCGTCAACTTTTTCCTGATGTTTTCTCAATTCTTACGAATTGTAACAGGTGCAGAGAGGTGATGTTACGTTTTGTACAATATGAACATGTCGGGCTATTGAACGGTTATGCGCTGCACAGGTTGTTATGCGGGTTCGACGAACAGGACGAAAATTGCGAAGAGGCACAACCAGAAGAGAGAGCAACTGCGCCATCTATTAATCTCAGAACGACGCGAAAATTGTCTCTGAAATCACAAACCTGCAACAACCACAGCTTCCGTTTTTCGCCACGGATAGCTGGACATTACCTGCTATCTATTCAAAGTGAGGCGACTTACAATTCATTTGAGGACAGAAGGTTGGGACTCAGGCGATTTTTCAGGCGGCATTTTCGCGCGCAAACTCATACTCCAGCGCAAAATCAGGAATACCAAGCAGGTGCCGGGCACCCTCTTTACAACTATGTTTGCGAT
Organism: Ruegeria sp. BH8; assembly: GCF_056538065.1. NCBI lineage: Bacteria > Pseudomonadati > Pseudomonadota > Alphaproteobacteria > Rhodobacterales > Roseobacteraceae > Ruegeria > Ruegeria sp. BH8. Next base: position 116,201 of record NZ_JBQFSP010000003.1, on the reverse strand, counting down.
TTTCCAGCTTTGGATCTAATTCGTGAGTTCGCCGAACCCAATCCGAAAGCAACAGACGGGGTGGTGACCAACTTTCTTGGCGTCAGAATTGAACCACGCGTGATGTCCAGCATCCTGGAACCCCTGGCAGGCAAGGTAGAACCTATTCCCGATCCGGGCAATTGGCATGCCGACATCGCAGAATGGGCGGCAACGCTTCTGTCTGTGAAAGAGGCCTCAGGTACTTACCGGATTATTGAACTTGGTTGCGGTTGGGGATGCTGGCTAAACAATATGGGCTTCGTCGCCAAAAAGAGAGGATTGAGTGTCGACCTGATCGGTATCGAAGGTGACAGCTCTCATCTGGAAAACGCCGAGCGCACGTTTCAACTGAACGGCTTCAACCCAAGTGAGTACCGCCTTGTTAATGGGGTGGCCGCCAGCAAAGAAGGCATCGCGCTTTTCCCAAAATACGAAGAGGCGCACGAAAACTGGGGCGCAGAGCCGATTTTCTATCCGGACGAAAAGGTTCTGGCCGAATCCCGCGCCAAAGGTGACTATACAGAGCTGAATTGTTATACGCTTGAAACCCTGTCTAATGGCGAAGCTGTCGATCTGCTACACATCGATATTCAGGGCTCGGAGCTGGACTTTGTGCAGAGCAACTTCGACGGCATAGAAAATCTTGTAAAGCGCGTGTTTATCGGAACGCACTCTCGCTATCTTGAAGGCGCTTTGCAGGAGTTTTTCCTGACAAAGGGATGGACGCTCGAAATGGACCGCCCCGTAATTCACAGGTTGATCGAAGGTCGGCCACAGATCGAAATTGATGGCGTGCTGCAGTTCAAAAACCCGAACCACGACAAGCTACCGCTTCATTGACAGAAATGCGGTTTGCGTCTGGCGTTTGGCGCTATTGGTTTCTTGTGACGGTGCGGGAATGCCGCGCCGTCCGATGACCGTCTGTATTTAGCAGCCGCATCATCTTTTACATTATACAGATATCCAGATTAGCTTTGACCTATAAGTGGTATCCGGTAGCCTTGGGCTTTACCGTACCAAACAGGTCCCGTGTGCAGCAGGGATGCCGGACCGGCAAACAGACTTCGACCTTCGGCAGGTTGGCGCGGCTATTGATACTTAGCTTTTAATGCTGCTTTTTTAAAACGACCAACAGATGTTGAGCGCAACGTGTACAGCAACCCCAAAAGTTTCGTGTTCAAGGGCATTGTCTTATCGCGGTAAACGAGGCTTGCCTCATAGGGCTTGTTGGCGTCGCAAAGTTCAATGATTTCGCCTGCGGCCAAAACCATCTCGTCCATCAGGGCTTCGGCGGCTTCCGCCTTGCTTGCCTCATCCTCTGAAATTGTTTTGTCTCTTTGGGACTTTCGGCGGAAATCCACAATGGCGGCGGGCACGTATTCAGTGACCCGATTTCTGAATCGCGTCATGTCAGAGCCATTGGCCTGAGTGCCGTCCGATTTGGTGTAGGAGTTGTAATCACCGTATAGGGCCAGGATCGTGCTCGTCTGGTGAAACAAAAGATCCTGCCGCGCAAAATCGAGTTCAACGTAGCGGTCAATACGGGCCTGTTCTTCGATCATGACCGTTATCGAAGCCTTCGCATCATCTGCTTTGGCACCATGAACCGCCAATACAACAAAGGTCAAAATCAAAACAATCCTGGGCACCCAAAGCTTCGCAACTCGACTTGCAATCATAACGAGGTACTCCTTCATCATTGAGAAAGCACTCGAACACTACCACAAATCGGCAAACAAATCCGCCAAGCTGAAATTCTGGCGCTGGCGCTTGACGCCCCTTGAGCCCTTACAACCAATCCCGCAGGATCGGGATCAGGGGCACATCCGCGGCGGGCATGGGGTAGTTGCGCAGGTCATTTGCGCGGACCCATTTCAGCGCCTGCCCCTCTTTCGACTGCGGGATGCCCTGCCATTTGCGGCAGGCGAACAGCGGCATCAGCAGGTGGAAATCATCATAGCTGTGGCTGGCAAAGGTCAGAGGGGCGAGGCACGAGGCCCATGTGTCGATGCCCAGTTCCTCGTGCAATTCGCGGATCAGGGCGGCCTCGGGGGTTTCGCCGGGCTCGATTTTGCCGCCGGGAAACTCCCAAAGACCGGCCATGGACTTGCCCTCGGGGCGTTGGGCCAACAGCACCCGGCCCTCGATGTCGATCAGGGCGACCGCAGAGACCAACACGGTTTTCACGAGCGGTAATCCGCGTTGATCTCGATATATCCGTGGGTCAGATCACAGGTCCAGACGGTGGATTTGCCCGCGCCCAGACCCAGATCAACGGCGATGACCAGATCCTGACCTTTCATATAAGCGGCGGCTGCGTCTTCGCTGTAATCGGGGCTGACCCAGCCTTTTTCTGCCACAAGAATGTCGCCGAACGAAATGCTCAGCAAGTCGCGATCCGCCGCGGCACCGGATTTACCGATGGCCATGACGATACGGCCCCAGTTCGGGTCTTCGCCCGCGATGGCGGTTTTGACCAGCGGAGAGTTGGCGATGGCAAGGCCATGGATCTTGGCGTCAGCGTCTGTTGCGGCCCCTGTCACGCGGATCTCGACGAATTTCGTGGCACCTTCGCCATCGCGCACCACTTGTTGGGCCAGATCCAGCATCACAGCCTCCAGCGCCTCGGCGAAGGCCGCATTGCCGGTGGCGTCCACACCCGAAGCGCCGGTGGCGCACAGCAGCAGGCTGTCCGAGGTGGATGTATCGCTGTCCACGGTGATGCAGTTGAACGTCCGGTCTGTCTGCGCGCCCAGCATCGCCTGCAACACCGATTGTTCGACCCGGGCGTCGGTAAAGATATAGACCAGCATGGTCGCCATATCGGGCGCAATCATGCCGGAACCCTTAGAAATCCCCGCAATAGAGACTGTTTTGCCATCAATTTCGACCTGCGCCACGGCTCCTTTCGGGAAGGTGTCCGTGGTCATGATCGCGCGTGCGGCGTCTTCGATCGCGTGACGGCTGAGACCCGCCTTCAGCGTTTCAAGCTTGGCAATGATGCGGTCATGAGCCAGCGGTTCACCAATCACGCCGGTTGAGGAGGTAAAGACCCGCTCGACCGGAACACCTGTCGCCTTTGAGACGGCCTGCGTCACCTCGGCCACCGACGTCTGACCAAAATGCCCGGTAAAGGCATTGGCATTGCCCGAGTTCACCAGGATCGCCGCCGGGCCATCATTGGGCCCGCCGATTTTGTCCTGACAATCCAGAACCGGGGCGGCGCGCGTGGCTGAACGGGTAAAGACCCCGGCCACAGATGTGCCCGGGTCCAGCACGGCCAGCATGACATCGGTGCGGCCCTGATATCGCACGCCCGCCGCGACGGTGGCGAACCGCACACCGTCAATTGCAGGCAAATCAGGGAAGGACGCTGGCGCCAGCGGCGACACCTTGGTGATCTTGGCCACGGGGATTACTCCTGAATCAGGTCCAGCTGGCGCAGGACTTCGGGTCCGGCACCTTCCAAAGCGGGGCGGTCGATCTGGGCCTGCTGTGTCAGTTCATCGATGCGCGCCTGAATGGCGTCCTGCTGAACAGTTTGCGCAAGCTCTTCGCGCACGGCGTCCAGCGCGGGCGCTTCGGTTTTGCGCTTGTCGTTCAGCTTGACCACATGCCAGCCGAACTGCGTCTGAACCGGATCGGACACCTGCCCTTTTTCGAGCGCGACCACGGCTGTTTCGAATTCCGGTACCATCTGGCCCTTGCCGAACCAGCCCAGAGCACCGCCATTGGGGCCGGACGGGCCGGTGGAATGCTCGCGCGCGAGCTCGGCGAAATCGGCGCCGTCATCAAGCTGCGCCTTGAGGTCGTTGGCCTGTTCTTCGGTCTCGACCAGAATGTGGCTGGCATCGAATTCGTCTTCACCCGCGAAATCGTTGTACTGCGCGTCGTAGGCTGCCTGAATGGCCTCGTCCGTGACAACGGTATCGGTCAGGGCTGTGACGGTCTGAACCGCCAGAAGAGAGCGTTCTTCATTTTTCAGCCGCAGCGTGTTCAGTTTGTTCAGCCCGTCCTGCTGTTGCCCCAGCAATTGCTGCTGGATCAGCTGTTCCAGCACGAAGTCGTACAATACATCATCTTCGGCTTGCTGGTATTGCGGCGGCAGGGCGGCAACGGTTGCGATCACGTGACCCAAAGTGATCTCATCCCCGTTCACACGCGCCACCACGGTGGAAGCATCCGGCTGTGTTTCGGCGGCCAGCGGCAGGGCCATCATGGCGGTCAGAGCCAGCGATGGCAGAAAAGTGAGGCCTTTGGGCATTGAATCATCCTATTTCCTTGCCGCGGCAGGGCGCAGCGTTGACACTCTGGAACCTGCCGCTTACATCGCTTTGAAGCCTTGGACAGGGCCGCCTTTCACCCCCCGTATCTATGGGTTGCGCGCAAGGTGGGCAAGCCTGTCAAAAACCAAGACAAGAACAGATCCGCTGGAGTGAACATGCTGGGACTCGGAACGCTCGCCAAAAAGGTGTTCGGAACACCGAACGACCGCAAGATCAAGGCGACCCGCCCCCTGATCGAGAAGATCAACGCGCTGGAACCCGAGTTCGAGAAAATGTCCGATCAGGGCCTGATCGACAAGACAGAAGACCTGCGCAAACGCGCGCTGGATGGCGAAAGTCTTGACGATCTGCTGCCCGAAGCCTTTGCCAACGTGCGCGAAGGTGCCCGCCGCGCGCTGGGGCTGCGCGCCTTTGACGTGCAGCTGATGGGCGGTGTTTTCCTGCATCAGGGCAACATCTCGGAAATGAAGACGGGTGAGGGCAAGACACTGGTCGCGACCCTACCGGCGTATCTGAACGCGCTGACCGGCAAGGGCGTGCATGTGGTCACGGTGAACGAATACCTGGCCAAGCGCGACGCGGAATGGATGGGCAAGGTGTTTGCTGCCGTGGGCATGACCACCGGCGTGATCTGGTCGGGCCAGCCTGACGCGGAAAAACTGGCCGCCTATTCCTGCGACATCACCTATGCCACCAACAACGAGCTGGGTTTTGACTATCTGCGCGACAATATGAAGGCCGATCTGGAACAGGTTTACCAGAAGCACCACAATTTCGCGATTGTGGACGAGGTCGATTCGATCCTGATCGACGAGGCGCGGACGCCGCTGATCATCTCGGGCCCGGCGCAGGACCGCTCGGACCTGTATACCGCCATCGATGCGCTGATCCCGAGCCTGACCGACGAACACTACACGCTGGACGAAAAGGCCCGCAACGTGACCTTCACGGATGAGGGTAACGAGTTTCTGGAGCAGCAACTGTTGGCTGCCGGCCTGATTCCCGAAGGCCATTCGCTGTATGACCCGGAAAGCACGACCGTTGTGCATCACGTGAATCAGGGTCTGCGCGCGCACAAGCTGTTCCAGCGCGACAAGGATTACATCGTGCGCGACGGCAATGTTGTTCTGATCGACGAATTCACGGGCCGCATGATGCCGGGCCGCCGCTTGTCCGAGGGCCTGCATCAGGCCATCGAAGCCAAGGAAAACGTGCAGATTCAGCCTGAGAACGTGACGCTGGCCAGTGTGACCTTCCAGAACTATTTCCGCCTTTACGACAAGCTGGGCGGCATGACCGGGACCGCCCTGACCGAAGCAGAGGAATTTGCCGAGATTTACGGCCTGGGCGTGGTCGAGGTTCCGACCAACAAACCGATTGCCCGTGTGGACGAGGATGATCAGGTCTATCGCACCGCCATGGAAAAATATGGCGCGATGATCGAAGAGACCAAGAAAGCCCAGGAAAAGGGCCAGCCGGTTCTGCTGGGGACCACGTCGATCGAGAAATCGGAACTGCTGAGCCAGATGCTGACCAAGGAAGGCATCGCCCATAACGTTCTGAACGCCCGCCAGCACGAGCAGGAGGCGCAGATCGTCGCCGATGCGGGCCGTCTGGGCGCGGTGACCATCGCCACCAACATGGCCGGTCGCGGCACCGACATTCAGCTGGGTGGCAATGTCGAGATGAAGGTGCTGCAAGCGATGGCGGACAAGCCCGAGGCCGATCCGTCGGAGCTGCGCGCAGCTGAAGAGGCGCGCCACGCGGAAGAAAAAGAAAAGGTTCTGGCCGCAGGTGGCCTTTACGTGATGGCGTCCGAACGCCACGAAAGCCGCCGCATCGACAACCAGCTGCGCGGCCGTTCGGGCCGTCAGGGCGATCCGGGTCGTACCGTGTTCTACCTGAGCCTTGAAGACGACCTGATGCGCATCTTTGGCTCGGAAAGGTTGGACAAGGTGCTGACCACGCTGGGCATGAAAGAAGGCGAGGCGATCATTCACCCGTGGGTGAACAAGTCGCTGGAACGCGCGCAGTCCAAGGTCGAGGGCCGCAACTTTGACATGCGCAAGAACGTTCTGAAATTCGACGACGTTATGAACGATCAGCGCAAGGTGATCTTTAGCCAGCGTCGCGAGATCATGTCGGCCAATGACCTGTCCGAGATCGTCTCGGATATGCGCGAGCAGGTGATCGACGATCTGATTGACGAATACATGCCACCGAAATCCTATGCGGAACAGTGGGATACCGATGGTCTGCATGCGGCGATCAAGGACAAGCTGACCATCGATGCCCCGGTTCAGGACTGGGCTGCCGAAGAAGGTGTGGATGACGAGCAGGTGCGCGAGCGCCTGGTCAAGGCCGCAGATGAGATGATGGCCCAGAAGGCGGTTGCCTTTGGTCCCGAAAACATGCGCAACATCGAAAAGCAGGTTCTGTTGCAGACCATCGACAGCAAATGGCGCGAGCATCTGCTGACGTTGGAGCACCTGCGCTCGGTCGTGGGTTTCCGCGGCTATGCCCAGCGCGATCCGCTGAACGAATACAAGAACGAAAGCTTCCAACTGTTCGAATCCATGCTGGACGGTTTGCGGGAAACCGTGACACAGCAATTGTCGCGCGTGCGTCCATTGACCGAAGAAGAGCAAAAGGAAATGCTGGCGCAGATGGCGGCGCAACAGGCGCAGGCACAGCAGGCCGTGGACAAGGCCGCAAGCCAGGCCGAGGCCAAGGCCGAAGCTGCGGCGTCAGGCGATGCCCTGCCGGGGTTTGATGAGAGTGATCCGTCGACCTGGGGTAACCCGTCGCGAAACGACCTGTGCCCCTGCGGATCCGGCAAGAAGTTCAAACACTGCCACGGCAGATTGACCTGACGTTAACACCCTTTAATCACAATGAGTCCGTCTCGCGGCCACAAATTGGCCGCGATTGGTGGCGAGAGTGCAAGCTGCTCCTTCAACTGGGGAGGGTGTCTTGTTTGTAGTTCGCAACTACGTAACCATGTGCGGAACGGTCGCTTGTGCCTTGGGCATAGGCTATCTGATGCAGAACGGACCAGCTGCGCAGCAGAACCGCGCGCAGGACGGTATTGATGTGGCCTCTGTGGCCGATCAGTCTTCGATCCTGTCGGGACTGGACAGTATCGTTCTGACTTCGGCCACCGCATCAGATGCTGATCCGGTCACTGTTACACCGGCACCCCGCGCTGTACCTGTAGCCCCCAAGACATCGAACTGCCGGATCAGCGCGCACGCAAACGCAGCACCCGGTGCCATGGCGCACCTGTCGCTGAAAGCGCCCTGCCACAAGAACGAGCGGATTGAAATTCACCATAGCGGCCTGACTGTTAGCCAGATGACGGATGCCAGCGGCGCGCTGGACATGGCGATCCCGGCCCTTTCGGAATACGCGATCTTCCTGTTTTCTTTCGAAGATGAAACAGGCACCGTCGCCACCACTCACGTTCCCGAAATCGCCGGTTTTGATCGTGTTGTCCTGCAATGGCAGGGTGATACCGAGTTGCAGATTCATGCGCTGGAATTTGGTGCCAGCTATGGCGCGGATGGCCATGTCTGGGATGACGCATCTGCCGAAGGCGCCGGAGAGGTTGTGCGTCTGGGCCAGTCCGGTTCCGGGATCACTCAGAATATCGAAGTGTATTCTTTCCCGGCCAGTACATCGGAACAGTCGGGCACGATTGACCTGACTGTCGAGGCCGAAGTGACCGATGCAAATTGCGGCCACACGCTGAACGTGCAGTCGCTGGAGTTGTTGTCGGACCGCCGCCTGCGGTCGCGCGACATGTCAGTGACCCTGCCGGATTGTTCGCGCGCGGGCGAGTTTCTGGTGTTGAATAATCTGCTCTCAGACCTGACAATCGCGGCAAAGTAATCCGCAGGCAGGCTTGAACCTCTTATGACATTTTTCCGTGTGGCGGTGGCTGCGCTGTTTTCCGTGACGGTGGCGACCGGTGCTTTTGGGCAGGACATCACACTGACCTCGCATGATGGCAAGGTCGAAGTGACCGGCAATCTGCTGAGCTTTGACGGTGAGTTCTATCGCGTCGATACGCAATTCGGGACGTTGACCGTGGATGGCTCGGGCGTCACTTGTGAGGGGCCCGCCTGCCCCAACCTGATCGATTTCGTCGCCGAAGTGCAGTTTTCCGGATCATCGGTGATGGCGGAAACGGTGCTGCCCGCCCTGATCATCGGCTTTGCCCGTCAGGAAGACCTGACCGCGACTCCCGCCCGCGTGGATGAGGACACCTTTGTTTACGAGCTGCATCAGGCAGGTCGGGCGGCGCCGCTGGCACGGTTTTTCTTTGACGTGGGCACCACGGATCGCGGGTTCAGTGATCTGATCGCAGACCGGGCGGATATCGTGATGGCCCTGCGCGAGATGCGCGAGGCTGAGCGGGAGGCTGCCGAGGCTGCGGGGTTGGGCGATCTGAAGCGCGCCCGTCGGTCGCGGGTCATTGCACTGGATGCCATGGTCCCGGTCGTGGCCCCCGACAGCGTGATGCGGCAGGTTTCTCTGGCAGATATGGCTCGTATTCTGTCCGGAGAGATCAGCAACTGGGCACAGCTGGGTGGGCCGGATGCCCCTATTGCACTGCATGTGCCAGAGGCCGGGTCGGGTCTGGCGCAGGCGGTCGAGGATCAGATTCTGAAAACCGCCGGTGTGGACCTGACCGATACGGCGATCCGCCACAATCGCATACATGACCTGACCGCGGCCGTGGCAAAGGATCCGTTTTCCATCGGGGTCGCCAGCAAGGCATCGGCCCATGGCACTCGCGCTTTGCCGTTGACCGGCGGGTGCGGGCATCCGCTGGCCGCGACCCGCCAGTCGATCAAGACTGAAGATTACCCGCTGAATATGCCCATGTTCCTGTATCTGCCGGAACGACGCCTGCCCCGGATTGCGCGGCAGTTTCTGGCCTATAGCCAAAGCCCCGAGGCGCAGATGGCCATACGTGACGCAGGATATGTGGATCAATCGGCTGAAACCCTGCCGGTTGGCGTGCAGGGGGACCGGCTTGCCAATGCGGTCGTCACTGGTGGAACTGAGGTTGGGCTTGAGGAATTGCAACGCATGATCAAGACCCTGCGCCCCCTGTCGCGCCTGTCCCTGTCGGTCCGGTTCGAACCCGGATCGTCCCGCCCGGACGCGCAGTCGCGCGCCAATATTCAGCAACTGGCGCAAATGCTGGACGCGGGTACGTTGCAGGCGCGCAAGGTGGTGTTTGCAGGCTTCAGCGATGGGGACGGGGGTGCCGTTTCAAATGCCCGCATCGCCCTACGGCGCGCGCAAACCGTGCGAAACGCGGTTATCGCCGCGCTTGAAGCCCCGATCCCTGATAGTATCACGGTCACCGCCGAAGGATTTGGTGAAGCGATGCCCATGGCCTGCGATGACACCGAATGGGGCCGCAAGGTCAACCGGCGGGTCGAGATTTGGGTGCAGTAGCCGCTAGAGATACCCTTCGGAACGAAAGCTGAGCTCGGTCGATTTGCCGATGATCAGGTGGTCATGCAGGGTCAGCCCCAGGGCGGAGCAGGCATCCTGAATGCGGTTGGTCATGTCGATATCTGACTGTGACGGCGTTGGGTCGCCCGAAGGATGGTTGTGCACCAGGATCAAGGCCGAGGCATTCAGCTCCAGCGCCCTTTTGGCCACTTCGCGCGGATAGACGGGCACGTGATCCACGGTGCCTTTGGCCTGTTCCTCATCCGCGATCAGGACGTTCTTGCGATCCAGATAGAATACGCGAAATTGCTCGGTCTCGCGATGCGCCATTGTTGTATGGCAGTAATCCAGCAGCGCGTCCCAGCTGGATATCACGTGCCGTTGCATCACCCGCGCCCGTGCCATCCGATGCGCGCAGGCTTCGAGGATTTTCAGATCGGTGATGACCGTATCACCAACGCCCTTGATCTGGCGCAGCCGTTCTTCGGGCGCTGTCAACACGCGGTTGAAATCGCCAAAGGCATTCATCAATGCGCGTGCCAATGGTTTCACATCCTGCCGCGGGATGGACCGGAACAAAACCAGCTCCAGCAACTCATAATCCGGGATCGCTGCTGACCCGCCCGCCATGAACCGTTCGCGCAGCCGCTTGCGATGGTCTTTGATGTAGGAGGGTAACCGACCATTCGGCAGCGGCTGCGCTGGCGCTTCGTCCGTATCAAACAGCATGGGGGCTTCGGCAAAGGCGTCCTGTGTCATGCGTTTACCCTGTCGCAGAATCACTTTCCGAAAGGTTAACGCGCCTCTCCTGCCATACGCGCGGTGGCGCGGCGGACAATCATGTGCAGAAGGATCGAAAACACGCCCAGCGTCAGCATCGCCGCAAACATCAGGTCCGTCTTGGCGCGGCCATTGGCCAGCAGCATCAGATATCCCAGACCTTGCGATGAACCGACCCATTCGCCGATCACGGCACCGATCGGCGCATACACCGCCGCAAGCCGCATCCCCGAGGCCAAAGACGGCAACGCCGCAGGGATACGGATGTGCCACAACACAGCGCGCTTGCCCGCCTGCATCGTGCGCGCAAGGTCCAGATACCCCTGCGGTGTCCGCATCAAACCGTCAAAAAAGGACGACGTGATCGGGAAATAGATGATCAGCACCGCCATCGCGACCTTGGACAACAGGCCATAGCCCAGCCACAGGGTCAGCAACGGGGCCAGCGCAAAGACCGGCAGGGCCTGAGTGAACACCAGCATTGGCTGCACCAGAACCCGTGCGACACGGGAATTGGCCAGCTGCAATGCGGTGACAACGCCAAGCAGCGTGCCGCAGGCAAGGCCGATAATGACCTCGATGGCTGTGATCCAGGTGTGTTCTGCAATCAGCCAGCGGTTCTGCCACCAGGTCTCGGCAACCACTGCGGGACCGGGCAGGATGAATTTTGGCAATCCGGTCAGGGTCACGATCCCCTGCCAGATGGCAAGGGCAAACAGGGTTGCTGCCAGAACAGAGAGGGACTTCATACACCGCCCCCTCGCAGCAGCCGCAAAAGCGCGCCTTGTGTTTCCAGCGTCTGCAGATCATCCACGCTGCGCGGGGCTGGAGCAACCGGCGGGTCGCACGGTGTCAACCCGTGCTGTGTCATGACGACGATGGATTGCCCCAGACGCGCGGCCTCGCCCGGATCGTGGGTTACCAGAAGGACAGTGCGGCCTTTCAGCGCCTCGGCGGCCAGATCCTGCATATCGGCACGGGTTCGGGCATCAAGGGCGGAAAAGGGTTCATCTAGCAACACAATCGGCCGGTCTTCCATCAGGGTGCGGGCCAGTGCCACGCGCTGACGCTGCCCACCCGAAAGCTCGGGCGGTTTCTTGGTCATATGGTCCTGCAACCGCATCCGCTCGATCAGGCGGTCGCGCCGGTCAAGGTCAACTTTCTCGCCCCGCAGTCGCGCGCCCAACGAGACGTTTTGCGCAACACTCGCCCAAGGCAGCAACAGGTCGTCCTGCGCCATATAAGCGACCCGGTCTGAAACCGGCTGGCCATCGCTGGCAGTGATCCGGCCCGAGAATTCAGCCCCGGTTTCCAGCCCGGCAATCAGCCGCAAGACCGTGGTTTTGCCAACACCCGATCCGCCCAGCAGACAGGTCCAAGCCCCAGCGTCAAGCGTCAGGGTCAGCGGTGCGAACAGAATCGCGCCGTCGATCGTAGCAGTGCCGCTGATGGTCAGATCGGGCGCCGGGGTCATGGGGTCAGACCCATCTGCCAGAAATTGACCTCCAATTCCGTGGCCGTGCGGAACGTCCGGCACAGACGATCCCAACGGGGTGAAGATTGGAAATCCGCCCCAATCCGCCTTGTTAGAGCCGAATCCAGCAACTCGCCCACGGCGGCGCAGGCGTTCTGATAGCCCTCGTCCGCATAGGTATCGATCCAGCCGCGATAGGATGTTGATGTTGCCTCCACAGACAGGCGGGCACCAATCTCACCATATCCCATGACGCAGGGTGCAAGTGCTGCCAGAAGATCCAGCAGATCGCCGCTATAGCCCGCCTCGAGAACAAAGCGGGTATAGGCCAGATTCTCAGGCCGTTCAGGCGTTGCAAACAGATCGGACTGCGAAATGCCTTCTGCTTCGCAAATACCGATATGCAGCTTCATCTCTTCGCTGATCAGGCCGTTCACGGTACGCGACGCCGCCAGCATTTCAGCATGTGTTTCCGATTTCACCACGGCCAGCGCCCAGGCGCGCGAGAAGTGGATCAGGAACACGTAATCCTGACGCAAATAGTGCAGGAACGCCGGACGTGGCAGGGTGCCGTCTTTCAGGGCTTCGACAAAAGCGTGGCGGGTGTAGTCCCGCCACGGCCCCTGCGCCGCATCGCGCATCAGCGCAAAGGCTTTGCCATAATCGCTCATTGCGCGGTGACGTCGATGGCAATGTCGCTGACGGGCAGGACAGTGTCGATCATGCCGCTGTCGTTCAGGAATGCTTCGAACCGGGCATAACGGCCAGCGTCAAACCCGGCGGGACGCAGAGCAAAGCGCGGCAGCGTGTCGACCCATGCGCGCGCGTTCAACTCGTCCTGCAGCTCGGGCGAGGTGGCCGAGAAGACCTCCCAGCTTTTTTCCGGGTTGTTGACGATGTACTGAGTCGCTTTTTCGGTCGCGGCCAGGAAACGGGCGATCTTGTCTTTGTCCATCGTATCGGGGTTGGCGACATAGATCAGTTCGTCATAAGACGGCACGCCTTCTTCCTCGATATAGAAACAGGTGCCGGGGCGGCCTTCGATATCCATCTGGTTCAGTTCGAAGTTGCGATAGGCGCCAATCACCGCGTCCACCTGACCGGTCATCAGCGAGGGCGAGAGTGAGAAATTCACGTTGATCATTTCAACATCATCCAGCGCGACTTCGTATTTGCCAAGCACGGTGCTGAGGATGGCCTCTTCCACACCGGCGACGGAAAAGCCGATTTTCTTGCCCTTGAGGTCAGCGGGCGATTTGATCGGGCCGTCTTTCAGAACCAGCAGGCAGTTCAGGGGCGTCGCGACCAGCGTGCCGACCCGTTTCAGCGGCAGCCCTTCGTGGATCTGCAAATGCAGCTGCGGCTGATAGGATACCGCCAGATCCGCCTGACCGGCAGCAACCAGACGCGGCGGCGCGGACGGGTCGGCGGGGGCAACGACTTCGACCTGCAATCCCTGCTCGGCGAAATAGCCGTTTTCCTGCGCCACGATGATGGGCCCGTGGTCGGGGTTGATGAACCAGTCCAGCAGGACGGTCATCTTGTCTTCGGCCCAGGCCGGCGCGGCGGCCAGAAGGGCAAGGGCTGTCATCAGCTTTTTCATATCTCACGTTTCCTTTTCTCAGGAGGCTGAGGCCGCGACGAGGACAATCTCGCCCGGCCAAATCGGTTGAATTTTCTCGGCAGCGCGCCATGCGCGCAGCCCGGTGGCACAGCAAAGGGCAAGGCGTTGCCCTTTTTTAGAATCTATTATTTGAATTTCTTCGGGTGAAATGCGCGTCGCATTCGGGTGAGCTGGAACCGGCGCTTCGTCCGGGTCACGCAGTTCGACAATCTGGTCTGTCTCCTTCAACTGACTGGCAGAGAGAAAGCGGAAACAGCTGTTCGGTTCCGGCGCGTCATCAAAACGAAACCCGGTGCAGCGCAGGGTTCGCGCATCATATTGCACCATCTGCCCAAGCGGGGACGGGTCAAGCCGCAAGATCAGGTTCAGCGCCATCTGCGCCTGTATGGACCCGATCACACCGACAACGGGGCCTAGAACACCCGCCGTGGCGCAGCTTGCGCCGCTATCCGGCGCATCGGGGAAAACGGCTCGCAGAGAAGGCGCGCTGCCGCAGAAGCCGCCCACATAACCCGAAAGCCCCAGTACCGAGGCGCTGATCAGTGGCTTGCCTTGTGCCAGACAGGTATCCGACAGCAAATAACTGACCGCATAGCTGTCGGCACAATCCAGAATGATATCTGCCTGCGACACCAGATCGGGCGCATTTTCCCCAGTTAGAGCCTGTTTCCTGGAAATCACATCGATTTCGGCATTCAACGCACGGCATCGGTCAGCGGCGCGTTCAGCCTTTGACTGCCCGCAATCTTCTTCTGAAAACAACGTTTGGCGATGCAGATTCGACAGATCAATGATATCACCATCTACAATCGTGATATGCCCCACTCCGGCTCCGGCCAATAGCGGCAGAAGCGGCGCGGCCAGACCACCTGCGCCGACCACCAGAACACGGGCCGCAGTCAGGCGGGCCTGTCCTTCGGCCCCAACCTCGGGCAGCAGCGTTTGGCGGACATAGCGGCTCATCTCGTGACCTCTATCCAAGCACGCACCCGCGCTTCGGGGTCGGTGTTCAGCGTGATGTCCGTGACGGCCGAGACAATGTCGGCCCCCGCTGCCAGCACCCCTGCTGCGCGCTCGACGCTCATGCCGCCAATACCGACCAGAGGAATGTCGCCAACCCGCGCCTTCCATTCGGTCACGCGGGGCAGGCCCTGCTGATGCCATTTCATCTTTTTCAGGATGGTCGGATAGATGGGACCCAGCGCCACGTAATCAGTATCCATGGCCAGAACCCGCTCAAGCTCATCATCGTCATGAGTGGAAACACCCAGCTTTAGACCCGCTTTTCTGATGGCTTTCAGGTCAGCATCATCCAGATCCTCTTGCCCCAGATGAACCCAGTCACAACCCAGATCGATGGCCTGCTGCCAGTAATCGTTGATCACCAGAACCGCCCCGTAGTCGCGGCACAGATCGCGCGAGGCGGCAATCTGATCGCGCACCACCTCATCCGGCTGATCCTTGATACGTAGCTGCACCAGCTTGACACCCAGGGGCAGCATCCGCCGCAACCAGTCCGCGTGATCGAAGATCGGATAGAAACGGTCCAGCGTCATGACAGGAATGCCTTTCCAACAACAGGGGTCGAAGGTTCGGCCATATCACGCGCCTCGATCGGGTCTGCCTGATGGGCGAGTTGTCCGGCATGGATTGCCTGCGCCATCGCCTTGGCCATCAAAACGGGATCACCGGCACGGGCCACAGCGGTGTTCAGCAGAACGGCGTCATAGCCCAGTTCCATCGCATGGGCCGCGTGGCTGGGCAGGCCGATCCCGGCATCCACCACCAGCGGCGTGTCAGGAAACTCGGCCCGCATTGACCGCAGGGCGTATTCGTTGTTCAGCCCTCGCCCGGACCCGATAGGCGCGCCCCACGGCATCAGCACTTCGCACCCCGCTTCCAGCAGGCGTTCGCCCACGATCAGATCATCGGTGGTGTAGGGAAACACCTCAAACCCGTCTTCGGTCAGGATGCGCGCGGCCTCGACCAGCTGGAACACATCCGGCTGCAAACTGTCGGTGTGGCCGATCAGTTCCAGCTTGATCCATTTGGTATCAAACACTTCGCGCGCCATATGGGCTGTTGTCACCGCCTCTTTCACCGTATGACAGCCAGCCGTATTTGGCAGGATCAGAACACCCAGCTCGCGGATCATCTGCCAGAATGTCTGACCCGCGCCGGATTCCCGCCGCAGCGATACCGTGGCAACCGCCGCACCGCTTTCGCGAAAGGCCTGTTCCAGAATGGCAGGGCTGGGATATTGGGCGGTGCCCAGCATCAAGGGGTTCGGCAGTTCGATGCCGTAGAACATTCGCATCCTCAGCCCCCCTGCATTGGTGCGACCACTTCGACCCGGTCGCCGTCGGTCAGTTTGTGCGCAATACGCAGGCTTGACGGCACGAAATCTTCGTTCACGGCGGTGGCCACACGGCCCGAGAAGCCGCATTCCAGCAACAGATCCGACAGGGTTTCGGCACGCACGTCCCGTGTCTCGCCGTTAAGCACGATCTTCATCAACCATCTCCGAATGTGTGTTGTCCAATGCCAGATCAGCGACACCCCGCGCCAATGCAGGGGCCAGCAGATAACCGTGGCGATACAGCCCATTGGCATAGATTGTCCGGCCCAAGCGCCGGATACGCGGCAGGTTGTCCGGGAATGCAGGGCGCAGGTCGACGCCGATCTCCAGCACCTCGGCCTCGCCAAAGGCCGGGTTCACGGCATAGGCCGCGCTGAGCAGTTCCAGCATCGAACGCGCGGTGATGCGGCTGCTGTCCTCGGACTCGATCATGGTTGCGCCCAGCATGTAGACGCCATCCCCGCGCGGTACGATGTAAAGCGGCATCCGCGGGTGCAACAACCGCACCGGACGCGAAAGGGTCACATCGGGGCAACGAAGAACCAGCATCTCACCTTTCACGCCGCGCAGGTCGTGCAGATATTCGCGCGCGTGCAAGCCCCGGCAGTCTATGGCGTTGTCCAGTTGCACCGGCGCCAGCTTTCGGTGGAATTCAACGCCTGCGCCTTGCAGGTGGCGATGCAGATCGCGCAACGCCTGACGAGGATCAAGGTGAGCTTCGTTTTCAAAATACAGAGCTTTACCGAACTTGCTTAGATCAGGCTCTAATTCGCATATTTTCGCCCGATCAACCTCGCTGTACCCTTCGGTTCGGCGCGCAAACCGGCGCAGGTCAGGCAGGTCACGCGCGTTGGCAACAACAAGGGTTCCACGTCTGTTTACCTGCGTTCGCTGCGTCCACCATTCGATTGCTTCCTGCCCCAGCCGCAGCACCGGTTCTTCCGCGTTTTCAAATTCACACCAGGGGGCCAGCATCCCACCGGCCCACCAGGAACACCCATGCGGGCCGGACGGGCCGCCCGGATCGAAAACCTGCACCTTTGCGCCGCGTGACATAAGCTCGCTGGCCACGGCCAGACCCGCAACGCCCGCACCTATAACCGACCAAAGTGTCATGCGGGCCAGATCCGGTGGAAGTGGTGCACTGGACCGTGCCCGGCACCAATCTTCAGCTCATCCGCCCGCGCAATGGCCCCTTGCAGATAATTATGCGCCTGCGCGATCGCATCCCTCAGCGGCAGGCCCCTGGCCAAACCGGCGGCGATCGAAGACGACAGGGTGCATCCGGTTCCGTGGGTGTTTCTCGTGTTCTGACGCGGGGCCTGAAATGCGGCCACGACGCCTGAGGGGTCGACCAACAGATCGTGGCAGACATCGCCCGACCCATGCCCGCCCTTCATCAAAACCGCACCTGCGCCCAGAGCGCACAGGGCCTTGCCTTGTGCGGCCATCTCGTCCGGTGATTGCGCCGGTTTCGCATCCAGCAAACATGCCGCTTCGGGCAGATTGGGTGTCAGCACAGTCGCTGCTGGCACCATCACTTCGCGCAGAGTCCGGACCGCTTCCTGCGCCAACAACGCATCCCCGGATTTTGCGATCATGACGGGATCAAGAACAACGGGCCCTTTGAACGTTTCCAGGCCTCGGGCCACTGTGTGAATGATCTCTGGCGTCGCAAGCATACCGATCTTAATGGCCTTCACGTCCAGATCGCTCAGCACCGCGTCGATTTGAGCGGCAATGACATCCAGCGGAACCCCATGCACCGCAGTGACGGCTTGCGTGTTCTGCGCCGTAATGGCGGTAATGACGCTTGCGCCGAATACACCCAACGCCGACATCGCTTTCAGATCGGCCTGAATCCCGGCGCCTCCGCCGCTGTCAGACCCTGCGATGGTCAGGGCAATTGCCGCCATGTCGTTGCTCCATCTTCTTTGGGCAACGAGGTAGGGAAAACGTCTGTGTTCATAAGACCGTTCCCTACGCCGGAATTGCCCGGATCAGGTTCGATGGGTTAACGCGGTCGCGCCTCTCAGCCCTGATACGGGCACCCCAACGGTTGTCGCGGACAATTTCAGGGTCAGCGGTTGGAATCAAGACCCAATTTGGCAAATGCATTGCCACTTTTGGTCATCTGATAAGGCCAATTGAATGTCTTTAGGGAGTATTTTGCGAGGCTCTGCCTCGCGCTCCGGGATATTTAGAGCCAGATGAATAAAGGATCCCTGCTTCATCTGGCCGGAAATATCCCGGGGGAGGCGCCCGGAACGGGCGGCGGGGGCAGAGCCCCCGTAACTCTGTTTGTCAGCTTTTCATACCGTCCCAGAAGGATTTGACGGATGAGAAGAAGCTTTTTGATTCCGGGTGGTTATCTTCGCCCAGGTCATCAAGCTCGCGCAGCAGTTCTTTTTGGCGGCTGGTCAGGTTGACCGGGGTTTCGACGGCCAGTTCGATGAACATGTCGCCAACACCGCCGCCGCGCAGCGCGGGCATACCTTTGCCGCGCAGGCGCATTTGCCGGCCCGACTGGCTGCCTGCCGGGATCTGCACCCGCCCACGGCCGCCATCGATTGTCGGAACCTCGATCGATCCGCCCAGCGCGGCCTTGGCCATGCTGACCGGTACACGGCAATAGAGGTTCACGCTGTCGCGTTCGAACAGTTTGTGATCAGACACTTCCACAAAGATGTAGAGGTCGCCCGGGGGGCCACCGCGCATTCCGGCCTCGCCTTCACCTGCCAGACGAATACGGGTACCGGTTTCGACACCAGCGGGGATGTTGACCGACAAGGCGCGATCTTTTTCGACGCGGCCTGCACCTTTACAGGATTTGCAGGGGTTCTTGATGATCTGACCCAGACCCGAGCAGGTGGGGCAGGTTCGTTCGACCGTAAAGAAACCCTGTTGCGCCCGTACCTTGCCCATGCCGGAACAGGTGGGGCAGGTTGTCGGCTCGACCCCGCCTTCTGCACCGGTTCCTTCGCAGGAGGAACAGGCCACGGCTGTCGGTACATTGATGGTTTTCTGCTGACCCGAATACGCCTCTTCCAGCGATACGCGCAGGTTATAGCGCAGGTCCGAGCCGCGCGCGGCGCGTCGACCGCCACCGCCACGTTGCCCACCCATGAAATCGCCGAACAGGTCGTCGAACACATCCGAGAACGCGCTGGAGAAATCGCCCTGCCCAAAGCCGCCGCCAGGTCGGCCACCACCGCCCATGCCGTTTTCGAACGCCGCATGGCCAAAGCGGTCATAGGCCGCCTTTTTGTCGGCATCGCGCAGCACGTCATAAGCCTCGTTGGCTTCCTTGAACTGCGCCTCGGCATCCGGGTTGTCCTTGTTGCGGTCCGGATGCAGCTCTTTGGCTTTCGTGCGAAAGCCTTTCTTGATCTCATCCGCCGAAGCGCCCTTGGACACGCCGAGCACTTCGTAATAGTCGCGTTTTGACATCAGTATTTCCTTCTGCCTCAACGTAAATAGGCCGGCCCGGCATCCGGACCGGCCTACATTGGCCCGGTTACCCGTTAGTTACGCTTGTCGTCGTCCAGATCTTCGAACTCGGCATCGACGATATCGTCATCACCATGTGCGGCATCTGCCGCGGCAGGCTCGTCCTCGGCCTCTTCGGACTGCGCCTTGTAGATGGCCTCACCCAGCTTCATCGCTGCTTCGGTGACGTTCTGGATGCCAGACTTGATCTTGTCGGCATTGTCGGTTTCCAGCTCGTCCTTGAGTGCGGCGATCGCCAGTTCGATAGCTTCGATCGTGGTCGGGTCGACCTTGTCGGCATGCTCTTCCATCGACTTTTCGGTCGAGTGGATGAGGCTTTCCGCCTGGTTCTTGGCGTCGACCAGCTCGCGGCGTTCCTTGTCGGCTTCCGCGTTCTCTTCGGCGTCCTTGACCATCTTTTCGATGTCTTCGTCGGACAGACCGCCCGATGCCTGGATAGTGATCTTCTGTTCCTTGCCGGTGCCTTTGTCTTTGGCCGAAACCGAGACAATGCCGTTGGCGTCGATGTCGAAGGTCACCTCGATCTGGGGCATGCCACGCGGTGCGGGCGGGATGTCTTCGAGGTTGAACTGACCGAGGATTTTGTTGTCCGCAGCCATTTCACGCTCGCCCTGGAACACGCGGATGGTCACGGCGTTCTGGTTGTCCTCGGCGGTCGAGAAGACCTGAGACTTTTTCGTCGGGATCGTGGTGTTGCGGTCGATCAGGCGGGTGAACACGCCACCCAGCGTCTCGATGCCCAGCGACAGCGGGGTTACGTCCAGCAGAACCACGTCCTTGACGTCGCCCTGAAGAACACCGGCCTGAATGGCGGCACCCATGGCAACCACTTCGTCCGGGTTCACGCCTTTGTGCGGCTCTTTGCCGAAGAACTTCGTGACCTCTTCGATCACTTTCGGCATCCGGGTCATACCACCGACCAGAACAACTTCGTCCACGTCAGCGGCCGACAGACCGGCATCTTTCAGAGCAGCCTGGCACGGCTTCATCGACTTCTTGATCAGGTCACCGACCAGGGATTCCAGCTTGGCACGGGTCAGTTTCATGACCATGTGCAGCGGCTGACCGTTCGAACCCATCGAGATGAACGGCTGGTTGATCTCGGTCTGCGAGGTCGAGCTGAGTTCGATCTTGGCTTTTTCCGCGGCTTCTTTCAGACGCTGCAGGGCCATCTTGTCAGCAGACAGATCGACACCGTGTTCCTTTTTGAACTCATCCGCCAGGTAGTTGACGATGCGCATGTCAAAGTCTTCACCACCCAGGAAGGTGTCGCCGTTGGTCGATTTGACCTCGAACAGGCCGTCGTCAATTTCCAGAATGGTCACGTCGAAGGTACCGCCACCAAGGTCATAGACTGCGATGGTTTGGGTTTCCTGCTTGTCCAGACCATAGGCCAGAGCGGCAGCTGTCGGTTCGTTGATGATCCGCAGCACTTCCAGACCGGCGATTTTACCGGCGTCTTTGGTGGCCTGACGCTGTGCGTCGTTGAAGTATGCCGGAACGGTGATGACCGCCTGCGTGACTTCCTCACCCAGATAGCTTTCCGCGGTTTCCTTCATCTTACCCAGAGTGAAGGCCGAGATCTGGCTTGGGGAGTATTTTTCACCGCGGGCCTGAACCCATGCGTCGCCATTGCCACCATCAACGATGGTATAAGGCACCATTTTCTTGTCTTTTTCGACTTCGGCATCATCCACACGACGGCCGATCAGGCGCTTGACGCCAAAGATCGTGTTGTCGGGGTTGGTGACCGCCTGACGCTTTGCAGGCTGACCGACCAGTCGCTCATCTTCAGTGAAGGCGACGATCGAGGGCGTGGTCCGCGCCCCTTCGGCGTTTTCGATAACCTTCGGCTGCGAACCGTCCATGATGGCCACGCACGAGTTTGTGGTCCCGAGGTCAATCCCGATTACTTTTCCCATTTTTGCAATCCCTTTCTCTTCAAGGCGATGTCTCGACGACAGGACCCGTTACGGCATCCCGCCCCCGATCTGATGTGCGCGACAGCACTACCATCGCGCGTCCCGGCGTATATAAGGGCGAGACCTGAGGCCTGCAAGCACCGTAGAACGCAGGTTTTAGGGATTCTGATGCCTTTTTTGGCAAGGAATTGGAAAGGATTGGGGTTTCCGGAATGGCGCGATTGGTTTTGCGGGGGTTCGATATCAGGAAAGGTTATCTTGATCCTGCGGCCCAGTCGCGGGTGATCGCGGATTTGCGCCCGATTCTGAAAGCCGCGCCCCTGTTCCGGCCTGTTACCACCTCGGGCAAGGAGATGTCGGTTCGGATGACCTCGGCAGGCGATCTGGGTTGGGTGACCGACAAGGCGGGGTACCGTTATCAGGATCAGCACCCCAAAGGTAGTGACTGGCCGGAAATCCCCGCCGCCATTCTGGATATCTGGCGCGATCTGGTCAGCACCGAGCGAGCGCCCGATTGCTGTTTGATCAACTACTACGGGGAAGGCGCAAAAATGGGCCTGCACCAGGACAAGGACGAGGCAGATTTTTCATGGCCCGTCCTGTCGGTTTCGCTGGGCGACGATGCCTTGTTTCGGATTGGCAGCACGACGCGCGGCGGCAAGACCGAGTCGATCTGGCTGAGCTCGGGGGATGTGGTTGTCATGGGTGGTCCGGCGCGGCTTGCCTATCACGGTGTGGATCGGATCAGGTTCGGATCCTCGCGCCTGTTGCCCAAAGGCGGGCGCATAAACCTTACGCTGCGGGTCGCGCGCTAGCGGCGCGCATTCCAGCTTTTCGAGACGTGCTGACGGGTAAAGAATTCACCCATAAGACCGATCATCAACAGGGCGATTCCAACCCAGGCCGCGTATTCCCAGCTGGTGTTTCTTGGATAATAGTTGCGGAACACGAACCCGCGGGTCTGGTCGATGATGTGAAACAGCGGGTTCCAGGCAAACATCATCAACAGCCCGCCACCCAATGCGTTCGCAATGAACATCTTGCCGGAAAACACCATGTTCAGACGGCGATATATATTGGTTAGCATCGAAACGGTCGTCGGGGCCCACGGTTTCAAAGCCATGAACACAAGCCCCACCGCGCAGCCGGTAAACCAGGCCAGCACCAGCATTGCGAAGGCGCCGCCGGGGTTCTGCACCTCAAGCGGAGCAACCGCGACACTGTAGACGAACAGGATGATGAACATGGCCAACAGGAACTTATAGAAAGTGCTGAAGGCCGCCGCGAGAATCGTGACCATCACGTTCATCGGCGAATGCAGCATCATTGGGTTATTGGAGGATCCAACCCCGGAAATCGCGCCAATCGATTGTATGTGCAACATGAACGGGAACACACCCGACAGGACATACAGCAGAAATTCGCCCCTGATCCTGGCGACCCCGCCCCGGCCCATCAGCGACATGAGCAGATAGAAGGTGACCATCATCACCAGCAATTGCACAACGTTAAGCAGGATCGCGATCACCGCATTCGGATGCTGCGCGCGCACGTTCCGCACCACCGCGTGGAACACCAGTTCCGCAGTCGTCAGTGCACCGCCCAGCAGCGTTTGATTGCGCTTGTAATAGAACACTTAAAGGGTCTTTCCTGCCTCGTCGTCCCTAACCTGGCATGAATATCTTGCCGTTCGGTAACCGTCGCATCATAAGTCGGTCACGAGTTTGGATCAACAAACCACAGGAACGGAGCATTTTTGTGACCTACGACGCGCTTATTCCCGTCATCCGGCGTCTGGCCCTTGAGGCAGGCGACAGGATCATGGAAATCTATGAGGCAGACGATTTCGACGTCAAAGTCAAATCAGACTCCAGCCCTGTGACCGAAGCGGATGAGGCAGCCGATGCGCTGATTTCAGCCGGGTTGCGTCAGGCCTTCCCCGACATCCTGCTGATCACCGAAGAACAGGCCGCCTCGCATTCCGAAAAGGGGGACACCTTTTTGATTGTCGATCCGCTGGATGGCACCAAGGAATTCATCAACCGCCGTGGCGATTTCACCGTCAACATCGCACTTGTCGAGAACGGAACGCCGACACGGGGCGTGGTCTATGCCCCGGCGCGGGGCCGCATGTTCTACACGCAGGCCGATGGTCAGGCGGTCGAGGAAACAGGCGCGTTTGACAAGGATGCGCCCGGCACCCTGACGCCAATATCAGTCTCTAACCCGGACAATTCCGCGCTTTTGGTCGTGGCTTCAAAGTCGCACCGGGATCAGGCCACCGAGGATTACATCAACAAGTATCAGGTCAAGGACAGCAAAAGCGCGGGATCGTCGCTCAAGTTCTGTCTGGTTGCGACAGGCGAGGCGGATCTTTATCCGCGGGTCGGGCGCACGATGGAATGGGACACGGCGGCAGGGCACGCGGTACTGGCCGGGGCCGGAGGCCGGGTTGTGCGGTTTGACGATCACTCGCCGCTTCTCTATGGCAAAGAGGGCTATGCGAACCCGTTTTTTATCGCGTACGCTCCGGGTGTTAAGCTGAAGGAGGCCTGATGTCAGTTCTGATCGCCATCCCCGCCCGCTATGCCTCGACCCGCTATCCGGGCAAGCCATTGGTGCCGCTGACCGGCGCGACCGGCGTTTCGATGACACTGATCGAACGGTCCTGGCGAGCAGCCACTTCTGTCGCGGGCGTGGACCGGGTTGTGGTCGCAACCGATGACGACCGCATCCGCGAGCTGTCCGAAGGCTTTGGCGCCGAGGTGGTGATGACCTCGGAAAATTGCCAGAACGGCACCGAACGCTGCGCCGAGGCGTACAAGGTTCTGGGCAGCGGCTATGACATCGTGGTCAACCTTCAGGGCGATGCACCCCTGACACCGCATTGGTTTGTCGAGGATCTGATCGCAGGGCTGCGCGCGGCACCCGACGCTGGCGTGGCCACACCGGTCTTGCGCTGCGACGGGGACGCCTTGAACAGCCTTCTGAACGACCGCAAACATGGCCGCGTTGGCGGAACAACCGCCGTGTTCGGGCGCGACAACAGCGCGATGTATTTCTCGAAAGAGGTTGTGCCCTTCACCTCAGAAACCTATGGCGGGGATGAACCCACGCCGGTGTTTCACCACGTCGGCGTCTATGCCTATCGGCCTGATGCGTTGGCGGCCTATCCGGGCTGGCCAACGGGCCCTCTGGAAAAACTGGAGGGTCTTGAACAGCTCAGGTTCATGGAAAATGGCCGCAAGGTTCTGTGCGTCGAGGTTGACGCCAAGGGCCGTCAATTCTGGGAGCTGAACAACCCGCAGGACGTGCCCAAGATCGAAGAGATGATGGCCGCGATGGGGCTGGAATAGCCGGTTTTTGCCCATGACGCCCCGCGGTTCCCATATCTCGATGACAGGCAATCTGGTTCCAAAGGACGTTTCATGAAACCAATCCTCGTGACCGGTGGTGCCGGATATATCGGGTCGCATGCCTGCAAGGCGCTTGCGCAGGCGGGTTATGTTCCCGTGACCTACGACAATCTGGTCACCGGCTGGCAGGATGCGGTGAAATACGGGCCGTTTGAACAGGGCGACCTGTTGGACCGGGCACGCCTGGACGAGGTATTTGCCAAACACAAGCCGGTTGCGGTGATGCATTTTGCGGCCCTCAGTCAGGTGGGCGACGCGATGCGGCAACCCGGGCTGTACTGGTCGAACAATGTCACCGGATCGCTGACGCTGATCGAGGCTGCGGTTGCGGCGGGCTGTCTGGATTTCGTGTTCTCGTCCACATGCGCCACCTATGGCGAGCATGACAATGTGGTGCTGGACGAGGCCACCGCCCAACACCCGCTGAATGCCTATGGTGCATCAAAGCGCGCGATCGAGGACATCCTGAGGGATTTCGAAGCGGCCCATGGGCTGCGCCATGTCATTTTCCGGTATTTCAACGTTGCTGGTGCCGATCCCGAAGGCGAAGTGGGCGAGTTTCACCGGCCTGAAACCCATCTGATCCCCCTGATGCTGGACGCGATTGATGGCAAGCGCGAGGGTTTGACCGTTTTTGGCACCGATTACGATACGCCGGACGGCACATGTATTCGCGATTATGTCCATGTCTGTGATCTGGTCGACGCACATGTTCTGGGGCTGGGCTGGTTGGAACAGGGTAAAGAAAGCCGTGTTTTCAATCTGGGCACCGGCTCGGGGTTTTCCGTGCTTGAAGTGATCGAGCATTCCAAATCCGTCACCAACCGCCCTGTGCCATATTCGGTCGGCGCCCGACGGGCGGGCGATTGCACCAAGCTGGTGTCCGGTTCCGTCCGCGCCCAAACCGAACTGGGATGGAAGCCGAAAAGGTCAACGTTAGAGACGATGATTGCGGATGCCTGGCGCTGGCATCAGAACGGCCACTACGAGAAATGAGGCCCCTGTGACGTCCAATACGGTTCAGACACTTCCTGATATCGGTTGGCGACAGGAATACCGGTTGCGCTGGAAACGGCGACGCCTTCTTTGGCGCTCGATGCGCAGCCGCCATCAACTGACCTGCCTGAAAGATCAGACAAGCAGGATACGGGGCGGCGACGTGCTGGCCTTTACCACCTTGCGCAATGAGATTACCCGCCTGCCCTGGTTCTTCCGTCACTACCGCCAGCTGGGCGTGAACCATTTTCTGATCGTCGACAACGGCAGCGATGACGGCTCGGCTGACTACCTGCAGGATCAACCGGATGTGTCCCTTTGGCAGACCCGGTCCAGCTATCGCGGATCACGCTTTGGGCTGGACTGGCTCAGCTGGCTACAGATGCGTTACGGCCATGGCCACTGGTGCCTGATGGTCGACGCGGATGAGTTGCTGGTTTATGCCCGGCACGACCGCCATTCCCTGCATGAGCTCACAGAATGGCTGGACCGGCAGGGGCGGGTCGGGTTTGGCGCTTTGATGCTGGATCTGTATCCAAAGGGGCCATTGGGCGGCCAAACCTATGACCCGGACACGGCCCCGATCGAGGTGCTGAACTGGTTTGACGCAGGCCCGTATCGCGCGCAGCGGCAAAGCCCGATGGGAAACCTTTGGGTTCAGGGCGGCGCACGCGAGCGGGTGTTTTTTGCCCAGACGCAGCAGCGATCCCCGACGCTGAACAAGATCCCGCTGATGCGCTGGTCGCGGCGCTATACCTACGTAAACTCGTGCCATTCCGCCCTGCCCCGTCGTCTGAACGCAGTGTATGACGGGCCAAGCGGCGACACCCCGTCCGGCGTGCTGCTGCATACGAAATTTCTGCCGGACATTATTGAAAAATCCAAAACTGAAAAGCTGCGCCGCCAGCATTTTCATGACCCGAACCAGTTCGGCACGTATTACGATCAGATACTCAGTCAACCAGACATGTGGACCCCGCACTCGGTGCGCTATACCGGCTGGTCGCAGTTGCTGGAGATGGGGCTGATGCGTGACGGCGGCTGGTCTTGAAAACAAATCGGGGGGGGTCAACGGCACCTTTACCATTTCCGGGGTTTAAAAAAGTTGCCTCAGAAGAGGTAGAAGTGGCATAAACCGACAATGTCCTGTCGCACCAGCGGTCGCGGCGGGTTCGGGGAAAGCTCGCGTCATAATAAAGGTTGGGCAGTCGCGTGAGCCTGTTTGATTCATACAAGATGAGATTGCGGCGCAAGCGCCGTATTCTGCGCTGCCTCAGACGTCGGCACGAACTTAAGCCCGCCAGCAACAACACGTCTGCCATCCGCCGCGACGATATCCTGTTGATGAGCGTTGTGCGAAACGAGAAAATTCGCCTGCCCTATTTTCTGGAATATTACCGCAAACTGGGTATCGACCATTTTCTGTTCATCGATAATGACAGCGATGACGGCAGTTTTGAATTCCTGAAACAGCAGTCCGATGTATCGGTCTGGCGGACGACTACCAGCTACAAACGTGCAAGCTATGGTCTGGACTGGTCGAATTACATTCTGCGCAAATACGCGCATGGACATTGGGTTCTGAGCGTCGACCCGGATGAGTTTTTCATCTACCCCTTCTGCGACACCCGCCCGATCCGCGCCCTGACAGACTGGCTGGACGGAAGTGCCGTGCGCAGCTTTGGCACCATGCTGATCGACATGTACCCCGAAGGGTCTGTGGATGCCGAAACCTATCGCGAGGGGCAGGATCCTTTTGAAATCGCACGGTGGTTCGATCCGGGGAATTACACGATCACCAAGAACCCGGATTACAAGAACCTGTGGATTCAGGGGGGTGCGCGGGCGCGTGTGTTCTTTCGCGACAAGCCATCCAAAGCCCCGGCACTGAACAAGATCCCGCTGGTCAAATGGGATCGGCGGTATGTCTATGTCAGCTCGACCCACTCGCTTTTGCCGCGCGGGCTGAATCAGGTGTACGACGAATGGGGTGGGGAAAAGGCCAGCGGCTCGTTGCTTCATGCCAAGCTGATTGACACCCTTGGCGACAAGGCGCGTGAAGAATTGCAACGCCGCCAGCATTATAGCGGTTCGGGCGAATACAAGGCCTATGCCGCACAGCTTGAAGACAAGCCCGTATTCTGGTGCGAGTGGTCCGAGGCCTATATCAACTGGCGGCAGCTTGAGATTCTGGGCCTGATGTCAAAGGGAAACTGGGCATGAGCGGTCTGGGCGTCGTCATGCTGGTTCATACCTCGCTGGACCGGGCCGAACAGGTCGCGCGCCATTGGACCGCTGCGGGATGCCCTGTTGTGATCCATGTGGATCGCAAAGTACCGAGCGAAGAATACGCGCGATGTGTTGCATCCTGTTCGGACAATCCCCGGATCGCATTTTCCGACCGGCATCAATGCGACTGGGGCGGGTGGGGCATCGTTGCCGCCTCACAAAGCGCGTCCGAACTGATGCTGGAGCAATTTCCGGAAACGCGCCACGTCTTCCTGTCGTCGGGGGCCTGCCTGCCGCTGCGCCCGGTTCAGGAGTTGATTGACTACCTGGCCGACCGGCCCCGTGTCGATTTCATCGAAAGCGCGACAACATCTGATGTCAGCTGGACAATCGGCGGGTTGGATCATGAACGGTTTACGCTGCGGTTCCCGTTTTCCTGGCGAAAACAGCGCGGATTGTTCGACGCATATGTAAAGCTTCAGCGCGCGGTCGGGTTTCGCCGGAAAATCCCCGACGGTTTGGTCCCGCATATGGGCAGCCAGTGGTGGTGCCTGACCCGTCAAACACTGTCTGCCATTTTGCAGGACCCCAAGCGCAAACAATATGACAGTTACTTCCGCCATGTTTGGATTCCGGATGAAAGCTATTTCCAGACATTGGCGCGGCTGTATTCTACACATATCGAGAGCCGATCCCTGACCCTGTCCAAGTTCGACTATCAGGGCCGCCCGCACATCTTCTACGACGACCATCTGCAATTGCTGCGGCGGTCAGACTGTTTTGTTGCCCGCAAGATCTGGCCCCGTGCGGAACGGCTGTATCAGGCGTTTCTGACCGATCAAGCAAGTGCGATGAAACCGGCCGAACCCAATCCCGGCAAGATTGACCGGGTGTTTTCCAAGGCGGTCGAGCGGCGGACGCGGGGGCGTGACGGGCTGTACATGCAAAGCCGGTTTCCCCGGCACGGCAGTGAAAACGGCCTTACCTCGTCACCCTATTCCGTATTTCAGGGCTTTTCCGAACTGTTTGAAGACTTCGAAGATTGGCTGGCCTCGGCCACTGGCACACGCGTGCACGGGCACCTGTTCGGACCCGAGCGTGCGGAATTTGCAAAGGGTGAAACCATCACAAACGGTGCGCTCAGCGATTGTGCTTTGCTGCGGGACTACAATCCAACGGCCTTTCTGTCGAACCTGATCTGGAACACACGCGGCGAGCGCCAGTGTTTCCAGTTCAGCCCCCGCGACACGCAGGACATCAACTGGTTTCTGGCGCGGGACAAGAATGCGCAAATCTCGGTCATCACAGGGGCCTGGGCAATTCCGCTGTTCCGGTCAAACCTGAACTTCTCGGACATCCGGAGCGAGGCCGCGCGTCTGCAACAGATCGAAACCAAACAGCTTGAGGTTTTGACCTCGGTCTGGACCAAGGCGCGGATGCGCAGCTGGTCTCTGGCCGATTTCATTGAAGCGCCGATGGAGCCCTTGCAGGCGATCCTGGACGAGATTGGCGCGCATCAAGCCAGTCACCTGACAGAAGCGCCCACAATGGTCGATCTGTCCGGCTTCGGGAAGTTCCTGCAAAACCTCAAGAATCAGGGTATGCACCCTTACCTGATGGGCGATTTCCCTTCGGACGATGTGTTCGGCCATCAGACGAAACCCTATCGCAAACCCTATCTGGTGCAGTAATTACCCATGCCAGCCAATTTTGATTACTTCGTTGTTCTGGCTGCCATGCGCACAGGGTCGAACCTTCTTGAGGCCAATCTGAACGCGCTGGACGGGGTTTCCTGTCATGGCGAAGCCTTTAACCCGCATTTTGCCGGCAACCTGAAGTCCGATACCCTTCTGGGTCTGTCGCTGGAAGACCGCGATGCAGATCCGATGCGACTGTTGAAGGCAATCCGGTCGGCACCGGGTGGCTTGAACGGTTTTCGGTATTTCCAGGACCACGATCCGCGCATTCTGAAGCCTGTGCTGAATGATCCGCGCTGCGCCAAGATCATTCTAACACGCAATCCGCTGGACAGTTTTCTGTCCCTGAAAATCGCGCGCACCACGCAGCAATGGCTGCTGAAGAACGTGAAGCGTCGCGTCGATGCACAGGTCGCTTTCGACGGGGTTGAGTTTTCTGAGTATCTCGATCAGGTCCACGGCCACCAACACATGTTGCAGCGGCATTTACAGAAGACCGGGCAAACCGCTTTTTTCATCACCTATGACGACCTGGCCGAGTTGGACGTTGTGAACGGTCTGGCCGCATGGCTGGGGGTCGAGGCGCGGCTGAGCAAGCTGGACGATACTCTGAAACCGCAAAACCCGGCACCTGCCGTATCGAAGGTCACCAACCCCGATGAGATGCAAGACGCCCTGTCCAAACTGGACAGGTTCGGATTGCACCAGCCTTCCCGTTTCGAACCAAACCGGGGGGCGGCAGTACCGCAATACATCGCCGCAGCCGGATCAGCATTGATGTATTTGCCCATTCGCGGCGGAGTAGAGCCTGTTATTGCGCAATGGATGGCCGACATGGATGGCTGTTCTACGGACGATCTGGTCACAAACCGGAACCGCAAGGAAATCCGCGCCTGGATGCAAGACCACCCCGGACACCGGAAGTTCACCGTGTTGCGCCACCCGCTGGCACGGGCGCATTCGGCGTTTTGCCAGTACATTCTGGATACCGGGCCGGGCAGTTACAAGATGGTTCGCAATTACCTGCGCAACCGCCTTGACCTGCCGATCCCCGGGCAGGTGCGCGACACCAATTACTCGGTCGAACAGCATCGGGATGCGTTTCTGGCGTTCCTCGGGTTCCTGCGCATGAACCTCAACGGTCAGACGCCGATCCGCGTTGACGGGACGTGGTGCAGCCAGTCCCGCACGCTGGATGGTATTGCCAGCTTTTTGATGCCGGACCTGATTCTGCGGGAAGAAGAGCTGACCACGGCTCTGCCGGATCTGGCCCGCTCAACAGGCCACCCCAATCCGCCGGTTCCCGGCCCGTGCGCGCAAGATGTTCCGTTTACGCTGGATCAGATCTATGACGAACAGCTTGAAGCGCTGGCATCCGAGGTCTACCAGCACGACTATGAAACATTCGGGATTGCAGCGTGGGCGCCTGTGCCCCCTAAGGGCGCAGGGTGATCAGCGTCCCTCGGTTGACCATCGCATAGATTTCTTCGATCTCGTCATTCTTGACCGCGATGCATCCCGCGGTCCAATCCGGAGTTTTCTTGGCGCGTTTGAACTCGGATCGTAGATTTGGCTGCCCGTGAATGAAGATGTCCCCACCGGGATCAACTCCCGCAGCCTTAGCCTTGGCGATGTCCTGAGAGTTGGGATACGATATCCCGATAGACAGGTGATACCGGCTGTTGGGGTTGTGCCGATCGATCAGGTAACTTCCTTCGGGCGTGCGGCCGTCTCCGCGTTTGGTTTTTGTGCCCTGCGGCGCAAATCCCAGATCCACATCATATTCCTTGAGGACTTTTTCGTGGTGCAACAAATAAAGTTTGCGCGCGCCCTTGTTGACCACCAGCGAGGTGACCTCGGGCCCATCATAAGTCAGAAAATTTGGTCGGGCTGATGCACAAGCCGATAGGCCCAGCGTTGCTACCGCCCCCAATCCGAATGCTCGACGATCCATGTTTCACTGCCTGCTTTGTTTTTTTGGGGCTTATTATGCCAAAAAACGCGAAAACTGAAATCACTTTTTGATGTTCAAGTTTTCGGTCAGATGCCGCTCGATGCTCTCCAAGCGTTCCAGAACCTCATCACGATACGCATCAGTTTTGACCTCATCCTCTGCATGGTGCGCGTCCTGCATGGAATTTACGATCAGACCCACCAATAGGTTCACCACCGCAAAGGTTGTGACCATAATGAAGGGGACGAAGAACAGCCAGGCATAGGGATAAACCTCCATCACCGGGCGGACGATCCCCATCGACCAGCTTTCAAGCGTCATGATCTGAAACAGTGTATAGGCCGACAGGCCAAGATCGCCGAACCAATCCGGGAAGGTTGCCGAGAACAGCTTGGTCGAGATCACGGCACCGATATAGAACAGAATTGCCATCAGCAGGAAAACACTGGCCATTCCCGGTAGGGCCGAGATGAACCCTTCAACCACCCGGCGCAGTCTTGGCGCAACGGAAATCACGCGCAATACCCGCAGGATTCGCAGGGCTCGCAGAACGGAAAGACCTCCGGCGCTGGGAACAAGCGCAATGCCGACGATCAGGAAATCGAAATTGTTCCAGCCGTTTGTGAAAAACCTGCGTCCGGTCGCGGTCAGCTTCATGGCGATTTCCGCCACAAAGATCGCAAGGCACAGCTTGTCCAGCATCACGATCAGCGGCCCGGCGGCTTCCATCAGGGTCGGCGACGTCTCCATCCCCAAAAGCACTGCGTTAAAGATGATGACAGCCGTTATGAATTGCCCGAATGCAGGCGCTTCGATGATGTTCAGCAGACGCTGTCTGAAACCCATGGATCGCTTTCTCCTGTCTGATCAAGATGCGGCGTTCAGGGTAAACCGCGCAGCAAGTTCCGTATGTGACGACCATCGAAACTGGTCAACGACCTGCACCCATTCAAGGGTATAGCCAGCGTTAACCAATATTTTTGCATCGCGCGCGAAGGTGACGGGGTTGCACGAGACATAGGCAATCACCGGGCGTCTGGCCTGTACCAGCTCGGCCACCTGTGCCTCGGCACCAGCGCGGGGCGGGTCCAGAACGACTGCGTCAAACGATTTCAGTTCATCCGGCATCAATGGACGACGGAACAGGTCGCGGGCCTCGGTCGTCACGCGTTTCAGACCTTGCGCCCTGCGCCAGCCCTGATCCAGCGCCTGCACCATGTCCGTGGCACCTTCGACCGCGTGAACCTCGGCTTTTTCTGCCAGAGGCAATGAGAATGTGCCGCTGCCCGCAAACAGGTCAACAATTCGTTTCGCACCCCGTGTTGCCTCGGAAACGGCCTGTAATAGAGCCTGTTCTCCGTCCTTGGTCGCCTGAAGGAAGGCACCGGGTGGTGGCGTGACGGCGGCGGCCCCAAAGCGCTGAACCGGAGCGTGGCGCATGGCGATCACTTCACCATCCCAGCTGAGCCGCGCCAGACCATGTTTTTCGGTTTCCTGCGCGAGTGCCAGTTCCAGCGGCCCATCCAGGGGCTTGCCGCCCTTGACGGCCACATCCAGCCCGCCTTCGGACAGGGTGAGCGTGACGGCCAAGACGCCCTTGCGGCTGCCGCCCAGAACCGCCAGCGCCTCGGCTGCGGGAATGGCGGCGATCAGGGCCGGGTCAAGCAATAGGCAATCCGGGATTTCGGTGATCGTATCCGATGCACGTCCATGGAACCCGGCCAATGTGCCTTTCTTGGTCCGCCTGACGGCAATCGTGGCGCGTCGGCGTGAGTGTTCGGGAGATGTGTGTATCGGACGCATCAGCGCCTCAACCCCCTGCGCGGACAGGGCGTTGCGGACAATGCTCAGCTTCCAGTCGGCGACAAACACGTCGGAGGCGTGTTGCAGCTGACAGCCACCGCAGGCTTTGTAATGGCGGCACGGGGCTTTCACCCGGACATCAGACGGTACTTCGACGCGGATATCGGTCAGCACCTGATCAAAAAGGGTGCCGCTGACAACCTCACCCGGAAGGGTGCGTGGAGCGTAAACGGGCCCATCAGCGATGCCGTCGCCCTGATGGCCGAGCCGGGTGATTGTGTATTTCTGCGTCATGAGGGGCCTGATAGCCGGGCTTTGGGTTCAACAAAACCCTTATTCGGCAGCTTCCGCCTGAATGAAACCACCAGATTGCCGATGCCAGAACCGGGCATAAAGCCCGCCCTGATCCAAAAGATCCTCGTGACTTCCGGTTTCCACGATTTGCCCCTGATCCAGAACGATAATCCGGTCCATCTCGCTGAGTGTCGACAATCTGTGGGCGATGGCCAGAACGGTTTTGCCCTGCATCACCCGATGAAGCGCCGATTGAATCGACGCCTCGACCTCGGAATCAAGGGCCGAGGTTGCTTCGTCCAGAACCAGAATGGGCGCATCTTTGAGAATGGCGCGTGCAAGGGCGATCCGTTGCCTTTGGCCACCGCTGAGCTTTACGCCACGCTCGCCCAGATGAGCGTCATAGCCGGTACGGCCCTGGCCGTCCTTGAGGCTCAGGATAAAGTCATGCGCTTCGGCCTTGATTGCCGCTTCGATCAACTCGGCCTCGGACGCGTCCGGACGACCATAGAGGATGTTTTCGCGGGCAGACCGGTTGAACATCGCCGTTTCCTGCGTGACCATGCCGATCTGGCGGCGCAAACTGTCCTGCGTGACCTGCGACACGTCCTGCCCGTCGATGCAAATAGCGCCGTTTTCCCTGTCATAGAGCCGAAGAAGCAGCGAAACGAGCGTTGATTTACCCGCCCCTGAGGCCCCGACAATTCCCAGCTTCTCGCCCGGTTTCACAGTCAGCGTCAGGTCCGTAACACCGCCCACATCCCGGCCGTATGCAAAACTGACATCTTCAAACGAGATGGATCCTTCGGTCACATCAAGATCCTTCGCGCTGCGCGCATCTTCGACCCTGTCCCTTCTGGCCAGCGTCTTCATCCCGTTTTCAATCTCGCCCACATTGGCATAGAGGCCCATCAACGTGAAGCTGACCCATCCGGTCATCTGCGAAATGCGAACCGACACCGCGCCCGCAGCAACGATGTCACCTGCGGTTGCCATTCCGAACTGCCATAACCACAGCGTCGCCCCCAGCAGGAGAACAGGCAGAATGCCGGCAAGCGCCATCAGGACGAACCGGAAACTGGCCGACAGCTTGCCGAACGCCAGCGATTTTTTCCGCAGCTCGACCATTGAATGCCGCGCGGCCTGATCTTCGAAATCCGAGTGCGCAAAAAGCTTGACGGTTTTGATGTTGGTGATCGTGTCGACCACCTGCCCCGAAACCATCGCCCGCGCGCCGGCGCGTGCGGCCGAGCGCATGCGAATACGCGGCAGGTACCAACGCACAAGCAGGAAATAGACCACCAACCAGGCCGCAAAAGGCAGCATCACCAAAGGATGAATAGACCCTAACAAAAGCAAAGAGCCCACCAGCGACGCCAATGCAAACACTATCGCACTGATCGTTTCGGACACGACCGAGGCCATGGCGTTCGACGTTTGCATCTGTTTCTGGGCGATGCGCCCGGCGAAATCATCGTCGAAATAGGTGACAGACTGGCCCAGCGTCCAGCGGTTCAGCTTGGCCAGCACCAAAGGCGTGATGTTGGGCATCACGATATAGTTGTTCGAAATTGAAGACAGCCCAAACAGGATCGGGCGCAGCAGCATGAAGAACACCACCGCCCCAAAGATCATCCACATATTCCCGGCGGTCATGAAATGCTCGGGCCCGCTGGATGTTGCCACATCGATCACACGCCCCAGAATCCATGCTGTTCCAGCCTCCATCGCGCCAGCCAGCGCCGAAAAGAACGCGGCGACAAACAGCATGGGCCAGGCGCCCGAAAGGCTCCAGCGAATGAACGCCCCCAATGTCTGCGGCGGGGGCGTTTCAGTGGTCCTGAACGGATAGATGAGATCGGCAATCTTCATTCAGCGGCCTCCGGGTTCATGAAGCCGCCAGATTGCCGCGCCCAGAACTGCGCGTAAAGGCCGCCCTGCGCCAACAGATCAGAATGCGCGCCCTCTTCGACGATGCGGCCCCCGTCCATCACCAGAATGCGATCCATCTGCGCAATGGTGCTGAGCCGGTGGGCGATGGCGATCACGGTTTTGCCCTGCATCATGCCGTAGAGCGTTTCCTGAATTGACGCTTCGACCTCGGAATCCAACGCCGATGTCGCCTCATCCAGCAAGAGGATTGGTGCGTCTTTCAGGATCACCCGGGCCAGCGTTACCCGCTGCCGCTGACCACCAGACAACTTTACGCCCCGCTCACCCACATGCGCGTCATACCCGGTGCGCCCCTGCGGATCTTGCAGGTCAAGGATGAACGCATGCGCTTCGGCCTGTTTGGCTGCGGCAATCATCTGCGCCTCGGTCGCGTCCGGGCGGCCGTAAAGGATGTTGTCACGCACAGACCGGTGCAGCAGCGAACTGTCTTGCTGGACCATGCCGATATGGCTGCGCAGGCTGTCCTGCGTGACGCCCGCAATGTTCTGATCATCGATCAGAATGGCACCGCGTTCGACGTCGTAAAACCGCAAAAGCAGCTTTACCAGAGTCGATTTCCCGGCACCCGACCGCCCAATGAGACCGACCTTTTCACCGGGCTGAATGGTCAGGTTGATGTGGTCAAGCCCACCAGCCTCGCGCCCGTAATGGTGCGAGAGATCCCGGATCTGAATTTCTCCTCTGGTCAACCGCAGGGGTTTGGCTTCGCGCGCGTCAAGCAGGTCGATGGGTTGCGCGATGGTCTCCATCCCCTCGGCCACGATACCAAGTTGGCGGAAGAAGCTGGTCAGCGCCCACATGATCCATCCGGTCATGGCGTTCAGGCGCAGGGTCAGTGCGGTTGCTGCCGCGACGACACCAACCGAAGCGGAACCCTGCATCCACAAGGCAATTGCCCAGCCCACGACACCCACGATCAGCACCCCGTTCAGGGTGACCAGAACCGCATCCATGATGGTGAAAATCCGCATCTCGATCTGGAATGTCCGGCGGGTTTCCTCGATCGCTTCGCGGGCATAGTCCAGCTCTTGCGGGCCGTGCGCGAACATCTTGACGGAATGAATGTTTGTATAGCTGTCCACGACGCGGCCCGTAACGGTTGACCGCGCATCGGATGCCGCCTTGGACGCCGGCCCGACACGGTGAACCGTCCAGCGCACCAGCATCGCGTAGAACGCAAACCAGATCAGCAGCGGGATCAGCAGACGCGCATCCGCCGCATAAAGCAGGATTGCCGCCCCGATCAGGTAAGCCAGTGAAAAGGAAATCGCGTCAAAGACCTGAAAGATCACCTCACCCGCTGCGGGCGGTGTCTGCATGATCCGGTTGGCAATCCGCCCGGCAAAATCATTCTCGAACCAGCCAACCGACTGACGCAGAACGTGCTTATGGGCGCGCCAGCGGATCAGAGTGCCAAAGTTCGGCAGAATCGTGTTGTTCAGGATCAGTACGTCGACCAGATGCAACAAAGGGCGCAGAAACAGGACAAAGGCCGCGATCAACAGCAGCTCGGTCCCGTGGTTCTGCCACACCTCGGTTGGTGTGCCGCCCAACAGGTCAACGACACGACCCATATAATAGATCAACCCAATCTCGACACCGGCGACGATAATGGAAATCAGCGCAGCCCAGACAAACACCCGATAGAACGGGCGCGAATAGTCCAGCAGAAACGGCCACAGCCGGGTCGGCGGCGCGTCAGCCTCATGATAGGCGACAAAAGGGTCAACAAGGTTTTCGAAATAGCGAAACATGGAGTGTGCTCCGATTGAGCAGAGATAAAGACGTGCGAAGACAGATGGCGCCTGAACACCACCCTTTACGGGGCAAGTGTCCCGGCTTTAGCCGAACCAGATCCCGTAATACATTCGCATTCCTCCATCCATGTGACGGGCGCACCTAACCACAATGGACCAAAGTTGTCATCCCCTTTTGAGACTA
Organism: Ruegeria sp. BH8; assembly: GCF_056538065.1. Lineage (NCBI taxonomy): Bacteria > Pseudomonadati > Pseudomonadota > Alphaproteobacteria > Rhodobacterales > Roseobacteraceae > Ruegeria > Ruegeria sp. BH8. The sequence goes on along the minus strand of NZ_JBQFSP010000003.1, from coordinate 78,470 downwards.
AACATTAACTTGCAAGCAAGTCCTCGCGCGACAGCGCAAAACCCGACGCGATCCACCGGCTTTCAAGCTCGGCCAGCTTTTGGCCCAGCGCCGGGCCGGTAAACCCGGGGATCAGGTCTTTGGCTTGTATCGGGAAACGCGCGGCTGCGCCTGCGTGCAGGTCCTGTCTGAAGCTTTCGGACCAGGGCTGTTCGAAAAACGCGCACCGCAAAAGGGTTTTGTTCAACCCGCCTTCGTCACCATACCGATAGCCCAGTTCAGCCACGCTGGTGGTTGACTGCGCTTCGGTCCGCATTCCGGTCAGGCGTTGCAGTTGCGAACGGCTCAAGCGCAGGGTTGCGGCGTCATCGGGCGTCGCGATGGCCGCCAGACGGCGCAGGGGGTTCGACTCGGCACCTGCCGCATGTTCCAAAGCGACCAGAGGTGCCAGTGACCGGTCATCCGCGCCTGGCAGCAATTGCGCCAATACGCCTGTGCTGCGCATCGTCGCAATGGCCGGGGCCGGATCAGGCGCGCCCAGCAGTTTCAGCAGTTCCGCCCCGACGCGTTCCCGCGACAACGAGGTCAGCCCGTCAAGATTGGCACCAATGGCAGCCAGCGCGTCCGGGTCGAAACCGGCATCCGGGTCGCCATACCATGCGTGAAACCGGAAATAGCGCAGTGACCGCAGATAGTCTTCGCGAATGCGGTCCTCTGCTTCACCGATGAACCGCACCCGCCGGGCCCGAAGGTCGGGAAGCCCGCCAAGCGGGTCTAACACAGTGCCATCGGGCCTTGCATAAAGTGCATTCATGGTAAAATCGCGCCGCGCAGCATCTTCTTCGACGTGATCGGAAAAGGCGATGACGGCGCGGCGACCATCGGTTTCGACGTCACGCCGGAAAGTGGTGATCTCGTGCGGGATACCGGCGCTGACCACTGTAATCGTGCCATGGTCGATACCGGTGGGGATGGCCTTGAGGCCGGCAGCCTGCGCCATCTCGACAACCCGTTCAGGCCGGGCATCAGTGGCAATGTCGATATCCGACACCGGCGCGCCCAGCAGCGCATTGCGCACGCACCCACCCACAAAAAGCGCCTGCGCCCCGGATGAGGTCAGGGCGGCGCATACCTTTTGGGTCGCCGGTTCGCTGACCCAAAGCTCCTCAATCTGCATCATTCATTCACCCGTGCTGCAAGCCCGCGCAATATGCGGGCCGTCGCGCCCCATATGTAATAAGGGCCGTACGGAACTGTGTAATATCTGCGTTTCTGGCCGCGCCAGAGGCGCGATTCAACCAGATAATTCTTGGGATTCAAAAGATGCGCAAGGGGGGTCGAAAAGACTTCGTCGACTTCGCCGGGTTCCGGAACAGGTTGAAATCCCTTTCGAAGAACGGCCACCACGGGTGTGACCGTGAAAGAGGTGACTGTTTCATGCGTCGGCAGGTAACCCAGGATTTCGGGAAGGTCCGCGGGCAGGCCGATCTCTTCCTGTGCTTCGCGCAGGGCCGTTGCCGTGACATCCGCATCCCCTTGATCCTGTTTGCCGCCTGGAAACGCGATCTGACCCGGATGGTGTTTGAGGGCCGAGGACCGTTTCGTCAGGATCACCCGAGGGGTGTCATCCGCAAGCGAGATTGCAACCAGAACCCCCGCCGGGCGCAGGCGGCGCCCGGGTGGCAGGACAGTATCCGGGTTCAGGTCAAAATCGCTGGACCCGTGACCGGGACGGCGCAGCGCCGCCCGGATCTGTTCAATCGGGTCAAGCACCCTTGCGGTCTTCGGCTTCAAAGCCAACTGTTGATGGATCAAGCACATAATGTGCGCCGCAGAATTGGCAATCTGCGGTGACCTGACCTTCGGGCGTCGTCATCTTTTCGAGGTCCTTTGCCGAATAGATCGACAAGCTCTGCCGAACCCGGTCTTCGGAGCAGGTGCAACCAAACTGCACGGACTGCGCATCATAGACCCGTGGCTGTTCTTCGTGGAACAGCCGGATCAACAAATCAGTCGGCGCAATCGAGGGACCAATCAGCTCAAGATCCTCGACCGTGTCCAGCAGGATATTGACCCGCCCCCAATTCTCGCCCTCTTCACCGTCGACCAGATCGCTGGCGGTCAGGATCTCACCATTGCCTTCCCCCGAGGCGGCAAATGGCGAGGCTTTGGGCATATGCTGCAACATGATGCCCCCGGCACGCCAGTGTTCATCCACGCCGGGCTCGGTCGATTTGCCAAAGCTCAGCGAGAACCGGGTTGGCAGCTGCTCAGACTGTGCAAAATAGGCCTCGGCGCAGGCGCTGAGAGAGGCCCCGGTCAGCGGCGTGATACCCTGATAGGGTTGCGTGCCTTCGCCCTGGTCTATCATGATGGCAAAATACCCTTCGCCCACCTGATCGAAGGGGGCCGTATCGGTGAGCCGGTCACGGTCAAAGCTGGCATAGGCCCGGATCTGCGCCGGCTGGCCTTCGGCCTTGGGTGCGTAATAGTCGGTCGCAATCATGCGCACCGGCCCCTTGGATTGCACCTGCAACGACAGTTTCCAACGCAGCGCAACCGTCTGCCCGATCAATGCGGTCAGCAGGGCCATCTCGGCCACCAGCGCCTCGACCTGTTCGGGGTAGTCATGCTGCTTCAGGATGCCATCCAGCACACCATCCAGACGAGCCACACGGCCACGCATATCCGATACATCGAGTTGAAAGGGCAGGACGGTATCGTCCCACGCGATTTTCGTTCCAAGAGACATGGGGTTTCCTTACGCGCCACAGGTTGGCATACCGGCACCATATAGGTCGAACAGATTAGGTTGTAAGGGGCCATACATGATCAGGCGGTTCGGTGAAACCCCAGAGCCGGGGCGGAAATACACGCGACGGGTCGGTGTTTACGCACTTTTGCCCCGCAGAAGTCACCTTTTGCTGACCTGCCAGACAGAACCCGGACCCGACCTGCAATTGCCCGGCGGGGGTATTGATCCGGGCGAATCACCCGTTACCGCCCTGCATCGCGAAGTCTTTGAAGAAACCGGGTGGCTTATTGCGGCGCCCCGGCGGATTGGTGCCTTTCGGCGCTTCACCTATATGCCGGAATACGACCTGTGGGCCGAGAAGGTCTGCCTGATCTATCGCGCCCGCCCCGTGCGACGCATAGGCCCGCCGACCGAGGCGTTTCACGAAGCGCTGTGGATGGAAACTGTTGACGCCGTGGGTTTACTGGGAAATGACGGTGACCGGCACTTTGCCGAATTGCATCTCGGGTCGCTTTAAGGTCCGTTATATTCAAAAAAGACGGCCGAGACATCATCGCCGATGCCGTCTTTGGGTGACATCACTTGCGTCAAACGCCAGAACATGTCGTCCAGAAACTCTGACCCGCCCCTTTCCGACATGCTCTGTTGGGCCATCTGACGCAAACCGTCTTCTTCCAGCAAGCCACCACCAGCCAGTTGGCATTCGGTAAACCCGTCCGAGTACAACAGCAGCTTGTCGCCGGGCTGCATCTGCGTCTCGATTTGTTGAAAGCGCGCATCTTCGATCAATCCTATGGGCAAGCCTCCGTCACCAAGAAACTCGGCGCGGCCACCCTGCCGCAGCAGCAGGGGGTGCGGATGCCCGGCCTGTACCATTTTCAGATGCCCATTGCGCAGGTCGACGATGGCGTAAACCATCGTAAAATACTCTTCGATGCCTTCATCGGCCATCAGGCGGGAATTGAGCGTTTCAGCCACGTATTTCGGCGGAAGAAGTGCATAAAACTTGTCGAACCTCCGCTCCATCGCGACGTTCTGGTCAAAATGCTTGCTGGACAGATACCCCCCCAATCGCGCCGTCATCATGGCCGAGGTGATACCATGGCCGGATACGTCGATGCTGTAGAACCCAAGCCGGTTCACCCCGGGCGAGAACATCCCCACCAGATCACCGCCGATATGACCACAGGGTTTCAGCAACAGACTGACTTGTGACTTCCCGAATGTCCGGGTCAGTTCGGGAACCAGCGATTCCTGAATTTTTCGCGCCTGCATCAGGTCCTTGTCGATCGCGTCATGCGCCAGCCTGAGTTCCTCGAGCGCGGATTCAATCAGGCGGTTTTTCTGTGAGAGCTCGCGCTGCATGTCCAGAATGCGCGCACCGGCTGAAATTCGGGCGCGCAGTTCGTCCGCCTCAAGCGGCTTGATCAGAAAATCGTCTGCCCCGGCATCCAGACCGCGCGCGACCTCCTGCTTTTCGCTTTTGGATGTCAGAAGGATGAAATAGCTGTATTGATCCGTTTCCAATGCCCGAAACGCACAGCAGAATTCAAGGCCGCTCATCCCCGGCATGACCCAGTCGCTTAGCACAAGATCGGGCGGATTATCGACACAAAGTGCCAAAGCGGCATGGCCTGTATCGGCCTCGATCACCTCGAACCCCCACTTCCTGAGAGAGGCCACCAGAATGCGCCGTTGCAGGCGGCTGTCATCCACCACCAGCACCGTGCGGATCGCGCCGAAATCCAGATCAGCTCTGGTTTCCTCAAAACTCGCACCCGGCACCATTTACCCTCTGCTCTGATGAGTTTCGTCACTGATGGCGACCCTATCGCCGACTGATTTAACATCCGGTGAAGAGTGACGATTGCCGAAGCGTGGCCCCGTTAACCTGCTTTTTACCGGGCGCGTCTATTCAGAACCATGACCATTCATTAGCTGGTGAATATCATGATCCACTGGGCCAGAGTCAGGCAGTTGCGGGATGAAGTCGGCCCCGAGGAATTCGACGAGGTGGTCGAGATATTTCTGGAAGAAGTGCAGGACGTGATCATCCGCCTGCGCCGCGACACCAACCGGGCCGAGCTGGAACAGAACCTGCATTTCCTGAAAGGCAGCGCGTTGAGCCTGGGGTTCGATCAATTCTCGAAACTCTGCCAGGATGGGGAACGGCAGGCCGCGGCAGGGCAAGGGGCCGAGGTTGATCTGCCAGCGCTTTTGGCCGTTTTCGACAGCTCGAAAACCGTGTTTGAAGCTGAGCTGAATGAAAAACTGAGCTAGATCACGAACTGTGCCAGCGTCTCGTCCTCGGTGATGTCGGTATAGGTAAACCCTGCATCGTCCAGATGGGCAAACAGGCGCATGAAATTTTCCGGCTTGCGGGTTTCGATCCCGATCAGAACCGAACCGAAATTGCGCGCCGATTTCTTCATGTATTCGAACCGGGCGATATCATCCTCGGGGCCGAGAATATTCAGGAACTCTTTAAGAGCGCCGGGTCGCTGCGGCAGGCGCAGGATGAAGTACTTTTTCACACCGGAGTACCGCTGCGCACGTTCCTTGACCTCGGGAAGGCGTTCGAAATCGAAATTACCGCCGGATGTCAGGCAGACCACGGTCTTTCCGCGCACAAAGCTTTGGATATCACCTACTGCCTCGATCGCCAGCGCCCCCGCAGGTTCCAGCACGATGCCTTCGACATTCAGCATCTCGATCATGGTGGTGCAGATACGGTCCTCGGACAGGACCAGAACGTCCGACAGGTGACGTGATTTCAACAACTCGAACGGCTTTTCACCGATCCGCCCGACCGCCGCGCCATCGACAAAGGTATCCACATAATCCAGCGAAACAGGATGCCCCGCCGCCAGGGCTGCGCGCAGACAGGCCCCTCCGGCCGGTTCGACGAACAGGCAATGGGTGCGGTCCCCGAACCATGTAGCGACACCGGCGGACATGCCGCCTCCACCCACGGGAAGCACAACGTGATCGGGCGCACCGCCCATCTGCCTTTCGATTTCAACCGCCAGCGAGGCTTGCCCTTCGATCACATCGGCATCGTCAAAAGGTGACAGGAAATATCCGCCCTGCTGCGTGCACCATGCCTGAGCGGCAGCAAGTGTGTCATCGAAATAGTCACCGATCAGATGAATCTCGACGTTGTCCCCGCCAAAGATACGCGTTTTCTGGATCTTCTGCTGAGGCGTCGTGACCGGCATGAAGATCACGCCCCGGACCCCCATATGCTGGCACATATAGGCCACGCCCTGCGCGTGATTGCCCGCGCTGGCACAGACGAACAGGTCCTGTCCCTGTTGCTTGCGCATTGCGTTGAACGCGCCCCGGATCTTGTAGGATCGCACCGGGCTCAGGTCTTCGCGTTTCAGCCAGATATCGGCGCCATAACGGTCGGACAGATGGGCGTTCCGCTGCAGTGGCGTTGCCGGAAACACAGAGCGCATCGCCTGTTCGGCAGCGCGGGCGCGGGTCATGAAATCACTCATGCCAGTTTCCCTGCCCTATCACCAACGAAAGGGCAAGGAATACATATGTGTACGGGCGTCAGGCGAGTTCGCGCTTTTCGATGAAGACGCCATAAATCGTTGTCAGGATGCTGACGTTTATCAGCGGAAGGATCAACATGGACGCAAACACGACGATCAAAACACCGATGATCGGAATGAAGAGCAGCAACGACGCCAGAAACTGAAGCATGAGCTGGAACAACATCGACAGGATAACCAAAAGGACAATTGCTCCACTCGCGCCCGAGGTCGCCTGCCAGGCATCAGTCAACTTGATCGGCCTTCCAATTGCAGCGCTGGGAAGAATGGGTGACGCCCGATAGAAACCGATGGTCAGAAGAATGACGAGTGCGATCCAGAACAGTGTTCCCATTGCCGCAGAACCTTGCGCCAGCATCCCCATGATCACCGATGCAGGGATCATTATGACAAGGGCCAGAAGGCCCAACATCACAAGACGCCCGAAATAGGCAAGAACCCTATCGAATCTGAAAGGCGGTACCAGACCGGTTGGGTATTCTTCCAGCAACACAAACCGATGCCAGGACACGACAATCCAGAGCATGACGCCAAAAACAACTGCCATGAGGCTCAGCAAAAATCCAAGGAAAGCACCGGACGTTACACCAGCGGGTAATCCGGTGGTTTCACTGTCGAAATCTTCAAACGGGATACCAAAAAGAAAGAACAGTCCAATGACCAGAACGCCACCAATCATCGCTGGCACAACTGAAATCTGCAGCGCCTGCTTCAGGTTCCTCAGAACCATCTTCACCGAATGTACGAAAATCTCCAGCCCCAGCATGAATACTGCCCTCTCAACCAATCCTTGTTCTCTATCCGCCCGTTTCACCGCAATTCCCGCCCTGCGTCAATGCACGCCGCTTGCCCCCGCGTCCAAAACCCGCTAGGGGCCAGTCGTTCTACGTACAAAGGGAAATCAGATGTCCGCGCCCAAGAAAGTTGTTCTGGCCTATTCCGGTGGCCTTGATACCTCGATCATCCTGAAATGGCTGCAGACCGAGTATGGCTGTGAGGTCGTGACCTTCACCGCCGATCTGGGTCAGGGTGAAGAGCTTGAGCCGGCGCGCCAGAAGGCCGAGCTGCTGGGGATCAAGCCCGAGAACATCTATATCGAGGATATCCGTGAGGAATTCGTCCGCGATTTCGTCTTCCCGATGTTCCGCGCGAATGCGCAGTATGAGGGGCTGTATCTGCTGGGCACGTCTATTGCACGTCCGCTGATCTCAAAACGTCTGGTCGAGATTGCCGAGGCGACCGGTGCTGACGCCGTGGCCCATGGCGCGACCGGCAAGGGCAACGATCAGGTTCGCTTTGAACTGGCGGCATACGCGCTGAACCCCGACATCAAGGTCATTGCGCCGTGGCGTGAATGGGATCTGACCAGCCGCACCAAGCTGCTGGAGTTTGCCGAACAGAACCAGATCCCGATTGCCAAGGACAAGCGCGGCGAGGCGCCCTTCTCGGTCGATGCCAACCTGCTGCACACCTCCTCCGAGGGCAAGGTTCTGGAAGACCCCGCCGATATGGCGCCCGACTATGTCTACCAGCGCACCGTCCACCCCGAAGACGCCCCGAATGAGCCTGAGTTCATCGAAATCGGCTTTGAAAAAGGCGACGCCGTCAGCATCAACGGTGAGGCGATGAGCCCGGCCACGATCCTGACCAAGCTGAACGAATATGGCGGCAAGCACGGTATTGGCCGTCTGGACCTGGTCGAAGGCCGGTTCGTGGGCATGAAGTCGCGCGGTATCTACGAGACACCCGGCGGCACCATCCTGCTGGAAGCGCACCGTGGTATTGAATCCATCACAATGGACCGTGGCGCGATGCATCTGAAAGACCAGCTGATGCCGCAATATGCGGAACTCATCTACAACGGTTTCTGGTACAGCCCCGAGCGTGAGATGCTGCAAGCCGCCATCGACAGATCGCAAGAGCATGTCACCGGCACCGTCCGCGTGAAGCTGTACAAAGGTCTGGCCTCGACCGTGGGCCGCTGGTCGGATCATTCGCTGTACTCTGAGGCACATGTGACCTTCGAAGAGGATGCAGGTGCGTACGATCAGAAAGATGCGGCAGGCTTTATCCAGCTGAATGCGCTGCGTCTGAAACTGCTGGCTGCTCGGAACAAGCGCCTGTCCAAGTGATCGACGAAGACGATACCGACGACGAACTCGACATGTTCATCGAGGCGCAGGACACGGTTTGGGCCGATGTCCTGCGCGAACTTGAACAGGGGCAGAAAACCAGCCACTGGATGTGGTTCGTGTTTCCGCAACTGGCCGAGCTGGGCCAGTCCCATATGGCGCAGCTTTACGGCATTGAAGATCTGGACGAGGCGACACGCTATCTGAACCACCCGGAACTGCGCGACCGGCTTAGGCAGGCGGCCTCGCTGATGCTGCTGCACACGGGGCGCGATGCCCGCGACATTCTGGGCGGAATTGACGCGAAAAAGCTGCGATCTTCGATGACATTGTTTTCATCTGTGGCAGATGCTCCGCCCGAGTTTCGTGCTGTTCTGGACGCCTTCTATGGCGGTAAGTCTTGTGACCGGACGGTTCAGATCCTCGGCGCATCGTGATCAGAAGTTCCAGTTGGGTCAGCCTTGCCTGTTCGGCACCTGACGCATTACGCATTCGGAAACCGTGAAAGGACCCCGAATGCTTCAGGACATCGCCGATGGAATTCAAAAAGGGCTGAACGGCAAAAGCTTTGACGGTTCGCTCAAATTCGATTGCGGCGCGGACGGTGTGATTGTTCTGGCGGACAATCAGGCAACGACGCAGGATCGGGACACGGATTGCACAATCCGCATCTCGCAGGAGAACCTGACCAAGCTGTTGACCGGAAAGCTGAACCCGATGACCGGCGTTGCTTTGGGCAAGCTCAAGATCTCGGGCAATATGGGTGTTGCGATGAAGCTGGGGCAACTGCTGGGCTGAGTTTACTGCAAAGCTGGCCTTTGTCCCAGGCCAGCCAGACCGGCGGTCCCGCCCGCGGTGTACCGCCGTTCCCCATCGGGATACCTATCGCGCATGATCCGTCGCAAATGAACGGTGGTTTCGTCCGCCTTTCAAGTGGGCCGTTTACGCGTGATCGCAGACGATAAACTAGTCTCACCAGCGCGTGACATTGCATGACAGGCAATTGCAAGGGGGTCGAACCCGCGTCAATCTCATCTTAAAAGGAGACCTGACATGATGCGGACCGCTTATTTTGAAACCGTCAGACCAGCCCTTCTGTTTACACTGATTGCATTGGCCGCACTGTTGCGCGCACTGCCCGCCCCGGCTGCGGGAACCGAAACGCTGACGGTGGCTGGCGGGTGTTTCTGGTGCGTGGAATCCGATTTCGAATCCGTGCCCGGCGTAATCGGGGCGGTGTCAGGGTACACCGGCGGTACAACTGCGGACCCGACATATGATCAGGTTTCAAAAGGGGAAACCGGACACTACGAGGCGGTTCAGATCACGTTCGATCCGGCGCGCGTCTCTCGCGCGTCACTTCTGAACATGTTTTTCCGCTCGGTTGACCCGACAGACGCAGGTGGCCAGTTCTGCGACCGGGGGGACAGCTATCGAACTGCGATATTCGTCTCTAACAAGGACGAAAAGGCGCTGGCAGAACAAGCCATAGCAGACGCGCAGCAAGCGCTGGGCCAGACCATTGTCACGCCGGTTCTGAGCGCAGGACCCTTTTACCCCGCCGAGGCGTATCATCAGGATTATTACAAAGGCAACAAACTGGTTCTTACCCGCTTTGGACCAAAGCGCCAGCACAACGCCTACAAAGCCTATCGCAAAGCCTGTGGTCGTGACGCGCGCGTCAAGCAGCTTTGGGGCGGTGATGCGCCATTTGCAGGGTCCTAGTCAAAGGATGCGTCACGCACTTCTTTCAGATCAGGAATGACATCCGCCGTTCCGTGCCGCATCACCATCAGGGCTGCGGCGCGGTTTGCCTGCAAAATGGTCTGCTCCATTGGCATTCCGCGATCCATGCCTGCCAGCACGTAGCCGGTGAAGGTGTCGCCTGCCCCTGTGGTATCCACCGCCCGCACCTTATGCGCGGGAAACTCGACCGGATCGTTGCCCTGCTGCAAGTACCTCGCGCCTTTTGAGCCGAGGGTAACGATGACATGCCGAACGGGCAGATCAGCGATGCTCAGACCGGTTTCCTGACGCAGTTGCTCGGCCTCCACCTCATTCAGGATCAGGAAATCCAGATAGGGCAGAACGCCCTGCACAGCCTGTGCCTGAAACGGGGCTGCAGCATAACAGACGGTCAGGCCAAGCTTGCGCCCCAGCTGCGCCGCTTCGACCTGGGCATTGGTTTCATTCTGCAAAATCAGCAGATCACCGGTGTTTGCCGAGGCCAGCGCCTGCCCCAGATGGGCGGGTTCCAATGCATGATTGGCCCCGGGATACAGGATAATCAGGTTCTCACCCTCGGCATCCACCGCAATGATGGCGTGGCCTGTGGGAACATCCACCTCAGAGATATGGCGTGTATCCACACCATATTCTGTCAGTCGATCCTTGGCCCAGCGCCCATCTGGCCCCACGGCACCAATGTGGCTGACGCGTGATCCCGCACGCGCAGCGGCCACCGACATGTTGGCCCCCTTGCCGCCCAGGAACCGATCCAGCCCGCGGGCGGCCAGAGTTTCCCCCGGCGCAGGCAAATGCGGCAGGTCATAGACCATATCCGCGTTGATCGAGCCGAGATTCCAGATCGTCATGATTTATCCGATGTCGCAAGAGGCCAGAATGGCCATGTTCAGAATATCGTTCGCAGTCGAGACGGTCGAGCAGATCTGGATCGGCTTGTCGATGCCTGACAGGATCGGGCCGATCACGGTCGCTCCGCCCATTTCCTGCATCAGCTTGGTCGAGATTGATGCCGAATGCCGGGCCGGAACGATCAGGATATTCGCCGGACCGGTCAGGCGCGAGAACGGATAGGCCGCTTGCTGTTCGATGTTCAGGGCGACGTCCACCGTCATTTCACCCTCGTATTCAAAGTCGACGCCGCGCCGATCCAGAACAGCCGGGGCACGGTGCATCTTTTCAGCACGTTCTGACACTGGATAGCCAAAGGTCGAGAAGCTGACAAAAGCCACGCGCGGCTCCAGCCCCATATGCCGGGCAACTGCGGCCGAACGCTCGGCAATATTCGCCAGATCGTTTTCGTCGGGCCATTCATGTACCAAAGTGTCGCCAATCAGGACAATCCGGCCTTTATGCAGCAAAGCTGTCACACCGGCGGCACCGTTGGCGGCATCGGCATCAAACACATGGTTGATCCGGTCGAGCACATGCGCGGACTTGCGGGTGGCGCCAGTGACCAGACCATCACCATGCCCATGGGCCAGCATCAGCGAGGAAAACACATGGCGGTCCCGTGCAGCCAGACGGTGAATGTCTTTGCGGTCAAACCCCTTACGCTGCAGGCGCTGATACAGGAAGCTCGAATAGGTTTCGAGATGCGTGGTATTGGCCGCATTTACGACCTCGATTTCACGCACAGCGTCGCCCAGGCCCGTGGCTTCCAGTTTGGTCCTAACATCGTCTGGCCGACCCACCACAAGCGCCTTACCGAAACCTGACCGCTGATACATGACCGCAGCGCGCAATACCCGGGGATCGTCGCCTTCGGCGAAAATCATCCGGCTTTGCGCCTGACGCGCACGGGCGTTCAGACCGCGCAGGATACTGGCGGTCGGGTCCATCCGGGATTTCAGGCTCAGCTCATACGCGTCCATATCGATGATCGGGCGGCGCGCGGCACCGGTGTCCATCCCCGCCCTTGCAACGGCCGGTGGAATGCGATGGATCAAACGCGGGTCGAATGGGGTGGGGATGATATAGTCCCGCCCAAAGGTCAGCGACTTTCCATAGGCCATGGCGACCTCATCCGGCACATCCTCGCGCGCCAGATTTGCAAGTGCGTGGGCGCAGGCGATCTTCATCTCATCATTGATGGCGCGTGCGTGAATGTCCAGCGCGCCGCGGAACAGGTAGGGGAAGCCCAGAACGTTATTCACCTGGTTTGGGTAATCGCTGCGCCCGGTGGCAACGATCGCATCCACGCGAACCTCGTGCGCTTCTTCCGGAGTGATCTCGGGGTCGGGGTTGGCCATCGCAAAGATGACAGGATTGTCGGCCATGCTGGCGACCATATCCTGCGTGACCGCGCCTTTCACCGACACACCCAGGAACACATCCGCCCCTTTCATCGCGTCTTCCAATGTGCGCAAGTCGGTTGTGATCGCGTGGGCCGATTTCCACTGGTTCATACCCTCGGTCCGGCCTTGATAGATCACGCCCTTGGTATCGCAGACAATGCAGTTTTCATGCCGCGCGCCCATTGCCTTGAGCAGTTCGATACAGGCAATCCCAGCCGCACCTGCGCCATTCAGAACGATTTTCACGTCCTCGATCTTCTTGCCCGAGATATGCAGCGCGTTCAGCAGGCCCGCAGCACAGATCACGGCTGTGCCGTGCTGGTCATCGTGAAAGACGGGGATGTCCATCTCTTCTTTCAGGCGCTGTTCGATGATGAAACACTCGGGCGCCTTGATGTCTTCCAGATTGATGCCGCCAAAGGTCGGCCCCATCAGGCGCACCGCACGGCAGAATTCATCCGGGTCTTCGGTGTCCAGCTCGATATCGATCGAGTTCACGTCGGCGAACCGTTTGAACAGGACCGATTTGCCTTCCATGACCGGTTTCGAGCCCAGCGCGCCAAGGTTACCAAGGCCCAGCACCGCCGTCCCGTTCGAGATTACGGCCACCAGGTTGCCCTTGTTGGTATAGTCATAGGCCGTTTCCGGGTTTTCCGCGATGGCCTCGCAGGGAACGGCCACGCCCGGGCTGTAGGCCAGCGACAGGTCACGCTGCGTTGTCATGGGGACGGTGGCCTGCACCTCCCACTTGCCGGGGGTGGGGTCCAGGTGAAAGGCCAATGCCTCTTCTTTGGTGATCTTCGCTTTGGGCATCTTAAATGTCGTTTCCATGACTTCAGGGCTGACGCCTCATAGCGCAGGAGAACGCCCGCCTCAACGAGAATGAGTTTTCGGCTTTTACAGAAGATGCGGGATTTGTAAGGTCGCGCCCGGAATACGCCAAAAGGGGGCCGATTTGTCCACAGTCACGCCAATGATGGCGCAATACCTCGAAATCAAACAAGCCCACGCGGATGCCCTGCTGTTTTATCGCATGGGTGATTTCTACGAGATGTTTTTCGAGGATGCCGTCAACGCTGCCGAAGCGCTGGATATCGCGTTGACCAAGCGTGGCAAGCACAATGACGAAGACATCCCGATGTGTGGCGTGCCGGTGCATTCGGCCGAAGGATACCTTCTGACACTGATCCGCAAGGGCTTTCGCGTTGCGGTCTGCGAACAGATGGAAAGCCCGGCTGAAGCAAAGAAAAGAGGCTCTAAATCGGTCGTAAAACGTGATGTCGTGCGACTGGTCACACCCGGAACACTGACCGAAGATGCGCTGCTTGAGGCGCGCCGGCACAACTTTCTGGCTGCCTATGCCGAGGTCCGGGACGAGGCCGCGCTTGCCTGGGCTGATATTTCAACGGGCGCGTTTCACGTGATGCCCCTGACCTCGGTCCGGCTCAGCCCCGAACTTGCCCGGCTTGCGCCCTCTGAACTGATCGTGGCCGATGGGGCGCAGGAAAAGCTGAACGAAACGCTGCTTGATCTGGGGATTTCACTGACCCCGGTCGGGCGCGCCAGTTTCGACAGCACGGCGGCGGAAAAGCGCATCTGCGGGCTGTTTCACGTGGGCGCCTTGGACGCGTTCGGCAATTTCGGCCGCGCCGAAGTGTCCGCGATGGGCGCGCTGATCGACTATCTGGAGATTACGCAAAAGGGCAAGCTGCCCCTGCTGCAAACACCGCTGAAAGAATCTGAGGATCGGGTCGTTCAGATCGACGCTGCAACGCGCCGCAATCTGGAACTGACCCGCTCGCTGTCCGGCGGGCGCGCAGGATCGCTTCTTTCTGTCGTTGACCGGACCGTTACCCCCGGTGGCGCGCGATTGCTGGAACAGCGGCTTTCAAGCCCTTCTCGAAATCTGGATGTGATCCATGCCCGGCTTGACGCAGTCAGTTTCGCCGCTGGTGACAGCCTGATCGCGTCTGATCTGCGCGAAGCCTTGCGCAAAACCCCGGATCTGGACCGCGCTCTGTCGCGTTTGTCATTAGAACGTGGCGGGCCTCGTGACCTGACAGCCATTCGCAATGGCCTGACCCAGGCGGTCACGATTGCCGAAATCTGCACCGGTCAGGATTTACCGGTGTTGCTGGCAACCGCGCTTCAGAACCTTGTTGGTTTCGATGACTTGCTGACCTTGCTGGACGAGGCGTTGGTGGCCGAGCCCCCGCTTCTGACCCGCGACGGAGGCTTTATCGCGCCAGGTTTTGACGCTGAACTGGACGAGGCCCGCACCTTGCGCGACGAAGGCCGGTCCGTCATCGCCGGGTTTCAACGAAATTACGTCGAACACACCGGCATCACCTCGCTGAAAATCAAGCACAACAACGTGCTGGGCTACTTCATCGAAACCACGGCCACCCATGCCGAAAAGATGCTGAACACACCCTTTAGCGAAACCTATATCCATCGCCAGACGACAGCCAATCAGGTGCGGTTTACAACCGTCGAACTGTCCGAGATCGAAACGCGTATCCTGAACGCCGGAAATCTGGCGCTGGAGATTGAAAAGCGGCTCTATCAAAGGCTTTCTGGCGCTATCTTGGACCTCGCTTCCCGATTGAATCAAGCCGCCCGCGGGCTTGCCGAACTGGACGTGACGACCGCCTTGGCTGATCTTGCGCGGGGTGAAAACTGGTGCCGTCCAAGGGTTGATGCCTCTCGCGCATTCAATGTGCAGGGCGGTCGACACCCGGTTGTGGAACACGCCCTCCGGCGGCAAAGCGGCGATGCATTCATTTCCAATGATTGCGATCTGACCGTCGAAAACGGCGCGGCGATATGGTTACTGACGGGTCCGAACATGGCCGGTAAGTCAACCTTTCTGCGCCAGAACGCCCTGATTGCACTGCTTGCCCAAATGGGCAGCTATGTTCCGGCCGAAGAGGCGCATATTGGCGTCGTCAGTCAGCTGTTCAGCCGCGTCGGAGCCTCGGACGATCTGGCGCGGGGGCGGTCGACCTTTATGGTCGAGATGGTCGAAACCGCCGCCATTCTGAATCAGGCCGATGACCGTGCATTGGTGATCCTGGACGAAATCGGTCGCGGTACCGCCACCTATGACGGCCTGTCCATCGCTTGGGCCACATTGGAACACCTGCACGCGGCCAACAAATGTCGCGCATTGTTTGCCACGCATTATCATGAGCTTACTGCTTTGGCCGGTAAACTCGAAGGTGTCGATAACGCCACCGTAGCGGTCAAAGAGTGGGATGGCGAAGTCATCTTCCTGCACGAGGTTCACAAGGGCGCGGCTGATCGGTCTTATGGGGTGCAGGTTGCGCAGCTGGCCGGTTTACCTGCTTCTGTCGTCGAACGTGCCCGGGTGGTTCTGGACCAGCTTGAAAAAACCGAACGCGAAGGCGGCAAGCAAAAGGCGCTGATTGACGACCTGCCGCTGTTCTCGGCAGCCGCGCCGCCACCCCCGCCCGCACCGAAAACCTCGCCGGTGACCGAGATGCTGGAGGGTGTCCTGCCCGACGAACTGACCCCGCGCGAGGCGCTGGATCTGATCTACAAATTGAAAGAGGCGGCCAGATCCTGACCGCCCTTCATCTTTTCAAAAATACTCTCGCCGAAGGCTTGGCTTTGAAAAGCCAATCAGCTTGCTGGCGTTGAAGAGACCCCGACCTGAGCCGGACGCAACAGTCGGTCGTGCAGCATGAAACCTTCGGCGGACACCTGGATGATGTCCCCTGCCCGCGTGCCCGGGACCGGGGCCTCGAACATTGCTTCGTGCACATTCGGATCAAACCGGTCACCAACCTGGGGTGTAATCACTTCGATCCCGTGTTTCTGGAACACATCCTTCAGGGCACGCATGGTCAGTTCGACGCCTTCCAGCAGTCCGGCGGCAACCTCTTTCTGCTCGTCGGTCGCGGCCTCAAGCGCGCGCTTCATGTTGTCGTAAACAGGCAGCATATCGCGGGCCAGCTTGGAACCGCCATACTGCTCGGCATCGCGGCGCGCCTTGTCACCGCGTTTGCGCGCGTTCTCGGCGTCGGCAAGCGCGCGCATGAATTTGTCTTTATACTCATCCCGCTCAGCGCGCAGCTCGTCCAGCTCCAACGCCTCGTCACTGATCTCAGTAAACTCCTCGGCCAGCTCTTCCGCTTCTGCCGCCATGATATCGTCCAGAAAATCTTCGTTCTTGGGCTCTGCCATCTCTTACCCTCTAGCTCCGGTCGGATATCAGCTTGCCGACCAGTTGCGCCGTATAATCCACGATCGGCACGATCCGTCCATAATTCAGACGCGTGGGTCCGATGACCCCGACCGCACCGATTATCTTTCGATCAGCGTTCATATATGGAGACACCACCAAAGAGGAACCCGAAAGTGAGAAAAGTTTGTTCTCAGACCCAATAAAAATGCGCACACCCTCGCCGCCTTCCGTCAATTCGAGGAAATCCGCGATGTCGCGCTTGCGCTCCAAATCATCAAACAGGCTGCGAATACGCTCCAATTCTCCGGCCTGACCGGGTTCGTTCAACAGATTCGCCCGCCCCCGCACGATCAAACGGGCCGAGTCGGCTCCGTCTCCGTCCCAGGCCGCCAGCCCACTTTCCACCAGCTCGCGCGCCAGCGCATCTATTTCCTGCTTGCGCGCCTGAATCTGTTTCTGCATCTGACGGCGCACTTCACTGAGCGTGCGCCCCTCGATCAGCGCATTCAGAAAATTCGCAGCCTCGCGCATCGAACTGGGCGTCTGGCCGGGCGGCGGTGTGAACAGGCGGTTTTCAACATGGCCGTCAGAAAAAACCAGCACCACCAAAGCCCTGTCATGCCCTAACGAGACAAACTCGATATGTTTGATTTCGGCTTCATGCTTTGGCGTCAGAACCAGCGACGCACCTTGTGTTACGTGTGACAGAGCTGACCCGACCCGATCCAGCATTCCGCCAACATCACCCGTGTTAGAGCCTAAAGTCTCTTCCAGTTTTTGCTTGTCGTCGACGCCCAGATCGCCAACCTCAAGCAAACCGTCCACGAACATACGCAGTCCTTGCTGCGTCGGTACCCGACCCGCGCTGATATGCGGGCTGTCCAGAAGACCCAGAAACTCAAGGTCCTGCATCACGTTGCGCACGGTTGCGGCACTGACTTTTTCAGACAGGGTACGCGTCAGGGTGCGGCTTCCAACCGGCTCTCCGCTTTCCAGATAACTTTCAACGATCAGCCGGAACACCTCGCGCGACCGGTCGTTCATCTCGTCCAGAATTTTGCTCGCTTCACTCATGCGTTTTCCCCTGCTGGTTCATCATTAAATAGCAGGCAAATGAAAGGTCAATCGGGGTTGCATCGTAACGCTGCGGGGCGGTATCCCCAACCCAGCAAACAAAGGATTTCCCATGCGACCCTCTGGAAGAGACTTAAGTGAAATGCGCGCCGTTTCAATTGAAACGGGGTTCACCAAACATGCCGAAGGTTCCTGCCTGATCAAAATGGGCGATACACATGTTCTGTGTACCGCTACGATCGAAGATCGCGTACCCCCTTTCATCAAGGGTTCGGGGCTAGGCTGGGTCACCGCCGAATACGGTATGCTGCCCCGCGCCACCAATACTCGGATGCGGCGTGAAGCGGCCTCGGGCAAGCAAGGCGGGCGTACGGTGGAAATCCAGCGCCTGATTGGTCGCGCCCTGCGCGCCGGCGTCGACCGGGTTGCACTGGGCGAACGTCAGATCACCGTTGATTGCGATGTGATCCAGGCCGATGGCGGCACCCGCTGTGCCTCGATCACCGGCGGCTGGGTTGCGCTGCGACTGGCCGTCAACAAACTGATGAAAGCAGGTGACGTGATTTCAGATCCGCTGGTTGATCCGGTCACCGCCGTGTCCTGCGGGATCTATGCGGGCCAGCCTGTGCTGGACCTTGACTATCCGGAAGACAGCGAGGCCGGTGTCGACGGCAACTTTATCATGACCGGATCAGGCAAACTGATCGAGGTCCAGATGAGCGCCGAAGGTTCTGTTTTCAGCCGCGCCCAGATGGATCAGCTGGTGGATCTGGCGGAAAAAGGCGTTGCCGAGCTGGCCGCAGCCCAGAAAGCCGCCACCGCATGACCCGTAAGTTTGACAGCGACAGGCTTCTGGTCGCGACCCACAACAAAGGCAAGCTTGAGGAGATGGCGCATCTCCTCGAACCTTTTGGCGTGACGGTTGTGGGTGCGGCGGACATGGACCTGCCCGAACCGGAAGAGACCGAGGACACCTTTGTCGGCAACGCCCGGATCAAGGCCCACGCCGCCGCAAAGGCCACCGGACTGCCTGCCCTGTCAGACGATTCCGGAATCACCATCGACGCGCTGGACGGCGCGCCGGGTGTTTATACCGCGGATTGGGCCGAAACCGCCAATGGGCGCGACTTCCTGATGGCGATGACCCGCGCCCATACTGAGCTAGAGGCAAAGAACGCCCCCCATCCCCGCACAGCGCAATTCCGCAGCACGCTGGTGCTGGCCTGGCCTGATGGGCATGATGAAGTGTTTGAAGGCATTGCCCCCGGTCATTTGGTCTGGCCCATCCGCGGCGAAGGTGGATTCGGCTATGACCCGATGTTTGTTCCCGAAGGATACGACATTACCTTTGCCGAGATGGATCGCTGGGAAAAGAACAAGATCAGCCATCGCGGACGCGCGGTTGAGAAGTTCGTGAAAGGCTGCTTTGGCGGATGATTGGCGCAACGGGGGCTTTGGCCTGTACGTGCATTGGCCCTTTTGCGAGGCCAAATGCCCCTATTGCGACTTCAACAGCCATGTTTCCAAAACTATCGATCAAAAACAATGGCTTAACTCCTATCTGAGCGAATTGCGGCGCTCGGCCGTCGAAACCCCGGATCGGGTGCTGAACACGATCTTTTTCGGCGGTGGAACCCCGTCGCTGATGGACCCGGAAACCGTTGCCGCCGTGATCGGTGAGGCCCGTGCGCTCTGGCGCCCTTCCAACACCATGGAAATCACGCTGGAGGCTAATCCCGGATCGGTCGAGGCCGGTCGGTTCGCGGCCTATCGTGACGCAGGCGTCAACCGGATCTCGATGGGCGTGCAGGCGCTCAACGACGAAGACCTGCGCCGCTTGGGGCGGATTCACACTGTGGCCGAGGCCCGCGCTGCCTTTGACATCGCCCGTGATTGTTTTGAACGGGTCAGCTTTGACCTGATCTATGCCAGACAGCACCAAACGCTGGATGCCTGGCGGTCCGAGTTGAACGAAGCTCTGTCCATGGCTGTGGATCACCTGTCGCTGTATCAACTGACAATCGAAGATGGCACCGCTTTTGGCGATCGTTATGCTGTCGGAAAACTGCGCGGCTTGCCCGAAGATGACAGTGCGGCCGACATGTACCTTGCAACACAAGAGATTTGCGAGAAACACGGCCTGCCCGCCTATGAGGTGTCCAACCACGCCCGCCCCGGTGCAGAGTCGCAGCACAATCTGGTCTATTGGCGTTACGGGGATTATGTCGGCATTGGTCCCGGCGCTCATGGGCGGATTACTGTGGATGGTCAAAAACACGCGACCGAGACCCATCTGAACCCGCAACGTTGGCTTGACGCCGCCACGAAGGGTTGCGGAGAAAAGAAACGCTATGTCCTTTCGCTTGAAGATCAGGCGAGCGAATACCTTATGATGGGCATGAGGATTTCAGAAGGACTAGATGTAGATAGGTGGGAGGCCCTGTCGGGCCGTCCACTTCCAGACGAAACCGTGGACCATCTGGTCGGCATTAATATGATTGAACGTGATAACAACAGACTCAGAGCAACACCAGCGGGGCGCGCCGTGCTGAATGCTGTAATCCGCGAATTGATGGGCTAGATATGCAGTATCTTTGGGCGGGGCTGGGATTGCTTTGCGTTGCGATGGCCGCGATTGGGGTTGTTCTGCCTCTTCTTCCAACGGTCCCGTTTTTGTTGCTGGCAGCGTTTTTCTTTGCGCGATCCTCTTCACGGTTGCACAACTGGCTTCTGTCGCACCGGATTTTCGGGCCAATGATACTGGATTGGCAGAGTTCGGGCGCAATACGCCCGGCCGCAAAAAAGGCAGCAACCCTGTCGGTCGCCGCTGTTTTAGGAGTGTCTTTGCTCTTATCCGTTCCGCCCTTCGTGCTGATCCTTCAGGTCATTGTTCTGGGCGGCGTCCTGATATTTATCTGGACGCGCCCTAACGGCTGAGCTTTGCACAAAGATCGTCAAGCTGATCCAGGTTTTCATATGTCAGAACAACCTGACCGGATTCCGTTCCCGCCTTGTGGTTGATTGATACTTTCATTGCCAGAATCGCAGACAGGTCTTTTTCCAGCGCGCGTGTATCAGCATCTTTTCCGGCATCCAGATTCCTGGATCTGGGAGCAGGTCGTGCAGTGTCGCCCTGCTGCTGTTTCTTGACCAGCGCCTCGGTCGCGCGCACAGACAAACCATCCTTGACGATCAGTTTTGCCAATTCCGAGGGATTTTCCGCCGTAATCAGCGCCCGCGCATGACCAGCCGATAATTTCCCTTCAATTACAAGAGTTTGCACGTCAATTGGCAGAGACAAAAGCCGCAACAGGTTCGCAATATGGCTGCGGCTTTTCCCCAAAGCCTCAGCAAGCTTTTCCTGCGTGTGGCCAAAGCGATCCATCAACTGCCTGTATCCGGCGGCCTCTTCCACTGCGTTCAGATCAGCGCGCTGGATGTTTTCGATGATCGCAACTTCCAGTACCTCGGTATCATCGAATTCGCGCACAATCACAGGGATCTCGTGCAGCTGCGCCATCTGAGCAGCCCGCCACCGGCGTTCACCAGCGACGATTTCGTATTCTCCAACCCCTGTTGGACGTACGATCAAGGGTTGGATGATACCTTTTTCCCGAACCGACGCGGCAAGCTCATCCAATTGTTCGGGCTGAAATGTGCGTCGCGGCTGATTTGGGTTTGCCTTCAGCTTTTCAATCGGAACCTTCAGATCAGGTCTGCGCACGTCAGATGGTACTCGGTTGCCCGCCTCTGGATTAACGTCCGCCATGAGTGCGGATAATCCCCGGCCCAACCCTCTGGATTTCGCTTTCCTGGTGCTCATGTCGGCCTCCTCACCACCGCTCATGCTGCGGTCTTGTTGTTCTTATGCATAATCTCACGGGCCAGATGCCGATACGCCATCGCACCAAGTGATCCCGAGTCATACTGTAATACCGGCAGCGCATAGGATGGCGCTTCGCTGACCCGCACATTCCTGGGTATCTTCGTCTTAAAAACCATCTCGCCCAAATTGTCACGCGCATCCTTTTCGACCTGACGGGACAAGTTGTTGCGGTTGTCATACATGGTCAACACAACACCTTCGATTCTCAGGTCTGGATTCGCAGTTTGCCGGACCTCCCGGATCGTCAACATCAATTGCGAAAGACCCTCCAATGCAAAGAACTCACTTTGCAGCGGCACAAGGACAGAATGGGCGGCAACCATCGCATTTACCGTCAAGAGGTTAAGCGATGGCGGGCAATCTATCAGGATGAAATCCAGTTCAAACGCATCCACCGCCGTCTGACGCAGTGCGTCGTGCAGTAAATAGCTGCGTTTTTCGTTGGAAATCAGCTCGATATCCGCCGAACTCAGGTCAACCGTTGCAGGGACAACCAGAAGGTTTTCAATCTCCGTCTCCTGAACCACTGCCTCCAAAGGCGCATCGTCCAGGATGAGGTCATAAGTGGTCCAATCCCGATCTTCGACCCCTAATCCGGTGGATGCATTCCCTTGCGGATCGAGGTCAACCACCAATACCCTGCAACCAGCTTCGGCCAGTCCTGCCGCCAGGTTGATTGCTGTGGTTGTTTTCCCTACTCCGCCCTTCTGATTGGCAACCGCTATTATCCGGGGTCCGGACGGTCGAGACAGATCAACCACGTGATACTCCTTTGATCTTAAGGATAACGGCTTGAGGTTCAGTTAAACTTGTAATGGCCTCAGCATCGAAATTCCATTCCTCACGCGCCTCTTCCAGCTCTTTTTTCCAGCTTGCACCTTTGGGCAACAGCGCGCTCCCATTTTCACCTAAATGCCTGTCACAAAATGATAACAGTGTACGCAGATCCGCCAGCGCACGCGCCGAAACGATGTTTGCGCCCAGGGGGTCAACCTCCTCGATCCGCTTGGTAATCACTTTACACGACACGCCACATTTACGGGCGACGTTACGAAGAAAAGCCGATTTTCTCTGGTCGCTCTCCACAAGAGAGAAACTGGCGGCCGGAACCTCCTCGGCAGCAATGATGGCGCACACCATTCCGGGGAACCCGCCGCCACTGCCAAGGTCCACCCAGGTGTCAAACGTTTCAACGCATCGAAAAACCTGGACAGAATCCAGAATATGTCGGTCCCAGATGAATTCCAGACTATTGCGTGAAACAAGATTTATCCTGGGGTTCCAGCGGTTCACCAGATCAACATAGATTTTCAGACGCTCAAATGTTTCACGTGAAACATTCAAGTCATCAAACTTGGAATAATCGACCGTCATGCCTGGCGTGCTCGTTGATCCCGGCGCAATTTCGCCAGAACAAGGGTCAGGGCAGCCGGAGTAACGCCTTCGACACGGCTTGCTTGCGCTATGTTTGATGGCTTGGCCTGCGACAATTTTTGCTTCATCTCAGAAGACAGCCCGTCCAAGCCAAAATAGTCAAACTCACGTGGGATAACATAGGATTCATCCCGCTTCATGGCCTCAACATCGCGCTTTTGCCGATCGATATAGTTTGCGTAAAGCGCGTCGCGTTCGATTTGAAGCCGGATCGCCACGTCTACATCTTGTAGATCAGGTATCAGAGGGAACAAGTCCTCGAAGGATGTATCCGGAAATGCCAGAATCGCCATTCCATCTCGGCGGTTTCCATCCTGGTTGACGTTGATCCCAGCCGAAAGAACTTCCTTGGGTGTGTATGTGCGTGCGGTCAGCTTGGATTTCGCCGCATCAAGCTGGTTCATTTTCTTTTCAAAATGTGCCTGTCGCTTCTCTCCGACACAACCAAGTTCCAAACCAATCGGCGTCAACCGTTGATCGGCATTGTCTGCCCGCAAAGACAGTCGGAATTCAGCCCTGGAGGTAAACATTCGATAGGGCTCTGCCACACCACGAGTCGTCAGGTCGTCTATCATCACGCCGATGTAGCTGTCTGATCTGGTGAAAATGACCGGTTCGCGGCCCAGTACATCCAGCGCCGCGTTGAGGCCGGCGACCATTCCTTGTGCTGCGGCTTCCTCATATCCTGTGGTTCCGTTGATCTGCCCTGCCAGATATAGTCCCGGAACGTCGGGTAGCGACAAGGACGCAGTTAAGATACGAGGGTCCACATAATCATATTCAATCGCATAGCCGGGTTGCAGAATATCCGCTTTTTCAAGCCCTTTGATCGACCGAACATATTCCAATTGCACGTCCTGAGGCAGTGACGTTGAAATACCGTTGGGATAAATCGTGTGGTCATTTACGCCTTCGGGCTCAAGGAAAACCTGATGCGAGTCCTTATCTGCAAAGCGCACAATCTTGTCCTCGATCGAAGGGCAGTATCTTGGGCCTATGCCATCGATATGGCCACCATACATCGCCGATTTTGAGAGGTTTGCTTCGATGATTTCATGCGTCTTTTCATTGGTATGTGTAATACCGCAGGAGATCTGAGGCGCGACAACCGATGTTGACAGGAAAGAGAACAAGGTCGGATCCTCATCCCCATCCTGTCTTTCCAAGCCCGACCAGTCGATCGTTCGCCCATCCAGACGCGGCGGTGTGCCGGTTTTCAAGCGTCCCAACGGAAGGTTATAGCTATCCAACCTCTCGGCCAGTTTTATTGACGGGCGATCTCCCATCCGTCCGCCAGCCTGTGACACGTCGCCGATATGGATGACGCCGCGCAGAAAGGTTCCGGAAGTCAGAACAACGGCTTTCGCGTGAATTTCCGACCCATCTCCGAGCACGACACCGGCGACACAGTGTCCGTTCATCAGAAAGTCTACAACTTCCCCAACGATAACGGACAGGTTTTCCTGATTGCTGATTTCGTTTTGCATCGCCGCCCGGTACAAGGCGCGATCAGCCTGCGTTCTGGGACCCTGAACAGCCGGGCCTTTTCGCCGGTTCAACAGTCGGAACTGGATGCCAGCCTGGTCAGCAACACGGCCCATTACACCATCTAGCGCGTCAATCTCTCGTACCAGATGTCCCTTCCCCAACCCACCGATGGCCGGGTTGCAGGACATGACGCCGATATCAGTCGCAGATAAAGTCACCAAAGCGGTTTTCACGCCCATCCTGGCAGCAGCATGCGCGGCTTCCGTACCGGCATGGCCGGCCCCAACCACGATGACATCAAAGTTTGAATGTTTCACGTGAAACAATCCTTATTTTCCCAAACAAAAGCTGGAGAAGATTTCATCCAACAGTGTCTCGACATCTATTCTACCGACCAGAGATTCAAGCGCCCGTATGGCGGTTCTTAACTCTTCCGCAGCGATATCATACAGGTCCGGGCCTGATTCCAGAACCGTGATCGCAGCAGCAAGTGAATCCGATGCCTTGTTCATCGCAGCACGATGGCGCTCACGCGTGGCTATACCATGTATAGTGGTTCTATCGCTTAATACCCACGAAATCTGGTCGACAAGCGCATCAATCCCCTGTCCTGTCTTTCCCGAAACACCCTCAGTCGTACCTTCCCTCAGGTCTGCTTTAGGCAGAACATGGATATCGCCATCCTGCATGGCCACACCCAGATCTTCGGGTGCTTCGGCCAGAAAAACACGCAAGTCTGCCGCATCTGCCCGTTTACGAGCCAGCTCGATCCCAAGATTTTCGACGTGATCTTCAGTATCCCGCAACCCGGCCGTATCCAGCAATGTCACGGGCAAGCCCGCCAAATCCATTCGAACTTCGATCACGTCCCGGGTTGTGCCTGCGTATTCCGAAGTAATCGCAGCCTCGCGCCCCGCAAGGGCGTTCAGCAGGGTTGATTTTCCTGCATTGGGAAGACCGACAATAGCCACTTCAAATCCGGTACGTATACGCTCGGCGATCTTTACCCCATCAGCTTCTCGACGAAGATCTGCCAGAACTCCGCTTGTCAAATCGCGGACTTCCGGTGTGACGTCGGTGGGGACGTCTTCATCAGCGAAATCTATGACAGCTTCCAGCAACGATGCCGCGCGGATCAAATCGCGCCGCCAGCGTTCGGCCAGCGTGCCAAGCTCACCGGCCAGAATGGTCTGGGCCTGCTTACGCTGTGCCTCGGTTTCCGCGTCAATCAGATCTGCCAGGCCTTCGACCTGTGTCAGATCCATCTTGCCATTTTCAAGGGCCCGGCGTGTAAACTCACCCGGGTCCGCCAGTCGCAGCCCATCGGTGTTCGACAAACAGCGCAGAACCGCATTGACCGAGGCCGTGCTGCCATGGATCTGAAGTTCTGCCACGTCTTCACCGGTGAAACTTGCCGGTGCCTGAAAGGTCAGAACCAGACCATCATCCAGTCGTGATCCATCCTGATCCCGCAGGGTGCGCAAGACCATTCCCCGCTTGGGCAGTTCCGCGCCGCACAGATATGCGGCTGCGGAGTGCGCTTCGGGGCCAGAGAGGCGAATGACCGCCACCCCTGCTTTGCCTTGCGCGCTGGCCAAGGCGAATATCGTATCCATTCGAAGGCCTCGCTGGGGTCTAAGACCTGTGTCAGGTGTTCATCGAATCGAAGAACTCGCCGTTTGTCTTCGTCTGTTTCAACTTCGACAACAAGAACTCGATTGCGTCGGTGGTGCCCATCGGGTTGAGGATACGGCGCAGAACGAAGGTCTTGGCCAGATCGCCCTTGTCGACCAGCAGGTCCTCTTTCCGAGTACCGGATTTGAGGATGTCGATCGCCGGGAACACGCGTTTGTCTGCAATCTTGCGGTCCAGAACGATTTCCGAGTTACCAGTACCTTTGAATTCTTCAAAGATCACCTCGTCCATCCGGCTGCCGGTATCGATCAGTGCGGTGGCGATAATGGTCAGCGATCCGCCCTCTTCAATATTCCGGGCCGCACCGAAGAAACGCTTGGGCCGCTGCAACGCATTCGCATCCACACCACCGGTCAGAACTTTACCCGAGGACGGAACAACGGTGTTAAACGCCCTACCAAGTCTTGTGATCGAGTCGAGAAGAATAACAACATCTCGTTTATGTTCGACCAAACGCTTGGCCTTTTCAATGACCATCTCCGACACGGCCACGTGACGCGTTGCGGGCTCATCGAAGGTTGACGACACAACCTCACCCTTAACCGAGCGCTGCATGTCGGTCACTTCTTCCGGGCGTTCGTCGATCAGCAGGACGATCAGATAACACTCCGGATGGTTCTGTTCGATCGAATGCGCGATGTTCTGCAGGATCACGGTTTTACCGGTCCGCGGCGGTGCCACGATCAGCGAACGCTGACCTTTACCGATCGGCGCAACCAGATCGATCACGCGCGCCGACTTATCTTTTATGGTGGGATCTTCGATTTCCATCTTCAGACGCTCATCCGGGTACAGAGGCGTCAGGTTGTCGAACAGGATCTTGTGCTTGGCCTTTTCGGGATCTTCAAAGTTGATCATGGTGACTTTGGTTAGCGCGAAATAACGCTCATTCTCATCCGGCGCCTTGATCTCGCCCTCGACCGTGTCCCCGGTCCGCAGCGAGTGCAGACGGATCATATCGGGCGAGACATAGATATCGTCAGGACCCGGCAGATAGTTCGCCTCGGGTGAGCGCAGAAAGCCGAACCCGTCCTGTAGCACTTCCAGTACGCCATCACCGCCGACGGTCCAGCCATCATCGGCACGTTCGCGCAGAATCTGGAACATCATTTCGCCCTTGCGCATGGTCGAGGCGTTTTCGATCTCCAGTTCTTCGGCCATGGCCAGAAGGTCTTTGGGGCTTTTGGCTTTCAGGTCGGCCAGATTCAGGGATTCATTGGACATGATATATACCTTCACCGCTAAGAACGCGGCTTGAAGTGGAATTTCAGTACGGAAAATACGCCGCCCGGACGGGCGTGTTGTGATCTACATAAGCGCAGCGCCGTTCGGAGTCAAACAGGCGTTCAGAACTTCAGAATGACCGCCAGAACGATGGCAACCATCAGAATGGTAGGAACCTCGTTCATCATGCGATACTGCCGCCCAGTGAGCTTATTCTGGCCTGCCAGGAAATCCTTCCTTCGGGCCATAAGCCAATGGTGGAACCAGGTCATCGCGATCACGCCCGCACCTTTGACCCAGGGCCATGCAAAATCCCATCCGACGATCCCCGGTGTGAACACCATGATCAGCCCGCATACCCAGGTTACAACCATCGCGGGGCGCATGATCACCCGCAGCAGCTTGTCTTCCATTTCAAAGAAGATGTCTTGCGCGCCCTCTACGGTCTGCGCTTTTTCGACGTGATAAACAAACAGTCTGGGTAAGTAGAACAAGCCGGCCATCCATGAGATCACGGCCATGATATGTAATGACTTCACCCACGGGTAAATCGTGAAAAGAAGGTCTGTCATGCCGGCTCCGAACGTTGTTCGGAACTCTCCCTAATAAAAAAATAAGAAAAGAAAAAGGATGATGGTTTTGTAGGATGCCAAAAATCCGTGGATTACTTTCTTACCCTAGCGTTTTCCCCAAGGGGACAGAATATCTGAGATCGCCAGTGATTCTGTTGACAGTGGGAAATTAATATAAAAATCAAATATTTACAATGGTTCTGCCATACTTGATCTGTGGATAACCCGATGGGTATCGCTGGATAGATCTGTTATCCCAAGAGTTGGAGTTATCCTTGTCCCGACAGGATGAGATTTGAGCGACTCGGGGATCTTTGCCACAAAATTCCCGGGGTTGCGTGTCAACCGGAAAACCATACAAAACACTCCAGAACTCTCATCAATTTGCACACGGGGTTTTCCACATGTCTGTCCCCATTCTATTGGCCTCGGGATCTGTTATTCGCGCGCAGTTGCTAAGGAACGCAGGTGTGCTGTTTGCGGTTCAAACGGCGCGCGTGGATGAAGAGGCGGTCAAAAGGGCGTTGCTGGCAGAAAATGCTTCGCCACGCGATATTGCTGATACGCTGGCTGAGATCAAAGCGCGTAAGGTCAGTGACAAGAACCCCGGTGCTATGGTGATCGGGTGTGATCAGGTGCTGGATTTCGAAGGGCTGCTGCTGTCAAAGCCCGAAACCCCGGAACAGGCGCTGGACCAACTGAAAGCCATGCGCGGCAAGCGGCACATGCTTTTGTCCGCAGCTGTGATCTATCAGGACGGTGAGCCGATCTGGAGGCATGTAGGGCAAGTGCGTTTGCGGATGCGGGCCAGTTCTGACGCCTATCTGAAAAACTATGTTGCGCGGAACTGGGACAGCATTCGCCATGCCGTCGGAGCCTACAAGCTGGAAGAAGAAGGCGTTCGCCTGTTCGCCACCATTGACGGCGACTATTTTAACGTTTTGGGTATGCCCCTGTTAGAGCTTCTCAATTTTCTGGCTGTCAAAGGGATGATCGAGCAATGACGGACAATCGGGTTCCTTTGGCCGGAGTGATTGGGCATCCCATCGGGCATTCGCGCTCTCCCAAGCTGCACGGGCATTGGTTAAAGACCTATGGGCTTGCCGGGCATTATATCCCGATGGACGTCGCCTCTGCTGATCTGGAGACTGTGCTGCGAACCCTGCCCAAAGCGGGCTTTGTCGGGGCCAACGTGACCGTTCCGCACAAAGAAGCGGCGTTGAAGATCGCAGATCACGTTTCTGACCGTGCAACCGTGATCGGTGCTGCAAATACGCTGGTGTTTAGAAATGATGGTTCGATACATGCAGATAACACTGACGGGTACGGGTTTATGGAAAACCTGCGCAGTGGCGCACCTGACTGGAATGCGAAAGATGGCCCGGCGGTTGTGTTTGGTGCCGGGGGTGCTGCCCGTGCCGTTTTGCAGGCCTTGTCTGATGCCGGAGTGCCGGAAATCCTGTTGACCAACCGGACGCGCGCCCGCGCGGATCATCTGAAGGAAGAGTTCGGCCAACGCATTCGCGTGGTCGATTGGGTTCAGGCGGGGAATGTCATCGAAAACGCCGAACTGGTGGTCAATACGACCTCACTGGGGATGCAGGGCCAGCCAGAGCTGCGCGTGCCGCTGGATGGGTTGCAGCCCGGTGCCGTGGTAACGGACCTGGTCTATGCCCCGTTGAAAACCCGCCTGCTGCAAACTGCTGAGGAGGCCGGATGCACCACGGTCGATGGTCTCGGGATGTTGCTGCATCAGGCCGTTCCCGGGTTTGAACGCTGGTTTGGGGTCCGCCCCGAAGTAGACGCGGATACGCGCGCGGCGGCCCTGGCATGAGTTTTGCGCTTGGCCTGACAGGCTCAATCGGTATGGGGAAAAGCACCACGGCGCAGATGTTCGTTGAAGAAGGGTGCGCATTGTGGGATGCGGATGCGGCGGTGCATCGGCTGTATGCCATTGGTGGAGCAGCGGTTGAACCAATGCGGGCAGCCTTTCCTGATGCGATACTTGACGGGGCGGTTAGCCGAAACGCGTTGAAACGGATTATCGCGGATGACCCGACCACGTTGAAAACGATTGAGGCGATTGTGCATCCACTGGTCGCTGCTGACCGCGCAGAATTTCGCGAAAGCGCTACAAGCGACATCCTGGTGTTCGATATTCCGCTTTTGTTTGAAACGGGCGGTGATGCAGCAATGGATGCGGTGGCCTGCGTTTCGGTCCCGGCCGAAGACCAAAAGCGGCGCGTTATGGAACGGGGCACGATGACCGAGGCGCAGTTCGAGCAAATCCGCGCCAAACAGATGCCGAACGATGAAAAATGCGCACGGTCGGATTTTGTGATCGTGACCGATACTCTGGACCACGCCCGCGCGCAGGTGCAGGATGTGGTCAGGCAGATACGGGCGGGGATGGCACATGCGTGAGATTGTACTGGATACCGAAACCACCGGGTTTGACCCCGAAAGCGGGGATCGGATCGTGGAAATCGGCGCCGTTGAGCTGTGGAACCACGTTACCACCGGTGAAACCTATCACGTCTATATCAACCCCGAACGCTCGATGCCGGAAGAAGCGTTTGGCGTGCACGGTATTGGTCCCGATCTGCTGGATACCCCGCGCCCGCCGGAAAAGGGCGAAGTGACGCTGAAAGACAAGCCGGTCTTTGCAAAGGTTGGCCATGGGTTTCGCGAATTTGTTGGCGATGCGCGGTTGGTGATCCACAACGCCTCATTCGACATGAAGTTCCTGAATGCCGAGCTGAAATGGATGGGTGCCCCACTTATCCCGATGGAGCAGGCGTTGGATACACTGGCAATTGCCCGTAAACGATTCCCCGGCTCTCCGGCGTCACTGGATGCGCTGTGCCGTCGCTTCAATATCGACAACTCGAACCGTGTGCTGCACGGCGCGTTGCTCGACTCGGAAATTCTGGCCGAGGTTTATCTGGAATTGATCGGTGGAAGGCAGCCTGATTTTGGACTGTCGACATCCGCGTCTTCTGCGGACGGTGGCAGCGATGATTGGCGAGCTGCACCGCGCAGCACACCATTGCCATCCCGGATCACCGAGGATGAACGCGCAGCACATGAAGCTTTCGTTGAAAAACTTGGCGAGAATGCCTTGTGGACCCGCGCCTGATCCAGTCAGGCACGGGTCAAAACCTTACGCGTCGGCTTTTTGGGCCTGTTCGGCCTGACGGCGCATCAACTCGTTGCGATAGAGCGCGACGAAATCGATATTGTCCAGGTTGACCGGCGGGAAGCCGCCATCGCGGGTGATATCGCTGACGATGCGGCGCAGGAACGGGAACAACATGCGCGGGCATTCGATCATCAGGAATGGGTGCAGCTGATCTTCTGGCACACCTTCCACGTGGAACATGCCGCAATAGTCCAGTTCGCACAGGAACAGAATGTCATCCATGCCTTTGGCTTTGGATGTCAGGTTCAGCTTGATCGAAACTTCGAACTGATGGTCCGCCGCGCGTTTTTTGGCGTCCAGATTCACCTGAACGGCGATTTCGGGTTGTACGTCTCCGGAAACGCCCTTTTGCGCCATCACGTTTTCAAAGGACATATCGCGGATGAACTGCCCCAGAACACGCATCTGAACCTGCGGGGCGGCTTGGGCCGCAGTGTTTTCTGCAGCGTTTTCTTCGGCCATGGATCTACTCCAAAAATGAAATTCGCCACTGCTTAACAAGTTGGGCGCGGCACCTCAATGCTGGTGGGGACCTTCCACCCATTTCGAAGGCTTCGAGGGGTCTTTTTTTGGCCGAACTTCGGTGAATTCCCCATCGATGATATCGCCCTGATCGAACGGGTTCCCGCGGTTTTGATATCCGGGGCCCGGCCCCATCTGGAACTGGGTCACGGTAACCTTGGATTTCAGATAGCGGAAAACGGCGATGCGGACACCGGGAACTAACAACGCAAAACCAACGGCATCAGTGAAAAAGCCCGGTGTCAGCAACAAAGCGCCCGACAACAGGATCATTGCCCCATGGGCCAGCGGTTCGGTCGGATCGTCCAATTCGGCAAAGGACCGTTGCAGCTGTCCAAGCGCCATGCGACCTTGTGTCCGTACCAAAACCGTGCCCAGAACCGCGGTCATTACTACGATGGCAAGTGTCGGCCACAACCCAATCAAACCACCAACCTGAATAAACAGCGCGATTTCGATTATGGGCACCAACAAAAATGCCAAGAACAGGTACATTTGCGTTATCCTTTCCCTTAGGCCGGGCTGTGGACTTGCCACTCACTGTCACCTACATAGTGGCATGAGGCCGTGTATACAAAGTCGCGGCGTTGAAAAGAGAATGAAATGAGCGACAACCCTATGATCCAGCTCCTGGTCCTGGCCGGAATTGCCATTTTCCTGATCCTGCGCCTCAAAAGCGTATTGGGCACGCGTGAAGGCTTTGAAAAACCGCCTGTGCAGCAACAGCCCGAAGCCCATAAATCGCGCCGCGGTTTCGAGGTGATCGATGGCGGCCCGGATCATGACATTACTGACCATGTCGCCGAAGACAGCGAACAGGCGCAAACACTGGCTGCGATGAAACGGGTCGAGCCCGGTTTTTCGGTCAGTGAGTTCGTTCAGGGTGCGCGCGGTGCGTATGAGATGATCGTGATGGGGTTTGAAAGGGGTAATCTGGATGAAATCCAGCCTTTCCTTTCGGAAGAGGTGTTCGAGACTTTCGTTTCGGTCGTGGCAGCGCGCGAAGATCAGGGCCTGACCATCGAGGCTGAATTCATCGGCGTACGGGAAACCACCCTGACGGATGTGAAATTCGACAAGGATACGAACCAGGCCGAAATCACGATGAAGTTCGTGGGGGAGCTGACCTCGGTCGTGCGCGATCGCGGAGGCGATATTGTCGAAGGCAACCCGAATACTGTGAAGCGCCAGAAGGACAGCTGGACCTTTGCCCGCGTCATGGGCAAGGACGATCCAAACTGGCTGCTTGTCGCCACGGACGCATGATTGCAACGCTTCGGTCGCTTTTACTGGTGGGTGCAATGACCATCGCCAGCGCTGCCGAAGCCGAGGCAACGCGATCCATACTGTCGTTTGACGATCTGCAGGGCTGGGCCGAGGACGACCACGGCGCGGCCCTTTCCGTATTTCTGAACACGTGCGGTGATCTGGATGACCCGGATTGGCGCGCCTTGTGTGGTGTGGCCAGAACATATGAACCGGATGCCGCCCGCGCCTTTTTCGAGTTATTCTTCCGCCCTGTTCTGGTCCAGGATGACAAAGAGGGCCTGTTTACCGGCTATTTTGAACCCGAGCTTGACGGCGCGCGCACCCGGACAGACCGTTTCAAATACCCGATCTACAAGATGCCGCCCGAAGCCCGTGCCGAAGGACCATGGCTGAGCCGTCGTGACATCCTCACCGGTGATGTGATGCAGGGCCGCGGGCTAGAGATCGCCTGGGTCGACGACCCTGTCGAGCTGTTCTTTCTGCAAATTCAGGGCTCGGGGCGCATTCGATTGTCGGATGGTGGTGCGCTGCGGGTTGGATATGGTGGTGCGAATGGTCACCCCTATCGGTCGATTGGTGTTGAGTTGGTGCGACGTGGGGTTCTGGGTGCGCATGAGGTCAGCGCCCAGATGATCCGTGCCTGGGTGCGCAAGAACCCCGAGGCTGGTGCCGAGCTGCTGTTTCACAACCCGTCATACGTGTTTTTTCGCGAAGTTTCACGCGTTGCCCCCGAATTTGGACCTTTGGGGGCGATGAACCGGTCGATCACGACAATGCGCTCGATTGCGGCGGACCCCACCTATACACCATTGGGCGCACCTGTCTGGGTGGAAAAGGACGGTGAAAACCCGTTGCGACGGCTAATGATCGCGCAGGACACAGGCGCGGCCATCAAAGGTGCGCAACGGGCGGACATCTTTTTCGGTACCGGTGAAGAAGCCGGACAGGCTGCGGGCAGGCTGAAAGATCCGGGTCGGATGGTTCTGTTGTTGCCTATTCAGCGCGCCTATGCCCTGTTGCCGGATGAATTCTGATGACCCGGCGCAAACTGACAACCGATGAGATCGAGCTTTGGCGCAAGGTCACCAAACAGGCCGAGCGTCTGCATCCGGACTGTCCTCAGACCGTCCATCCGACCACCCTGCCGAAACCCAGACCCAGAAAATCACCAAAACCCCGGTTTGAGGTGTTTGAGCTTGGTCAGAACCTTCAGCCGAAACCTAATCCAAACGATCTGAAGCCATCGGTGACGGATGCGCTGCGTGCCGCGCCTGTTCAGATGGATATCAAGGCTTTTGGCCGGATGAAACGCGGTAAGCTAAAGCCCGAAGGCAAGCTGGATCTTCACGGTATGCGGGTTGATACGGCCCATCCTGCGTTGATCCGCTTTATCCTGAGCGCACAGGCACAAGGTAAGCGACTGGTTCTGGTGGTAACCGGCAAAGGCAAGGACCGCGACGAACCCGGCCCGATCCCCACCCCGCGCGGCGTTCTGCGCAATCAGGTGCCGCACTGGCTGTCCATACCGCCGTTGGCGCAGGCGGTGATGCAGATCACACCCGCGCATATCAGCCATGGCGGCGACGGCGCCTATTACGTCTATCTCAGGCGAGTGCGCTAAAGATCCCGCCGGGAGCGGGAAATGCCGGTTTGGACCAGAACGCATACCAGCACGAAGAATACGCCAATCCAGATGAACTGCGTATTCAGCGAAATGCCAAGGTCAATCAGGACGCCAGTCAGGCCGGGACCTATGGCTGATCCAAGAACCATGACAGCCGCGGCCATCGCCTTGATCGCACCGATATGTCGGGTTCCGTAGAATTCGGCCCAGAATGCGCTGGGCAATGTGCTGTTTGCCCCAACGGTCAAAGCCAGGAAGACCAGCCCTAGGGTTGCGCCGCTGATCGAGTTTGTCATGCCCAGAATGACGAACCCAAGTGCGATCGGAAGCTGGTAGTAGGGCATGATCCGGGCGGTTCCCCATTTATCCAGCGCCCAGCCAGATGCAAACATGGACAGCAGGGATATTCCGGTAAAGATCGGAAATAGCGCCACCAGCTGGATATGCTGCCACCCCTTCACATCAGCCAGATAAACCTGATGAAAGAAAAACGCGGTGATAAATGCGGATGGCCCAAGCACTGATGGCACCATGAACCAGAACAGGGGATGGAACAGAGCGTCCCGGCGGGTCCAGTGTTTTCCCTGCATTCCCGATGCTGAAAACGCGTTGGCGAGGCTTTGTGGAGTTCTCTCTTCTCGCAGCAGCCGCATCAGGATCGGAATACCCAACGCCGTGATGCCCGCCGCGGCAATCCACAGCCAACGCCAATCCAGATAAACCATGGCGCCAACAAAGATCAGCGGCAGCAACGCCTCGCCAAGCGCATAGCCGGTGGACGCTATGGAAAGCGCTTTGCCCCGCGTAACCGTGAACCAGCGGGCCATTGCGACCACGGCAAGATGCGTGCTCATCCCCTGCCCAAATAACCGCAACAAAAAAATCACCAACGGCAACAGCAGCAGCCAAGTGTTCAGCGCCATTGCAATCGCGGCCAACGCCAGTCCCGCCAGCACAACCGGGCCCAAAACCCGTACGCGGAAGATATCCGTCAACCCTCCGGCCCAGATCATCACGACGGCGGACAGGGTCGTGCCTAACGTGTACAGCCCACCCCATGCGCCGTGGCTGAGGCCAAATTCCGAGCGGATTTCACCAGCAAAGACCGAGATGAAAAAGGTCTGCCCGAAACTGGACAGAAATGTCAGCAGAACGCCGGCCCCAAGCCAGGTCGCGTTGTCCGCAAGAAACCGGTGCAGGGAAACCCGCGTCACGGATTACTTACCTGGGCCTGGCCGGTTTCAGTCAGCACGATTTCTGTGGCGCCAGCAGGATTGCGCTGGCTTGGCGGCACGAGAATGTCGATCCCGCGCCGGTCATCGCGCCCAAATGTTTCGCTGACCCGGCGCACAGAGCGGAGGATAGTCAATAAGGCCGGAGAAGTAGCAGCCACAAAGTGGGAGGATTCCGCATCGCTGTTGAAGGCAGTCGTATCCAGGATTTCAATCGGATAATCGGACAGCTTCTCGGCCGATCCGATATTGCCAAGCCTTTCACCATCGGCGGTTCCCCTCAACCGGCCGGAGACGTTCAGGACCTTGTCTTTCTTGGACACCATCAGGACAAAAGGATCAGGAGGATTTTTGATACTGTTCATCTGCGACCGAAAAACATCCACATCCAGATCGGGCGATATCAGAATAAGGCCTTCCAGATTTCGCTTTGCCCAGCCCGGCTGTTTCAGTTCGGTTTGCCGTATCATCTCCATTGCCAGCGCGCCGCCCATTGAATGCGCCACAAGGGCTACTCGCTTGACCCCCATGGACTTGAGTAGACGAATGGTTTCTTCCAGCCCATCACGGGCAAACAACATACTGTCCAGATCATAGGCATAACCATAGCCTGTCGCGCGGCTGGGCCATGAATAGACAAGGATTTGACCGGGAATGCCGATATCATGCGACAGCTGAGCGGCCCGGAACAATGTCTCTGTCTGAGTGGAGTTATAGCCGTGCACAAAAATCGTAACTTCCTCGGCCCCACTCAGCCTGTCTTTCAGCTGTTGCGGTCCGCTTAGCTGATCTACCTCTGCCAGCACGAACTGTTTTCTCGGGTCAGGGTTTGCGTATGAAAATTTAAGGCTTCCCGGTGAACGCCCCGGTGGTATCGACACGGTGGTTTCCAGAAATTGCAGGCGTTCTGCGCGGCGGAATCCATACGTGCCATCGGGCTCGCGCGCACGCGTCGTGGCCGCAAAAACCGTTTCGGGAGTTCCGATTTCCAATGCAGATGGAAGCGTTTCGGATACAGTCCGGTCAACACATGCCGCCAGCACGACCGGACACAGAATGAAGATTAAAAAACGCAGCACGGACAGCCCCCGGAACCAATTGCCGACACGCTATCTTATTCTAATCCCGCGTCCAGCACGGCGACGCGAAAAAGCGGCAGAAACTGGCCCGAGCGGTTACAATCTGTAACAGACCGTATTCGTACGGAACCGATCTCTGCCGGTGCTGTTGGACCTAGACCTCCGTATCCTCGTCCTGTTCCTTGTGCGGCATTTCTTCGATCAGGCGGGTTTCCAGCAATTGCCCGTTCCGATACAGGATCGGATAGGCCACCGCAGCGATGTGGCTGTTGAATTCACGGAACGCGCGCAGGGTTTCCAGGTGTATATCGCTGGTCTCAAAGCTTTCCGTACTGCCGTGCTGCAGGCGTTTGAGGTGGCGTTTGCGGCTGTCGCGCTCGGCCCGTTTGATTTCGGTTTTCTCAAGGCTCAGCAGACGGGCGCTTTCCAGATCGTCCGAGATCAGAACGTTTGAGGCCAGTTTGAGGTTGGCCAGGATGCCTTCGTGCATCTCAACCAGTTCCGACCAGCCCTCTTTTGAAAATGAAGCGCCCTTTTTCCGCATGTCGCCCGCCAGAACAGTCAACCGCTTGGCAACAACGTCGCCCGCAGTTTCCAGGCGGATTGCGTATTCCATCAGGTCGCGCGCCACTTTTGCGTTCTGCTTTCCGAATGTCTCCTCGGGAATGGCAGCCACGAATTTTCGAATACCCGACAGGCAGTTGTTCACATCTTCGTCCATGTCCCTTACGGCGCGTATCTGGTCCTTGTCGCCGCTGCGGTACAATTCCAGTGACGGGCGGAACATCGACTCGACCAGATCGCTCATCCGCAGCAGTTCACGCTTGAGGCTGGACAGCGCCTGAGACGGGCTGCCGGCGGTGCGCACATCCAGCGCGCTGGCCGGGCGACCTGCCTGGGCCAGCGCATTCGCAGATTTCGGGTCCGGAAAAAACTGCTCGAACGGCGCGCGCAATCGCCCGCAGAACGGCAGTGCCAGCAACAGCAACGAAGCATTGAACGCCAGATGCGCATTGACCAGCATCTGACCGCCCTGCAAATCCCCCAGAACACCGGCACGCAGTGCCGCAGTCGCTGCGAAAAGGGTGACAATCGCCCAGCTGCCGCGCAAGACCAGGTTGGCAAAGGGTATGCGCCTGGCAGGCATTTCCATCCCCCTGCTCAGCCAAACAGGTATGAAAGCTGAACCGAAATTGGCCCCCAATACCAGCGACAGCCCGGCAGCAAATGGGATTGCGCCGATCTGGACCAGCGTCACACACATCAGGATCGCCGCGACCGAGGAATGCATAACAAAGGCCAGCGCGCCGCCGACCAGAAACGCTGTAATATAGTCGCGCGCCAGATACTCGGCGACGGCAGGTAGAAAGGCACTGTCCCGGATCGGGTCCATGGCTTCGCGCAAAAAGCGCAATGAGATCAGGATGAACGCAATCCCCATCAGGATGCGCCCCAATTGCCGGGGCTTCTTGGCCTCGGTCTTGACAAACAGATACCCACCAACCGCCAGAAGCAATGGTATCAGCCAACCCAGCTGGAACGACAAAACCTGAATGATCAGCGCCGAACCGAGATCAGCGCCCAGCACGATTGCAAGGCCGGTGGGAAAGGTCAGGAACCCCCCAGCAGCAAAACCCGATGTCAAAAGGGCAACCGCTGCCGAGCTTTGCAGAACCACCGCCATTACAATGCCGACCATTGAAGCCTGTGCATAATGGCTTTGGCCCGTCATGAGGCGCTGGAACGAAGCCCCATAGCTGCGCTCGATCCCTGTGCGGACCATCCGCACTGCGTAAAGTAGCAGCATCGTGGCTCCGGCCAGGCTGATGAGAAAGCTTACTATCGCCATGATCCTACCCGTTCACCAAATCCAGCATCTCCCCGTGCAGTTCGGGTGTTGCCGCTGAAATCACCCGGCCGTCGGAGTTCAGGTCAAGCGGCCGACCCTCCCAATCTGTCATCACCCCACCCGCAGCTTCAACCACGGCCATCACCGGCAGGTAGTCATAGGGCTGAAGGTCATAGTCGATCACAGCATCCACATGGCCCGCCGCCAGCAGGGCATGGGGGTAGCAATCATAGGCGAACCGTCTGGTCTGTCCAGACTGCATCAGCCTGTCGAACAGCGCCGGATGATCGCGATAGATCTTATCCCCCTCGTTTACAAAAAGAATGGACTGATCCAGCCGCGTTTGGGCCGAAGTCGTGATCTCACGGCCATTCAACGTGGCGCCCCGGCCAACAACGCCGGTGAAAATTTCATTTATCGCCGGCATTCCGATCACGCCGATATCCGGTTTACCGTCAACCAGATGCCCCAACAGAAATCCAAACAGCGGATGCCCGGACAGGAATGACCGGGTTCCATCGATCGGGTCGATGATCCAAACCTCGCGACAATCCTGACCCTCGAACCCATGTTCTTCGCCAAAGACGCCGTGATCGGGAAAATGCTGTCCAAGATAGGCGCGAACCTGCGCTTCAACACCCTTGTCGGCCTGTGTCACCGGGCTTTCATCCGATTTGAACTCAACCCCCAGCGCGCCACGAAAATACCCCCGCGCTGCTTCGCTGGCCAAGTCGGCTATCTTTACCGCATGAGACAGCAGGTCGGTGCTTTCATCGGTCTGTGACGTCTTTGGATTCAGCATTTGTTTCTATCCTGTTTAACGATGATTGCGATCCCGGAGCGGTTACAAATCAGGAACGACCATTTGGCGGTCTCGCCTCGATCTCATCTCAACACATCCCACAATAATCCTACAAATCAACAAATACTCAAACAAAAAAACCCAAATATCCACGCTTTCACAAAAGTATGTGGATTTTGAAACATGATTCGATTCTCAGAACATGCAGGCAAAGGCTGGCTACACGCAAACAGGCGCACCCAAAGGCCAGAGGGTTGTGACGAAAACAAGAGTGAGCCCCTGTGGACGTCCCGGCCCCTACACACTTGAAGACAAAGATTTAACTTATCCAGTAAACAAGTTTCCGGGCATCGTGCCGCCTTTAGCAGCATTTCGGAGCTGAGCAAAACCGCGACCGCCGAAAGCCGTGATTCCGAAGACCGACTCCAAACAGTAAATACACTGAAATCTACCTAATGAATTGTCATGGAATACACTTTTAGGTAACGCGATCCAGCTATCTGAATTAAGGTCAGCGGTTCCAGGGTTGGCTAAGGTCTCTACATTTCGCTTATCCAGTGATCACTGTAAAGCGGGCCCAGGTCTCGGAGGGTCAGCGTCTTGCCCGACGACAGATCGATAACAGGCTTATCCAAAATAAGTTCTGCACGATCGAGCCCGCGAAAAAAGGACATTGCCATATTCTCATCCCGCGAGTCCCGATGCCGGGATGGCCATGCGCGATATGTATCAAGTTTTGATGTGATATGTGAGGAGAGGTCATCACGTACAAAAAATGCGTTCACGCCGGCCGAGTTTGTTCCGACAAATTGATACCCTTTCGCAGCGGCCAGCATTTTGAACGCACCCAGAGATGCACCATAATACTGGCCTGAATAATGTGCCGAGAAACGCTCGAAGCCCGGATCGTAAGGGACAGTCAGGTTATGCAAATCACCAAAGATCGCGTTGTATTCAACAATCAGTATCGCCGGAGATACGGAGCTAATCGCATCCAGCGCCCAATAATCGTTGCCGTCAATATCGACACTAAGAATGCCAATTTCGCCCGACAGATCGTGTTCGATCAGCAGAGTGTCGATATTTTCCGCAGTAATAAAGGCTTCAACGGGCGTTATGTCATTGAAGACGTGGATTGGATCTGCCCGAACATACGCAATATTCGCGGCTGACCCATCCATGATCAGACCGCGCCACCCCCTGTGGCGCACCAAAAAGCGCGTATTCGCTTCGGTATAGTTTTCAACTCCAAACTCAACAAAGACGCGTGGTATGCTTGGCAGTTGCGAGACCAACCATTCGATAATGCCATCTTCCCCGAATTGAGAATGGATGCGGAATTCTGCGTCGGCGATACATTCAAGCCTTTCCATCGCCTGAACCTGCCGGGCAGCAACCTGCCCAGTGGCCAGCAGTAACCGTTCCTGGCGCTCCGCAATTTCAGCGAGATGAGCTGCAGTCATCTGCGGGGCCGGCGCAGACAAAGGCAGCGTTTCGGAAGAATGCAAGAAGCGCGATAAGACCCGACGCAGTTTCACGATAGGTTTCCGTAGTTGAATTGTAACAATGGTATCAAGAGCCTGTAAGATTTGGCATCAGCAAAAGATCAGTATGCGGAGAACCGGCCTTGGACTCGCCTTGCCGCAATGCCTCGTACATCTGATCAAGCGCATCAAGAGATTGCTGGTTTAGGCTATTCGGGTTAGATGTGCCAAGATCAATGACCCGGATATCGTCGCGTGATGCGATTGCGTCGCGTAACATTTTGTAACCCCCGGAACGCTCAAGACCATAGGGCCAAAACTCAAGCACAACCGGGCAACGCATTGTGGCCATTCTTTTTGCACAGGCCAGCACGTGACCTTCATGCCCTTGCGTATCGATCCAAATCAAATCGGGCCCGTCTTCAGGCAGCAGGCCATCCTCGACTAAACTGTCAAAGGTCCGAACCGGCACATCCTGAAGGATCCAATCGCCCTCATCATGTAGATTATTCGCGATGTCGCCTGAGACGCGAAGGCGATGGTCTCCGAAATTGGAAGGCGAGAGCTCCATCTGCATCGTGCCGTTTCTGTCCGATACTGCCATTTGGTGGCAGGACACCTTGTGATCTACCTCGTGCAGGAATGTGTTAGCGCGCAAAAGTCGAAAGTTTTGCGGGTCTGGTTCAAAAGCGATAACGCGGTCAAAACCACGCCGTGCCGCATGGATCGAATGGGAGCCGATATTCGCTCCGATATCCACGAAACATGACGTCGCGATTTCATGCCCATTTTGGGCAAGAATCTGCATTACATCATCAATGGCGTGCTCCTGGAACTGGCCAGTCTGACGAAGAGACCCGCCAATCACGGAATCATTTCGGTGCGTTATCCAGTGCCCTCCTTCGGCACCGCGCGACATGACGAGTTCCGAGTTTTGCACGAAGGGTTCGGGTGAAGCCCATTTTGTTGTCGAGATTTCAGCCTCCCCTGAAAGGAAAGTTGCCCCGTTGCCATCGTCTTCTGAGGATTTAGGTGCTGCGTTCAAGCGTTGGCTCGTCGGCCAGTGTAGCGCCAGATATTCCGGGCTTGCCATCCATTGCTGGAATTGGCGCCGAGGAGATCCGTCGTGATTCAATACCCACCTACGAAATATCCCGCGCGGCTTACCGCTCGCGTGGAAGAGCAGCCTCCGCAATGTCCGGACTGGACGCCCGTTCGTTGTGCGGAACAGCATTTTTTCAAGCGCTCCACGCTTGGGTTGAACTTGGGTCATTGTGTGCGCTCTTTGCAGTTGCATGATATCATCGCGAAGGCTCGACACTTCCGTGGCGAGAGGTGGAACGTTGCCCAGCGCCCGGTGAATCTCTGATAATGCTCTGTCAAACCGGTAGACACCTTGGATCAGGTCCATCCCAATTCGAAGCGAAAACGCCTCATCCAGAGCATCGATCTCTGGTCCATCAACCTGTGCTACCACTGCATAATCAAGCGAAACATCTGTGAAAAGACTGATCAAATGAGCAGCTGTTTCCTCTCTTGGCTCACTGCCCTGCAAACGAAGAATCACGTTGCGCTCGAACCCGACATGCTCGGTGAGAAAACTGGTTAACCCCGGAGGCAGCGGTCGCAAGTGCGTAGGGTCAAGATGAAAATTGACCAAGCTAACAAGTGGATTTTCCGGATTGGGTGTTTCCAAAATCAAAAGCCCACCAGGGCGCAAAACACGGTGCGCCTCTGTTACCAGTTCGCGAATATCGTCAAAAGGCAGATGCTCGATCAAATGAAATGCGGACACTAGGGCAAGCGTGTTGTCTGGCAGCGCTTTCAACGCCGGCAGCGCCTCCATCTGTTCAACCGCCAGACCTTTTTGGTGAGCGATATCAAGCATCCCCTTGTCGATATCGACGCCACGTGCACTCAGGCCAGCCTCTTCCAGAATTTCCAGCCATTCACCTCGACCGCATCCCAGATCAAGCGCCTGTGCGTCCCCTTTCTGAGCGGCGAGTGGCGACAGGAAGGGCTGGTATACTCGCAAACGCTCCCGAATAAGAGAAGGATCGCCACGAAATCGTGCCTCGAAATCGCGATAGAAGGTGTCAGTCATACTCCGTACTTTCACATTTGCATGGTTTTGTCCGAGATGATCGCGCTTTTCTCGGATATTTACCTGATTGTTAGTACAAGTCAGGACAGAGGTCATCCCGTTTCTGGCTCGGAAATCACGCGTTCCTTCGCGTTACGTATTAGGTCAGAGGATCTGCCAGCTTAGGTGTGATCGGCGAAGGATCAAAACACCCTTAATCTGATATCACTCTGACCCCAAGCCGTTCTGGATAAGAAAGTAGACGGCCATAAACGGTGATGTGAATCAGAGATCCAATCACCTTTTCCTGCAGTTCATATACAATCCAGTTGGCGATGGTATCCGGATGCTACGGCCGATTGTTCTGCCAAGAACCTCTGGCGGCGGCAATCGAGATGCTTCAGGTCACTCCTTCAGCATCCATTTCAGCGTCTCTTCCAGAGTGTGACGGATGCCGATCGGGATCAGGTTTTCCAGAAGTGTGGGATCGCCCATCAGAACCTTGATTTCTTGTGCACGCATAAAGGCAGGATTAGACACCACCTCGATCTCATGGCCGGTTATGGTTCGGCACATGTCCAGAATCTCTGCCAGCGCGGTTGCTTTACCGGAGCAGATATTCACGGTTTCACCTTCGGGCGCGTTTTCCAGAAGCAACCTGTATACTCGCGCAACATCGCGTACATCGGAAAAGTCCCGCGCGACATCCAGGTTTCCCAATTCTATCTGTGGCTGCTTACGCCGGAAATGAGAAACGATCTTGGGAACAAGAAACTTGGGGTCCTGGCCAAGACCGGTATAATTGAATGGTCGGGCAATAACGACAGGAAGACGGTCGTTATACAGCCGGGCCATGTGCTCCATTGCAAGTTTTGAAACCGCGTAATCGTTAACAGGTGCCGGGGGGGTAGATTCCCCTATGGATGGCACGGCGGCGTTACCATAGATATTCGCGCTACTGGCCAGAACGACGGCTTTGCGGCCATGTCCGGTGTTGGCAAGCGCTTCTAGTAAGCACCGCGTCCCCATTAGATTGACCTGATAAAAGCTCTCGGCGGTTCCGTGTGCC
The DNA here is from genome assembly GCF_056538065.1 of Ruegeria sp. BH8. Lineage (NCBI taxonomy): Bacteria > Pseudomonadati > Pseudomonadota > Alphaproteobacteria > Rhodobacterales > Roseobacteraceae > Ruegeria > Ruegeria sp. BH8. Next base: position 34,203 of record NZ_JBQFSP010000003.1, on the reverse strand, counting down.
ACAAATGCGACCCCTGCCAAATGCAGCACCGCGTCCGGAGCGACATGGGTAATGACCTGCTCTAGACCCGATGAATCTGTCAAATCTGCTTCCAGATATTGGGAATCAGGCTTGGGGGCCGGATTTGTTCCGGTGCCCCAAACGTCCCACCCTGCTTCTGCAAGCTCTATTGCGGCATAGTGTCCGGTAAAGCCATAGCGTCCGGTAATCAGAACTCGGGGTGCCGGCATCAAAAGGACACACCCTTTTCGTTACGTGCAAGATCCGCCTCAACCATCATCTGGCAGAGTTCCTCCAAAGATGTTGTCGCCTCCCAACCAAGCTCTTGTTTTGCCTTGCTCGCGTCGCCAATCAGCAAATCCACTTCAGCAGGGCGATAGAATTTGGGGCTAATCCTCACAAGAACACGGCTGCCCTCGGCGTCCACCGCCACTTCTTTCTCACCTTCACCTTCAAAACGCAGCTCGATACCCGCGCTCTTGAAAGCCATGGCGACAAAATCCCGCACTGTCTCGGTGCGACCGGTCGCCAGTACAAATGTATCGGGTTCATCAGCTTGCAGCATACGCCACATGCCATCCACGTAGTCCCGGGCAAACCCCCAATCGCGCTTTGCGTCAAGATTGCCCAGCTCAAGGCAATCAAGTTGACCCAGTTTGATTTTGGCAACCGCGTCAGTGATTTTGCGTGTTACGAACTCCAACCCTCGCAAAGGGCTTTCGTGGTTGAACAGAATGCCTGAGCTGCCGAATATATCGTAGCTTTCTCGATAATTGATGGTCATCCAATGCGCGTATAGTTTGGCAACACCGTAGGGGCTGCGCGGCCAGAACGGAGTCGTCTCGCGCTGCGGTACTTCCTGAACCTTGCCGAACATTTCGGAAGTGGAAGCCTGGTAGAACCGGATTTTGGGGTTCACTATTCTGATAGCTTCCAGCAAATAAAGTGCGCCAACGCCGGTGATCTGTGCGGTTGTGTGCGGTTGTTCAAACGAGACGCCCACAAAGCTTTGAGCCGCCAAGTTATAGATCTCATCCGGTTCCACCTTCTGAATAAGCCGGATCATTGTCCCCATGTCAGTCAGGTCGAGTTCCGACAGATCCAGATTGGGATGGTTACGAATACCAAGCTCTTCAATGCGCCAGAAATTCGTGGAAACAACCCGACGGAAGGTCCCCACGACGTTATAACCCTTGTTCAGCAACAGCTGAGCGAGATAGGCACCATCCTGTCCTGTGATACCTGTGACGATAGCAGTTTTTGTCACTCTTAATCCCTTTCTGTTTTGTCTTTTGCCTGTCGGAAAATCCTGGCCGACATGAGCAGTGCTTTTTTGTCAACTTAGTAGTGTGTGCAAGACCGCTTTAGTATTATTTCACGCGCAAGGGCTACAAAACTGGCCAATTCAAAGCTCTGTATTGGAATTGAAACCTGCGAACCCAAGCTTAGAACCAAGAGCGCGGACTTTCTGATGAAAGATTGGGCCTGCGATAAGTCGTGAAAGACGTCAATATGCATCGGTTTTTTTGGGTGCGTACATTGCCCGCCCCATATCCCGAGCCACATCTGACCAACTGCGCAGTGGCGCGGTTTTGATTTTTTCTTCCAGTTCTGAACGGTGGGCAGCGTTATTGAGCCTTAAGACGGCCTCGCCGATGCTTTGGACGCTCATTGCATCACAATATTCAACAAGATCCATTCCTACTTCGACGAGCGAGCTATTCTGGGCGACTACGGCCGTTTTTCCGTAGGCCAACGCCTCGCCCACGGGCAGGCCCCATCCCTCGTAAACACTCGGCATCAGCACGAACTGGCAGTTCTTGTAAAGGACGCCAAGCTCCTCATCTGTTGGTCCGTCAACCATGCTTACATAGCCGTATATATCGCCTGTCCCCTCTAATAGGTTATCGAACTCGTCTGTAAGCCAGCCTTTGCGGCCGGCAAACACAAGCTTAGGCAGATCAACATGGCCCTGATCAACAAGGTACTTCCACGCCATCGCGGTGCGCCAGATATTCTTGCGTGGTTCGACCGTACCAACACAAAGCGCATAAGGCTCACCAATAATTTTCCGCAGGTGGACACTTAGCTGGCTGGCGTCTTCAAGATGGGGGAAAGCGTCGAACGAAATCCGCGAAGACACGGGCCCTTGTTTCTGGGCATTCTCGTCTTCGAGCCCAATCTTGGACAACCCCGCCTGCGCCAAGGGAACAGCGGTCGCATTTCTCTGGATATCGTGTGCTTGAAAAAAGCGTAAAAGATCCTGCCGGGTCGCCTCAGAGATTGTCATGTAGCGGCTTGTGTACTCCCGACTGTCTAAAAGCCAGTCATAAAATACATAAGGCATGCTTCCAGCTGTAAACTGTGGTGCCACGATAGGGATCAGATCGTACACCAGCGAATGTACTTCCATCCCATTCGCTTTCGCCTTTTTGAACGCCTGAGTGTGGCGCGCCAGCCAACTGCTGTCCAGAAGCACAAGATGGTCACCTTCTATTGCCACATCGAACAAAGGTTGCTCGGTTCGGCGAGACCCCGAGGTTTCGACTGGTGCTTTCTTCCGCCGGGCCGCGCGCCACATCTCTGATGACATGTCCTTTTTTCGAAATACGGACTCTCTTCTGAGAAAGCTCATCACATCCAATTTGGTGCGGTGGAAGAAATACTTTGCAGGGCGGTTCCGGTACCCGTCCAACATTGGAAGATTTGAGCGCGCGGATTTCCAAGGATAGAAAATCTGCCGCAGCTTAGCTGGCGACGTAAGGGTTTCTCGACCCATTTCCTCCAGAAGCAAACAGCGCTGAACACCGGAGTTTGCATCGCACCAACAAAGGTAAACAAGCTTTGGATCGCTTAGTTTAGAAAACTCTGAGATCAACTCAACAACAACACGCTGAATGCCCGAGTAGCGATCAACTTTTTTGATATAGTCGATTAGTCCTGAGATATCGAAGAATACTTTTTTGCCATCTTGGTTAAACGTAGGGGCGTTCATAGCTTACTCTCCATGCAGTCTGCCAGATGAAGTGGTCTCATCTTCTTGGATTGTTTCGCAGTAATACCGAAGTGTACTGATTTTAAGGGCTTTTGCGACTAACTCGACTTCATGAGCAAGTAATCGCGCTTTTCTGGAAAATTGAGGTTCACACAACAGAAGGGCTGACTCTTGACGGCGAGTGTGGCGTCTGCCTGACAGAATGCCGAGTAATGCTGAGACCTGCGCGCAGCGCCGAGGTCGATTGGACCAAAACCACGTGACATTTTAGAGGGGAATTGCCAGGCATGACAGTCCTTTCAAAGTTTATGGGCTCTATTGCCGGGATGGGTAACGGTCCCGTTAGTCCAGTCTTTGCAATACCGCTCGCACGTCCGCTGCAACGTTCGACCAAGCGCGAAGCTGCGGTTTATGCGCAGCAATGCGTGCGCGAAGGTTCTGAGCGAACTCCGGATCTGTCAGCAGCCTTGTGATATGGTTTGCAAGTTGATCAGGCCGATCTGGATCGAAATAGACACCAAGATCTCCGCACACTTCTTTCAGAACCGCCGCAGTAGAGCAAAGCGCTGGTGTACCGAACCACAAGGCTTCACCGGCGGGTAAACCCCAGCCCTCCATTCGGCTAGGCATGACAAGTGCCAAAGCATTCTTGTACAGGTTTACAAGGTCTGTCTGATTGGGGTTCTCGCGGAAGACCACGTGCTCACGGATCGTTGTGCATTCGTCTGATTGCAGATAGGTGCTTGTTTTGTGACGCAACGCCCCTGCCAGAACCAAAGTGGGTACGTCTTTCCCGTCACGCTTCAGAATGCGCAATGCTTCGAATACGACATCCAGGTTCTTGCGGCCCAGCATCGATCCAACTGTCATGATATATGGATTATCCGGAATATCTTGCTCGGATTGCTCGGTTCCCTCGGGGCATTCATGAACCAAGGGGACTGCGTAGACCTCTGGCGCTTCCGGCAGAACACCTTTTTCGGAGAAGTCCAGAACTTCCTGTCGCGTAAATTCGGAGTTTGTTAACAGCGCCTTGGCGCGGGAAACCAGCAGTTGGTTATCCCCTATGAAGTTGCGCGGGAAACTTGCCAGCTGGTGTTCAAAATCGTGCATGGGGATCATGTCATGCAGCAATGGAATGATATCGCAAGAAACCCCTTTACGATCCAGAGTGCACAGGATTTCAACGATCAACTTGGGCCGCCCACAACTCACCAACGTCTTTCCAGACATGTCGATGGGCGTCATGTCTGGGGCTATCGCCTCCCAGGCTTTGCGGTTTCTGCGCCCGACCAGCGGTCTGACGGCCGCCAGCACCAGATCCCTCATAATTGACTTGGTGTAGTGGTGACTGCGCACGCGCAATTGCCGGATACCGATTGGAACGTTCAGGTCAACGCCACCATCTGCTCGTATGGTTGGGAATACTTCTAGAAGTTCATTATGACCCTGCGAGAAAACGGCGAATCTGACGGACGCGTCCTGTTTTCTGAGCTCAGTGCCAATCTCGGCAACGACCCTGGCGATCCCGTAATAACGCAGCTTACCGGTCGAGGCTAAAAGCACCTCGGTCAGGTCATAGACAACCTGCCGCTTCTTGGCTGCATTGAGATCGTTTTCCATTTCCGTTTTCCTTCGGCCACCCGGTCAGTCTAAAGCGGTTATCCAACCGTGTCCTAGACCCTGGAATAGACGTCCTCATAGCGGATGATGTCATCTTCGCCCAGATAGCTTCCGGTCTGCACTTCGATCAGCACCATTGGAACCTTGCCTGGGTTTTCCATGCGATGCACAGCGCCAAGCGGAATGTATACGGACTGGTTTTCAGTGACCAGCTTGACGTCGTCATCGACGGTCACCTTCGCGGTTCCCTCAACAACAATCCAGTGTTCGGACCGGTGGTGATGGCTTTGTAGCGATAGTGCTGCGCCGGGGTGTACATGAATACGCTTGACCTGAAAACGTCCGCCAACCACCAGGCTTTCAAACCAACCCCACGGGCGGAAATCCTTGGGAAAAATGGTGGCCTGGCTTGCGCCCTTGACTTTGAGCGCCTCGACAGCCTTCTTCACGTCTTGCGCACGGGATTTGTCCGCCACCAAAACCGCGTCGGATGTAGCCACAGCGATTATGTCCTTCAGGCCGATGCCGACCACTTCCAAATTACCCGCCTCAGAACGCAAAAGCGTGTCATTACAGTCTATTGAGGTCGCATTACCTGTGGCCACAACTCCGTTGTCATCCGGTCCCGCCTCACGCCAAACCGAACCCCAGTCACCCAGGTCAGACCAGCCAGCAGAAAATGGAACAACGCTCAGGTTGTCGGCCTTTTCCATCACCGCATAGTCGATCGAGATATCTTCGGCCTGCTTCCAGGCCTCTGGGTCCAGCCGTAGAAAACCCAAATCCGTTTTGGCAGCTTCGCAAGCGGCCCGGACCGGAGCCATCAGTGTCGGGGCGTGGGTTTCAAAAGCGGCGATGACGTCACAGGCCCTGAAAAGAAAAATGCCACCATTCCACAGATGCTTGCCGTCGGCCATCATCGCAGAGGCGGTTTCAACATCTGGTTTCTCGACAAAGCTGTCGAGTTTGACAGGAGCGGTGCCCTCCGGTGCTCCAGCCAGTTTAAGATAGCCATAGCCGGTCTCGGGCCGATCCGGTGTTATCCCAAAGGTTACCAACTGCCCGGCTTGGGCTGCTGGAATACCTGCAGCCACGGCTGCACGAAAGGCGTCAGCATCAGGTACAACATGGTCGGAGGGCTGAACCAGCAATAGGGCTTCGGGGTCGGACTTTGCCACATGGAGGGCTGCCGCCAGAACCGCCGGCGCGGTGTTGCGCCCCTCAGGTTCAATCAGAATCGTGCCTGGATCAATGCCAGCCGCCTGCAATTGTTCAGTCACGATAAACCGGAAATCAGATCCGGTCACCACTACTGGTGCATCATAGTCCGACCCTGACACGCGCCGGGCCGAGGATTGAAACAGGGTCTCGTCCCCGGTGATCGCTGTAAACTGCTTGGGATAGGATTTCCGGGACAGCGGCCAAAGACGGGTGCCAGAACCACCGCAAAGAAGAACAGGAGTGATGGACACGATCAGATAACCTTTGCCAATAAATGCAAGTGCCTAGTGTCAACTTAAGGGCGCAATTTCAAGGTTGTTCCACTACCACTGGGTACGTTTTGGCGAAAAAACGCTAAACACCTGCCCCCTGAGACCGCATTGTCCAGGCATTTCGGCCTCAATTTCCCAGTTGAGGTTCGATCGCCACGTGCCTCCAACGTGGCGTGCCTCAGACAAACCGCCACGCTTCCAGTTGGCAAAAGGGAAAAGCGGCAGTATCGGACCCGAGCAGCTACAAAACGTAACGGCTCAAATCTGCTGATTTGGTCAATTCACCCAGATTGTCGTCCACGAATTGTGCGTCGACAGTTATTTCTGTTCCGGCCCTGTCTGGTGCAGTGAATGACAGCTCTTCAAAGACCCGCTCCATGACAGTATAAAGCCGCCGCGCACCAATGTTTTCAATGCTCTGGTTCACGTCGGCTGCGATCCGTGCCAAGGCGGCAATACCATCCTCGGTAAACCCAACCGTGACCTCTTCGGTGGCCATGAGGGCTGTATACTGCCGGGTCAGTGCGTTGTCTGTTTCAGTCAGGATGCGCACGAAGTCTTCCTCGGTCAGCGCGCGCAGCTCTACCCGGATGGGCAGACGGCCTTGCAGCTCGGGCAAAAGGTCTGACGGTTTGGCAATATGGAACGCACCGGATGCGATGAACAGGATGTGGTCGGTTTTCACCGGACCGTGTTTTGTCGAGACGGTTGTGCCTTCGATCAGAGGCAGCAGGTCGCGCTGCACCCCTTCGCGACTTACATCACCGCCACGCGCTTCTGTGCGGGCACAGACCTTGTCAATCTCGTCCAGAAAAACGATGCCATTCTGTTCCACCGATTCCAATGCGGTGCGGGTGACCGTCTCATCGTCCAGCAGCTTGTCTGCCTCTTCTCCAATCAGCACGTCATAGCTTTCGGCGACAGTCAGACGTTTCCTGACAGTGCGCCCGGCAAACGCCTTGCCAAAGATATCGCCCAGATTCATCATCCCCATCTGACTGCCAGGTTGTCCTGGGATATCGAACATCGGCATTGGGTTTGAACTGTCCGCGACGTCCAGTTCGATGACCGTTTCATCCAGTTCACCCGCCTTGAGCTTTTTGCGGAACATCTCTCGTGTGCCTTCACGGGCATCCGTACCAGCGATGGCGTCAATCACGCGGTCTTCGGCGGCCTGATAGGCTTTGGCCTTGACGTCTTCGCGCATGAATTCCCGTGTTTGCAGAATGGCGGCATCGGCCAGATCGCGGATGATTTGTTCCACGTCGCGGCCGACATAGCCAACCTCGGTGAACTTCGTGGCTTCGACCTTGATAAAGGGTGCGCGCGCCAGCTTGGCCAGGCGGCGGCTGATCTCGGTCTTGCCGACACCGGTGGGGCCGATCATCAGGATATTTTTTGGATACACCTCTTCGCGAATATCGTCCGGCAACTGCTTGCGGCGCCAGCGGTTGCGCAGGGCAACGGCCACAGCGCGCTTGGCATCCTTTTGCCCGATAATGAATCGATCCAGTTCCGAGACAATCTCGCGCGGGGTCAGGTCGGTCAAAGGGCAATCCTCTCGGTCGTATTTGCGTGATGCGGTCTAGGTAATCATGGCTTTGATGAAAACAAGCAAACCGCGGGTCTTGGCCGCGTTGGTTAACAATGCCTCATGCGGTTTGCAAATCCTTTGCTTGGGGAAAACACGAACCCTCTGTTACGGTTGCGTCAGGGTTACGAGCGTCAGGAGCATACAGAATGACGAAGATTGCCAAGATTACCCTGTTGTTTGTGGTGTTTGTGGATCTGATTGGGCAAGGTCTGGTCTTTCCCATCATCAATTCGTTGATCATGGAAACGAGCTCGGGTTTTCTGCCGGAAAGCACGCCAGTGGGCCGTAGGCATTTTTACTATGGTCTGGTGATCGGATGCTTTTTCCTGTCGTGGTTTCTGGGTGTTGTTTATGTCTCGAAAGTGTCTGACTCGATCGGGCGAAAGAATGCGCTGCTGGTCTGCCTTGGGGGGGCGTTGGCCGGATATGCGCTGACCATTGTGGCGCTTTATCTCAATAACCTGCTTCTGCTGATCGTCGGCCGTTCGATTACCGGGTTCACTGCGGGCAATCAGCCCATCGCGCAGGCAGCGATGATCGATGGCAGCACTGACGCGTCTGACCGGGACCGAAACATGGGCTACATCGTGACAGGTGTCAGCTTTGGCCTTGTCGGCGGGCCGATCATCGGCGCGGTTTTGTCGGATTCGGCGCTGTTTGGCGGCTTTGCCACGCTGAAAACCCCGTTCTATGGCGCGTTCGTGTTGGTGTTGATCGCGATTCTTCTGGTGCTTCTGTTTTTCAAGGACACCCGAACCAAGCGCGAGCCCTTTGTGTTTCGTCCCCGCGATATTACCGACAGTCTGATCGCAGTTGGCGAACACCCTTTGGTTCTGAAAATCTTGCCGGTCTATTCGTTTTTCATGATCGCCAATGTCACATTCTACGTGTTTGTCGACAATTTCCTGACCAGCGCATTCGGGTATGGGGTCATCGGGGGCAGCGTGGCGATGGTTGTCATCGGTGTGGCGTTGGCCTTTTCCAGTACGTTCCTGGTGAAGCCTGCCCAGGAAAGGTTCAGCAAACACGCGATCATTTACACGTCGCTTGTGGTGATGGTCATTTGCGGGTTTGCCTTTGCCTTCAGCCCAAGCGGTGTATTCAGCTATGTCCCCGTGTTTTTCTTCTATTTCCTGTTCGGCATCGCCTATCCAACGCTGTTGGGCCTGTTCTCCTCAAGCGTGAGCGAGGCGGATCAGGGCTGGGCCATGGGCGTGGCCACCGCCGTGTTCTGTCTTGCGGGGGGGATCATGTCATTGATCGGTGGCGGGTTGATGAGCATCGATATCCGCGTGCCCTATTACATCGTGATCGTTGCAGCGATCCTGGGGCTGGTCGGCATGCACCGCCGATGGAAAGGCAAAGAGATCAAGGCGCTTTTAGCCTGAGATCGTCTCAACCGTCAGGTTGCCATTGGTGTAGACGCAGATATCTGCTGCGATGGCCATGGATTGCCGGGCGATGTCTTCTGCGGATTTGTCGCTGTCCATCATGGCACGCGCGGCGGCCAGAGCGAAATTGCCTCCCGAACCGATGGCCGCCACATTGTGTTCGGGTTCCAGAACGTCCCCTGCCCCGGTGATGACCAGCAGATCCCTGCCGTCTGTCACGATCAGCATCGCCTCAAGCTTTTGCAGATACTTGTCGGTGCGCCAGTCCTTGGCGAGTTCAACCGAGGCGCGGGCCAGTTGACCGGGCGTAGCCTCAAGCTTGGCTTCGAGCCGTTCCAGCAATGTGAAGGCATCCGCTGTCGATCCGGCAAAACCTGCCACGACCTCGAACCCTCCGGGAGACAGGCGGCGCACCTTGCGCGCAGTGCCCTTGATCACCGTCTGACCCAGACTCACCTGACCGTCGCCGGCAATGACGACATGACCGTCCTTCTTGACGCCAATAATCGTTGTGCCGTGCCAACCGGGAAAGTCGCTATCTGCCATGATCGTCTCCGCTTTTGCTGGCGGTATATATGGGCCGGACCGGTTGTTGGCGCAACCCATTGCCAAACTGCCCAAAAGATATGCAAAAAATGCAAATCGGGGTTACCGGACCAGCAATTGTGAGTCCGGCCAAGCGGTACTAGATGAGGCTCACAACCGACGACGGGTCGGCTGTTTCTTCAATAAGGACTGCGCACATGGCAACTACAGCTAATATTCATGCGCCGCTCGGAGCAGCTACCATCCTGCACGTGGCGGACGTTTTCATCAATGCATTCGACAATGTTGTCGCATGGAATGAAGCCCGTAAAACACGGAACCTTCTGTCGGAACTCAGCGACACGCAGCTGGACGATATCGGTCTGAGCCGCGCGGATATCGCTAAAATCTGATCCAACCGACAGATCGTCAAACCGAACCAGCCGCCCGGATTTCCGAGCGGCTTTTTCGTTGCTCAGCCCTGGGCGTATTTCCCGGCAAGATCGGGTAAAAAGGCCTCGACCGCGGCAGTTGCAATGACGTGCAGAGTGCCAGCTTCTTCATCGGCGATATCCATACCACCTTTAACCGCGCGAACCTCGGCCCGGCCCCGTGGCAAGTCGACAGCAACCAGCTCGCAGTTCACCTGTTCCGGATTCTGAACGCCGATTGTCACGCGCACGCGCATTTCGTTGTGATCGATCCCCAGTTTTGAAAACAGCGTGATGGATGAATGATGCAGCGCGTCCTGAACCGCGCGGCGGGCTGCTTTGGTATAATCCTGACCATAAAGGTCATTGCCAGTGCCCATTTCCAGGATGATCCGCTTTTCACTCATTGCGTCGGTTCCATGTCGAAAGAAACGATCAGTGCAGCATTGGCGATGACCGTGTGGCCGTCGCCATGCGGTTTTTCGATGTCCAGCCCACCCTTTGTGACGGTAATGTTGGGCTGGCCATAAGGGAAAACGGCTTTGAGGGCGTCGGTATCCACTTGATCCGGCTGCTGCACGCCGATTTCGGCATCGATGATCATCACCTCTTTCGGGAAACCAAACAGCTCGGCCATATTGACCGAGTTGTGCCACAGCGCGTCTCTGATCGCCCGCAGCGACGCCTCGGTATAGTCCATCCGGCGCAGGGATGTGCCCATCCCGAACTCTACAAGAACGCGCGTTTTTGCCATTGGCTTCCCCGCTGCTTCAACAAAAAAGGCGCCCCGATCTGAGACGCCTTTTGAACAATCTGTTATCGCCAGATCAGATGGATTCGTCGATCCAGCTTTGCAGCGCGGCTTTGGGGGCAGCGCCTGCGCGATTCGATACAACCTGACCGTCCTTGAAGATGAACAGCGCCGGGATGCCGCGCACGCCCATGGCGGCGGCAGAGTTCGGGTTGTTGTCCACGTCCACCTTGGCGATCTTGACCTTGCCGCCATATTCAGCGGCCAGCTCTTCCAGTGCGGGACCAATCTGCTTACAGGGTCCGCACCATTCGGCCCAGAAATCCACTACAACTGGAACGTCCGAGTTCTTGACTTCGGCGTCAAAGGTTTCGTCGGTGACGGCTACGGTCGACATATTATGTCTCCTGAATGAAATGCGCTTGGGCTGTGAAGGTAGGGGCGGCAGTAGGTAAGGTCAAGATATCTGGGTGCAGGCCACGGCATCCGTCACAAGATCGTGTGGCAGCCACATAAGATTTGCCGTTCTTGTCCAGAGGATTGCGGTGCGTATCTTATGGTTTGGATAGATCTGCGACAGGGCCTGCGCATACGCGCCCATTTGGCGAAGCAACCCTTCGGGGCAATCTTTGACCCGGTTCGGAACGGTGGCATTTGATTTGAAATCAATCACATGGACTTCGGTGTCTGTCACGATCAGGCGGTCGACAATCCCATACATTCGCTGCCCGTTCAGGTCGGCAGTAACAGGTATTTCGGCCAATGTGTCCGGCGTGAAAATGTGTCGCAGGCTTTCGGATGTCAGCACGCCTGTGACTTCGGTCAGCAATGCGCCCTGATCCTCTTGCCTCATCTCGGGCAGCAGGCGGGCACAAAGCTCTGGCCAGTGGTTCTGCGTGACTTTGGGCAGATGCTCAAGCAGCAGGTGCACGCGGGTTCCGCGCAGTTTGGCAGCGTCTTCATCCAGACCAGCGTCACCCGGCAACGCCTTGGCACCACCCATATCCGAAGGGCTGATAGAGGCCGCCGGTACAACTGGTTCTGGTGCGGGGTGCAGGAACATGTCGGGCAGTTCTGCATGTTTGGCCAATGCAACTGACTGCTCGACCAATGGCAACCCATCCCAGTCGCCATGGGACAGCCGACGTTTATCTGAACCAGGCAGTTGCGTTGCCCCGGCCTTTTCCATCGCCGCTTCTACCATCTGGTACCAGTTGTTGCCATCTTTACCCAAATCACCCGCCGCCGCCACGATCAGCCACTTTTCGGCCCGTGTTAGAGCCACATATAGCAGGCGAAGCCGTTCGTTTTCCTCGCGGGTGCGCGCCTCTGACCGGGCGTGAGTGATCAGGTTTGGCGATTGGTCTGCCGAAACCTTCCACAGCGGTGTCCCGTCTGCCACCATGATTTCGGCGTCGCGTGGCGGCTGACGTTTGCCGGTATCCGGCAGAATGACGATCGGAGCCTCCAGACCTTTCGAGCCGTGCACCGTCATCACCCGGATCATATTGCCGACCCCGCTCATCTGTCGTTTGATTTCCAGATCGTCGGTCTGCATCCAGACCAGAAATCCCGTCAGGCTGGGGATATCCGTCCGCTCGTAGGCCAACGCCTGCGACAGCAGGGCATTGATACCGTCTTCTGCCTCGGGTCCCAATCGGCCCAACAGGTTTCGCCGCCCGTCATGTCGGGTCAGAATGCGTTCGATCAGGTCATAGGGGCGCAGAAAGTCGATCTGACTGCGCAGATCGTTCAGCACGGCCAGGGTTTTGGGGAAATCGTCGGCGCGTCTGCGCAAAGCAGCCCACAGGAATTGCTCCTCCCGCCGATGGGCCAGATCGAAAAGCTGCTGCTCGGACCATCCGAACAGTGGGGATTTCAGAACTGTCGCCAGCGACAGGCTGTCTTCGGGCGTGGCCAGAAAGCTAAGCAGCGCAGCCAGATCCTTGACCGCAAGTTCGGCACCCACTTTCAGCCTGTCCGCCCCGGCGATGGGAAGCCCGGCAACCTTGCAGGCGCGAATGATTTCGGCAAACAAGTCGGACCGGCGTTGCACAAGGATCAGAAAATCACCCGGTTGCACTTTGCGTCGAACAAACTGGCCCTGCGTGTCCCCGTCTTCAGGGATCGTTTCGCCGCCATCGATCATTTCTTTGATCGTCTCAGCCACCCGTTTGGCCAGAATAACGGTATGATGCCGCGATCCGGGCCGGTCCACCGGATCGGTCCAATCCCCCTCTTCCGCGTCTTCGACTTTCTCGACGACGGGCCAAAGATCAACCCGACCGGGCAAATCGGATTTGAAGGCGCGGTGCTGGCTTTCCTTCTGAAATCCCGCATCGGCGCGGTTCTCAAAAAGCGTGTCGACCAGAGACAAGATCGCGCTGGAGGATCGGAATGAATATTCCAGCGTCGAATCCCACAGTTTAGAGCCTGATTCAGCGAGTTTTCGGTCAAACTCTTCCTGCATCCGGTCAAAAGCCTGCGGGTCGGCGCCCTGAAAGGAATAGATCGATTGCTTTTTATCGCCGACCACGAAAATCGTGCGCTCGACCCCTGATCGGGCCCCTTCCCCACTGGTGAATTCCTGAGCCAGTTTTTCGACCACATCCCATTGATCGGGGCTGGTGTCTTGCGCTTCGTCGACAAGAATGTGGTCGATACCCCCGTCCAGACGGTACAGCACCCATTCGGCCACCGCCGGGTCATTCAGAACCTGACGTGCGCGCAGGATCAGGTCGTCGAAATCCAGCCACCCCCGCAACTGCTTGCGGCGTTCATATTCCGGTAGAAATGCAGCGGCAAAGCGGTGCAAAACGGCGGTTTTCTGGGCGGCAACCAGCGCCAGTCGGCGTTCACGCGCGGCCTCGACCCGAAGCATGAGAGCTTCGAGTTGAGGCATCCGGTCAGTCAGCGCACCTTCGCGAAGGGGTTTGGTGGGAAAGCCGTTGGTCTTGGCGGTAAACGGTTCTTTTGCGCCTTTTCCGGTCAGCAGCACGTCTTCCAGCATGGGCAAGTGAGCCAATCGTGCGTCGGTGAACCCTGCCAGCCTTGCCGCAGCCTTGGCATTATTGCCGCCACTTTCGAGCAATACGGGCAGCATTGATTGGATCAGCTGGACCTCACCACCCTGAAAAACGCTTTGGAACAACGCATTATCGTCGAAATGCGAGGGCAGTTCGAAGCGTTGCAGAAGATCAGACCAATCCAGTTGCTGCGCGAACAGGTTGCGTTTCTGGGTGATCGCCGCAGTCAGCTTGTCAAAGCCTGTATCGGTGACAAACCGGGCCACGTCTTCGATCAGCCCGGCCTGCGGGCCTTCTGCAAAATCTTCAACAATTTCTTCCCTTAGCAAAGCTGCCGCACGGTCTTCCATTTCCGAAAACTGCGGGCTGACCCCGGCCTCGAGCGGGAAACGACGCAGCAACGAGGCGCAGAAAGAGTGAATTGTCTGAATCTTCAAGCCACCCGGCGTCTCAATGGCGCGGGCAAACAGGGTGCGCGCTTGGGCCAATCGATCTGAATCGATGGTGCCAGTCACGCCCAATTCGGCCAGGTCCTTTTGCAGCCTGGCATCTTCCAGCATGGCCCATTTGCCAAGACGGTCAAACAACCGGTTCTGCATCTCGCTGGCAGCGGCTTTGGTATAGGTCAGGCAAAGAATGTGCTGCGGTTGGACGCCACCCAGCAGCAGGCGCGCCACCCGATCGGTCAGAACCCGTGTCTTTCCAGACCCCGCATTGGCGGCCAGCCAGGTCGAGGCATCTGGTCGCGCGGCCTGCACCTGCCGTTCGGTTGCTTCGTTGCGCGCGCTCATGTCAAATCCTCGGGGCGCGTTTCGGCTGTCCGGTCCCACTCGCCGAACCTGGCCAGATGATCATAGTCACCGATATCCGTATCCTTGTGTAGCATTCGGCGGGACGAATACCCCTGATCAGATTCTAAATAAGCCGAAATCAGCTCTTTCAGCTCGGCTAGAACCTTGTCGGCGGGTTCTTTCAGCAGCGGCGCGGGCACCTCTTTATAGGCACCACCCATCCCGATGAAGATCGCCTCTGCCACCGCCATCGGGTCAAGCCCTTCGATACCGCCCTGCTCGGCCATTGCGGCCTCGATCAGCAATTGCTTGTCGAATTTGGACTGCTGGCTTTCTGTCGGAGGCGCGCCGGTTTTATAGTCGATGATCCGCAAGGCCCCCCGGCTGTTGTGATCGATCCGGTCGGCGCGCCCTGTTATGGTGAAATCCAGCGGGTTCAGCGCCAGCTTCATCGCCGCTTCAAAGGCCACTGGCCCGCCATCACCCCGGCGCGAAAGTTCGGCGCTGATAAAGTCGTCTGCGATCCGTTCCAGTCGCGCAAGCCACAGGTGCCGCGCCGTGGGCCAGGCGACATGCTGCTCCAGCAATGCGTGCGCGCGCTTCAGGAAATTCTCACGCGTCAGCAAGGCGTTGTCGAGCACGCTATCCTTGACGAAATGTTCGAGGATTTCGTGGATTACGATCCCCCGCAGCAACGCGTCGGGTGCCTGGACAAGCGGGTCGAGAGGTTTCAAACGCAGCACATGCTTGGCATAGATGGCATAAGGATCGCGAATTAGCCGCTTGATTTCCGTTACTGACAGGTGACGTGGACGCGCGGCAACTGGCGGGCGCGGGGATGGGCGTTGCGCGGGGTCAATGCGCGGCGCGTCTTCCAGAGCGTCGGACCAATTCAGCCAGTTTTGGCCACGGGCGCGCATTTCGGCCAGCGCTTGGGGGCCACCCTGCTCAGGCAGGCCTTGCAACAGGTTTGTCAGCCGGTTCACCCAACGGGACGGCACCGTTTCCGCATCGTCCGAGCGGGTTGCGCGGGTTAGCCAGACCTCGGGCGCGCCGATGGCCTGTTGAAAATCATGCGCCGACAGGCCAATCCGCCGTTCGGGCAGCAACAACCCCGCTTTGTCACGCATCTGCCGGTTCAGCCAGGGGTCAGGAGCCGGAGCTTCTGGCCAACTGCCTTCGTTCAATCCGCCAAGGATCAACAGGTCGGCACCTTGTACCCGCGCTTCGAGTGTGCCCCAGATCATGATATGCGGATGTGGCGCGTCGCGGTCGCGGACCTCTTCCCCTGCAAGCAACGCGCCCAGAAGATCGGCAAAATCATGGGCTGTCATCGGCCCGCCATGTTGCGCCTCATCCCTGAGGGAATTCAGCACTGCCAGTGCCTTTTGACCCGCGTTCTTGTCCCACAACGTGCCGGTTTCACCTGCACTGCCAGCCGAGATCGCCTCGGCCAGTGTTGTGACCCGATCTACCCAGTCGGAAAGCGCCAACTCGCCACCGATCTGTTGATCGCAGAAGTGGTGAACAACCCATTGAACCCAGGCCTCGGGGGCTTCTTTGCGTACTGCAAATGCGGTGAGGCTGGTGCCATCCGGAAATGGCGGGCCATTGCGGCGCAGGTCCAGTTCCAGATCACGCGTGTGCAGCAAATGGTTACCGCGTTCACTGCCGTCATGGCACAAAGGGTGTTTTAGCAAGGTAAGCAGCGCCTCGCCCTCCAGACGGCGCGTGAACAGACCAGCCACATGTCGCAGAAACCGGCCCGGAGGAGAGAGTTGCAGCGGCAAACCGGCGCTGTCATCCGCCAGAATGTTCCACCGATCCAGCGCGGCGCTGACCTGACGGGTCAACATGCGATCGGGCGTGATCAGGGCGGCGGTCTGACCGGTTTCAGCAGCCTTTCGCAGGCGCAGGGCAATGGCCAAAGCCTCGTCCCGCGGTGATTGCGCCTCGACCAGTGTCAGGTCTTTGGTTGCGCCGAGTAGATCAGCCAGTTTCGGGCCTTCGCTCATCCAGGCATTGGTGATCGGGGCCGGGCGCAAAGCCAGGGAAACCAGACGGTTACGGGCAGGCGAGGGGGCGTTCAGGTCTGTCCAGGGGGTGATCTGACCGGGTGACAGGCCCAGCCCGTGCATCAGCTTGCGAAACCGGTATTGCGGGTGATCTTCCGAAGTCAACGCATCATCCAACCCTTCCCAAACGTGATCCGGCTGGTCGAAATCGTATCCGGGCAGTACCAGCGCCCCTTGCGGCAAGCGCGCGACGGCGTCCATCAGCATCAGCGTGGTGCCGCGCGAACCGGTCGACCCGGCCAGTATAACCGGATGCAGGGGGGGATCGGTTTGCCAGCGGGCGATCAGGTTTTCGACCACGCGGCGTTGGCGGGCCTGCGCGTCCATCACCTGCGAGCCCGTGTCAATGAAATGATCTGCGATACCAATAAAGGTCTGAGCCCGCGCCCAATGGCCGGACATGTCGCTGACATCCAGCCCCCGGATTGTGTCCGGCGACACACCTTCACCCTGCATTTCGTCAATCAGCGCCGCCAGACTGTCGGACAGGTCAAAAACCGACGACCGCGCGGCCAGATCCGGTTGTTGTTCCAACAATTTGGCGACCAGCTGTGTCAACTCCAGACGCCGCCGAAGGGGCGGAATGGCAGGTGGAATATGCGCCAGATCAGCACTGTCCCCCAGATCGGTAACCAGAGAGATGCGGGGCAGCAGGCAAGGCGGCCCCTGATTGAACAGGTCACGTACGCGCCGTTCCATACGCCGCGTGTTCAACACCAGTTCCACCCGCGCCATAGCTTCGGGCGGGCCTGAACAACGCCGCCTCAGGCCGTCGACCAACGCCTTGGGGAAATCCGTACCGGGCGGGACGGCGAAGACGCGGGGCAGGGGTCCGGGGTCAAACATCTGCCAGCAAATCCTCGGCCAGAGCGATCCCATCGGGGTGACCCACATCACACCAGCGACCGGGATACTCAATGCCGAACAAACGCCCCTGATCCTGCATCTGGTTCCAAAGCAGGTTCAACGAAAACGCTGGCTGCGAGAAGGCGTGCAACCCTTGTGTCTTGAGAATCTGTGCACCCCCGTAAACCAATCCGGGTCCACGCGTGATCCGCCCCAACCGATCAGCGGTAAAATCACCCGGCCCGTTGTGACCAATGGCCTGCGCAGTCGGAACACACATCAAAAGTGCATCCATGCGGGACGGGTCCCATGCGTTTTGCAGCAGCATCAATGGATTTGGGCCGGACCAGATTGCGTCGGTATTCAGTGTGAACACAGGGTCGGTGCCCAGCAATGGTAGGGCTGCGCGCAACCCGCCGCCGGTTTCCAAAATCTCCGGCTCTTCCCGCGATATCAGAATGCCTTTGGGCCTGAGATGCGCGTCGAGCTGATCGGCGTGGTAATGCACGTTTGCCACTGTGCGAACAGGGCCAAGGTTGTCGACAAGATCCAGCGCGTGGTCGATCAGGGCGCGCCCGGACACTTCGATCAGCGGTTTGGGTCGGTCCTTGGTCAACGCGCCCATACGGGTGCCAAACCCGGCGGCAAACAACATTACGGCAAAGGGTGATCCGGTCATTGGGGCCTCAGCCTGGCCAAATTCTGAGGTGTTGGTCGGGGCAGAGCGTCGTGCAGCAGCGAGGCCACCGAAACAAGGGCAGGGTGTTCCAGATCCCGCATGAGGTGCGACCAGACCGCCGGGATCATGTCCAGATATTGCGGCTTGCCGTAATCGGTTGCCAGCCGCGAAAAACCGCCAAGGATGCGAAGATTTCGCTGCGCGCCCAATACGCTGTACGCGGTCCGAAACTCGTGATCATCCATACCCGACCCTGCAATATAGCGGTTGATCATCTGCATTTCTGTCCCGACCGAAACTTCGCGGCGAATGTCCTGAAGCAAGGACACCAGATCATAGGCGGGGTGCCCCAGCATGGCCAATTGGAAATCCAGCAATCCGACGCGCCTTATGCCGTCGCGCTCGGGCAGCCAAAGAAGGTTTTCCGCGTGATAGTCCCTTTGAATGACAACTTTGTCCCCAGAGGTTTCTCGGTGCAGAATATCGGCAAACCGAAGTTCGAACCGGTCCAGAACGTCCTGATCAACATTGCCCTGAATTCCAGCGGCATATTTCGTAAGCGCCAGCGCCGCCAGGTCCGTCATCAGGGCCGGGTCGTAGGACGGTAGCGACAATAATGGGGCCTGATGCAGGTGAAGCAACACGTCTGTCGCGGCCTCGTACAAAAGGCGTTCTTTGGACGGGTCTTTTTTCAGAACACGTGCAAACAGATCATCACCCAGATCTTCCAGCAGCAGAAATCCATATTCAGCGTCTTCTGCGTAAATCTCGGGCGCACTCAGTCCAATCGAACGCAGATACTCAGCAACACGCACAAACGATTCGACGCTTTCGCCCTTGTCAGGTGGCGCATCCATCAGGACAGCCGTTCGCCCACTGACCGGATCGGTCACGCGTTCGTACCGGCGGTTCGATGCGTCGCCGGCCAGTGGTGCACGCGTTGCCCCGGCCCAAGGAGTTTGTGCAATAAGGGCCTCTGCCAGGACTGTCCTGTTTGTCATCCTGCACTCTCCAGCTTTTTTACCCATTTCGGATCGGTCCATGACAAGGACACGTGGCGGGTATCTTCTGTGTCAGGGTCTGTTTCGAAGGCCAGCTTTAACGCAGCGGCAGGGGCTAGTGCGCCCAGCTTTTCCGGCCATTCCACAAGGCAGATTGCTGTGTCAAAGGCATCGACCAAACCCAGTTCATCCACTTCCTCTAACGCGTTCAGCCGATAAAGATCGCAGTGCCAGATCTCACCGGCCGGGGTGTCGTAGGTCTGAACCAAAGTGAATGTGGGTGACGGCACATCTTCCGGCTCAGGCATGAGTGATTGAATGAGGCTGCGTGCGAAATGCGTCTTGCCGCTGCCGATTGCACCACTAAGCAACAGGACATCCCCGGAACCAAGCGAAGACCCGACACGGGTCGCAAAATCTGCGGTTTCATCGGGCGATCTGAAGGTCAGGGTTTGGGGGGGCGTCGTCATGGCGCCACAATGACGTTCTGCCCAATCGGCTGCAACCCCGGTTCAGGCGCTGATCTGTTTCATAGGAGCTGTTTTTGTCAGAATATCCACGGGTGCAAACCGCACGATCGTCGCACCATTATGAACCGGTGAAACCGTGCAGTCCAAAGTGATACCTGACCGCATCCGGATTTCAGCCGTCCATTCCGCCCGATTATCCCGCATTTCGACAAAATCCCGGATCTCTCCAAGGATCGGCGTAGCGACACAATGGTCCTGCCAATGCCGCGTGACATCGGTGATGGTGTCGGTCTGAAAGCCGATTTCCTGTGCGCTGCCCCAAAGCTTTTCGTAGGCGTAGTTGGTAAGGGCCAGGGTGCCATCATCGGCAAATACAGCGATTGCATCGGCCAGCTTGTCCAATATGGATTGCATCAGATCCATCTCGGACCGGAAGCGGCGCGTTAACGTGATTTCTGCCGTAATATCTTCGAACAGAAACGCAACAGCCCCGTCGGGATGCGGCCTGCCGCTTACAGAATAAACCGAGCCAGAGGGAAGCGACCATGTTTCGTGGTAATTGCCGCCCTCGGCTGCTTCGAGCAGGTCGTTCATCTGACGCCGCCATGTACGGTAGTTCTTGGGCTCTGGCATCATGTGCTGATCCCTTAGCCGGTCGAAGAAGCTGCTGATATTTGGGCGGCAGCTGAGGAAATCCGGCGGCAACGTGGTCAGATCGATCAGGGCCGGGTTGAACAGCGCCAGTTGCCGGTTGCGATCGAAAATGGCCAGGCCGATCGAAAGTTGAGCAAACGTCTTGGTCATGGTCTGCACGAACTTGCGTTGCGCGGTTTCCGCTTCGACAATGGCGTTGATGTCTGTGGCGTAACATAACCGCCCGTCTTCCTGTTCGATCTGCGTCAGGTCGAACCACAACTTGCTGTTGGTCCCAGTCACATCTACCGAAACCCTTGATTTTCCAAGCGACGGCGCATCAGAGGTGCCCGGAAACAGCGGGGCAGTCAGATCGGCATCCTGACCACGCGCCCGGCGAACAAGCGTGACATAAGCCGCATTGCACCATTGCACCTGGCTGTTGTGATCCAGCAACCATACTGGATAGGGGGCCTGTTCCATGGCCAAACGGCTCGGTTCACTCAGCGTGCTTGACCCAGTCGGAGGTACTCTGGCCGGTTCGTGCAGACGCACGCGGACAATCCCGTCGATCCATTCACACACGACTTCGCGTTCGACTGTGCAATCAATGGCCGAGATTACCAGTACATTTTGATCACGAACCTTTTCGGGTGTTTCGGGGAAGGTGGGGAAATCCCTTTGCAGCAGGCGGCGCAAGTCCTGCCAGCTTCCAACATGTTCGAACCCGGCAAGCGCGATATCGGAGTGGCTGATCAGGTGATCACCATCAAACAGGAATACCGCATCGAACAGGGATGTTGTCGAAAACAAACCAAAGACATCGTCGCGTTGCGTCTGGCGTGGCAATAACCACTGCACGGCAAAGCATCCCGATACCAGGCTGATCGCGGCCAGAATGATCCAGTCGGCCATGAATATCCCCAAGGTAGAACAAACCCCGGCTGACTATGGGCAGGATAGGTTAACGGCTCCTTAACTCATACTTGAATGCGTTTGTTGGAACCGGATGGAACCGGCGTGTCACCCTTTTGCGCGTCAATCAGGTTGCGCGGCCACGAGACTTTGACGATCGCGCCTGTCCTGTCCTTGTGATCAGTCAGATGCTGATACGGGTCCGTGCCATTTGCGAATTTCAGCTCGGCACCGCTGCGTTCCAGCAACGTTTTTGCGATGAACAGTCCCAGTCCCATGCCTTCGTATTCCGGCCGGGTCCGCAGGTCGGCTTCGGCCCGTCTGCGGCGCATGAAGGGATCACCGATGCGTCCAATCATGTGCGACGGGTAGCCGCGCCCGTCATCCATGATGCTGACGGTGATCCTGCTGTCTGTCCATTCGGCTTCGACCCAGACATTCGCGCGGGCGAAATCCACGGCATTCTGGATCAGGTTGCGGAGCCCGTGAATGATCTCGGGCTTTCGCAGGATCGAGGGTTGCAGCACGTCTCCGTCCTGCGTCGGGCCTTCAGAAAAATGAACGACCTTGCCCCGGTCGACATGCGGTTCGGCGGCTTCGTTCACCACCGTCGAAAGCGGAGCCTGCCGCAAATGCAGGTCATCTTTTCCGGCACGACCCATATCGCGCAAAATGTCGCGGCACCGATCAGCCTGCTCACGGATCAAGGCGGCGTCTTCCCTGAGGTCGGGACGGTCGTCCAGCTCTTCGATCAGTTCCGCACTTGTCAGTTTGATCGTGGCCAAGGGGGTGCCCAACTCGTGCGCGGCAGCGGCTACCACGCCACCCAAATCGGTCAATTTTTGCTCGCGGGCCAGCGCCATATGGGTGGCAGCCAGCGCTTCGGACATGGACTGAACCTCGGAACTGACGCGGTGAGAATAAGCACCGATAAAGACGATGGCGATAATAATAGCCGCCCAATTGCCAAACAGCAGGATTTCCGGAATGTCCAGAAACACTCCGATGTTGGTCCGCAGCGGCAGGTGGAATTCCGCCAGCAGGGTGGTCAGAACAATCGCAACAGCCCCAACTATCAAGGTCGACCGTGTGCTCATGACATTGGCGGAAATCGTGACCGGCCCCAAAAGCAGAAGGGCGAAGGGGTTGTTCAGACCGCCCGTCAGATACAACAAGATCGACAGTTGCAGCAGATCGAACAGAACCATCAGGAAGTTTTCGAACTCGGACATCCGCTTGTTCTGTGGAAACAACAGAATGGCAGTCAGGTTACCCATGACCGAGATCCCGATGGCCAGATAGCACAGGCCCAGTTCCAGCTGCACGTGATAGTATTTCTGGGCCACGGTGATGGCGGTGATCTGACCAAAAATGGCAACCCATCTCAACAGGATCAGGGTGCGCAGGCGGATCCAGCTGCTGCGTTCCTGGCC
Organism: Ruegeria sp. BH8; assembly: GCF_056538065.1. NCBI lineage: Bacteria > Pseudomonadati > Pseudomonadota > Alphaproteobacteria > Rhodobacterales > Roseobacteraceae > Ruegeria > Ruegeria sp. BH8. Next base: position 11,531 of record NZ_JBQFSP010000003.1, on the reverse strand, counting down.
GCGCCAAAAAGTCTGATTGGAATCTGCCATCGGTCGCTTATGTCCTGTTGCAAAGGCTGGTCATCTTGTTAGGTGTCCCGGCCGAAACGATCAACAACTCCTTGCGACCGGAAAACCGAAATGACCCGCCTATACGCAATTCTTGCAACTCTCGTTCTGGCCATCGGTCTTGGTGCGATGTGGCTTTTGACGCGTGGGGGCGGTTCCGGCGACCAGTTTGCACAGTGCCGATCCGGGCAGATTGCCGGGGGGACCGCTGCTATCGGCGGGCCGTTTGAACTGGTGAATGGCAAAGGTGAGACGGTGACCGACAAAGACGTGATCACCGAACCCACACTTGTCTATTTCGGCTATACATTCTGCCCCGATGTTTGCCCGTTTGACATGTCCCGCAATGTTGAGGCCGTGGATATCCTGAACCAGCGCGGGCAGTCGGCAACGGCGCTGTTCATCTCGATCGATCCCGAACGGGACACGCCCGAGGTTGTGGATGATTATGCCTTCAATCTTGGCGGCAAGACGATTGCGTTGACCGGTTCGCCCGAACAGGTCAGGGCGGCGAGCAAGGCTTACAAGACCTATTACAAGGCACAGGATAAAAGCGACGAATTCTACCTTGTTGACCATTCCACCTTCACCTATCTGGTGACGCCCGAACATGGTTTCCTTGAATTCTTCAAGCGCGATGACACCGCCGAACAGATGGCGGACAAGGTCGGGTGCTTTCTGGACCAGGCCGCGCCTTAACAAGGTTGTTTGACCTTTGTTTCTGCGCTGCTATTACTCATGTTTAAGCCAAAGGCATGAAATAGCGGAAAGACCTAACATATGGCAGACAGTTCTCAGCTTGATATCGGCCCTGATAAATCCCTGCTTTTGGTGGATGATGACGAGCCGTTCCTGAGACGTTTGGCCAAGGCCATGGAAAAGCGTGGATTCGAGGTCGAAACTGCAGGGTCTGTCGCCGCAGGCCGCGCAATTTCCACCGCCCGCCCACCGGCTTACGCGGTTGTTGATCTGCGACTGGAGGATGGCAACGGTCTGGATGTGGTTGAAGTTTTGCGCGAAAAACGCCCTGACAGCCGGGTAGTGGTTCTGACCGGGTACGGGGCGATTGCGACCGCAGTCGCCGCTGTAAAAATCGGCGCAACCGATTATCTGTCGAAACCCGCCGACGCCACCGACATCACCAATGCGCTGCTGGCCAAGGGTGACGAACTGCCGCCACCGCCGGAAAACCCCATGAGCGCGGACCGCGTGCGTTGGGAGCACATCCAGCGGGTTTATGAGCTGTGCGACCGCAATGTCAGCGAAACGGCGCGTCGGCTGAACATGCATCGCCGGACATTGCAGAGGATACTGGCGAAGCGCAGTCCGCGTTGAGACTATAACCTAATCACCGCAAAAAACCCCACTCAGCGTCACTGAAGGGAGCACTTTATTTCAGCGCAAAGCTGCTGTGTCAGGTGACGATAACCGATTGGATTGGGGTGTAGGCCGTCCGATGTCCACTTGTCGATGTTATCACTATACCCGGGAGGGGAGTTGAGAAACGTGCAGTTTCCCATTTCCAAGCAAGCTTGTTGTGCTGCAATGTTGTAGGCGGTTCGAAACGCTTCGTTTTCGATAGTCCAAGTTTCGCCGGCGACAGGCAGAACGGCGCGCCAGATCAATCTGTCTACGGAGGTGAACACATCCGCTAACTGCTTAACATATTTCGGAATCTCCTCCAGAGGTGTGTCGTTCAGGGCGTCATTAACCCCAACACCCAAGTACCAGACCGGAACATGAGTGATGAGCTCCGGGTGTACCCTTGCTATTAAGCCTTGGGTTGTGTCCCGACTGATTCCCAGATTCAATGCGTTTGAAACGATGTTGCTGGTTAGCCATCCCTCGATGATGGAATCACCAATAAATGCGATTTGAATATTCGGTGACGCTAGAGCTTGGGAAATCGGTCGTTTGTGCAGCCACACCATTGTCTGATAGTGTTTAGTTTCTGTGACGGGAGTATGCGCTCCGGTAAGCTTGCGTACTGTCTTCGCCAGATACCCAGTTCTGATCAACACGGCTGCTAGCGCCAGGATCAGCACCAAATTTGTTGCAAGCAAGATCCGGTTCCCAATCGGCCGTTTCGCGCTCATTTCACCATTTCCTTTAGCTGTTCAGGTTGCACGTCGCTAAAGTAGCGCGAGAAGCACTGTGTGCCGATCTGTGTAGGCTTTCCTTACTTCGACCGGTGGTCTTAGCGTGATCTCCAATCCCTCCATCACCGCTTTATCCGGGCGACCAAAGAATTTTGTCGCCTCTGCCTCGGAAAAGCCCGCGATTTGGGTGGCCTCCATCCAGGCGCTGATTTTGTCGGCCTTCTTGATCTGCCGCTTCATCGCTTTTGGTACCTCAGCAGGCAAACCGAACCGGATGTGGATCGCCGCCGCCAGCCGGTCGTCCAAGGCGCCGTAACCGGGGCCGACGGCGGATTTGACCGGCGAAATCATGTCGCCGATCACGTATTCCGGCGCGTCATGTAACAGGGCTGCCAACCGCCACTTGACGGGTGCCTTGGGGGCTATTCTGCCGAAGAGTTCCTCAACCAACAGAGAGTGTTCGGCCACGGAATAGGCGAAATCGCCGCGTGTCTGCCCGTTCCAGCGCGCCACAAAAGCAAGCCCATGGGCGATATCTTCTATCTCGATATCCACCGGGGTCGGGTCCAGCAGGTCCAGCCGACGCCCCGATAACATGCGCTGCCATGCCCTGGGTTGTGTTGCCATTTTGCTATGCCTCGCCTGACCGGACGCGATTGCGCCATATTTTTGTGCTATGATGTACCTGTCTGGATCACTTGCTGCCAACAGTTTCTTGAGCATTTGTGCTTTGAAACGGCGCGCCATGATCCCGACATCAAAACCGAGGGGGGCACATGCTTCTCCCGGTGTGCTCCTCTCGACCGTGAAACGCGAAACGATAGGAGTTTGTCATGTTCAAGCGTTTATTCGCCATTGCCCTGACCTTTGGAATGGCCGCGACCGCCCCACCAGCTTTTGCCCGAAGTTGCGCAGATCGCGACGATATTGTCGCCAAATTGCAGGAAAACTACGCCGAGGAATTGGCCTTTGGCGGTTTGCAAAAGACGCGCGACGCGCAATCTGTGATGGAGGTCTGGGCCTCGAAGGAAACGGGCAGTTATACCGTTTTGGTAACCAATGCGAACGGGATCAGTTGTATTGTTGCCGTTGGCACCGATTTTTTTGAAGCGATACCAAAGATAAAAATCGAAGGCACGCCAAGCTGAAAGCGGCCACCAGGCTTCCGGTAACAGTCTTCAAAGTTGCCACCTGCCCCAAGGAGTGCTAGGGGCAGCCGGGACTGTGATTTACCGAAAATGGAGCGCCTGATGGCCGTGGACTATATCGTTAAAGACATTTCGCTTGCCGGGTTCGGCCGCAAGGAATTGGATATTGCCGAAACCGAGATGCCGGGACTGATGTCCCTGCGTGCGGAATATGGGGACAGCAAGCCTCTGACAGGTGCGCGTATCGTTGGGTCGCTGCACATGACCATCCAGACCGGCGTTCTGATTGAAACGCTGGTTGCGCTGGGTGCGGATGTGCGCTGGGCGTCGTGCAACATCTTCTCGACTCAGGACCATGCCGCCGCCGCGATCGCCGAGGCGGGCATTCCCGTCTTCGCCATCAAGGGTCAGACGCTGGAAGAGCATTGGGATTATCTGGATAAATCCTTCCTGTTTGAAGATGGTCCGAACATGATCCTTGACGATGGCGGCGACGCGACCCTGTACATCCTGCTGGGCGCACGTGCCGAAGCGGGCGAAGACATCATCCCAGTTCCGGGTTCGGAAGAGGAAGAGGTGATCAAGAAGCAGATCGCCAAGCGCATGGCGGCCAGTCCCGGTTGGTTCACCAAGATGCGCGACCAGATTCAGGGCGTGTCCGAGGAAACCACCACCGGCGTGAACCGTCTGTATCAGCTGGTGAAAGACGGCCATCTGCCGTTCCCGGCGATCAACGTGAATGACTCGGTCACAAAATCGAAATTCGACAATAAATACGGATGCAAGGAATCGCTGGTTGACGGTATTCGCCGCGCCACCGACACCATGATGGCCGGTAAGGTTGCCGTGGTTTGCGGCTATGGCGACGTGGGCAAGGGCTCGGCCGCCAGCCTGCGCGGCGCGGGTGCGCGCGTGAAGGTGACCGAAGTTGACCCGATTTGCGCGCTGCAGGCTGCGATGGATGGGTTCGAAGTGACCTTGCTGGAAGACGAAGTTGCCAGCGCGGATATCTTCATCACCACCACCGGCAACAAGGACGTGATCCGCATCGAGCATATGCGCGAGATGAAGGACATGGCCATCGTTGGCAATATCGGTCACTTCGACAACGAGATTCAGGTGGCTAGCCTGAAGAACCACAAGTGGACCAACATCAAGGAGCAGGTGGACATGATCGAGATGCCTTCGGGCAACCGTCTGATCCTGCTGTCCGAAGGCCGTCTGCTGAACCTTGGCAATGCCACAGGTCACCCGTCTTTCGTGATGTCGGCTTCGTTCACCAACCAAGTTCTGGCACAGATCGAACTGTTCACCAAGGGTGATCAGTACGAGAACAAGGTCTACATCCTGCCCAAGCATCTGGACGAAAAAGTGGCCCGCCTGCATCTGGATCGCATCGGCGTGAAGCTGACGAAGATGGATGCGGATCAGGCGGCGTACATCGGTGTCAAACCGGAAGGTCCATACAAGCCGGAACACTACCGCTACTGATTGTCGTCTGACGATGACGCAGAACAACGGACGCCGCCGGTTTCTTTACTCGGCGGCGTTCTTAGTTTTCAGGGTTCTGGTTGTGCTGATCGTGCTGGGCGGCGGCGGCTGGGTGCTGTTGGCGCATCCAAAGACACCGGTGCCATCACACTGGAACCCTTTGCGCGACCTAATAGTCAGCGCGCCGGTCACGCCGGTCACCAGGTATCAACTGAACCGCGCCGTGGCGGACGAAACCCAGTGTCGGGCTACGTTGGCCGAAGCGGGCGTTCATTTCGAGGCGATGGAGGATCTGGTCGTTGACCAGAACTGTAGAATTGCCGCACGCGGCCTTCTGACCCGCCTGGCCACCTCGCATATCGAAGCCGTTGAAACCAGTTGCGCCACAACATTGCGTCTGGCGATGTGGGAACACCATGTCGTGCAGCCGGCCGCGCACGAACTGCTTGGAACCGGTATTGCCCGATTGCGCCATGTCGGAAGTTACAATTGCAGGCGCATGCGCACCCTGAAGGGTGAAAACAACGGATGGAGCAGCCATGCCCGTGCTGACTCGATCGATATCATCGGTGTAGAGACGAGCGATGGCCGCGTGCTGACCCTGTTAAATGACTGGCAGGGCTCTGGTGCCGAACCCGCGTTCCTGCGACAGATCTGGAGGGGCGCGTGCGACTGGTTTCGTGTGGTTCTGGGCCCGGACTTCAATCGCTTGCACGCGGATCATTTCCACCTGCAAGGTTCTGGCTGGGGGTACTGCAGATAGGTCTTGCATCCTGTGCCTTCCAGCCCCCGTTAAGGGGGAGGAAACGCAGTTTTTTATCCTTTTTGGCAGACCTGTGACACGTCTAATCTCGGCTATCGGTGATTGGTGCCGGATTGACGGATAAAGGAGATTAGGACATGGGCAAGCGCGACGAGCTGATCGCCAAATACGCTGAAGATCTGAAAAACAAATGTGGGATGAACCCCGATATGGACCTGCTGACCAAGGTCACAATCGGTTGCGGCCCGGCGATTTATGACGCAGATGCGGCAACTGTTGCAGCCAGCCAGGAGTCCGAGTTGGAAACCGTCAAAAACAACTTCCTGATCAAGAAACTGGGCTTGTCCGATGGTCCCGAGCTGATGGCAGCGATCAACAAAGCCATGGAAACCTATGGCATGTCCGAGCGCAACAAATACCGCGCCGTGGTCTATTACATGCTGACCAAGCATTTCGGAAAAGAAGCCGTTTACGGCTGATCTTACCGCGTATTCCTGAAACGCCTGTCGTCTTCCCGGCGGGCGTTTTGTATTTGAGTTGTTTTTTAAGGACTTGGCGTTTGAAATGCTGGGCGCGGTTGGGCTAAGGTCAAACCGTGACCAGGACGGTCAGAACCAGACATTTCCATACGCGTGTGGTGAGTAGGGAGCACGCGGGGGTAGGGAAGGTTCTGTATCGTCAGAACCTTCCCTCATTATTCATCTGAACTCTTTTAGGATACGCGCGATAAGGTTTTCTGCGCTGTCAGGCTGAACGGTTGAATTATCGTCCGCATTTCCGCCGCTGCCTTCCAGATAAACCTCGATCCGCCCCGGGCGCGTCTTGCTGCCCGAGCTTGTGAAGTCCCGTGCGATACCCCCAAGTGCATCGGCGGCCATCGCGGCGTTTTCGGCGTCATCGGGATGGTAAAACCGGACCTGGGTTTCTCGGACCCGGTATCCCACCCGAGCTGTTGCCACCACCGTTGCCTGACCTCGGGCAAGCAGTTCCAATGCCCGGTTGCTGGTCTCTTGCGAAACTCTCGACGGTACAAAAAGCGAGACCTCCAGACCAATGGCTGGCGCCAAAAGAAGCGGTTTCACCTCGGTGTAGGGTCGATTGGCGGGTGTGTCGATCTCTTGCGGAACGGGATCATGGGCTATCTGTGATGTCTGCGATAATCCGCCCTTGTTCAGCGGATTGAGATTGCGAAATCGTGGATCAAACCGGGCTGGAATCGCGGCTTGAATGTCTGAAGAAGTTGCGACGGCCAACATGGGTTCCATCTGGGCAGGAATGAAAATCTTGGGCGGCGTTAAGGAAACTTCCGGCTTCTCCGTTGCCGCTTCAGGATTCGGGCCGGTTGCAAACTCGCTTTCCGGCAAGACAGCGTTTTCCGGTTCTTGGGCGGGCGTTGCATCGGATTGATCCAAAATAACCGGATCGACTGACCGGCTATTTGGCTCGTCCAAGGGTTTGCTGAAGTCAGCGGGTATTGAGAGAGGCTCAGGCTCGGAGGCCCCTGAAACCAAAAGATCCTCTGGCGAAGGGGTGTCTTTCGGGTCCGGCAGGCTGGTGGTTGCAGCCTCAGGCGGTTCTTCCGGGACCAGAAAGGTTTCAGAAAGCGCATTCAGAACAGCCTGATCTTCTGCGTCTGCGGATGGCCAGTCATCAAAAAGATTTGCAACGACCCATTGCAAGGCGGCCCCACACAAAAGGGCAAGCAGTACTAACGCGACCCAAGTTTTCCGTTTTTTTCTGACGCGCGGTTTGTCCAGATATAGCGAACGGACCCGCTCGGAAACGATCTGCTCAGTATCTGTATCATCCGGAGGGGGAGGATTGTCTGTCTGGACAGATGTCGAAACAGGTTCTTCCTGCGCCTTCGCAAGCACCGACGCGCGCTTCTCCCGCGCCTCTTTCAGGCGCGCTTCCCAGGTTTTCGTGCTTTTCGCAGCAACGGTGTTATCGAGTGTCCCGTTGCCGTTTTCAGTGTCAGACACGGGGTTCAAACTTTCAAAACATATCGAATTTATCCGAACAACACCAAGCGGTTACGACCAGAGCAATCATAACCTTCAGATCCCTACCCGGCGTAGCCCTTGGAAACATAACACCTTGCCGGACGTTTGAGAAGTTTTGCACCTGATACAGGACGGCAGGTTAATCCGGCTGCGTTTCACCCAAGGCGCAAACCACTTTCCATTGATCGTCTGTTACCGGCTGAACCGACAAACGAGAGTTTTTCACCAGCACCATGTCGGAAAGCCGTTCGTCGGCCTTGATCTGGTCCAGTGTCACGGGTTTGGAAAAGGGTCGGACGGCCTTGATATCCACGCATTCCCAGCGCTCATCATCGGTGGAACTGTCGGGATGTGCCTCGGCGCATACTTCGACAATACCCACAACCGATTTGTCCTTTTGAGAGTGGTAGAAGAACCCCCAATCCCCAATGGCCATCTGACGCATGAAATTGCGCGCCTGATAGTTGCGCACACCGTCCCATTCCTCGCCCGTGTCCCCCTTGGCCATTTGCTGTTCCCAGCTCCAGGTCGAAGGTTCGGACTTGAAAAGCCAATATGCCATCAGCCGATCACCTTTTTCCAGGGAATCAGTTCAACCGACTGGAACAATCCAGCCTTCGCATAGGGGTCATTATCTGCCCAGTTTTGCGCAGCAGCCAGATCTTCGACGTCGAGCACAACCAGCGAACCGATCATGGCGTCGCCATCCAACAGCGGCCCTGCCTGCGATACAACACCCGTTTCTTCGATATAGGCCAGATGGGCCGCGCGATTGTCCAACCGGGTCTGCAGTGCCCCGGCTTTGTCACGGGCGATGAGTGCGATCAGCATGTTATTCCTCCTTGAGTGGGCGATTGAGCAGGTTTTGGATGGCCTCGGTCACACTGTAGGCACCATGGCTCAGATCCGCCACAGTTGTACTGATGGGCATGTCCAGCCCTTCCTTGACGGCAATCTCTGACATGGCGCGCGCGGTGGCGACGCCTTCGACGGTAGTATGTTGGTCAAATGGTTGGCTCAGACCCAAACTAAGGCCAAAACGGTAGTTTCGGGACAGTTCTGAGGAGCAGGTCAACACCAGATCCCCAAGCCCGGACAAACCCATCAGGGTGTCAGAGCGCGCGCCACGCAGGGTGGCAAAGCGCTGCATTTCCGCAAAACCGCGAGTCATCAACGCGGCCCGGGCGCTGTCCCCCAGCCCCGCGCCGATTGCTGCGCCGCAACCGATGGCCATGATGTTCTTCAGCGCCCCACCAAGTTCAGCACCTATGGTGTCAGTGGTCCGATAGAGGCGCAGGTTTGCAGTGGCCAGTTTGGTCTGCAATGCTTTGCCAAGATTCGTATGACCGCAAGCCAGCGTTAACGCAGTGGGCAAACCGCGCGCTATGTCATCAGCAAAACTGGGCCCTGTCAGCAAAGCGATCGGGGCGTCGGGGACAACATCCCTGATGACCGCAACGGGCCCGAGGCCAGAATCCAACTCTATCCCCTTACAGCAAGCGACCAGTGTCTTGCCGCGCAGCACCGGGGCGTGATCCTGCAAGGCGCTGCGCAATTGCTGCATAGGAACGGCTAAAAGCAGAATGTCAGCCTTCGACGCCTCAGCGATATTTGCGGTTACGGCGATGTTCGTGGGTAAGGAAACCCCAGGCAGCCGGGTGGAGTTTTCGCGCGTCTCGTGCATCTGCCGCGCCTGATCGGCGTTTCTGGACCACAGAGTTACCGGCCCGTTGCCTGACAGCGAGATCGCCAAAGCGGTACCAAACGCACCGGATCCCAGGACAGATACGTTCATGCCTTGGCCCCTTTCTTACCGCTGCCCAGCATGGCCGGGCTGCGTTGATCCAGCGGCCAGCGGGGGCGGGCAGTCAGGTCCAGACCGTCGCGCGCGCCGGTGCGAATGCGTTCAAGACCCGCATAGGCAATCATCGCGGCATTGTCCGTGCACAAAGCCAGCGGAGGTGCTGTAAACCGAGCGCCTTGCTGCGCACAAACAGACTCTAATGCTGTCCGAATAGCCGAATTCGCTGCCACCCCACCTGCGACCGCGACAACGGGATCAACAGGGTTGTGATCAAGGTACAGATCAATCGCGCGGCGGGTTTTCTCGGCCAATGTGTCCACTATGGCCTGCTGGAATCCTGCGCACAGATCAGCACGGTCCTGACGGGTCAGCCCACCCTTGTCGGCTACGATCTGGTCGCGCATCCGCATCAACGCTGTTTTCAGCCCCGAAAAAGACAAGTCACAGCCGGGCCGGTCGAGCAGTGGCCTGGGAAAGCGGAACCGCTGGGGATTACCATCACGGGACTCAGCCTCGACAGACGGGCCGCCGGGTTGCGGCAGGCCCAGCAGGCGAGCGGTCTTGTCAAAGGCTTCCCCTGGCGCATCGTCGATGGTGCCGCCCAGGCGGGTAAACTGCTCGGGGCTATGGGCGATCAGGTATTGGCAATGGCCGCCCGACACCAGAAGCATGAGGTAAGGGAAGGCGACGCCGTCCGTCAGGCGGGGTGTCAGGGCGTGACCCGCAAGATGATTGACGCCAATCAGCGGCAGGCCCGTGGCGGCGCTCAGCCCTTTGGCGCACATGACACCGGACATGACCCCTCCGATCAGACCGGGCCCGGCGGTGACAGCAATGGCATCCATGTCGCGCAGCGACAGACCAGCGGCGTCCAGCGCCTGCATAACGCAGACATCCAGCTTTTCGGCATGCGCACGGGCTGCAATCTCGGGCACGACACCGCCAAAGGCGCTGTGCAGATCGGTTTGACCGTGCACCACAGAAGACAGGATTTCGGCTTTGGCACCTTCGGTCTGGCGCACGACGGCTGCGGCTGTGTCGTCACAGCTGCTTTCCAAACCCAATACGGTAAGTGTTTGCACCATCACCCTGATCCGTTGCATCATGTATATACGGCGGGGTATCACCCTGCGCGGATGCAAACAATCCTGAAGGGTCAAGGCGCCACACGTTGTTTTTGTTGATGACCCGCCCTCGCTCCGCCTCGGAAAGGTTTGTCGAGCAGCTGCCAACCCGCATCAGGTCCCGGGTTCAGGTCCTCTATTCGCCGATCATGGAAATCTGGCCTCTACCAGTTGCAGTGGATACCAAAGGTGTAAAAGGATTGATCTTTACATCGGCCAATGCGGTGAATGCTGCGGTCTCGAAAGGTGTTGACCGAACTCTGCCGGCCTATTGCGTGGGACCCGCAACAACCGGTACCGCGAAAGGGTATGGGTGGCAGGCCAAGATGGTCGGAACCACGGCAGAAGAATTGGTCGGGCATCTGCTCAAGCATCGGCCCAAAAGCCCCCTTTTGCACCTGCGGGGTGAGCATACACGGGGCAATGTCGCTGGCCGCCTGACCGAATCTGGTCTGACCGTTCGGGAACAGCCGGTCTATCAGCAGCGGTTGTTGCCGCTAACACCCGAGGCAACCGAGGCCGCCAGAGGAAATCTGCCGATAATTGCTCCGCTTTTCTCGCCGCGCACGGCGCGACATTTTGCCGATATCTGGGCCGGATCGGCCCCCCTTTGGCTGGTTGCGATCAGCCAGGCTACGGCTGATCCCCTTTATTCCTTGGGCTATGAGCACCTGAAGATCGCAAAACATCCGACACCCAAGAAAATGCGTAAAGCTGTTAAAAAGCTTGTGAAACATGTGTTGCGGGTTGAGGGTGGCGAGGTCCCCGATTAACTTAACCTGGGCTGTTATTCATCTGAATTTGGATTCGATAAGGGGAATATTGCGGTGGCTGGTAAGAAGAAATCCGATCAAAAGCCGGTGGAACCCCTCGTAGCGGATGATGCAGTTGAAACTGATCTGCGGCAGGAAGATACGCCTGTTGACCCGGCTGAACCCGTAGAAGAAGACCTGTCCGAAGCCGAAGCCGAAGCCGAAGCCGAAGCCGAAGCCGAAGCCGAAGCCGAAGCCGAAGCCGAAGCCGAAGCCGAAGCCGAAGCCGAAGCCGAAGC